>DASXZO010000078.1:0-22885 GCA_036501845.1 Acidimicrobiia bacterium | reverse complement strand
CCACGAAGTACACGTACGCGCGCCCTTTGGGCAGTGGCGGCAGCTGACCGTTGTCAAACGGCGCAGTTGCGACTATCGACACGCGGAGCAGGGTCACGCCTGTCGGGATCGCGAGAAAGCGACTCTCCAGCACATCGTGAGCCGAACCTGCAACCGACGGCTGGTCACCGAACGCCTTGCAGACCGTGTACCAAGACAGGTCGGTCGGCTCTTTGGTGTCGATCACCACCTGGTACTGGTGAAGGCAGCCACCACGGTTGAGCTCCTTGCGCAGGTCCTCGGCGCTGTCGTTGAGGATTCGAAGCGTGGCGAGGTTCCGTAGCTCACAGTCCCGATCTCTGCCACACGCCGCCAACGCGATGTCGGCCTTCTGTATCTCGTGGTTCGTTGTGCTGAGTTGCTGCTCAAGCAGTCCGATCGCGCTGTTGTGATCGGTGGCTGGGACGGTCACGACATGTCCGGTCGGGTTGTCGAACACGAGCGTCCCGGTCAACACAGCGCCCTGCGCAACCGACGTGTCACCGAGTTCAAGCTGGACGACGACGGTGTTCGGCGCCGGTGACGTCGTCGTTGTCGGCGCATTCACGTGGACGAAGGCGAGTCCGAGGATGCTGCTGCGCTGGATCGGGCCGAATGCGCGGGAGTCCTCTGACGCACAGCGGTTGTCGCCCATCACGAAGTACTCGCCGGCGGGAACAGTGACCGGCTGGAGTGTGCGCCCCGCGATCGGGCTCTGTGTGCCGGCCGGGCAGTCGGGGGTGCTCTTCACGTAGGGCTCGTCGAGCTCGTGGCCGGTGCTCGCGCCGGCCGGGACGATGTACACGTGCTTGTCGCGCACCGAAAGCCTGTCGCCGGGGAGTCCGATGACGCGCTTCACGAGGTCCTTGACGTTCTTGGATGCCTCGCTCGGGGGCGCCTGGAACACGATGATGTCGCCCCGGCGCACTGGCTGGTTCTGCCACGAGGTGTCGACGGAGATGTGTTCGTCCGCCTCAAGTGTTGGCGCCATTGACGCGGAAGGCACGTTGAAGGTCTCGGGGTCGGTCGACTGCGTCGGCCCCGGCTTGGTTGCCACGCGCACAGAGGAATGCCCGCCTCGTGCGACGACCAGGGATGACAGGACCGCGACGACGACCGCGAGCGCGGCTGCGGATTCGAGTGCGACGCGTACGCGGCGTCGGCGGAGCGCGCTCGTGACGACGCGGCTGCGCATCGCCGTGTCTGGTATGGGCGGTGTGGCGTCGTCGAGGTGGGTCAGGTCCATCAGTTGTCCTCCAACTGGTTGCGCAGCGCGGCGAGGCCGCGTGACGCGTGTTGCTTCACTGCGCCGGGCGAGATCCCGAGGGCCGACGCGACCTGGGCCTCGGAAAAGTCGCCGACGTACCGGAGCACGACGACCTCGCGCTGGCGTCTGGGCAGTTCGGCGAGCGCGGCGTTGAGCACGGCGCGGGTGACGACCGATTCGTCGACGTGCGGGGCTTCGGCGATCGGCTCTGAACGGTCGGAACGCTGCTGCCGTCGCCAGCGATCGATTGCGAGGTTCGCGGCAACACGGACGACCCACGATGCCGGTTCGCCCCGCCGTAAGCGCTCCCAGCGCGGGTACGCGCGGGTCAGTGCCTCCTGCGCGCAATCGGATGCTTCCTCGCGATCGCCGAGCAGCCGGAAGGCGGCGCGGTACGCGGCCGCGAACAGGTGGTCGAATTCAGCCTCGAAGGCAGGAGGGCCGTCGGAAACAGCGGACACCACTGGCGCTTCCGCCTCCCCGACTTCGGCGCGCTCGACCATCGGCACGACTCTTCCACGCTGGGGCGGCCGAATCGGTTGACAACCTGATGGGTGGTCCTGCGAAAGTCAGGAATGGCTGACAAGTGCAGGACCACGCGCGCCGGGACGGGCCGCTACGCGGCGAGGCGGCCGCCGAGTAACACGGCGCCAGGGCCCGACAGGTCGGGGAGGGCGACGGCGCGGCCGAGGATCGCGAGGATGACGGCTTCGGCGGGGCCACGCACTTCGGGGCCGGTGCCGTGCGCCCAGTTGAGGTCGGTGGCCTCGAAACGGAGATCTTCGGTGATGCCTCGGCCCACGAATCCGCGTCGAGCCTTCTTCGACACGACGAAGTCGAGCACGGCACGCGCCGTCGAAGCATCGATCGAAGCGGGAAGACCCAAAGGCCGCCCGATATCGCGACCGTGCACCACCACGTCGGTGAGCGGCGCCTCGAACCCGAAGCCCGGCGGGGTGAACCGGTGCTCGGCGTTCTTGCGCAACACGGCGGCCAGCTCGGGCCCGCTGCGAGTGTCGGCCCGCACGAGCTGCGTGGTCAGCTTGTCGAAGTTGAAGCCGCTGCGCACGAACGGCGCGATCACGCGCACCTTCGACGTGGTCGTGGGATACACCACATGCGCGGCGACATCGCGCACGGTCCAGCCCGCGCACAGACTCGGCGTGGCCCACTGCTCGTCGGTGAGCTGGTCGAGCTGATCGGCGAGGCGACGGCGCTCGTCGACCACGAGCGGGTACAGGTCGGCCATCGCGCAGTCGCCTTACGAGTCGCTCGGGTCGACGTGGCCGGTGGGCTTGTGCGTGTGCCAATCGGTCATGGCCCGCAGCACGAGCACGGCCACGATGCCCGCGCCGATGCCGGCGATGATCGCACCACCGAGCAGGCCGCCGGCGCGCTGCACCTGGCACGAGTGCGCGGGGATCTTGTACGCGGGGTCGGCGAGGTGGAGCAGGCGTTGCAGCTTCGGCGCCTGGTCGCTGCATGTGGCGTTCACCAGGCCGTAGCCGATCAGCGCGCCGAGCGTGCCCGCGACCACGACGGCGGCATACGCCAGGTACACCGGACCTTTGCGCGGCGCGTTGGGATGGCTGACTGCGGGGTCGACCGGACCGTTCGTCGCCATCGTCGCGGAGCCTAAGGTCGTAAGAAGCAGGGAGCCGTATCCCTCGAAGTGCTCGTTCCGGAGCGGCGACCGGAGCAGCTCGGGAGCGACGAAGGAGCGACACGAGTGCGTAGGACGCTCGCCGCGCTGCCGGAGGCGGCGCAATAGATGCGGGAGTGGACGGTTGCGAGCGGGTTGATCGAGCGCGACGGCGAGTTGTTGCTGGTGCGCAACGTGCGGCGCGGCGGCGTGGAGGACTGGAGCACGCCCGGCGGAGTGGTCGACGCCGAAGACTCGTCGCTGCTCGCCGCGCTCACGCGCGAAGTCGAGGAGGAGACCGGGATCATCGTGAGCGAGTGGGTCGGACCGGTGTACGAGGTGGTGGCCGAGGCCGCCGATCTCGGCTGGCGCTTGCGGTGCGAGGTGCATCTCGCGGTGGCGTACGAGGGCGAGATCACGATCGCCGATCCTGACGGCATCGTGGTGGAAGCCAGCTACTGCATTCCTTCCGACGCGCACGACCTGCTGGCCACCTGCCCGCAATGGGTGCGCGAGCCGCTGGCCGAGTGGCTGCTCGACCGCTGGGAGCTCACGCCAGAGGTGCCGCATCGGCGCTTCGAATACGACGTGTTCGGCACGAGTCGCAGCGACCTCCGCGTCGAACGCCGATGACCTCGGCGCAGTTCTTACACGTCGACCTCGACGCGTTCTTCGCGTCGGTCGAACAGCTGCTCGATCCGACGCTGCGAGGCAAGCCGGTGATCGTGGCCGGGCTCGGCCGGCGAGGGGTGGTGGCCGCGGCGAGCTACGAAGCCCGAGCATTCGGTGTGCACTCGGCGATGCCCACAGGTGTGGCGCGCCGGCAGTGCCCGAACGGCATGTACGTGACGCCGCGCCACGGTGT
Organism: Acidimicrobiia bacterium; assembly: GCA_036501845.1. GTDB lineage: Bacteria > Actinomycetota > Acidimicrobiia > IMCC26256 > PALSA-610 > JBBREP01. The sequence goes on along the minus strand of DASXZO010000078.1, from coordinate 19,093 downwards.
GTACGAGGAGCACAGCCGCAGAGTGATGACGATCCTGCGCGACATCACGCCCGATGTGGAGCAGCTCTCGGTGGACGAGGCCTTCCTCGACGTGGCGCCGGTGCAGCGGTTGCACGGCGACGCCGCGGAGGTGGCCGCGCTGGTCCGCCGCCGCGTGCGCGACGAGGCCGGACTGGCGATCAGCGTGGGCGCTGCGACGACGAAGTTCTTGTCGAAGATCGCGAGCGACATGGCGAAGCCCGACGGGGTGCTGATCGTGCCGCCCGGCGCCGAATTGGAGTTTCTGGCGCCGTTGCCGGTGCAGAAGCTCTGGGGTGTGGGCCCGAAGACGCTCGCCAAGCTCGAGCGGATCGGTGTGCACACGATCGGTGACGTGGCCGCGCTGCCCGACGGCACTCTCGAAGGCACGCTCGGCATGGCCAACGGGCGCCATCTCCGGGAACTGTCGCGCAACATCGACGCCCGACCGATCGAAACGAGCCGCGAGACCAAGTCGATCGGGAACGAGGAGACCTTTGCGCACGACATCTGTACTCGAACGGCAGCCGAGCGTGAGCTGCTCGCACTCTCCGACCGCGTGGCGGCGCGGCTGCGGGCGCACGACGTCGCCGGCCGCGTGGTGACCTTGAAGGCGCGCTACGGCGACTTCACCACCATCACCCGCTCGCGCACGCTCGATGCGCGGACCGATCTTGCCGCCGTGGTGAGCGCGACCGCGCGCTCGCTCCTCGACGACGTCGATGTCGAGCGCGGCGTGCGGCTGCTGGGTGTGCACGTGTCGCAGCTCGCGGCCCACACCGACGACGCCCAAGGCGTGCTCGACCTCGGGCTGGCCGATGCCGAGGCAAGCGCGGCAACGGGCGGCGCGCGTCGAGAAGCAGTGGAACGCGCGGTCGACTCCGTGCGGGCGCGTTTCGGTAACGCCGCGGTGACGCCGGCGGTACTCGTGCGGCGCGGCGATGGCGAAGGCGGCGAAGGCGATCGCGAGGACGACGACCGATGACGCGCCGGATCGGGTTCGTCGGTTGTGGCCACATCGCCACCGTGCACTCGTACGCGATCGCGCAGCTCGCCAAGGCCGGTCTCGTCGACGCGGCGATCACCGCGACGTTCGACACCGACCGCGAGCGCGCCGAGAAGCTCGCGGCACACAACCACGCGACCGCGCACGACTCGATCGAATCGCTGCTCGACGCGGTGGACGTGGTGTGGATCTGCACGTGGACGGCGGGTCACCTCGATGCGGTGCGCGCGGCTGTGCAACGCGGACTCGCGGTGTTCTGCGAGAAGCCGCTCGCACCGAACATCGAGGATTGCGTGCTCGTCGCCGGCCTGCTCGAACGGGTGCCGCACCAGGTGGGCCTGGTGCTCAGGCACGCGCCCGTGTTCGCACACGTGGCCGAGATCGTGCGCACCGAGGAGTACGGGCGCGTGCTCTACGCCTCGTTGCGCGACGACCAGTATTTCCCGATCCAGGGCATGTACGGCTCCACGTGGCGGCGCGAGCGCGGCCTCGCCGGTGGTGGCACGCTCATCGAGCACTCGATCCACGACATCGACGTGCTCGCCTGGATCCTCGGCGAGGCGCGCACGGTGCAGGCGACGACGGCGGAGCGTTTCGGTCATCCCGGCATCGAAGACACCGCGGTGGTGCAGCTCCAATACGACAGCGGCGCGAGCGCGACGCTCGCGAGCGTGTGGCATCAAGTGCTCTCGCGCGGGTCGAGTCGCCGGCTCGAAGTGTTCTGCGAGCGCGCCTATCTGTGGACCGAGGACGACTACCTCGGCCCGCTCCATGTGCAGACGGCCGACGACACCACCGAACGCACCGCGGCACTGCCCGACTGGGCCGCGCTGCTCGCCGTGCCCGACGTGTACGAGAAGTCGGTGGCGCAATACGCCGAACCCGCGCTGGCCTTCCTGAAGGGCCTCGACGCACCCGGTGGTCCTCGACGCGGGCATCCGAGCGCCACGGAGGCCTTGTCGGCGCACAGAGTGGTGGAGGCGGCCTACCGTTCGGCGTCCGAGGCCGGGGTGAAGGTGACACCCTCCGCATTGTGACCCGACGTTCCCCGCGCGAGAATGCGGGTACCGTGTTCTTGTCCTAGGGAATCATCCCAGGCAATCTGCGAGGTCACACCAATGCCGGGGCTCTCCGACAACGAGCTCAAGATCCTCAGAGAGATCGAGGCGCAGCTGAGCGCCACCGACCCGCAGCTCGTCGACACGGTCAGTCGCACCACGGTGTATCGCCACGCGCTGCGCGCGATCCGCTGGGCGATGGTCGGCTTCATCGTGGGCCTCGTGGTGGTCGTGCTCACGTTCACGAACAACATCGCGCTCGCGTTCGCCGGCTTCCTCGGCATGCTGTTCGCGCTGTGGACGATCGCCACGAATCTGAAGAAGATCGGCAAGGCCGGACTGCACAGCATCTTCGGGATCCGCGAAGGTGGTGTGCGCAGCCTCTTCGGCGACACCGGCCGCGGCTTGCGCGAGCGCTTCCACCGTCACGACGGCTGAGCGCGGCGGGCGAGCAAGGTTCTGACACGGTGACGTCGGTCGAAGGCTTCACGCGCGCGCAGGCGGCACGCCTCGCCGACTGCAGCGTGCAGCAGCTCACTGCGTGGGACCGCGCCGATCTCGTGCCGCCGTCAGGCGTCGACGGCGCCTACTCGTTCCGCGATCTGGTGGTGCTCCGAGTCGTCCGATCGCTGCTCGACGCGGGCACACCTCGCGCTCGGGTGCGGAGCGCGCTGCGAGCACTTGCGGCATGGGGCGACGACCTCGCGTCGGTACGTCTCGTCGCCGACGGCCGCACCGTGTGGGCCTGCGGCGACGACGGCCAGGTGCTCGACGCGCTGCGCCATGGCCAACTCGCGCTGTTCGTGCCGGTCGAGCGCATCGTCGACGAAGTAGAGGCCGAGGTGCGCGCCTTCACCCGCGACCGCGCGGGCTTCGTCGAAGGTTTGCTCGCCGAGAGCAGCTAGTTGGCCGCCGCCGGCGCGGGCCGCACGTCGGTGCTCCACAACCGCTTGCGGCGGTACTTGAGCCGCCGGAGCGCCGGCGACTCGACGATGTGCCACGACGCGTAGCCGATCGCGACCGAGAGCGGCGCCGACGCGGCGAACATCACCCACGACGTGTGGATGCCGGCGTGGTACAGCGTCTGCTGGAGCGGGAAGCAGAAGATGTACATGCCGTACGAGGGATCGCCGAGCGTGCGCAGGCGCGCGCTGAACCGAGTGTCGGTGGTACCGAGCCCGAGGGTGAGCGCCGCCATGGCGACGATGAACAGGACCGGCTCGCGTACGAGCAACGAGAGCGCAAGGAGGGCCGATGCGGGCCAGGCCAAGCGCCGCAGGTCGAAGTCGTGGATGCCTGCCGCGACCACGCCGATCAGGAAGAACGCCGCGAGCGGCGCGCCTTGCCGTGTCGACATCGCGAACGCCGAATAGTTGAAATGGATCTGGTGTGAGTACGTGTCGAAGCGGAACGTGACTATCGCCACGATCGCGAGACCGATCGGGATGTACCGCCGCTTCAACAGGCCGGTCACGCCGAGCAGGAGCACACCGACGTAGGCCCACAACTCGTAGGGCAGCGTCCAGAGCGATCCGTTGATCGCCTTCGCGGGCTGGTTCGCGAACACGCCGGGGAGCGCGAACGTCGGGCCCTTGAACATGATGAGGTTGCGCACGAGGTAGTGCCAGGTGACGGTCGACGAGAAGTACTGGTGCAGTGTCAACGTCGTCATGAGCGGGCCGAGTACGAACACCGACAGGAGGATGAGAGTGATCAGCGCGGGCCAGATGCGGGCGAAACGGTTCCAGGCGAACGGAATGCCGCGTTGCACGCGGGCAAAGCTCCTGGCCACGAGGAATCCACTGGTGGCGAAGAAGATCCACACACCGACCTCGCCCGGTGCGATGGGGTAGCGGCCCACGTGCGCGAAGGGGCGGTCGGTGGCGTGCCCCGTCAGCTCGAAGGAGTGCGTGAGCACCACGGCCATCGCCGCGAATATGCGCAGCGTGTCAAAGCCGCCAAAGTGCCGCACCGCCCGGTCGCCACCCACGGCGGGGCATCCTTGTCGACGGTGTCGTTGAGCGCAATACCAACGTCCGTGAACGTGCCGACGTCACACGGTTCGGAGTAGGGGCCGGCGCTTGCGCCGGCGGCGCGGCCCGAGCCCGAACATCTGGCGGATGCGTTCGCGACGGGGTGTCTCGGCTCGTAGCGCCGTGGCGATCTTGTCGGCGCACGCCCATGCCCGGTCGGCGTCGTCTGCTGCCGGTTCGTCGATGCCGTACATCGATCGGGTCTGCAGCTGCGCCAGCTCGAGCAGCGGCGGCCCGGCCGCGCCGGCGCCCGCCGCAGGCGCTTCCCGGAGCGCGAACTCCACGAGCGTGGCCGCGGGCCGGCGGCGAATGTCGCGGCGCGCGAGGTCTTCGGTGACCTGTGTCCAGGCTCCGTCGACTCGTGCTCGGGTGGTGGGAGCGTGGGCGCGCCGCCAGCGCCGGCTGTGCTGGAGCAACGCGATCATGGCGACGGCGAGCGCCATTGCGGCCACGAGGATCGCTGGAATCAGGAGCCACAGGCTGATGGTGCCGCCACCTTGCTTCGTGGTTCCTGTCGTCGCGGGCGGTGTGATGTCGAGCCGGCCAGGCGGCCTCGCACCGGCACTCGGGCTCGATCCGTTGTTCGGCGCGACGGTGGTGGCCACCGTGGTGGTCGACCCGCCACGACCGGCCGTGCCCGTGGCGCCGGCCTGGTACGGCGGCGCGTTGAGCGCGGTGCCGTTGGGGTCGTCCGGCGAGTTGTAGTCGTAGCGGCCCGGTGTGGGTTCGAACGCGATCCAGCCCACGCGGGGGAAGTACACCTCGGGCCAGGCGTGGGCTTCCTTCGTGGTGACCGAGTAGGTGAGGATCTGTGAGCCGTCGGCGTTCGTGCCCTGCTTCACCAGCGCGCCGGTCTGAAAGCCCACCGCGACACGCGTCGGCAGGCCGACCGCGCGTGCCATCGCCGCATACGTGCCCGCGAACTGCTCGCAGAAGCCGCGGCGCACGTCGAAGAGGAAGTCCTCCATGGCGTTGGTCGACTCGCTGAGGTTGACGTTCTGGTCGTACTTGAAACGCTTCGGATCGCGGAAGTAGGTCTGCAGCGCCAGCGCCTTGTCGTACTCGGTGGTGGCGTGCGCGGCCGCCACGATGCGCTTGGCCTCGTTGCTGATGCGCGGCGCGAACGACGACGGGAGCTGGAGGTTCTGGGCGATCATGGGGTCGCGGGTGTCGACGGACGGCACCTCGCGCAGCGTTGTGGGTGACGCGCCCACGAGCGACGACGTGACCGCGTAGTTGAGGCCCTGATGGTTCTCGTCGTTCACGACGAGTGTGGCCGAGTCGGGGATCACCACGAGGTTCGAGAGGTCGGGCGCGTTCTCGGCTCGGTAGGCGGCGGGAAGGAACTTGCCGCCCATCGGACCGATCGAATACTGCTGGATCACCGGCGTGTGCGCCACGTTGGCGAGGTGTGGCGCGTTGTCCGGTGGGATCGACGTGGTGGTGGACGTTTCCTGCAGGCCCCAATAGGCGCCGTTGAACTCGTCGAGGGCCATGAGCCGCCAGCGCGCCGGGCTGCTCGCGGCCACGGTGAACAGCTGCACCGATTTCGGTTGGCGCAACTGGTCGCCGATGCCGAGCAGCGGAGAGATGTCGACGATCTGCGACGAGTTCCCTCCGTGCCCGCGGTAGTCGAGCAGCGGCGCGCTACTCGCTTCGGGGAGGAGCGGGCCCACGATCGCGCCGAACAGGATCGCCAGCACTGCGGCCGTCGCGCCGCCCGACAGCAACCGTGAGCGGTGCGCAGCGACGGCCTGGAAGCCCGTGCGCGCGCGCAGCGCCGCGTCGGCGTGCTGCACGAGCAGGAACGCGCCGGCGGCCGCGCACCACAGTGTGGTGGTGAACACGTAGGCGCCCTTGCCGAGCGACGAGATCGTCACGAACAAGGCGAAGCTCGGGAGCAACGCGATCAACACGCCGTCGTGCTTCACCGCCGACCAGGCTGTGCCGGCCGCGGCGATCCAGAACGCGAACACCGCGAGCTCGAGCGCGTGACCGACTGGCGGCACCGGTACCACGGCCGTGCGCAGCACGTGTGGCGCGTCGAAGATGCCATGCAGCCACACGACGAGACCCGGCGGAGTGGGCACGATGCCCAGCACGGTGCGGTGCGGGTTCACCACGATCGCGCTCCACCACACCGCGCTGTAGAACACCACGATCGCGAACGCCCGCGCCGACCAGCGGTACGCGACGGCATACCACGTGATCACCACGGGCGCGATCGCCGCGACGAGCATTGGCGCGAGCCACGCCGCGTGCGCGAACACGCGCGTCAGCCCGAGGGCTGTCGCCGCGCTCAGCGCGCCGACAGCGAGGAGTGGACCGAGGTGTGGGCGAGTCTTTGCCATGTGAACACTGCGTGGTTCCACGTGGGGCCGAGGGCTTCGGATGGGTTGACGAGATCGACGTGCAGTCGCCGCAAGCGTGATCCGGGTGCCGGCGCCGGCGCGCCGCTCCCCGCGTGGCAGCGCACGAGGGCGAGGCCGCCGCGCCGGCGCACGATGATCTCCAGCGCGTCGAAGTCGGTGGCGCGCATCGCGCCCATCACCGCCACGAGCGTGTCGGCCCGCTGGCCGCGAATCGCGGGCACGATGCGGTCGGGTCCGTTGGCCTCGATCACCGCCAGATGATCGAGCACGAGTGCGAGGTGCCGGCGGCCGGGTTGGCCCACGCGCTCTCCGGCGGTCGTCACCACTTCCACGGGCCGGTCGGCGCGCTCGAGTGCAGTGACGATCGACGCCACTGCTTCCACGGCGCGCTCGAACGAGTCGCGGTCGTGCGCGGTGACGCGCACGTCGAGCATCACCAGCACCGGCGCACGCCGGCGCGACTCGTGCTGGCGCACCATCATGCGGCCGCGCCGCGCGGTGGCCTTCCAGTGCACGCGCCGCAGGTCGTCGCCCGCGCCGTACTCGCGCAAGGTGTGGAACTCGCCCGAGGTGTCGGGCCGCCCGAGCACGTGGCGCGAGTCGGTGTCGACGCCCTCACCACCGAGCTCGGGAAGCGGCACGATCTCGTGCACACGGGGGTGCACGATGATCTCGCGCCGGCCCGCGGCCTCCCATGCACGCCGAGCGATGCCGAACGGGTCGCCGATACTGGCAACCAGCGGACCGAGCTCGTGGCGGCCGCGCGTGTCGGTGGGCACGCGGTAGGCCGCGCGCGCGGTCGCGTGCGGTTCGAGCGGCGCGAGCAGGAAGCGCGCCGAACGCTCGCCGCCGTCGAAGTCGTCGGTGAAGGCGAGGGTGGGCGAGGTCTGGCCGCCTTCGTTCACCACCGTGAGGTCGACGCGCCCGTCGCCGCCCACGTGAATGCGTTCGGGCAGCGCGCGCGACGCCACGAGCGCGTCGGAGCGCGTCACCGTCCACACCGCGCAGATCACGAGCAGGCCGAGCAGTGAGCAGCCGATCACGAGCAGCTGCGGCAGGCCGAGCAGCCGGGCCGCGAGGATCATCCCCACGGTCGCCCCGAGCAATGTCCAGCCGCGCCGCGTGAAGCTCATCGACGACCTATGTGGACGTGGTCCGCTGCACCGGAACCGCCACGGCGTCGAGCAGCGTCGCCACGATGCTCGACGGTGCCACTCCGCGCAGCTGGGCTTCGGCCGACAGCACGATGCGGTGCTCGAGCACCGAAGGCGCGAGCGCCTTGATGTCGTCGGGCACCACGTAGCTGCGTCCGAGGCTCGCGGCGAAGGTGCGGGACGAGCGTTGGAGCGCGAGCACGCCACGCGGGCTCACGCCGAGCAAGAGGTCGCGGTGGTTGCGGCTCGCCTCGGCCAACTCCACCAGATAACGCTTCAGCTCGGGCGCAACGAACACTGCGCTGAGCGCCTCCGACCAGTGCGCCACTTCGGTGGGCGAGATCACCGGGCGCAGCGCCTCGGCCGAAAGCCGGCCTTCGTTGTGCGCGTCGAGGATCGCCAGCTCGGCGTCCTTGTCGGGATAGCCGATCCGCAGGCGCATGAGGAAGCGGTCGAGCTGCGCCTCGGGCAGGGGATAGGTGCCCTCGAGCTCGATCGGGTTCTGCGTGGCCATCACCATGAACGGGCTCGCGAGCACGTGCGTGTCGCTGTCGACCGTGACCTGGCGCTCTTCCATGGCCTCGAGCAGCGCCGACTGCGTCTTCGGCGACGCGCGGTTGATCTCGTCGGCGAGCACGATGTTGGCGAACACGCCGCCGGGCCGGAAGTCGAAGTCGTTCTTGGCCCGGTCCCACACCGACACGCCGGTGACGTCGGACGGCAGAAGGTCGGGCGTGAACTGCACCCGTCGCCACGTGCCGCCCACCGAGTGGGCGATCGCCTTGGCGAGCGACGTCTTGCCCACGCCCGGCACGTCCTCGATCAGCAGGTGACCTTCGGAGAAGAGGCACACGAGCGCGAGGTGCACGGCCCGGCGCTTGCCCCGCAACACCATCTCCACTTGGGCGGCGAGGGCGTCGAAACGCACCTTGAACTCGGTGACGACCTGGGAAGTCGGATCCGCACCACTCGATGTGGTGGCCGTCTCCTGCATCTCGCGAACGCTACCTTGCGCCCGGAATGAGCGGTCCTCAGCTCGCCAGGATCGCCCTTTCGGTCGCCCGCCGGCCGCATCTCTGGGCCACCGCGCTTGCCACCCTGGGCGCGGCCTCGCCGCCGGGCTGGTGGCGACGGCCGCCGTTCGTGCCGCGGTCCGATCGCGAGTACCTCGGATGGCGCCTGCACACCGCGTACGGCGACGACGGCTCGCCGACCGCGCGCGACGTGGTGGATTACCTCGAATGGGTGCGGGTGGCGCGTCGTGGCGCGCGAGACCACAGATTTCGCGGGCACAGATAGCGCCGGGCCCGGGCCGGCCATCCCCCTACACTTTCCGGCGATCGCCGGGAGGTCGCCATGGCGAGAGCGCTACTGCTCAACGCCACCTTCGAGCCATTGTGCGTCGTGGCGGCTCGACGCGCGGTCGTGCTGGTGTACAAGGACAAGGTCGAGGTACTCGAGCACGGCGACGGGTGCTTCCACTCCGAGCGTGCCACCATCCCGGCACCGACCGTGATCAGGCTGCGCCACTACGTGCGGGTTCCGTACCGCACCACGGTGCCGTTGTCGCGCCGCGCGGTGTTCGCTCGCGACCACGGGCGCTGCCAGTACTGCGGCTCCCCGGCCGAGAACATCGACCACGTGGTGCCCCGCAGCCGGGGCGGCAACCACGCGTGGGACAACGTGGTGGCGGCGTGCCGGCCGTGCAACACACGCAAGGAGGACCGGCTCCTGTCGGAGTGCGACCTCCAGCTGCGGCGCGCCCCGGTACTCCCAGCGGCCTCGCTCTGGGTGGTGGCCAGTGTCGGTCACCTCGACCCCACCTGGCACACCTATCTCGGTCTCAACGCCGCCAACGGCCACAACGCCCCCACGGGCGCCGGCGCCCGCGACACAGAGGAGGCGGTCGCGTGACACCGGCACCTCTTGTTGTTTCGCGAAAGCCACGAAAGGGTGCGCGCATTCGCCACAACGTGCACGATCTGCCACCACCCTGATGGGTGCCCCTGACGCCCAGATGGGGCACCGCGGCGCGGCGCGGGGTGTCGAATGGGGGAAAGGGGGGTTGCAGGGCGCGAAGTGGGGTGTTATGGTGACCATCAATACACGTAGGTGGTGGTGGTCCCACCCGTCCTGAGTGGTGCAGTGCAGTGTTTCTTTCGCGGTTCAAACACGCGCTGGACGACAAGGGCCGAGTGATCCTCCCTGCCAAATGGCGGAGTGCACTCGAGGGTGGTGCTGTCGTGTCGGAATGGCCACGTGGATGTCTCGCGATCTTCCCGGTGGACGGCTTCCTTGCCGTCGCCGAGAAGGTGCAGTCGATGGCGACCGTGGGCGACGACGAGAGCTCGATGACCCTCTCGTTCTTCTCCGGCGCGTCTGACGTGGTGCCCGACAAGCAGGGCCGCATCTCGATCCCAGAACACCTGCGCGACTACGCCGGGCTCACCGGCGAGATCTGGCTCGCGGGACATTTCGATCACATCGAGGTCTGGAACCCGGACCTCTTCGACGAGAAGAAGGGAGAAGGCACCGCCAAGCTGCACTCGACCGCGGGTATCGCGGTCCTGCGCGGCTCCGAGTGATCCTCGGACCCAGCTCGAGCTCCCCGGCCACACGGTTGTTGGCCCTACTCCGCCCGCTCTCAGCCGAAGCCGATTCGGGAGAGAAAACCCATCGGCGACATGTCGGTCGGGGGGCTCGAGCTCGGTCCGTAGGTAATCCGCAATGACGTGCCGAAATTGATGGGGGAACAGTTCGAGCACCTTCCGGTGATGAGCCGGGAGGTGGTGGAACTGCTCCTCCCCGTGCCGGCCGGCTTGTTGGTCGATTGCACCGTGGGAGCGGGGGGGCACGCTGGCCTCCTGCTCGACGCGCGCCCCGACTGCACGCTGCTCGGTATCGACCGCGACGCCGACGCTGTCGCCGCGGCCACCGCACGACTCCGGCGCTTCGGCGACCGGGTGGAGATGGTCCAGGGAGAGTTCGGCCGGCTGCACGCGCTGGTCGGCGAACGCGAGGAGGCGATTGTGGGAGTGCTCATGGATCTGGGCGTGTCGAGCCCGCAGCTCGACCGGCCCGCGAGGGGCTTCTCCTTCCGCTTCGACGCGCCGCTCGACATGCGCATGGACGCGCGCCAGTCGCTCACCGCCGCGCAGGTGGTGAACGAATACGACGAGGACGAGCTCGCTGGCATCATCGCCCGCAACGGCGAGGAGCGTTACGCGCGCCGCGTCGCGCGCTCGATCGTCGCGGCGCGGCCGCTGCACACCACGAACGAACTCGTCGCCGCGATCACGAGCGCGATCCCCGCGGCCAGCCGGCGTACCGGTGGCAATCCCGCGCGCCGCACGTTCCAAGCGATCCGCATGGAGGTCAACCGCGAGCTGCCGAATCTCGCCGACGGTCTCGACGAATCGGTGCACCTCGTGGGACCGGGCGGGCGCATTCTCGTGCTCGCGTATCACTCACTCGAGGACCGCATCGTGAAAGAGCGCATGCGCGCGTGGGCCGACGAAGGTGCGGTGTCGCACGAAGAGGCGCGCCTCCCGATCACGCGCGAGCGCCATCCGATCGCGCGCGTGCTCACGCGCCGCCCGCTGCGCCCGGAGGCCGGCGAAGTGCGCGACAACCCGCGCGCGGAGAGCGCGCGCCTGCGTGCGTGCGAACGTCTGGGTGGGGAGAAGCTCTCGTGACACCTACCGTCCGCAGCTCGCGCGCGGCGACCGAGCCGAGCGACACGATCACGCCGAGCCGCCCGCTCGAGCTCGTCGATCCCGACGAGTGGCGGCGCCGCCGGCACACTCGCATCGTGATCGGCATCGTGGCCGTAGTGCTCCTCGCCAGTCCGTTCGTGATCGTCGTGATGAACGTGCAGATGGCGCAACGCCAGATCCACCTCCAACATCTGCAGACGCAGCTTGACGCGCAGCAGCAGCTCTACGAGTCGCTGCGCGCCGAAGTGCTCGCATCGTCGTCGCCCGCGGGCATCGCCCACGCCGCGGCCGCGCAAGGGCTCGTGCAGGCGCCGGGCATCACCGTCGTGTCCGTGCCCCGCTCCGACACGCCGGCGTCGGGCAACGACAACGGCGCGCTTGCCGCTTCCGACGACTTCGCGAGGAACAAACTTGCCGACGCCCCCTGAACCGCCGCGCCGCCGCCCTCCCCGTCGCGCGCCACAGCCCGCTCACACGAGGCGCGCTCGGCCCGGTCGCCGCGTGCCCGAGTCGATCGAGGTGCGCGAGGAGCGTGAGCGGCGATCGCTCGCGCGCGACCGCCGCCGTCTCAGCGCGGTTGCGATCGGCGTAGTGGGTGTGCTCGCAGTGCTGGCGGCGCGTGTGGGCTTCGTCGCCATCGTGCAGGGCGCGCACTGGAAGGCCGCCGCGGCGGAGCAGTCGCAATCGAACGTGGTGCTGTCGGCCGAGCGGGGCGACATCACCGACCGCAACGGCATCGACCTCGCCACCGACGTCGACGAGCAGGACGTGGTGGTCGACCCCGAGCAGGTCGACGACATCGACTACTACGCGCACGCGATGTCGCCGGTGCTCGGCATCGACGAGAACACCTTGCGGACGCGCCTCAAGCGCCAGCGCCTCGCCAAGAACACGTGGCTCGAATACCGCGTGATCGCGCAGGACATCGACGTGAACGAGGCCAACACGCTGAAGGAGATGGCGTTCCCCGGCATCTCGGTGGTCACCGAGCCGGCGCGCACGTATCCCGCAGGTTCGCTTGCCTCCGCGCTGATCGGCCGCACGGTACCGGGCAACCAGGGGCCGGTGGGCGCGTCGGGTCTCGAGGAGCAGTACAACGACATCCTGCACGGCACGTCGGGCATGGAAGTGTCCGACCAGGCCGACGGGGTCACGATCCCGCGCTCGCAGCACGTGTTGAGCCAGGCCCACCCGGGCTCTGGGCTCGAGCTCACGATCGACGAGGGCCTGCAGTATTCGACCGAGCAGTCGCTGCTCGGCGAGGTCGCGTCGCAGAACGCCAAGGCTGGTATGGCCGCGGTGCTCGACCTGAAGACCGGTGACGTGCTCGCGATGGCGAGCGTGGAAGGCGGCGCCAAGCCGCACGTGGGGTCGGCAACCGACGCCGAGCTGCCGCTCACCTACACGTACAGCCCCGGTTCGGTGATGAAGATCGTGACCGTGTCGAAATCGTTCGACAGCGGTTGCCTGCAGCCCACGGACCACTACACGGTGCCGTACGAGATCCCCAACGGCTCGTCGTTCACGATCAAGGACGACGAGTCGCACGGCACCGAGAGCTGGACGCCGTGGGACATCCTCACGCAGTCGTCGAACGTCGGCACTGCGGAGATCGCAGAACATTGCTTGACACCCCAGACGCTCGACGCCGGTTTCCGTTCGTTCGGTTTCGGCCGCAAGACCGGTATCGACTTCAACGGCGAAGCGACGGGGCTGCTCTTGCCGCCGAGCCAGTACGCCGACTCCGGGCTGCGCAGCCTCGCCATCGGCTACAGCACGCTCGTCACGCCGATGCAGATGCTCGACGCCTACGCCACCATCGCCCGCGGGGGCGTGCCCATTCAGCCGCGACTGCTTCGTGCCGTCGTGTCGCCGAACGGAGTGCGCCACAACGAGCCGGTGCACACCGAGCCGCGTGTGGTGTCGAGCACCACTGCCACCACGATGCAGCAGATCTTCGAGAACGTGGTGCGCGCCGGCACGGGCCCATGCGCCGCGGTGCCCGGTTACGAGGTTGCCGGCAAGACCGGCACCGTGCTGAAGCTCGGCCTCCAGGGCGTGAAGGACCCCGGCGGCCACTTCGCCACGTTTGCGGGCTTCGCTCCGGCGAACAACCCGCGGCTCGCGGCCATCGTGGTGCTCGACGACGCCACAGCCGTGTACGGCGGCAGCGCAGCTGCACCGGCATGGAGCCAGATCATGGGCGCGGCGCTCCTGCGCACGCAGGTGCCGGCGGTGAAGCCAAATGACGGACTCCCGCAGCAGTCCGATCAGGCGAAGGTGTGGGCGAGGGCGGACGGCCTCACTTGCTCGTTCCCGACGTTCGCGCAGGCGATGCACAACCGGGCGGTGGCGGCGTACGCCGCTGCGCACCCCACCACGACCACCTCGTCCACCACCACGCCCACCACCACGGCGCCGAAGAAGACCACCAAGAAGGGCGGCGCGGCGCACGGCACCACCACGTCGGCGCCGCCCGCACACACACCCGCGTCCACCACGACCACACGGCCCACAACAGCGGTCACCACAACCACGGTTTCCTCGAAGCCGGACGGGAGGGCCCGGGTACCGTGAGGGTTCCGATCCCGACCTGCTGAGGCTCCGTGCACTTGCGCGCACTGCTCGACGGCGCCGCGATCGACCGTACGGCGCTCCTGTCCGTTCCCGAAGACGGGGACTGGGAGGCCGTCGAGATCACCGACGTCGCATGCGACAGCCGCGCCGCCCGGCGCGGCTCGCTGTTCTGCTGTATCCGTGGCCGCCAGGTCGACGGCCACGACCACGCGCCGCAAGCCGTCGCCGCGGGCGCGGTCGCGCTCGTGAGCGAGCACCGGCTGCGGCTCGGCGTGCCGAACGTGGTGGTGCGCTCCACCGCCGACGTCGCCGGCAGCCTCGCCGCGAGCCTGCACGGCCATCCCTCGCGCGCCATGCGCCTACTCGGCGTCACCGGTACGAACGGCAAGACGACCACCACGTATCTCCTGGAGTCGATCCTGGCCGCGACCGCTGATCGCGTTGGCGTGATCGGTACCGTGGAGACGCGGTGGGCCGGGCACACCGAAGCGAGTTCGCTCACCACGCCCGACGCGTGTGAACTCCAGGCATTGCTCGCGCGGATGCGCGACGACGGCGTGGCTGGTGTGGCGATGGAAGTGTCGTCGCACGCGCTGCACCAAGGGCGCGTGGTGGGTTGCGAGTTCGCCGCGGCGTGCTTCACCAATCTCTCGCAGGACCATCTCGACTACCACGGCACGATGGACGAGTACGCGGCCGCCAAGCGCAGCCTGTTCACGCCGCGCTACACGAACGTGGCGGTCACCAACGTGGGTGACGAAGTGGGCCGCGCGATCGCAACCGACGCGCGCGCGCTCGGACTCGACGTGTGGACGTACGCACGAGATGGCGACGCCGACGTCATTGCCACGGATGCGTCGTTCGATCTGCGCTCGCTTCGCTGCACGCTTACAGGCACGCGCGTCGCGGAGCCGTGCCCGATCGACGTGCCGCTCGTGGGCACGTTCAACCTCGAGAACGTGCTCGCCGCCGCGACGACCGCGCTCGCAGTGGGAATACCGGTGCCGGTGGTTGCACGCGCGCTCGGATCGGTGCGATCCGTGCCGGGCCGGCTGGAGCCGGTGCCGAACGAGCGCGGGCTGCACGTGTTCGTCGACTACGCGCACACGCCGGAGGCGCTCACACGCGTACTGGCGGCGCTGCGCGCGGTGGCGTCCTCGTCGGCGCGCCTCGTGGTGGTGTACGGCGCCGGCGGCGACCGCGACCGGCACAAGCGGCCGCTCATGGGGATCGCGGTGGCCGATGGCGCCGACATCGCGGTGCTCACCTCGGACAACCCGCGCTCCGAGGATCCGGCCGCGATCGCCGCCGACGTGTTGCGCGGCGTTCCCGGTGAGCGCGCGCCGCTCGTGGAGCTCGATCGGCGGGCCGCCATCGCGCTCGCACTGCGAGAGGCGAACACGGGCGACGTGGTGGTGATCGCGGGCAAGGGCCACGAGCAGGGTCAGAAGATCGGCGACGTCGTGATCCCGTTCGACGACGTGACGGTGGCGCGCGAGTCGCTGGCGACGATGGGCGGTGACTCGTGATCGCGCTGTTCCTTGCCGTTGCCGCGAGTTTCGTGGCGAGCGTGGTTGCGACGCCGTTGCTCATCAAGTGGCTGCGCGCGCGCAACATCGGCCAGCAGATCCGCGACGACGGACCGGTGGAGCACCCCCACGTGAAGAAGGTGGGCACGCCCGTGATGGGCGGCTTCGCGATCGTCGGGGCCGCAGTGGTGGGCTACGCCGTCGCGCATCTGCGCCGGCACGATTTCAAGTTCTCGCGTTCGGGCATTCTGTTGATGGCACTGATCGTCGCGTGTATGTGTGTGGGCGCGATCGACGACTATCTCGGGATTCGCAACCAGCGGAACCTCGGTTTGCGCAAGCGCGGCAAGCTGATCGGGCTGATCATCATCGGCGCGCTGTTTGCGGCGGCTGCGGTCAACTGGGCCGGAGTGTCCACCAAGCTCTCGTTCACCCACGAGCTCGGCATCGACCTCGGCGCATGGGGGTGGGGCGTGCTCGCGGTGGTGATCATCCTCGCCACCACCAACGCCGCAAATCTCACCGACGGGCTCGACGGCCTCCTGTCGGGAACGAGCATTCTCGTATTCGGCGTGTACGCCATCATCGCCTTCTGGGAGTTCCGTCACTTCGGGCACTACCTCCCCACGAACGGTCAAGCGCTGTTGACCTATCCGTACACGGTGCAGCCCGCACAGGCGCTCGACCTGATGACGATCGCAGGCGCGATGCTCGGCGGTTGCACCGGATTCCTGTGGTGGAACGCGGCGCCGGCGCGCATCTTCATGGGCGACACGGGCTCGATGGCGATCGGTGGCGCGATGGCCGGGCTCGCGCTGTTCACGCACACGATCTTGCTGCTGCCGATTCTGGCCGGCTTGTGCCTCGTGGAGACGCTCTCGGTGATCGCGCAGGTGATCTCGTTCCGCGGCTTTGGCCGGCGCGTGTTGCGCATGTCGCCGATCCACCATCACTTCGAGCTGCTCGGCTGGCCGGAGACCACGATCACGGTGCGGTTCTGGATCTTCGCGGGGCTCTGCGCGGCGTTCGGCCTCGGCCTCTTCTACGCCGACTTCCTGCGCTTGCCGGGAGTCCTGAACTGATGCGTGTGGTGGTGATCGGCTACGCCGCCACCGGTCGCGCCGTGGAGGCCCGGCTCGCGGGCGAAGGCCACACCGTGACGGTGATCGACGACGCGACCGACGGTTCCGGTTCGATGACGCCCGGCGATCAAGACGAAGCGCTCGACGCCATACTCCTCGGGGCCGACCTCGTGGTGCCGAGCCCAGGGGTGCGGCCATCGCATCGCCTACTGCAACGCGCGGCCGCGCGCGGCGTGGCGGTGCGCAGTGAGATCGACCTCGCGGCCGAGCGCGCGGGAGTGCCGATGGTGGCCGTGACCGGCACGAACGGCAAGACGACCACCACCGAACTCGTAGCCGCGGCGCTGCGTTCGGGTGGGCGTGACGTGATCGTGGGCGGCAACATCGGCACGCCGCTCATCTCGGTGGTGGGGGAGCCCGGCGACGTGGTGGTCGCCGAGGTGTCGAGCTTCCAGTTGCACTTCACGACCGCCGCGTTCCACCCGCGCGTCGCCGTGCTGCTCAACGTGGCCGACGACCACCTCGATTGGCACGGCGACCTCGCGGCGTACACGCGCGACAAGGCCAAGGTATTCGCGCACCAGACGCGCGCCGACACGTTGGTGGTCAACGTCGACGACGCGGGCGCACGCGCGCTCGCCGGCGAAGCAGCGTCGACGCGGGTTGCCGTGACGCTCGCGGCGCACGACGATGCGTACCACGTGGCGCGCGGCGCGCTCCGTGCGCCGGGTGGCGCGCCGATTGTCGCGGTCGACGCGCTCGCGCGCGCGTTGCCGCACGACCTCACGAACGCGCTGTGTGCCGCGGCGGCCGCGCACACGCTGGGTGTCGACGCTGACGCGATCAGTCGCGCCCTGCGCGACTACGCGACCCTCCCTCATCGCGTGCAGTTCATCGGCGAGAATTGTGGTGTGCGGTACATCGACGATTCGAAGGCGACGAACCCGCACGCCGCCGTGCGTGCGGTGGAAGCGTTCGAGTCCGTGGTGCTGCTCGCCGGAGGACTCAACAAGGGCCTCGACCTCGGCGCGCTCACCGCGGCCGACGCGCGGATTCGTGCGGTCGTGGCATTCGGCGCAGCCGGCGACGAGGTTGCGACGGCGTTCGCAGGCCACAAAGCAGTGCAGCGCGTGCACTCGATGCACGATGCCGTGATTGCGGCGCGTGATTACGCGCAACCCGGCGACGTGGTGCTCTTGTCGCCCGGCTGCGCGTCGTTCGACATGTACGCGAATTACGGCGAGCGCGGCGACGATTTCGCGAACGAAGTCCGCGTGCTCATCCACGGCACCAACGAGACCAGCGAGATCACCACGAGGCAGGAGGCCTGATGCTCTCGAATCTGCTCGAGCGCGCCCGCAAGGTCGGGTTCCCCGACGCAACGTCGGACGGCGCGCCGCTCTTCTGGATGATCACCGCAGTGGTGGGCGCGCTCACCGCCGTCGGTCTCGTGATGGTGCTCTCGGCGTCGTCGGTGATGTCGATCGCGAACTACAACTCGGCCTGGTACATCTTCGAACGCCAACTCGGCTTCGCGTTCCTCGGCATCATCGCCTTCATCATCGCCGCACGCGTCGACTATCACCGCTGGGCGCGCTGGGCCAACGTGCTCCTCGGCATCACGATCGTGAGCCTGTTCGCAGTGCTGGTACCCGGTATCGGTCGTATCTCCGGCGGCGCGCGCCGATGGATCGGCCCGAACACCACGATCGGCTTCCAGCCGAGCGAAGTCGCCAAGCTCGTAGTGCTCGTGTACGCCGCCAACCTGCTCGCCCGCCGCGCGTCGCGGCGCAGCGACTGGAAGCAGAGTCTCGTTCCCATCGGCATCGTCACCGTGCTGATGTGCGCGCTGGTGGTGAAGGAACCCGACCTCGCCACAGCGATGGAGATCGCGTTCGTCGCGATCGGCGTGATGATCGCCGCCGGCTTGCCGTGGCGGCACCTCGTGTCGGCTGCCGCACCTGCGTTGTTCGCCGCCTTGGTGCTCGCGATCGCCGAGCCCTACCGGCTGAGCCGCGTGCTCACGTTCTTGCACCCGGGTCGCGACCCGCAGAACCGCTCGTACCAGATCACCCAGTCGCTGATCGCGCTCGGTAACGGGGGGCTCACGGGCGTTGGGCTCGGCAACGGGCACGCGAAGTGGTTGTTCCTTCCGGCCGCGCACACCGACTTCATCTTCGCGATCATCGGCGAGGAGACCGGTGTGATCGGCTGCGCCCTGGTGCTCGCACTGTTCGCCGCGTTCGCGGTCGCCGGTGCCAAGGTCGCGCTGCGGTCGAAGGATCGCTTCGGCATGCTGATGGCCGCGGGTGTGACGATCTGGATCAGTGCGCAGGCCCTGCTCAACGTGGCGATGGTGGTAGGGCTCGCACCGGTGCAGGGCACGCCGCTGCCGTTCATCTCGGCTGGCGGCTCGTCACTCGTGATCCTCATGGCCGCGGCCGGCATCCTCGCCAACGTGGCCCGCCACTGCGAGGTCACCGTGCCGGCGCGCGCCGCCACGCCCGCGCCGGAATCCGTGCGCGCGCCAGAGCGCGCGCCCGAGCGC
>DASXZO010000077.1:0-20685 GCA_036501845.1 Acidimicrobiia bacterium | reverse complement strand
CGATTATCGAAGTCAAACGACGCCCGCAGCGATCAGCGGTATTGGTCGCGGAGCTTGCGTTTGTAGATCTTGCCGTTGTCGTGGCGCGGGAGCTCGGTGACGAACTCCACTCGGCGCGGGCACTTGTAGTGCGCGAGCGCGGCGCGGCAGTGTTCGAGCAGCTCCACCGCGAGCGCGTCCGACACCTCCACACCCTCTCGCGGCTCGACGACCGCGAGCACGCTCTCGCCCCACTCGTCGTCGGGCACACCGATCACCGCGGCGTCGCCGACGGCTGCGTGTGCGAGCAGCACCGCGTCGACCTCGGCCGGGTAAATGTTCACGCCGCCGGAAATGATGAGGTTGGCGGAACGGTCGGTGAGGAAGAGGAAGCCGTCGTCGTCGAGGTACCCGACGTCGCCGAGCGTGAAGTAGTCGCCGCGAAAGCTCGACGTCGTCTTGCCGGGATCACCGAGATACTCGAAGCGTTCGTCGCCCGGCGCGTGCAGCCACACCACCCCGACCTCGTTCGCGGCCAACGGGTTGGCATCGTCGTCACCCACGATCACTTTCCCGCGGGGATACGGCTTGCCGACGGTTCCCGGCTTGGCGAGCCACGTCGTGGCGTCGACCAGCGTGCCCGTGCCTTCGGTGGCCGCGTAGTACTCCACCACGATCGGGCCGAACCATTCGATCATCCCGCGCTTCACGTGCACGGGGCACGGTGCGGCGCCGTGCACCACGAGCCGCAACGACGACGTGTCGTGCGCGGCGCGCACGTCGTCGGGCAGCGCGAGCAGGCGGTGGAACATCGTGGGCACCATGTGCGTGTGCGTGATGCGGTGGCGCTCGACGAGCTCGAGCGTGGCCGCGGCGTCCCACTGGTCCATGAGCACCACCGTGGCACCGTGCGAGATCGCCGCGATCAGCGAGATGTTGAGCGGCGCGGCGTGGTACAGCGGACCGGTGCAGAGGTTCGCGTCGCCCGGCATGTAGCCGGCGATGTTCGGGATCTGGATCGGCGAGGGACGATGGTGCACGCCCTTCGGATTGCCGGTGGTGCCCGACGTGTAGAGCATCGAACGGCCCGGCTCCGGCGCGAACCCAAGCTCCGGCGAGCCGGACGCGACCACGTCGGCGTAGCGCTCGAAGCCTTCGATGTCGGCGCCGATCGCGATGCCGCGACACCCCGTGCCGGCCTGCGCGAGCGCCTCGAGCGCGACGGACTGGCGCGGCGCGTCGGCGAGTAGGACGCGCGCACCGCAGTCGCGCACGATGTAGCCGGCCTCGCCGCCGGTGAGATGGAAGTTCACCGGCGTGAAGCGCAGGCCCGAGCGGATGCACGCGGCCCACACCTCCACGAACTCGGGACGGTTCCCGCACACCAGGGCCACGCCGTCACCGGGCTGCAACCCGCTGGTGCGCAGCGCGTTGGCCAGGCGGTTGGCGCCGGCATCGAGCTCACCGAAGGTCCGGTCGCCGTGCTCGGACACGATCGCGACCGCATCCGGTTGGCGGCGAGCCCAGTAGGCCACGGCCATCCCGCACGCGATCGACGCGTCGAGATCGTCGAGTGGCTCCCCGCCCGCGACGCTTGCCCCGGCGTTCGGCGACACGTTCGCGGGGCTCGACGCATCCGAGACTTGCGCCATGTTCTGACTGTATCGACGCCCGGGCCGACGGGCCACCACTACCCTGCTCGCCCGTGCCAAGCCCGCGCGCCCTCCTGCAGTTGGCGCGACCGAAGCAATGGGTGAAGAACCTGCTCGTATTCGCCGCGCCCGGCGCCGCCGGCGTGCTCACCCACGCCAAACCGTTCGTCCAGACCTTGGTTGCGTTCGTGGCGTTGTGCCTCGCCGCGTCGGGTACCTACGCGTGGAACGACGCGCGCGACGCCGAGGCCGATCGCCGCCACCCCAAGAAGTGCAATCGACCCGTGGCCGCGGGGAAGGTGTCGGTGACCCAGGCCGAGGTGTTCGGTGCGGTGCTCTTCCTGCTGGCGCTCGGCGTGTCGGTGCTCGCGAGCTTTGCTCTCCTCACGACCGTCGTCATCTATGTGGCGCTCACGCTCGCGTACTCACTCCGCCTCAAGCATGAACCGGTGCTCGACCTCGTGACCGTGGCCGCGTGCTACGTGATCCGCGCCGTGGCCGGCGCTACGGCCACGAACGTGCGAGTGTCCACGTGGTTCCTGATCGTGGCCGCCGCGGGCTCGCTGTTCGTGGTCACGGGGAAGCGCAGCGCCGAAGTGATGCGACTGGGCCCCGATGCCGCGCACCACCGCCGGGCGCTCGCCGGGTACACGCACGAGTTCCTGCTCTACGTGCGTGGCGTGTCGACCTCGGTCGCAATCCTCGCGTACTGCCTGTGGGCCTTCGAGTTCTCGGCGCAGACCGGCAACAGTGTGTGGTTCGAGTCGTCGATCGTGCCGTTCGTGATCGGGCTGCTCCGTTACTCGCTCCTCCTCGAGGGCGGCGAGGGCGGCGCGCCGGAAGACCTCCTGCTGTCCGACCCCGTGCTCGTCGCCGTAGGCGTGGCGTGGGTGGTGGTGTTCGGGATCGCGGTGTACTACAAGTGACTGTGTCGCCCCCCGAACATCGCGAGTACGCCGAGGCACCGGAGCTGTTACAGGGCTGGGGCGGCACATCGCCGTCGCGCTCGATCGTGTGGCACCCGCACGACGCCGACGAGGTCGCGCAGCGCCTGCACGCGCCGCATGACGGCACGAGCACCGAGAGCGAAGACGATGTCGACGCCGATCCGATGCCGCGCGGCGTCGTGGCGCGCGGGCTCGGGCGGAGCTACGGCGACGCCGCGCAGAACGCCGGCGGCCACGTGCTCGCGGCAACCGCACTCGACCGCGTGCTCGAACTCGACGCCGACGCGGGCACGGTTCGCTGCGAGGCCGGCGCGAGCCTCGAGATGCTGCTGCACCTGCTCGTGCCGCTCGGCTGGTTCCCCACGGTGGTGCCCGGCACTCGGCAGGTGACCATCGGCGGCGCGATCGCATCCGATGTGCACGGCAAGTTCCGGCACGGCTCGTTCTGCGACTACGTGGAACAGGCCGTACTCGTGACGCCGGCGCACGGGCCGATCACGATCAGCGCCACCGAGCATGCCGACGCGTTCTGGGCGACGGCCGGCGGCATGGGCCTCACCGGAACCGTCACCGAGGCGACGCTGCGCCTCCATCCGATCGAGACGTCGGCGATGGTGGTCGACACCGTGCGCTGCGCCGACGTCGACGAGTGCATGGCCGCGATGGTGGAAGGCGACGGCCCGTACCGCTACAGCGTCGCCTGGATCGACTGCCTCGCCAAGGGCCGCGCCCTCGGCCGTTCGATCCTGGAGCGCGGCAACCACGCGCGCGTCGACGACCTGCCCGCGCGCCATCGCGGCAAGCCACTCGCCTACCCCTCGCCGTTCCAACCGGTGGTGCCGTTCACCCCGCCGAGCGGGCTGCTCAATCCGCTGACGATCAAGGCGCTCAACGAGCTCTGGTTCCGCAAGTCGCCGGCCCACCCGCATCACGGCGTGCGCTCGATTCCGAGCTTCTTCCACCCGCTCGACAACATCGTGGGCTGGAATCGCGTGTACGGAACACGCGGCTTCGTGCAGTACCAGCCTGTGGTGCCGTACGGGCAGGAAGCAGTGATCCGGCGGATGCTCGAGCAGCTCGCGGTGCACGGCCTGGCGTCGTTCGTGTCGGTGCTCAAGCGCTTCGAGGGTGCCAACGCCGGCCATCTTTCGTTCCCGGCACCGGGCTGGACGCTCGCACTGGACATCCCGGTGGGCGACCCCGAGCTCGCGCCGTTGCTCGATCGCTTCGACGAGTGGGTGCTCGAAGCGGGCGGCCGCGTGTACCTCGCCAAGGACGCTCGGGTGTCACCCGAACATTTCGCGGCGATGTACCCGCGGCTCGACGAATGGCGCGCCGTGCGCAACCGCCTCGACCCCAACGGCCTGCTCAACAGCGACCTCGCCCGCCGCCTCCACATGCTGGAGAAATGATGCGCGACTCGTTAGGTGATGTGGAGTCGGTGCTGGTGCTGGGCGGGCGCTC
This sequence comes from Acidimicrobiia bacterium, assembly GCA_036501845.1. Classification (GTDB taxonomy): domain Bacteria; phylum Actinomycetota; class Acidimicrobiia; order IMCC26256; family PALSA-610; genus JBBREP01. The sequence continues at coordinate 16,643 of DASXZO010000077.1, read as the reverse complement.
GGAGATCGCGCTCGCGGCGGTGCGCGCGCTCGTGGCCCGCCGTACGCGCACGGTGATCTTGGCCGTGCGCGATCCGGCAACCGTCACGCACGAGCTCGCCGAACTGCGCGTTGCGGGCGTAGACGCGAGCGCCATCACGTTCGACGCCACAGCGTTCGCCACTCACGATGGCGTGTTGCGCGACGTGTGGGCTACGCACGGCGACATCGACGTCGTGATCGTGGCCTTCGCGACGATGGGCGACGAGGACGAGTCGGCCCGTGACGAACGCGCGGCGCGCGACGTGATCGACACCACGTTCACCGGCGCGGTCACCGCGATGAACGCAACCGCCGATCTGATGGAACGCCAAGGCCACGGTTCGATCGTGGTGCTGTCTTCGGTGGCCGCGATGCGTCCGAGGCAGAAGATCCTCACCTACGCGGCAGCAAAGGCAGGGCTCGACGCGTACGCGCGGGGCCTTGGCGACCGGCTGCACGGCACCGGCGTCGACGTCACAGTTGTGCGACCCGGCTTCGTGCACACCCGCATGACCGCCGGCAAGCCTCCGGCACCGTTTGCCACCGACGCGCCGACGGTGGGCAAGGCGATCGTGGAGGGCATCCGCCGCCGCTCGCCCGTGGTGTTCGTGCCCGACGTGCTGCGCGCCGCAATGCCGGTGCTGCAACTGCTCCCGCGCCCGGTGTGGAGACGTCTGCGCGAGTGACCGCGACCTCCACGACCCTCGGTACATCGCCCAAGCGCGGCTTGGCGCTCTTCGACTTCGACGGCACGCTCACCCACCGCGACACCGTGTTGCCATTCCTGCTGTCGGTCTGCGGCAACCAGGCCTTGCCGCGCTTCACCGTGGCCGCGGCGCGCGGGTTCGCAGGCGACGCCGACGCGCGGCGCGACGCGGCCAAGGCCGCGATCATCATGAGTGCGTTGGCGGGGCGAGCGAGCGCGGATGTCGACGCTGCGGGTCGGGCCTACGCGCGCGTGGTGGTGAACAAGGCCTTGCAGCCCGCGGGTCGAGCGCTACTCGAGTGGCATCGCGCGCACGGCCACCGCCTGGCGATCGTGTCGGCGTCGCTCGAGCCGTATCTCAACGTGGTCGCCGAGCTCCTGGGCGTGGAGCTGTGCCTGTGCACGCAGCTCGAGGTGGGTGCCGACGGGCGGCTCACGGGAGCTATGGCCGGCGCGAACTGCCGCGGCGCCGAGAAGGCGCGGAGGGTGCGCGCCGTGATCGAGCCCGACGACTACGAGGTGTGGGCCTACGGCGACACCGCGGGCGACGCGGCACTCCTCGCGCTGGCCGACCATCCGGTGTGGGTCGGCCGAGGCGCTCGTCGAGCCTCCAGTTAACCCACTCGCGTTCGGCCATTAGCGTTCGCGCGGTGGACCGCCCGCGCCTGCCGCTCACATGGACCGATTGGGCCAGCGGCGACTGGCTCGGCGACGCCAACCCGATGGGCGTGATGAAGCCCGCGCTCGCAGGATCGATCGACGGGCTCACGCGGGCCGTGGGGGCCACCCTCGGCGCAATCGACAAGAGCGCAACGCTCGCGCCGCAGTTCATGCTCGAGACGATCCTCGACGGGGCGCGGAGCCGCCTGCGCGGGCGTGACCTGGTGATCCGTAACGGCGACGGGGCACTGCGGCTCCACCTCGACGACCTGCGGTTCGACCTCGCGGCGCTGCCGCTCGCGGTCGGACAGCTCGGTTCGATCCACGCCGACGCATCCAAGGTCTCGTGGCCTCTGCCCCTGGGGGCGCGAGGCGACGCTCCAGAGGGGCGCGCGGATGCAAGCGCCTCTGGGAGGAGCCGAGCGGGGGTGGAGAACGGAGCATTGGACCTGCTGCACGTGGAGTTCGCCAACGTGCACATCCGACCCGGTTTCGCGCCCGTGCTCGTGACCGCGCCGATCCGGCTCCGAGCCACCATCGGTCAAGGCGCGCTCGACGGGTTTCTCGCCGGCGTTGCCGACAAGGTGCACGTGGAGCTCGGCGACCACACCGCCACCGCGCGCCGGCCCGGTCACGAATCGTGGGGCCACGCCACGGTCGAGCCACGCGTCGAGGACGCCAAGATGCGGCTCGTGGCCACCGGTGTGTCGGTGCGTTCGCGTGCCATGCGGGCGCCGGGCCGTGGCCTCCCGGCCGTGCTTGTCGACCTGCCCACGCTCCCTGGCGGGATGCGCATCACGCGCATCGAAGTCGGCGACCACGTCGTGCATGTGGACGCGCTGATCGAGTCGCTCGAGGAGCCGATCACGGCCCAGCAGCTCGCCACGGTCGCGTCGCTCGTGCGCGTCGGCGCGCCCGAGATCGACCTCTCACCGAGCACGCCATGACCACCCGCGAACCCGGTGTCGACGCAGACACAACCTCGTCCGCCGCGCCCACCTGGTCGCTCGACGACGCACTCACCGAGATCGCGTCGTCACCGCGCGGCGAACACATCGGCGCGTTCTTCGACTTCGACGGCACGCTCATCCACGGCTACTCCGTGTACGCGTTCGCGCAGGACCGCATCGTGCGCCGTCAAGTGGGTGCGGTCGAAGCCGTGCGCGCAGCACGGGTCGGCGTGGAGTACGCGCTCGGTCGCGTCGGCTACGACCGGCTGATCGGGCTGGCGGCCGACGCGTGGCGCGGGCGGCCCACGAAAGAGCTCGAGGCGCTCGGCGAACGCCTGTTCCGTGAGGTGCTCGCCGACCGTGTGTATCCCGAGGCGCGGGCGCTCGTGGCCGCGCATCGGGCGCGCGGCCACACCGTCACGATCACCACGTCGGCCACCTACTACCAAGTGGCGCCCATCGCTCGCGCGCTCGGCATCGACCACATCGTGTGCCAGGAGCTCGAAGCCGTCGATGGCGTGCTCACCGGCGAGGTGAAGCTGCCCACGCTCTGGGGCCCGGGCAAGACATTGGCGGCGCGCCGTTTCGCCTTCGACCACAGCCTCGACTTCGACGCGAGCTTCTTCTACGCCGACGGCGACGAGGACCTCGCGTTGATGTCGGAGATCGGGCGACCGCGCCCCACCAACCCGGGCAAGCGACTTGCGGCGGAGGCGATCGCGCGCGGCTGGCCGATCCTGCGCTTCGCGAGCCGGGGCACGCCCGGCTGGCCCGTGGTGGCGCGCAACGTGGGTGGCTTCCTCGTGGCCGCGCCGGTCACCACCACCGCGGCCGCGGCAGCCGGTGCATGGCAGCGCAGCCGCCGCCACGCCAGCAATGTGGCCACGACGCTGCTCCCCGACATCGTGCTCGGCCTCAACGCGGTGCGCATCGACACGGCCGGCGAGGCGAACCTCGACGGCCTGCACGACGGGCCGGCTGTGGTGGTGGCGCGCCAGCGCAGCCGCATCGACGCCTTCGTCGTCGCCAAATTGTTGCGGCGTGACTGCCGGCTGGTCGTCGACCGCGCGCTCGCCCAGGACCCGGTGCTCGGCACGATCGGCCGGCTGTTCGACGTGGAGTTCGCGCCCGGCGTCGACGAACCCGACGCCGAACGTTTGCGCCACTACCGCGCGCTGCTCGAGCGCGGCGCGTCGATCGTGTTCCTCGTGGGACCCATCGACCGCCCCGACGAAGCGCCGGCGTTGCGCAGCGGCCCATTGCGACTAGCAGCAGGCGCGGCCGTACCGATCGTGCCGTTGGTGGTGCGCGACAGCGACCGGCTCGTGACGCGGCGGCCCCCGGTGGTGCGACCGGGCACGATCCACGTGGAGATCGGCGAACCGATCACCACCGACAACGCCGACCTCGAATCGGCGCGCGCCGCCGTAGCCAGCGCGCTCGTGTAGCTACGTCTGACTACTTGTCTTCCGGCTGCACGAGGAAGTTCCAGAGCACGCCGCCGAGGATGCCGCCGACCGTCGGGAAGATCAGGAACACCCACACCTGCTTCAACGCCCAGCCGTGCTGGAAGATCGCGGTGGCGAGGCTGCGGGCCGGGTTCACCGACGTGTTGTCGATCGGGATCGTCACGAGGTGCACGAGCGTGAGCATGAGTCCGATCGTGAGGCCGTTGAATCCCGGCGCGAGCGACTTGCGGCACGTGCTCGCCACCACGAACACGAACAGCGCGCTGAACACGATCTCGGTGAGGATCACGGCCGGCAGCTTGAACCCGCCCGGTGAATGGCTGCCGTAGCCGTTCGACGCGAAGCCACTCCCCTTGGCGCTGAAGTGCGCGTGGCTGTGCGCGATCACCCAGATGATGCCGGCACCGATCACGCCGCCCACGAACTGGCCGCCGAGATACCACGGGATCTGTTGGGCTTGCACCTTGCCAGTGATCCAGAGCCCGGCCGTGACCGCGGGGTTGATGTGACAGCCCGAGATGGCATTCACCGCATAGAACGCGGTGAGCATCGCGAGACCGAACGCGAGCGCGACGCCGAGCACACCCACCGAGCCCGGGCCGAAGAACCCACCGGTGGCGAGAATGGCGGTGCCCGGTCCACCGACCACGAGAATCAGGGTGCCGATCGCTTCGGCGACGGCGATGCGAGTGCTGTGTGACACGACGAGCCTGCCTTTCGCCGCCCGCGTCACACGCCGCACAAAAAGGCTACGACCCGGTGGTGACTCCCGCGCGGACCACCCCGAGGAAGCGCTCCACCGCGTGCACCGCGGCCCAGGTGCGCGGCGACCAGAACACGTCGAAGGCGTGCTGGGCCCGGGGCAGCTCGGCGTACGCCACCGACTGGGTCGATTCCTTGCGCAACATCTCGGCAAAGGCGCGGGCCTGCTCCACGGGAACGAGCGAGTCGTTGGTGCCGTGGATCACGAAGAACGGCGGAGCGTCGGGACGGATCGCGCCCATCGGCGACGCGGCTTCCCACGTGGGCCGGCGCTCGTCGTCGAGCACGTGCTGGAACACGCGCTTTTCGAGCAGGGCTTGCATGTCGGTGCGGCCGGTGCCGTCGCGGTTCAAGAAGTCGTACACGCCGTAGAAAGGCACCGCGGCCTGCAACCTGGTGTCGGCGTCCTCGAACCCGGGCTGGAACACGGCCTCGTTGGGTGTGAGCGCGGCGAGCGCGGTGAGGTGCCCGCCGGCCGATCCGCCGGAGATGGCGATGAAGTTCGGATCGCCGCCGTAGCGCGCGATGTTCGCCTTCACCCACGCAATCGCGCGCTTCACGTCGATGATGTGCGCGGGCCACGCGGCGCGCGGGCTGAGCTGGTAGTTGATCGCGACGCACACCCAACCCCGCGCCGTGAGATGTTCCATCAGCGGCTGGCCCTGCTGGTTCTTGTTGCCGATCATCCAGGCGCCGCCGTGCACCTGGAGCAACACCGGCGCGCGGCCGTCGAGCGGCAGATCGGCGTGCTTCCACACGTCGAGGAAGTTGCGCTTGCCGGCTTCGCCGTAGCTCAGGTCGTGCTCGTGCGCAAGCGTGCGTCGCGCGATCGAGAACGGCTGCGCGAGACGCGTCAGCGGAATCGAGTGGTCGATCGTCGACACACCCACCGACGCGGCACGCGCTCGGTAGTCGGCGCCGAGCTCGTCGGCGAGCGCGTCGTCGAACACGCGGTCGGCCATACCCGACTCGCGGTGCAGCCGGTAGCGTTGCGCCCACGACACCGCATCGGCGGCGAGCAGCGCGCGACCGGTCCAGGTGCGCAGCGCGCCTTTGCGGATCGCCGCGGCGTCGACGAGGGCATGCACCGCCGAGGTGTGCAGCGGCAGCTCGCTCACCATCCAGCCGTTGAAGAACGACGGCACCGACGCGGGGCCGGTGCGGGCGAACGGGCGTACGGCGTTCAGGGTGCCGGCCGCGCGCGTGAGTGAGCGCACAGCCATCCGGCGTTCGAGCTCTCCCACGATCCGTACCTCCGGTGCGCGGCTCCGTACCTGCGGTGCGCTGGCCGAGGCTACCGACGGTCGAAGTTGTGCTTCGATGCATGCGTTGGGTGGGGGGTGCCCAACGCCGATGACACATGTTGGGTGGGGGCTGGCAAACGATTCTTCACAGGCCGTGACGCACGGCACGCTCGCCACGGAAGGTGACACCGCCATGACCACAACCGATCCCGAACGCGCTAGAAATCCATGATGCCCTCGACAGTGCTCGTCACGGGTGGTGCCGGCTTCATCGGCAGCCACACCTGCCTTGCACTCATGGACGCCGGACACAACGTGGTCGTCGTCGACGACTTCTCGAACAGCTCCGAGTCCGCGATCGATCGCATCCGCGAGCTCGGCGACTCCGACAAGCTCGTGTTCCACCGTGTCGACCTGCGCGACTTCGACGGGCTCGACCAGGTGCTGCACGACCATCCCGTGGATGCCGCGGTGCATTTCGCGGGGTTGAAGGCGGTAGGCGAATCGGTGGCGCGGCCGCTCGACTACTGGGATGTGAACGTCGGTAGCACGATGACGTTGCTGCGCGCCCTCGGCACTCACGGCGTGCGCACCGTGGTGTTCTCGTCGTCGGCCACGGTGTACGGCGACCCGAACGTCAACCCGATTCCCGAGGACTCCCGCATCGCTCCGACGAATCCCTACGGCCGCACCAAGGCCGCGGTCGAGTGGCTGCTCGACGACATGGCGGCATCCGACGAGCGCTGGCACATTGCTCTGCTGCGCTACTTCAACCCCGTCGGCGCGCACCCGAGCGGCCGCATCGGCGAGGACCCGTCGGGGATCCCGAACAACCTGATGCCGTACCTCATGCAGGTGGCGGTCGGCCGCCGTCCCGAGCTCGTGATCTTCGGTGACGACTACCCCACCCCCGACGGCACCGGCATCCGCGACTACATCCACGTGCTCGACCTCGCGGAGGGTCACGTGGCGGCGCTCGACGCGCTCTCCGAACTGCCCGGTTGCCGCGCGGTCAACCTCGGCACCGGCCAGGGAACGTCGGTGCTCGAGGCGCTCGACGCCGCCCGCCGCGTGAGCGGCTGCACGATCCCCCACCGGGTGGGTCCGCGTCGCCCGGGCGACGTCGCATCCACAGTGGCCGACGCCTCGCTCGCCAAGGACCTCTTCGGCTGGAAGGCCACCCGCGGTATCGACGAGATGTGTACCGACGCCTGGCGCTGGCAGTCGCAGAACCCCAACGGCTACGCGGTCTGACGGCGTAGTCGGAGCGTCACCAGCTCGAACGGACGCATGGCCACACGCGCCGAACCTTCGATCACGTCGACGCGCTCTCCGGCATCTTCGAGCAGGTTCACTCGTTCCGCCGACGCGATCTTCCACGGCAGCGACACGCCGACGTCGGCTCGGTCGCCGACGGCCTCGAAAAGCCGGACGATCGTGTCACCCGAGCCGTCGTCGGCCAGTTTCAGCGCGCTGAGCTGCACACCCGGATGGTCGATCGCTACCGTGTAGCCCCGTCCGCCGGGCACGGGCTCGCCGGCGCCGGGCACCGCCCGCAGCGGCGTGTTCAACGCCTCGGCCTCCTGCACCACCTTGTCGAGACCCGCGCCGTGGGGGTACACGCTGACCGTGGTGCGATGGCGCCCGCGATCAGCGTCGGGCGCCGGCCACTTCGGCGCGCGTAGCAGCGTGACGCGGACCGCGTCGCCGAGCACCGCGTGGCCGTAGCGACTGTCATTCAGTACGGCCACACCGAAGCTCGGCTCGCTCACGTCGACGAAACGGTGCGCGCACACCTCGAACTTGGCGGCATCCCAACTCGTGTTGGGGTAGCGCGGCCGAGACACCACACCGAACTGAATGCCACAGTCGACCGTGTCGGAGTGCACCGCGAGAGGGAACGCCACCGAGAGCACCTGCTCGTCCTCGTGCCAATCGATGTCGAACACCACGTCGACGCGCGCGCTGCCGGCCCTCATCACGTACTCCTGCACCAGCGTCGAGCGGCCGAAGCGCCGTGTCACTCTCACTGACGCCACGAGTGGGCCGCGCTCGACCACTTCGATCGATTCGCACGAGCGGATCTCGCTCGAGTTGCGGCGCACCCACGATTCGAGATCCCACGCGTCGTACTCCACTGGGTGGTCGGGCGCGAGCTCGATCGCCGCACCGCGACCTCCGTCGATCAGCACCTCACGCTTCGACCGCTCGTCGACGACCGACGCCAGCGCGCCGGTGTCGTCCCAGCGGATCGACACCAGGCCGTTGCGCATCGAGCGCGCGGCCTCGTCGACCACGACCGGCTCGTCGACGGGGAGTGCACGCGGCGAGGCGACCGCCAGCCCGTCGACCTGCACGCGCGAGGCCACCCGCCCGTCGCGCAGCGCCTGCGTATGGGCCGAGTCGACGGCGCCGAGCAGATCGGCGCGAACAGCGATCACTTCGTCGCGCGCGTGGGTGGCGGCGTTGGCGACCACGGGGCCCTCGTGCAGCTCGCCGGCCAACCGCTCGAGCGCCTCGTCGATCAACGCCTCCAGGATCGGCACCACACGCGCATACGTGTCGGCGGTGTCTTCGTAGACCCACGCGATCGACGAGCCCGGGATGATGTCGTGGAACTGGTTGAACAGCACCTCTTTCCATGCCGCGTCGAGCGTGTCGTACGGATAACCCGCGCCGGGCGATTGCAGTTCAGCGAGCGACCACCAGAGTTCGGCCTCGCGCAGCAGGCGCTCACACGTGCGGTTACCGAGCTTGGTGTTGGCCTGGGTGGTGAACGTGCCCCGGTGCATCTCGAAGTAGAGCTCGCCGTGCCATTCGGGCACGCGGTCGCGGGCCGTCGCGACATCGCCGTCGACCGCGTCGAAGAACGAGTCCGGCGTACCGAGCTCCACGCGCGGCAACCCGTCGAGGTCGGCGACGCGCCGCATGCGTTCGAGCATCTCGCGCGTCGGACCGCCGCCGCCGTCGCCGTAACCGAACGGCAGGAGCGACACACCGCTCCATCCGGAATCGGCGAAGTTCCGTTGCGCGTGCGCGAGCTCGCGCGGTTCGATCTCGGCGCCGTAGGTGTCGACCGGCGGGAAGTGCGTGAGCACGCTCGTGCCGTCGAGGCCATACCAGCGGAACGTGTGGTGCGGCAGCTTGTTCTGCTTGTTCCACGACAACTTCTGGGTGATGAAGCGCTCGCATCCACCCGCGGCGAAGATCTGCGGCAGCGTGGCCGGATACCCGAACACATCGGGGATCCACACTTCGTGGCAACGCAACCCGAAACGCGATTCGAAGTAGCGCTGACCGTGCACGAGCTGCCGGGCGATCGACTCGCCGCTCGGCACGTTCATGTCGGCCTCCACCCACATGCCGCCCACCGGGATCCACTGGCCGGTGCGCACCCGCTCGCGAATACCTTCGAACACGTTCGGATAGAGGCGCTCGATCCAGTCGTATTGCGCAGCCTGCGAGCACACGAAGCGGAACTGCGGGTCGAGCTCCATCAGCTCGAGCGCGTTGGCGAACGTGCGCGAACACTTGCGCACGGTCTCGCGCTTTGGCCACAGCCAGGCCGAGTCCATGTGGGCGTGACCCACCGCAACCATGCGATGCGCGCTCGCTCGGGCCGGCACCGCAAGCAGCGGTGCCAACTCCTGCCGGGCTCCGGCCGCGGTGCGCGCTACGTCGTGGAGGTCGAGCGCGTCCATCGCCCGCTCTACGCCCCGCAAGATCTGGTCGCGCCGGGGATCGTCGTCGCGCAACTGACGCAGCAGTTTCACGAGCACATCGAGGTCGATCGCGAGCGCTTCGACCTCCACGTCGGCAAGCGCGATGTCAGCTTGCGCCAGGCGGTAGATCGGCATCTCGGGAGCGGTCGATCGGGAGCCCATCGGCGTGGGGTTCGTGCCCGCGAACGCTGGGTTCGCCGCGGCCTCCACGATCAGCTCGACGGCGTCGCCGGCCTTGTGCTTCGCGAGCGGCACGGCCCGCCGGCACGGGTGGATACCGCGCACCACGCCACCGTGCTCCCACACCGCGCCCTCGGCCTGGAAGCCCACGCCGTTGGGGAAGAAGCCGAGATCGACCACGGCTTCGAGGCGATGCTCGCCCGACACGTTCCAGCCGGCCGGCACGGTGCCGCGGAACTTGAACCACGTCGTGCCCCACGGCCGCGCGCCCCATCGCGAGCCGATCGTGAACCGCGTGTACGTCGCGCGCATCGCCTCGTCGTACGGCACCGGCTCGCCCGGCGCGTCCCAGGCCTCGACCGTGAACGGCACTGTGGCGGTGTGGATCGCGGGCACCACCCACTGCCCGATCTCGCGGTGGATGCGGGCTTCTACGAGGCGTCGGTCATCGTGCATGGACGTAGCTTTGCAGGTCGTGACCGAGGGCCCTGACGTCGAGCCGCTCGGCGCGCCGCCGGAGGCAACGCACGCGTGATCATCGTTGCGACAATGCACTGGCTGCCTGCGACTGACTCCGGCGTGATGTGCGCAGCCGCGGCGGTCGTCGGCGTGCCGATGCGCTACGCGCCGAACCCCACGAAGACCACTGTGGCTGTGGGCGCGATCCTGCGTGAGCTCGCAATGGTGCTCGGCTTGTACACACTGTGGATGCTCGCGGGGCACCTCGCGGTTACTCAGGACACCGGTGCGGTGGCGCACGGCCAATCGCTGTGGAACCTCGAGCGCACGCTGCAGCTCCCCAATGAGCACACGCTGCAGCAATGGGCTCTGCACTCGCATCTCTTCGTGCGCTTGCTGAACACCTATTACGCGTTCGAGCACGTGCCGTCGCTGATCATCTTCTTGCTCTGGTTGTTCTTCCGCCACCGCGACCGCTACCCGCGAATCCGCAACGTGCTCGCGCTCACGACGCTCGCGTGCCTGCTCATCCAGTTGATCCCGGTGGCGCCGCCGCGGCTCGTTCCCGATCTCCACATGATCGACACCGGGAAGCTGCTCGGGCCCGACGTGTACACGTCGATCGGCCACGGCGGCCCCGACCAGTTCTCCGCCATGCCCTCGGTGCACATCGCGTGGGCCGCGCTGTTCACATGGGCCGTCATCACCGTGAGCCCAAGCAAGTGGCGCTGGCTGATGCTCTTCCACCTCGCGCTGGTCTTCGCCGCCGTCACCTTCACCGGCTACCACTACTGGCTCGACGGCATCGTCTCGATCATCATCATCGCGGTGATGGTGCAGGTCGAGGCAGCCGGCCGCTGGGCCTTCAGCTCCGCGCGAGCGCTCGTGCGACCTCCGGCGGTTGCCACACCCGACTGACCACGTATCGTTGGGCGCCAGCCGAGCGACCGCAAGCCAACCGAACATCCGACGCGTTCACGGAGCGAGGGAAACCCCGCCATAGCCGGGAGCATTGGGTGAGCGAAGCGAACAAGAGGCAAGAAATGCGCGCTGACGACATGATTCTGATCTCCGTCGACGACCACCTCGTCGAGCCGCCCCACATGTTCGAAGGGCGGCTTCCCGCGAAGTACGCCGACGCGGCACCGCGGGTCGAGCACCGCGACGACGGCTCCGACGTGTGGACGTTCAACGGCGACGTCATTCCCAACGTCGGTCTGAACGCGGTGGCAGGCCGTCCGAAGAGCGAGTACGGCGTGGAACCCACCGCCTTCGACGAGATGCGCCCCGGTTGCTACGACATCCATGAGCGCATCAAGGACATGAACGCCGGCGGCGTGCTCGGCTCGATGTGCTTCCCGTCGTTCCCCGGCTTCGCGGGCCGGCTGTTCGCGGGTGCCGACGACAAGGGCCTGGCGCTCGCGGTGCTACAGGCCTACAACGACTGGCACATCGACGAATGGTGCGGCTCCTACCCCGGTCGCTTCATCCCGTGCGCGCTGCCGATCCTCTGGGACGCGGATCTCGCCGCGGCCGAAGTGGCGCGCGTTGCGGCCAAGGGTTGCCACTCGATGACGTTCACCGAGAACCCGGCCGCGCTCGGCTACCCGAGCTTCCACGAGGAGTACTGGGACCCGGTGTGGAAGGCCTGCAGCGACCACGATGTCGTGCTGTCGGTGCACCTCGGCAGTTCGGGTCGCCTCGTGGTGACCGCGCCCAACGCGCCGATCGACGTGATGATCACGCTGCAGCCGATGAACATCTGCCAGGCCGCGGCCGACCTGGTGTGGTCACGCGTGATCAAGGAGTTCCCCGCGCTGCGCATCGCCTTGTCGGAAGGCGGCACCGGCTGGATCCCCTACTTCCTCGACCGGCTCGACCGCACCTACGACATGCATCGCGCGTGGACGGGCCAGGACTTCCACGGCCAGACGCCGAGCGAGGTGTTCCGGGAGCGCTTCCTCACCTGCTTCATCGCCGACCCGGTGGGCATCCGTCTGCGCGACATGATCGGCCTCGACAACATCGCCTGGGAATGCGACTATCCGCACTCCGACTCGTCGTGGCCCAACGCGCCCGAGGAGCTCGCCGCGGTCGCGTCCGACGTTCCCGACGACGAGCTGAACAAGATCACCTACGAGAACGCCTGCCGCTGGTACCACTTCGATCCGTTCGCGCACCGCTCGCGCGAGCACTCGACCGTCGCGGCGCTGCGTGCCGAGGCGAAGGGACACGACGTCTCGATCCGCTCGATGGACACGGGCCGTTTCGAGCGCGGCGGCGACGTGATCAACGTCGGCGAGATGGCGGAAAAGGCCACGGCCTGACATGGAGCTGCGAGACGCCATGCGCAGCATGGGCTCGATTCGTGAATTGACGAACGAGACCGTGGAGCGCGACGTGCTCGTGCGCATCCTCGACAGCGCCCGGTTCGCCGGCAGCGGCGGTAATCGCCAGGGTTGGCACGTGACGGTGATCGAGTCGCCCGAAGCTCGCGCCGAGATCACGCGCTTGTCGCGCCTCGGGTTCCTCGAGTACGCCGCGCAGGTGGCCAAGGGTCTCGTGCCGTTCGCGCCCGGTGACGACGGCAAGTGGCATGGTCCGCCCGTCGACCTCGCTGCCGCTCGCGCGCAGTCGATCGACAACCCGTTTATGGATGTGGTGGAGCGCGCGCCGGTGCTGTTGCTCGTGAGCGTCGACCTGCGCACGCTCGCCATCACCGACATCGACGCCGAGCACGTGAGCGTGATCGGCGGCGCGTCGATCTACCCGTTCGTGCAGAACATCTTGCTCGCGGCGCGCGACGAAGGACTCGGCGGCGTGCTCACCACGTTCGTGTGCCGCGCCGAAGCCGAGGTCCGCGACTACTTCGGTCTTCCGCCTGCACACACCATCGCCGCGCTCGTGGTGCTCGGCCACCCGACGAAGCACCCTACCAAGCTCAACCGCACGCCCGTCGACCAGTTCGCCACCATCGACCGTTTCGACGGCGCGCCACTCACCTGACCGGCAGCGCCGCGCCCTGATCTGCGCTCCGGGTGCAGCAGCCCCGCGGGAGCGGGTTGTTTGCACCCAGGACGCGGTTGTGTGTGCGCGCGCGGTCAACCGAACGGGAACACGACGCGGCTCCATACTGGCGCGCCGAGCGGCGGCACGCTGAGCGAACCATCGCTGTGCCACACCACGCTCGTGACGGCCATGCGGCGCGGATGCGCGATCGGCGTGTTCGGCCGGTTCTCGCCCGGCCAGTAGTAGGCGTACACCAACCGGAGGTTGCCGTTCGCGTCGAGGAACGCACTCGCGCCACCCGGGCCGGCTTGCGTCGCGCTCGATGTCATCAACGGGTACCGGCTCGGACGATGACACGGACCGGCTGGCGATGCACAGATGGCGTAGCCAGTGGCATACGGGCTGCGTCCCGCGGCATCGGCCGCGAACGAGTTCGCCGAATAGAAGAGGTACCAGCGGCCCCGCCACCGGATCATCGACGGGTTCTCGATCGTCGACCCTTCCCACGTTCCGGGCGCCGTGCTGAGCAGCGTGGTGACCGGACCGGTGATGCGGCCGTGCGCGTCGAGCCGCGCCGACTTCAGCGACGACTGGTATCCCGTCACTCCCGGGCTGCTCATACGGCCCTGGGCCTTCCACACGAGCCAGTTCTGACCGGTGTGCGGATCGACGAACGGTGCCGGATCGATACTGCCCCCAGGATCGGAATCACAGTAGAGCGGCCGCGTTCCCGTTGCATCGCGGAACGGACCGAGCGGCGACGGCGCCGTCGCGACCGTGAGGCAGAAGCGACCGAAGCCGTACGGGTCGACGCTGCCGTCACCGAGCCGCGTGGAGTAATGGACGGCCGCATAGCTGAACCATGTGTCGGCGATCTTCGTGACGCCGGTGGCCCAGTACTCGCGGTGCATCCACACGTTCACCACGTCGTGCACACCCCATGCGGCCGGCGCCACCAGCGCGTCGTTGAGGTCCCACATGTCGCCGCTACTCATCGCCGAGACGCGACGGATCTCGACCGGGACGCTCGGATCGCTGTGCGGGTCGGGGCCGCCGAGCCAGGGCGCGGCATGGGTGCTCCAGTGCGCGTGCGCCGACCAGTGCACGAGGTCGGTCGACGTCATCACTGCGAGGTAGCGGCCATCGGTGTTCGCGGCGTAGGCGTAATAGGTGCCGTTGTAGAGCACGATGTCGGGGTCGGCGTATTGGCCCTGCCACGGCAAGCCGCCTTCGAACCACCCGTACGGGTTCTCGGCGCTGGCGTTGTTGGCGTCGAGCGCAGGCGGGTGCGGCGCCGACGCGGACGCCACTGCCGGCGGGCCGGCCACGGCGAACAGCGCAATCCCGGCTGCGACCGCGCCGGCAAGCGCCCGGCGCGCGGAGGCAAACTTCATACCGGGTGGATGTCGACCGAACGCGCCTTGTTACTTGAGGCGGGCGATGTGGAGTGGCGCGCCCCAGCCGCGATGCAGGAGCTTGTCGTCGCGTGCCGCGACGCGGCGGCGGATCTCGCCGTAGAGGTACGCCTTCTCATCGGGCGGTCGCAGCAGGTTCACCGAGAACGAGTCGAGGAGGGCGATGTAGGCCTCTACGTCGTAGTCGACGACCCACGCGAACTGGTGGTACTGCACGTCGTCGAACACACCACTCGCTCGCAGCTCGTCGCCCCACTCGTCGGGAAGCTCACCCGGCTTGTTCCACAGGGCACCCTCGGGCAACGCGTCACCGAGTGTGTCGTACACATCCTGGATCTCGTAGAAGAACGGGTCGCCCGGTTCGGGAAACACGTGTGTGGCGGTCCAGATCGCGAGATGGCCGCCAGGCCGGACGAGTTCGGCGACGCGCGTGTAGCGCCTGGCGGGGTCGACCCAGTGAAACGCGGTCGCGGCGTAGATCAGGTCGAACGGCGCGCGCTCGCCAGGATCCCAGGTCTCGAAGTCGCCCACCACGATCTCGACGTTCGGGAACTCGGCGAGGTTGCGGCGCGCCACTGCGGCCATGTGATCGCCGAGTTCGATCGCGGTGATGTGAAAGCCGCGCTCGGCCATCACACGCGTGGCGATTCCAGTGCCAGGCCCCATCTCCAGGAGCCGCGAGTCGGTGGTGATCCCAGTGATCTCGACGACCGTGTCGAAGAGCTCGGGCGGATACTCGGGCCGCGCCGCGCCGTACTGCTCGGCAACCGCGTCGAAGCTGATCCGCCCGGCGCGCCGATCAGTCACGGAACACGGGCGCGCGCTTCTCCTTGCGCGCGGTGATGGCCTCTTGGAAGTTCTGCGTGGTGAGCCGCACATAGAGCTGCGCCGTCCCCTCGTGATCCATGTGCGCGCGCATGCTGCTGGCGTCGAGACTCGACCAGAGCATCCGCTTGGTGAGCTCCACACCGATGCGGCTGTAGCCGACGATCCCTTCGGCCATCGCGTAGCACTCGTCGAGCAACGCTCCGTCGGCCGCCACCTTCGACACGAGTCCGATGCGGTCGGCTTCCGCGGCGTCGACGTCGCGCCCCGTGAGCATGATCTCGAAGGCCCGCGACGCACCGATCTCGCGTGGCAGCAGGTAGCTGATACCGAGCTCCGACGCGGTGAGCCCGTTGTTGATGCCCGCAGCACGGAAGTAGGCCTGGGGTGCCGCGACGCGCATGTCGCACGCGCACGCCAGGCAGAAGCCGCCGCCGATCGCCGCGCCGTTGATCGCACCGATTACCGGCTGGTGCAGCTTGCGGATCGTGAGGATCACGTCGTCGAGCAGCTCGAGCGCGCGGTGCGCGATCGTCGTGGGTGTGAGCCCGGCGATGTTCGGCACGATGCCCGAGTCCTCGAGGTCGGCACCGGAACAGAAACCGTGGCCCGCCCCGGTGAGGATCACCACCCGCGTGTCGTTGTCGTTGCTGACGGCTTCGAGTGTCTCGCGGAACGGGATCATCACGTCGAATGCCATCGCGTTCATCCGCTCGGGTCGGTTGAGCGTGATCAGCGTGACGTGCGGGCGGGGTGTGTCGACGACGACGAAGGACATGGTCGCAGTCTGGTCGACTCACTATGGTCAGGTCGATGCCGGCCCGAGACGCGGCGAAGCAGCTCGCGAGAGTCCGCAAGATCTGCCTGTCGTTCCCCGAGATCGAGGAGCGGCTCTCGCACGGCGCGCCCACGTGGTTCGTGCGCGGGAAGAAGACGGTCGCCACGTTCTGGGAGGATCACCACGGCGACGGCATCGTCGGCCTGATCTGCGCCGCGCCGCCGGGCGTGCAGGAGACGATGATCGACGAGGAGCCCGACCGCTTCTACCGGCCCGCGTACGTGGGCGGGCGGGGCTGGCTCGGCGTGCGCCTCGATCGGCCCTGTCCCGAAGTGGAGCTACGGGCGATTCTCGAGGACGCCTACCGCTGTGTGGCCCCCAAGACCTTGTCCGCCCAACTCGACTAACCCCAAGATCTACGGGCGTCGTAGAGCGTCGCATAGC
>DASXZO010000076.1:0-12400 GCA_036501845.1 Acidimicrobiia bacterium | reverse complement strand
CAAGTCAAACGACGCATAGATGTTCAGGAAATAGTCACGTGTCTTGGTCGTCGGATGGTGGGAGCGACGCGACCTTCTTGATCGTCGACTCGGGCACTGGCTTCTGCGTGAGCTTCACACGCGGCGCGGTCGCCGCCTTGGTGAAGTCGAACGCGCCGCTGTAGTCGTAGGCCTGGGCGTCGTTGACGCTGAGCGCCGGAAGACCGAACGTCTCCTCGGCGAAACGCAGGATCGACGCGAACGTGGCGTCGTGCGAGTCGGTGGTGCCGAACTTGGCGTAGGGGCTCACGATCACCATCGGCTCGCGCAGACCCATCTGCGTACCGTCGGGGTTGAGCCCGGGCGGGGCAACGTGGTCGTAGAAGCAACCGCAGTCGTCGTAGGTGATGAAGATCGCCGTCGACGACCAGTCGGGCCCCGACGCGATCGCGCTCACCACCTTGGCGATCCAGTTGTCGCCCACGAGCATCGAGCTCGGCGGGTGCTGACCGGTGCCACCCGGACCCGTCGGCGACAGCACCGAGTACGCCGGGAGCTTGCCGCTCTTGGCATCGGTGAGGATCTGCGTGGGCGCCACGAGATTGGAGTGCTGGGGCCCGTACTCGCATTCGGCGAACGAGGGACAGATCGACCAGCCCACGATCGACGCGTAGATGCGCCACGGCTGCTTCACGGCGTCGAGGCGGTCGAAGATCGTGGGCACGTACTGCACCGGCGTGGCTTTGAACGGACCGTTGTAGGGGAATTTGGTGGGGCTCAGCATCCCTACCGGCGCCGGGATACACGATGGTTCGAACAGTTGCTGATGCGTGGTCGGGTTGATCCACGGCGCGACCTTGTTCGAGTTACAGCCCCAGCCCGGACCCGCCGGCACGCCGGGCACGGGCGTGGGGATGGCGCCGGTGAAGTTGTCCTGCGTGGCCGCGGCGACGGCCAAGTGGCCGCCCCACGACGGGCTGTCCTCGAACGAGAACGTGTGGTCGGCCACCACGTAATACGTCGCGAGTGCCGAGAGCGCCGGCACCTGCGCCTCGGTGTAGTGCGACACGCACTGGTTCACGCCTTTCACCTCGCACTGCGGCAGGTTGTTCCAGCCGTCCATGCGACCATGGTCGATCGCCTTCAACTGCGTCGACACGTTGTGCGGCGGATCCGGGCTGATCACGTCGGGGCTCACGATGTCGGGCACGGTGGTGCCGTCGGCGAGATGCACCGGGCCGACGTAGCCGTCGCAGCGCCCGGCATGGTCCACGCAGAACTGGCCGAGCACCTCGTCGAACGAGCGGTTCTCCTGGAAGATCACCACGATGTGCTTGATCTTGCCTGCCGGCCCGGGCGTGACGTGGGGCGCGCCCGACGCCGAGGGCGCCATGAAGCACACGCCACTCAACACCGCGGCCGCGACCAACCAACGTCCGAGCGTGAACCGCCCCAGCAAGCGCCCCATATCGCGCGCGCAGCGTAACGCCCGCGCTGCGCGCCGCACACTTCGGCCCCGCGCCGCGCCCGAAGGCGTCGACTTTAGAAGTCGGATTCGGAGAAGGGGCCGACCACTGCGAGGGCGCGCGGCTCGTCGCGGAAGAGGCGGTCGACCACGCGGCCGACGTCGTCGAGGGTGACCTCCTCGACGCGGCGCGCCAACTCCTCGAGTGTGGGGATTTCGCCCTCGACGAGCTCGCCGTGACCGAGGCGGCGCATCCGTGACGACGACGTCTCGAGCGACATCAACAGCGAGCCGGTGAGGTTGCCCTTGGCGGCGCGCAGCTCGTCGTCGGTGATCGTGCCGTCGCGCACGATGCCGTCGATCTCGCCGTGAATCAGCGCGAGCGTCTCCTTGGCCCGGTCGACGGTGGTGCCGGCATAGATCGCGAGGTAGCCGCTGTCGTCGAAGGCGGCGCGAAACGAATACACGGAGTACGCGAGGCCACGGCTCTCGCGGATCTCCTGGAACAACCGCGACGACATGCCGCCGCCGAGCACATGGTTCAGCACCGTGAGCGCGTAGCGATCGGGGTCGCGGTGTGCCGACGCGCGCACGCCGAGCACGAGGTGCGCCTGCTCGGTGTCGCGCTCGACCACGCGCACCGGCAGCGGCCTGGTGAACGGCGCGAGCTCGCGCGCCGGCCGAGCACCGTTCGTGGACGGGCCGAAACGATCGGCGAGGTCGCGCACGGTGGCATGTTCGAGATTGCCGGCCGCCGCGAACACCGTGTTCGCGGCGTGGTAGTGCGAGCCGTGGTAGCCGCGCACCGAGTCGCGCGTCATCGACGACACGGTCTCTTCGAAGCCGATCACTTCGCGGCCGAGCTGGTGTTCGGGGAACAACGTGCTCGCGAACACGTCGTGCACGAGATCGTCGGGCGTGTCGTCGCGCATGGCAATCTCTTCGAGGATCACCTGCCGCTCGGTCTCCACCTCGTCGGGGCGGAACGCCGGGCGCCACACGATGTCGCTCAGCACGTCGGCCGCGAGCTCGAGCTGCGAGTCGGGCACGCGCACGTAGAACACCGTGTGCTCGTGCGAGGTGAACGCGTTCATCTCGCCACCGACCGACTCGATCGTGTCGGCGATGTCACGCGCGGAGCGCGTCTCGGTGCCCTTGAACAGCAGGTGTTCGAGGAAGTGGCTCGCGCCAGCAACCTCGTCCACCTCGTCGCGCGCGCCGGTGCCCACCCACGCACCGAGCGTGACCGATCGGAGTTGCGGGAGCGACTCGGTGATGACGCGCAGTCCCGAGCCGAGCTCCGTCCGCTCGATCACCGGCGGCGTGACCCACCGCCGCTCCGACGGCGCGGGCCGCCACGGGAACCACCGCTGCCACCGCTGCCACCGCGGTCGCCACCACCACTGGTTGCTTCGGCCGCCGGACCGAGGTCACCGAACGCGTCGGCGCTCTGGGCGTCCCACTCGCTCTCGAAGCTCACCGTCTCGACACCGTCGCCCCCACCGCTGCTCGCGGTGCTGCCGCCACCCGAGGAGCGTCGCTCCGAGCCGTCGGCACCGTTCGACGAGCCGGCGTCGTCGCCCACGAGCGTGAGCGACAGCTTGCCGTTCTGGTCGATGTCGTCGACGCGCACCTCGAGCTCGTCGCCGAGATTCACGACGTCTTCGACCCTGTCGATGCGCTTGCCCCGACCGAGCTTCGAGATGTGGATCAGACCGTCGCGGCCCGGGAGGATGTTCACGAACGCACCGAACTTCGTGATGTTCACGACCTTGCCGTTGTAGATCGCGCCGAGCTCGGCTGTAGGCGGGTCGAGGATCAGCATGACGCGGCGCTGCGCCTCTTCGACGCGTGAGCTTTCCTTCGAGCCGATCGACACAAGACCCACCGTGCCGTCGTCGCTCACCGCGATGTCGGCGCCGGTGTCCTGCTGGATCGTGTTGATGACCTTGCCCTTCGGCCCGATCACCTCACCGATCTTGTCGATCGGGATCTCGAAGCTGATGATCTTCGGCGCGCTCTCGCGCACTTCGGCGCGCGGTTCGGCGATTGCCTCGGCCATCACGCCGAGGATCTTCATGCGGGCTTCCTTGGCCTGACCGAGCGCGGCCGCGAGCACGTCGGCGGGGATGCCGTCGATCTTCGTGTCGAGCTGCAGCGCGGTGACGAACTCGGCCGTGCCCGCAACCTTGAAGTCCATGTCGCCGAACGCGTCCTCGGTACCGAGGATGTCGGTGAGCGTCGTGTACTTGCCCTCTGCGTGCACCAGACCCATCGCGATACCGGCGACGGGCGCCTTGATCGGCACACCCGCGTCCATCAACGAGAGTGTTGAGCCGCACACCGACGCCATCGACGTGGAACCGTTCGACGACATCACATCCGACACCACACGCATCGCGTACGGCCACTCCTCCACCTGCGGCAGCACCGGCACGAGCGCGCGCTCGGCGAGCGCGCCGTGGCCGATCTCACGACGCTTCGGCGAACCGACGCGCCCCGTCTCACCGGTGGAGAACGGCGGGAAGTTGTAGTGGTGCATGTAGCGCTTCTTCTCGTCGGTCGTGATCGTGTCGAGCATCTGCTCCATGCGCAGCATGCCGAGCGTCGCGACCGAGAGCACCTGCGTCTCGCCTCGCTGGAACAAGCCGGTGCCGTGCGCGGTGACCAACAGGCCGACCTCGGCCGACAGCGGCCGGATCTCGGTGGTCGTGCGACCGTCGATGCGCATTCCCTCGTTCACGATGCGGGAGCGCACGGTCTTCTTCTGCAAGCTGCGGAACGCCCGCTTCACCTGCACTGCACGCTCGGCGAACGCGCCGGGCGCTTCCGCAGTGCCGACCAATGCACCCAGCAGGTCGCCTTCGATCTCGTCGAGGCGGCCATTGCGGTCGTGCTTGTCGGCGATCGCCATCGCCTCGCTCACCCCGCTGGCGCTACGCGCCTCGACCGCGGCGAACACGTCGTCGTCGTAGTCGGTGTGCGGCTGGTAGGTGATCGTCTCGATCTTGCCGTGCTCTTCCTCGACCCGCCGGCGCAACTCGCTCTGCAGCTTGATCGACGCCGCGATCCACTGCTTCGAGTACTCGAGGCCCTCGGCAATCACTTCTTCGGTGACCTTCGGCGCGCCGTCCTCGTAGAGGTCCCACGCCATCGCCGTGCCGCCGGCCTCCACCATCATGATCGCGACGTCGCCGTCGTCGAGCAGACGGCCGGCCACCACGATCTCGAACGTGGAGCGGTCGCCCTCCTGGAACGTGGGGTGCGCCACCCACTCACCCTCGAGGTGCGCGAGCCGCACCGCACCGATCGGGCCGTTGAACGGGATGCCGCTCACCATCAGCGCGGCCGACGCGCCGTTGATCGACGCGACGTCGTGCGGGTTCTCCTGGTCGGCGCCGAGGATGGTGGCAACCACCTGCACCTCGTTGCGGAAACCCTCGGGGAAGCTCGGGCGCAGCGGGCGGTCGGTGAGCCGGCAGGTGAGGATCGCCTGCTCACCCGGACGGCCTTCACGCCGGAAGAACGAGCCGGGGATCTTGCCCGCGGCGTACATCCGCTCCTCGACTTCGACCGTGAGCGGGAAGAAGTCGATGCCCTCACGCGGCTTGCTGGTACACACGGTGCTCAGCAGCACGGTGTCACCGAGCCGCACGACGACCGCGCCGTCGGCGAGTGCCGCGAGTTTGCCCGTCTCGAATGACATCTCCAGGCCGTCGGCATTCACCGGGCCGGAGACACGAATGGCGTCACGCATGCGACGCTCTCCTCTCATTGTGCACGGGTTCCTCACGGATCCTGTGCGTTCATGCGAGAGGCGGCGGTTCCCAGTGGTCAGCGCCCCGCGGCGGCTCAGCGGCACGCGCCTCGGGACGATGGCAACCGGTAACCCCCACAGCTCCCGCGCTGGTTTGTTGCGGGCGCGATGGTCGCGCCCGCCAACGGTCTAGCGGCGGATGCCCAACTTGGCAATGAGTGCCCGGTATCCCTCGACGTCGTTGGCGCGCAGGTAGTCGAGCATGCGGCGCCGCTGACCGACGAGCATCAGCAGACCCCGGCGCGAGTGATGGTCCTTCTTGTGGACCTTCAGGTGCTCGGTGAGGTGCTGGATCCGCTCGGTGAGCAGTGCGATCTGCACCTCGGTGGAACCGGTGTCGGTTTCGTGCCGGCGGTGCTCGGCGATCGTGGCTTGCTTGTTCGGCATCTACTCGAAGACTCTCGAAGGGGAAATGCTGCGGGCGCTGCGCGCTTCAGCGGGGAATCGCGAGGCTGGACCTCGGTCGCCTGAGATGGCTCAAGCGGACGGGGCAACCTACCACGGGCCCGCTCAGGACACTCGAGCAGGCGTTCTTGGTGTAGTAGCCCCGCAGGGACGGGGCTACTGCACCACGAAACTGTGTGGGAAATGCCGTGTGGCTAGAGGGTGTCGTTGTTCTCGCGTGCCGAGAACGCCGACGGGTTCTGGTTGTCGTAGACGCCACCGCCGAACGAGCTGTTGGACAGTGTGATCGATCCGGGCTTGTCGGACGGCGAGTCGTCGGAGCGGATCTGCAGCGAGTACGTCGCCCCGGTGATCGTCAGGAAATTCGCCGTGCCGCGTGCACCGTAGGTCTGGCCGTCGTACTGCAGCATCTGCAGAGCAGCCGTCGAACCCGAGATGTTGAGGCGCCGAAGCGTGGTGAGCCCCTGGTCGAGGATCACGCCCTCGTAGCGGTTGTTGGTGAAGGTGCTCGTGGCGATGTTGGCGGTCGACTTCGTGGGCGCGGGCGCCGACGGGTCGTCGAGCACGTACACACCGATGTCGTTGTTCGACAGCGTCGAACCGCTGATGCCCGAGCCCGCGGCCTGCGCATAGAGCAACACGCCGACCGACTGCACGTTCGTCAACGAGTCGGGGCCGCAGCCGCCGGCGGTGTCGTCGCACTCATTGCCGCTGATGGTCGACTTCGTGATCGTGCCCTTGGCACCGTTACTGATCTGGATGCCGTTCTGTGCGATCGCGTTCGTGGCACCGATTCCAGTGACGGTGGCCTTGTTGATCGTTGCGGTCGAGCCGCTGCCGTCGACGGTGATGCCGTTCTTCTGGTAGCCGCTCACCGACACGGTGTTCATCACCGCGTGACCCACTTGCACGGGTGTGGTCCAGGCCATGCCGACCTCGATGCCGATACCGCCCTGGCATCCGTTGAGAGGCACGGCGCCGGCTGCGGTGACCGAGTCGTTGGTCATGCGCAGCGTGGCGCCACCGGCCACGAGCACCGCGTTGAGGTCGTCATTGCAGGTGCCGGCCGGCCAGTCGGCGTGGACGGTGAAACCGATGAGTGTGACCGATCCGCTCGTGCAGACGTCGACCTCATCCTGGTAGTGCGGGTCGCTCGGAGTGGCGACTTCGCACGGCGTGGTCGAGTCGGCCGGCGATGCCGGCAACTGCAGCGTCACCGCGCCGCTCGCCTTGAGCGACACAGGCTTGGTGATCGTCAGCTGCTCGCTGTAGGTGCCGGCGCACACGTGCACCGTGGAACTCCCCGCCGCGGCGTTGAGCGCCGCCTGCACCGAGCTGAATCCCGGCTTGGCGCACGACTTTCCGTTGCCGGCGTACGGCCCCGTCTTCGCGACCCACAGGTTGGTCGGCGCGGTCGCGCCCGCCGTTCCCGCGAACGCACCGGCACCGGCGAGCGCCATGCTCGTCATCAGGGCGCCAGCCACCAATACCCGTTGCAATCTCACGTGTTTCCCTCCGCCACTTTCGCCCCGAGCTCTCTCGGCCCGCTCCGTTGTGCAAACGTAGCGCGCTAAAACATGTGTGTCACTTCAAAGTGTGGCCAAAACTCGAATTCTCCGCGACGGGGGGTGGCGTCGTCCGAGCTCCCAGCCCCGCCCAGCCCCGCCCAGAGTCGGTGGGGATCGGTCAGCCGAGGAGGTCGCGGGTGCGCTCGACGTCGTTGTGCATCTGCTCGATGAGGGCGTCGATGCCGTCGAACTTGAGTTGGGGGCGCAGATGGTGGGCGAACCGCACCTCCAGTTGGTGGCCGTAGAGGTCGCCGTCGAAGTCGAGCAGGTAGGGCTCGAGCAGGCGCATGCCGCGTTCGTCGTAGAAGGTGGGGCGGCGACCGAGGGAGATCGCCCCGAGGTGCTCGCGGCCGTCGGGGGTGAGGACCGTGCCCGCGTACACGCCGTCGGCGGGTAGGCAGATGCGGGCCGGAACGGCCATGTTCGCCGTGGGGAACCCGAGCTCCCGGCCGCGATGGTCGCCCTCTTCCACCACGCCGCGCACCGCATGCGGCCGCCCGAGCACCTCGCATGCGCCGTCGGCGTCGCCGGCCGCGAGCAGGTGGCGCGCCCGCGTGGACGAGTAGGCCGGGCCGCCCGGCGAGTCGGCCACGAGACCGAGGCCGATCACCTCGAAGCCGAGCTGCGCGCCCACTGCCTCGAGCATGGCCACGTTTCCGGCCCGATGATGGCCGAAGTGGAAGTCGGCGCCCACCACCACGAGCTTGGCCGCGCAGATGCCCACGAGCACTTCGTGCACGAAGTCGTCGGCGGCCTCCTGGCTGCGCGACTCGTCGAACGTGAGCACCACGGTGTGGTCGACGAGACCCGTGTCGGCGAGCAGCTCCACCTTCTGGTCGAGAGTGGTCAGCAGCAACGGCGCGCTCTCGGGGCGCACCACTTCGGCCGGGTGACGATCGAAGGTGACGACGGCCGACTCCAGACCTCGCGCGGTGGCGAGCTCGCGCACGAGCCGCAACACGGCGCGGTGGCCTCGGTGCACACCGTCGTACGCGCCGATCGACAGCACGGTGCCGGCCGCGATAGCGGGGGGCGACGAAGGATCGCGATGCAGCTGCATGTTCAGCTCGCTCCCCCGGCGATCGCCGGGCGCGCCAGCACCACCGACGGTTTGAGCACACCAGCGCGCCACGGCTCGTACACCGCGAGCACCTCGCCGGCTTCGTCGCACACCGCGAGCGGGCCGGCGTGCTCACCGGGCAGCGTTGCGCCGTGCGCGACTCGTGCGGCCGTTGCCTGGTCGACCGTCACGTGTTCGAGATCGCGCAGGGCGTGCGCGATCGGCAGCACGCATTCCGATCCGCGGGCCTCGACTTCGGCGAGCACGTGCGCGTCGGCGAGTTCGAAGCGGCCGACGGCGAGCCGCCGGAGCTCGCCCACGTGCGCCACCCCGCCGAGCGCCACACCGACGTCGGCCGCGAGGCTGCGCACATACGTGCCACTGCTGCACTCCACCAGCACCGTCGCCATAGCCGGGCGTCGTAAAGCGTCGCTATTCGACGCTTTACGACGCCCGTCGGATTCGGCGGTGGCTGGGCTGAAGGCTTCGACCTCGAATCTGTAGACGGTGACCTTGCGGGGCGCGCGGTCGACCTCGATGCCCTCGCGTGCCAGCTCGTGCAGCCGCCTACCGCCCACCTTGATCGCCGAGACCATCGGGGGTACCTGTTCGATCTCGCCGACGAACCCGCGCACCGCGGCGTCGAGCTGGGCGCGGTAGATGTGCATGTGGACCGTCTCCACCACGGTGCCCGCAGCGTCGAGCGTGTCGGTGGCCACCCCGAACACGATCGTGGCCCGATACACCTTGCGCGCGTCGGTGACGAAGCGCAGCAACCTTGTCGCGGCGCCCAACGCGATCACGAGCACGCCGGTTGCGTCGGGATCGAGCGTGCCGCCGTGACCCACTTGACGCTGCCCGAAGATCTTGCGGCCGCGCGCCACCACGTCGTGACTCGTCATGCCCGCGGGCTTGTCGACGACGAGGAACCCGTCGACGTTCGCGGGAGCGTTACGACGGGAGCGCGCCACGGATGCGTTCGACGACTGTGCCGATCGGCGCGTCGCTCGTGAACCCCGCGGCGAAGCGATGGCCGCCGCCGCCGAAATCCTGCGCGATCGCGCACACGTCGACCGCACCGCGACTGCGGAGGCTGACGCGCACCGAACCGTCGGGATCTTCCTTGAGCACCGCGCTCACGTCGGCCTCCTTGGTGCGGCGCACGACGTCGATGAGACCTTCGACCTCTTCCATCGTGACGTCGTGGGCGCGGAGGTCGGCTTGCGTGACCGCGGTCCACACGAAGCTCTGCGCGGTGCAGAGCTCGGCCCGATCGATCACCGCGGCGAGCAACCGCATGTATTGGAAGCGGTGTTCCTCGAACAGTGTGCGCGACAGCGTGGCGATCGGGAGGTCGAACTCGGAGAGTTCGCGCGCGAGGTCGAACACGGCTGGCGTGGTGGAGTCGTATTGGAAGCGGCCCGTGTCGCACACAAGCGCGGCGAACAGGCAGAGCGCGGCGTCGCGGTTGAGCGGCAGGCCGAGCGTGTGCACGAGCTCGCGCACCACCACGCTGCTCGCGGCCGCGTGCGGGTCGATCACGTTGATCGTGCCGTAGCGCTCGTTGCTCACGTGATGGTCGATCACCACGAGCTCTCGCGCGGCTTTGGCACTCGGCTCGAGGGTGCCGAGGCGGGCGAGCGAACCGGAGTCGAACGTGACCATCAGCTCGGGCTCGTGCGGGAAGTCGACCGGCTTCGAGAGCTCGTCGAGGCCGGCGAGCTCGCGGTAATGCGGCGCCACCACGAACGGCTCCGAGAACGACGCGATCGACGGCACGCCCGCGGCCCTCAACACATGATGCAGCCCGAGCATCGAACCCAGCGCGTCGCCGTCGGGCGACACGTGGCACGCGAGTGCCACTTCGTGTGCACCCGCGATGGCGGTGGCCGCCGTCGCGAGCGCGCCGCGATACTCGGCGTCGTCGTCGGACTCCGTGCTGGAGGTTGTGGAGACGGTCATCAGTTGCTCACACCGCGTCGTCGAGGGAATCGGTGCGCCGGCCGCCGTCGCGCAGGATCTGGTCGATGCGGGCGCCGGTCTCGATCGCGGGGTCGGGGCGGAACACGAGTTCCGGCACCTGCCGTACCCGCATGCCGTTGCCGAGCACACCCCGCAGGTGCGGCGCGGCCGAGGCGAGGGCCTTACCCGCGTCGGGTGAGTTGAGCGCCGAGTAGTAGATGGTGGCCTGTGAGAGGTCGGCCCGCACCTCCACGCCGGTGATCGTGACCATCTCGAGGCGCGGGTCGGACAGCCTCTCCAGCTCGGAGGCAACGACCTCCTGTACGACCTCGTTCAACCGGGCCGTCCGCGGATAACGCTTGGCGGGCACGGAGAGATCATCGCGCCGCACTCGGCGCGCGCTCGACCTTGTTGACGCGGTGCTCAGCGTCCGGTGGTCCCATCACGATGACGAATACGACATCCTGATGGGACCACGGGCAGATCAGCTCGCGTCGAGCCAGGTGATTTCGACGCTGAGAAGCTCGACGTTGGCCGCCACGTCGACGAAGCGCTCCACCTCGTCGAGCACGTCCTCCACGTGACGGTGATCGTTGGCCACCACGGCCACGGCCACGGCGGCGCGTTGCCAGGTGTCGAGGTGGTCGACCTCGGCCACCGACAGGCGGAAGCGGTGGCGCAGACCGTCGACGATCGGCCGGATGGCAGCCCGCTTGGCCTTGAGCGAGCGGCTCTCGGGCACATGGAGCTCGAACCGGGCCACCGCAGCATCCATCCGGGCCGCGTGTCTACTCCCCCTGTGGTCCCACAAACAGTCGACTTGTCCACTGTTCGTGGGACCACGGGAGGTATCGCGGGCGGGCGGGGTGCCGATCGGAGAAACTGAGAGTCGGTTGCACTTCGACGGCCCGCGGTGTCGTTCCCAGTGTGGCGCCGCGTGTGGGCAGGGAGACGGTGGCAGTGGTCGAGAGTGCTGGGGGCGCGCCGCCCACGTGGGACGAGCGGGTGCTCGACGAGCTGCGCCGCCTCTACAACCCGTTGCGGCGGTTCGCAGCGATCGCCGGCCGGCTCGACGTGGAGCCCGACGACCTCGTGCAGGAGGCCTACACCCGGTTCCTCGCCGGCGATCGGAGTGACGTGGCCGATGTGGGCGCCTACCTCCGGCGCACCATCGTGAACCTCGCCAGCAACGAGCGCCGCCGGAGCCGCCGAGCCGGTGCCGCGGCGCAGCGGCTGGGCCCCGATATGGCCGCCGTCGACACCTATCCGAGCGCGCTCGCCGACCTGCTCGGCCTCGACCCGCGCGACCGGGCACTGCTCTACCTCGTCGACGTCGACGGCTACCAGGCGCGAGAGGCCGCCGAGATCGTCGGCATCAACGCCGCAGCCGCACGCATGGCGTTGTCGCGCGGCCGGCGAGCACTGCGCGCAGCAATGGAGACGGAGTCGACCGATGTCTGACCACACGAACAACCCGTGGGACGCGCTCGCCTCGCGCGGAACGCCGCGCGGTGCCGACGCGGTGCTCTCGGCTGCGGTGGCCGCGGCCGAGTCGCGGCGCGACGGCGTTCCCGTGGCCGAGATGTCGGAGCGCCCGCCCCGGCGCGCTCGATCACGCGCGCACCGAACGTTCGGCATCGTCGGCATCGCCGCGCTGCTCGGAGTTGGTGGCTACGCGATCGCGGGCGTGCAGAGCAACGGCACGGGCGCCGACTCACCTCAGGCGGCAGTGCACCAACTGGCCGACGCCATCGATCATCAAGACGCGCTCGCCGCGGTGGCCACGCTCGACCCTTCTGAAGTGTCGACGCTGCAGTCGACGGTGGGCTCGGCCGAACACAAGGCCAAGCAGACCAAGCTCGTCGATTCGTCGAGTTCGCCCTTTGCCGGGATCAACCTCTCGGTGAACGGCCTGCAGACGACGGTGACCACACTCGCACCAGGCATCGCCAAGGTCACGCTCTCGGGCTCGATCTCGGCCAAGCTCACGGCCGGCGAGCTCAGCGAAGTGCTGCAGCGCGTGGAGGGGAACAAGCAAGGATCGATCGATCTCGCTCGGTTGGGCGTGCACGGCGGCGCGCCGTTCGTGATCACCGTCGAACGCGACGGTAAGTGGTATGTCAGCCCGGCATACACCTTGTTCG
>DASXZO010000075.1:0-15553 GCA_036501845.1 Acidimicrobiia bacterium | reverse complement strand
GCAGTTCCGCCCGCGTTGCGCACCGCGTTCGCCGACGAACCCCGCCATCTCGACGTCCGCTGGGCGCACGACGAACACGACCTCAACATGCGCAACTCGCGGTTTCGCGACGCGGTTGCGCAACTCGCGGCTCCGGTGCACGGCGTCGCGCGCGATGAACTCGAATCCGAAGACATCCGCCTGCACAAACGGGCCCGGCGACTCGCCCGCACCGGGGTCAGCGCCCTCGCCATCCTGGTCGTGATCGCCATCGCGTTCGGCGGCTACGCCATCGTGCAACGCAACCGCGCCAACACCGACGCAACCGCCGCGCGGCGCGCCGCGACGATCGCGCGGAACGAGGCGCGCGTCTCCGACGCCAACCGCCTGGCGATCGAATCCGAGAATCTCGAAGCACCGAACCTGCCGCGCTCGTTGCTGCTCGCGGTCGAGGCGCGCCGCCTCGACGACACGCCAGAGACGCGCAGCGCGCTCCTCGCTGCAGTCCAGGACAGCCCCCATCTCGTCGCAACACTGCCAGGATTCGGCAGTCAGATCGGCGGGATGGCCCTCACCCCCGACGGACACACGATCGTCATCGGCGGCTTCGACGGCAAGATCCGCCTCGTCGATCTCGCGACACGGCGGCTCGTACGCACATGGACGACCGGCACCCACAGCCGCATCCTCACCGTATCGATCAGCCCGAATGGAAAAACCGTCGCAACGACGGACATCGGCGGCACGGGCCACTTCTACGACCTGCGAACCGGCCGACCCGACGCACCCACGTTGCGCGACCCCGGCGGCCATCAACTCGACGCCGCGGGCTTCAGTCCCGACGGCACGCGTTTTTTCGCGTCATCGCACCTCTACAACCTCTCCGCCTGGATGGTCAACACAGGCCACCGGATCCCGGTTGGCGGTTCCAATCTCGCTGGTTCCCCGGCGTTATCGAATCAAGACCGATCCCTACCGGCGTTCACCGCCGACGGTGACGCGTTGATCGAACCGACGACACCGATCGCACACGACAATCTCGTCACCGGCGCGACCACGTACGAACACACCGACATGACCGTGCCACCAAGGGCCGTGGCGGTGAACCCGACCGGCTCCGCCGCCGCCATGATCAGCCCGACGACGGTGGAGGTCATCGACCCCAACTCGGGCCGACTCCTCACGCCGCGAATATCCGTGACTGGTGCCTGGGGCGGCGCGTTCTCACCCGACGGCAAGGTGCTCGCGATCACGCAGCAGGACGGCGACATCGCGGTCTTCAATGCCGAGACGGGCGCGCGCGACGCGGGCGACCTCGTCGGCCACAGCAACTCCGCCAACAGCCTCGCGTTCACGCCGGACGGTCAGACGCTCGTGAGCGCAAGCGCCGACGAAGTCGCGATCTGGGATCTCACCCGAGCCCAGTCGATCAGCACGCGCATCGGGTCAGTTGGCGGTGGGGCCGCCGCGGGCCAGAGTGGCGGCTATGGCTTGGCCGTCACGCCCGACGGCAAGTCGGTCCTCGTGGGAGCGGACACGGGCGTGGACGTCATGTCGACCCGAACACCGGGCACGAACCGCCGCCTAGTGGCGCATACGCCTGGGGGCCTCGGCACCACGGGCGTTGCGATCGACCCAGCGGGCCGCGACGTGCTCACGGGCGGCGACGATGGCGATCTCGTGCTGAGCGAGGTCTCGACCGGCAAGCTGCTCGATCCGCCGATGCCACTCGTCCGTCCGGCTCCAGGCGACGGAGTCGGTCCCACTGATGGCACCTGGGGTACCGCCATCAGCCCCAGCGG
Organism: Acidimicrobiia bacterium; assembly: GCA_036501845.1. GTDB lineage: Bacteria > Actinomycetota > Acidimicrobiia > IMCC26256 > PALSA-610 > JBBREP01. The sequence goes on along the minus strand of DASXZO010000075.1, from coordinate 13,772 downwards.
CCGCTTTGGCGCTGTAGGCACCGGGCTCGGCACGGTCGTGATCGTCGACCTCAAACGCTGGCGCGTCGCCCGCACTATCCACGCACACACACCCGGGTTTGTGATCGGCGTCGCCTTCAACCCGCAAGGCGATCTCATCGCATCCGATGGCGTTGACGGCCTCAGCGTCAACGACGTGACCACCGGACGCCAGCGATACGCGATCCGCCGCAGCGGCACGCTCAACCTCGGCGTCGCATTCAGCCCCGACGGCACACAACTCGCCGTCGGCTTCGGCGACGGGACCGCACAACTCCTGAATGCGCGCACCGGCATTCCCCAAGGACCACCACTCGACTTCAACCGCGGTCTCGTCGGCGGCATCGCGTATTCGCCGGACGGCAACACAATCGCGTTCGGCCAGAACGACGGCACCATCTTTCTGGTCGATGCGCACAGCGGACAGACCCTCGGCGCACCGCTCACCGGCCACACGCAACTTGTCGTCGGCGTGGCATTCACCCCCGACGGCCAACACCTCGCCTCCACCGGCTACGACGGCACCGTTCGCCTCTGGAACCTCGACACCGCACCACTCGTCGCCCGCGCATGCACCATGGCCGGGCGCAACCTCACACCCGCCGAATGGGCCCAATACCTGCCCGGCCGCCCTTACCACGCAACGTGTCCGACCGCAGCGTGACATGAGGAGCGTGCAACCGCCGCGGCGGTTGCACGCTCCCCGTGCGCAACACAGGTCGTCGTATCTCGATGCAGTCAGCTCGCGCCTGCATCCGAGACGTCGCGTCCACCCATGTACTTACAAGCGGCAGATGGCGGTGCTGTAGAAGACGTTCGCTGGTTGCGTTCGATTCACGCTGGCCCACACATACTGAGCAGCATTGTCACCGGTGGATTCCGTGATGTATTGCACCGCGTAATATCCATGCGGCACGGCGAGAGACATCGGCTGCTCTGCGAGTTGCCCATTGACGGTGTCGTAGAACCCGTTCGCCGTGGCGCCGTCAGAACCGCGTGCTTTGCCGTACGACTGCCAGCCAGCACCCGTCCAGCGGTACACCAGCGCGACGTAGACGGTGTAGGCCGAATTCGTGTTCACCTTCAGCGTCTCGGCCTCGATCACGCCACCGGTCGAGGTCGCGAAACAGTCCATCTCCGGATACGCACGGAGCGAGGTAGCCGACGCAACTCCGGCACCGCTCATGACACCGAGACCGAGGATTGATCCCACGATTCCCACCGCCAGCAGCGCACGACATTTGCGCGTCGTGCTCCCTGAGTTCGCGATCCGACGCTGCGATCCTTCCTGCACTGACTTGTCATAGTTACGGCTGATCGTCATGGTCATCGGTGCTCCGTTCCTTGGCCGGAGAACTTCCGGACGACTCGTAGTGTCTTCGCATCGCGCCGATCCGTCTGTTGGCCGCTCGACAGACCTTGTGTGCGACAGCGCACACAAGCGCGGCGCTCAGCGCCCGAGTCGCGCTAGCGCCGCGAGGTCGTGCACTTCGATGCGGCCTCTCGCGAGGTTGACCACGCCCTGATCCTCGCCGGAACGCAGCACCCGATTCGCGGTCGGGCGCGTGGTGCCCGCAAGCTGCGCGAGGTCGTCCTGCGTGAGCGCGATCACCACGGGAGGATCCGATCCGTAGAGCTCCACGAGCTCTGCGAGCCGCCGCCACACGCGCTGCTCGACCGGCACGTACAAGGCGTCGACCAGCGCCGCAGCCTGCCTGCGCACCTCGGAAACGAGGGCCGCAGTGAGCACCTGATCGAGCAGGGGTATCGTCGTGCGCAAGCTTGCGAACTCGTCGCGGTGCAGGCTCATCGTCTCGCCACCTTCTAGCGCCACCACACTTCCCCGCCGCGGCCCAGGCTCGAGCACCGCGAGCTCACCGAAGTGCTCGCCGGGGCCGAGCACGCGAAGTGTCGCCACGTCGCCCAACGGGGTCGTGATGCGAATCGCGAAATGACCTTTCGCGATCATGTGCAGCGTGTCGCCCGGATCGCCGTCGTGGAACACAATCTCGCCCCGACCGAACCTTCGCCGCCTCGTGGCTGCGAGAACGGTTCGGCGGTCGTCATCAGCCAGCGAATCAAGCAGATGGGTCGCCACGCGTCGGAGTCTTGCATGCAACTTCGCGGATCTCCTGGCAAGATCAACCACGTGATCCACCACCACCGATCGAAGGAACCGTCGTGAGAGTGCATACGTGAGCCCGCGACGGGCTCCCCTGCGCGAGGCCACGCTTGTTGCCGGATCAGTGGCTGCCGCGCTCGAGCTACCCGGCGCGGCTGACACCCTCGAGGCGCTTGCTGACAGTGCTCGCGTTGCGTTTGGTGCGGCCGCGTGTGGATTCGCGCGTGCCAACGAGACCGCCGGCGAGTTGGAGTGGGTCGCGTCGAGCGGCACCGGCGCGGACCGGATCGTCGGCATCCGCATGCCGCTCCACGCCGGTCTCGCCGGCTACGCGGTGAGCGCGGGCGAGACACTCGCAATCGAAGATGTTCGCCGCGACCCGCGCTTCGCCGTCGACGTTGCCGAGACGGTCGGCTACATCCCGAACTCGATTCTCGCCGCACCCGTCGAGTCCGGCGACCGGGTGCTCGGAGTCTTCGAGGTGCTCGATCGCACCCAACCCGCGGGCGCCGCGGCGCTCGACCTCGCGGCGCGCTTCGCACGCGTCGCGGCCGGGGTGTGGCAGATCGACGCGGTCGTACGCGACGTCGGCCGGGTGGTTCTCGATGCGGCGGCCCGAGCCGTGGAGTCGGGCGACGATCGCCCCGATGTGGTCGCGGCCCTGCGCGCAGAAGCGGCTCGGGCGGGCGCGGCCGACCGCGAACTCGCGGAACTTGCAGCGACCCTCGCCGCGCTCGCGCGGTTCGGACCCGCCGAACGCGCACTCGCCGTTCGCTTGATCGGCGATCTAAGCGACTACACGGCAACGCGCCGGGGTCGCCGGTGACCGAGGCGATGCGCCCGGCGTGGTCCGAAGCCTTCGTCGCCAGCCAGCTCGGACGCGCCCCGACGCTCGGCATCGACGGCGCGATCACGCCCGAGTGGGCGTGGGGCGGCAGCACAGGGCCCGGCGTGAGGGTCGCGGTGGTCGACTCGGGAGTGGACGCCGACCATCCCGCGATCGGCGGTCTGTCGGGCGGCGTGGTCGTGGAACCCGACGCCGAATCGCCCGACGGCGTCACGGTTCGTGAAGAAGCGCACGGCGACCTGTACGGGCACGGCACCGCGTGCGCCGGCATCATCCGCGCGCTCGCGCCCGACTGCGAGATCTACAGCATTCGCGTCCTCGGCGCGAATCTTCGCGGGCGCGCCAGTTGCTTCGCGCACGGGCTCGACTGGGCCATCGAGCACGACATGCAAGTGGTGAATCTCTCGCTCACCACCACCAATGAAGACTGGCTGTTGTCGTTCTTCGATCTCGCCGACCAAGCGCTTCGCAAGCGCATCATGCTCGTGTGCGCGCTGTCGAACGAACCGAAGACGAGCATTCCTGCGGAGATGGGATCGGTCTTCTCAGTCGCCGCTACTGATGCCACTGACCCTGCGGTCTTCTATGCGAACGGCGCACCTCCCGCCGAGTGGGGTGCTCCCGGCATCGACATCGACGTCGCCTGGAAGGATCACGCAACGATCAGTGCCACTGGCAACTCGTTCGCCGCACCACATATCGCGGGGCACATCACCCGCATCCTCGCGAAGCATCCCGGGCTGACGTGCTGGCAGATGAAAACGGTCCTCGCCGAACTCGCAGCGAACCGGACCTGAACCGAAACGGCCGGGACCAATACGGTCCCGGCCGCGTCGTTGAAGACGGGTTGTCAGCTGTGCGTTCCGTGGAAGCTCGCCGTCTCGTACGGCGACTTCGCACAGTTCGTGGGCGCGCCCGGCCGGCGTGTGTAGTTGAAGCGGATCGTCCCGGCGATCGAGGTGGCAAGGCCCTTCACGACCTTCTTCACGCTCAGCTGCATGACCGCGTTAACCGCATAGGCGTTCTTTGCCACAACCGTGCCGTTGTTGCTGAGGCAATCGCCGATTCCAAGGTTGGCCGTTCCCTGATAGGTCGTCGCCGATGTCGGCTTGAGCGTGAACGTCTGGTGGCTGTTGCCGAGCGACGTGCGGTTCAGTTGAGTCGTGCACCCACCCGTGGCGCACTTCGGAGCGAAGGTCCAGGGCCGGTAACCGGGCTTGCTCGTGTCGTACACATTCACGGCCGCGGTCCGTTTGGAGTAGACGCTCCACGTGCCGGTGAGGCGCGCCGAACTCGTTGTCGCCGACGCCGTGCCCGCCATGAGCGCGCCGACGACAAGCATCACGCCGAGGGCGATCCCACCCAGATGCGTGGCAACACTTACGAATTTCCGATTGGGCATCTCGTGCTCCTTTTGGTTGATGCCCGCCGCAAGTGCAGCAGGCTTCGGAACACGACTCTGCGCCGCCACCAACAACCCCTCCGTGCCCGAGCCGACAGAGTAAGCGTGCAACCGCGCACAGTGCACAACGTCCGGCAGCCAACGCGAAACGGCCGGGACCCAAGCGGGTCCCGGCCGTTCGGCGAACCACAGCAGTCAGAGACGACCGCTGACGCTGTTGCCTTCCGTGTCGTCGTCGTCGGACGTCGCCGCCGGCTCGCTGCCGGCACCTTCGCCGACTCGGAGGTCGACCGTGCTCGCCGGGTTCGACATGAGACTGTTGCCTTCGGTGTCGTCCTCGTCGGTGGTGTGCTTCGGATCCGTCATGTCGTGCTCCCTCGGCTCATGTCGCCGCTCCGGCGACCTTGACAACACGAGTGTGCGCCACCACCCACAGCCCGTCCGTGCCCCAGCTGACACAACGAAGGTAGGCCCGCGCGCACCCGTTGCCACAGTCAACGCATCACACCGCCGAGTCCCACTATCGTGCGCGAGTGGCGGGCGGCGGACGGGGCAGCGCGATGCGAGCGCCGTTGCACGTGCGCGACTTCCGGCTGCTGTTGAGTGCAACCGCGATCTCCGCGACCGGCGACTTCCTGTTCGGCGTCGCGTTGTTCGTCTACATCTACGACCGCACGCATTCGGCCACTTGGCTCGCCGCGGCCAACATCGTGCGCTTCCTGCCCTACATGCTGCTCAGCACCTTCGGTGGCGTGATCGCCGACCGCTACGACCGCCGCACGCTGATGATCGTGATCGACACGGCGCGAGGCGCTCTTATGGTGGCGCTCGCGATCGTCGCGGCCCGCGACGGCGGCCTTGCCTTGATCGTCGCGATCACTGCCGTCTCGACCATCTTCAACACCGCGTACCGGCCGTGCGCCAACGCGACCGTTCCGTCTGTGGTCACGGAAGACGACCTGGCCGCAGCGAACACGATCCTCATCACGATCGAGAACGTCGCCCTCGCCCTCGGGCCCGCGCTCGGTGGCATCTTGCTCCTCCTCGGTTCGGCCACTACCGCGTTCGTGGTGAACGCGGTGTCGTTCTTCATCTCCGCGCTCCTCCTCACGCGCGTTCGCACGCGACTGCAGACGTCGGCGAGCGACGAAGAGCCCGACGAGTCCTCGAGCTTCGGGGCGCGCATCGCCCAGGGATTCCAGGCGATCCGCTCGAACAGCACCGCGGCCACGCTCGTGGCGCTCACTGTCTCGTTCACATTCGCGTGGGGTCTCGAGCTCGTGCTGTATCCGCTGGTGGCCAGCAAGTTGCTGCACACCGGCGACGGCCTCGCGTTCATGTTCGCCGCGATCGGCATCGGTGGCATCGTTGCTGCCGGTCTCACTGGTCGAGCGTCGCGTTCGGATCGAGCCGCCGCCGTCATCATCGCCACTGGCGTGATCTCTGCGCTCCCGATCGTGGCGCTCGCGTTCGTGCACACCCCCGCGGTCGCGTACACGCTGCTCGCGATTCAAGGAGCGGCAACGATCATCGCCGACGTGATCACGATGACGATGCTGCAGCGGGTCGTGTCGGGCGACGTGTTGGGACGGGTGCTCGGGATCCTCGACTCACTGTCGGTGACGGGCATCATCGTTGGCTCCGCCCTCGCGCCGCTGTTCGTGTCGGCAATCGGGCTCCAGTCAGCGCTGATCGTCGCCGGTGCGTTGGTGCTCGTCCTCACGCTCCTCGTCGTGCCCCGAGCCCGCGACATCGACCGCGCGGCGGCGGCGACCACGGCAGCGTTGGCCGAACGCGTCGCGCTGCTCTCCAACGCGGAAATGTTCGAAGCCGCGGCGCAGACGACCATCGAAGCACTGGCCGCGAGCCTCGTCGCCGAGCATGTGGCCGCCGGCACCGTCGTCGTTCGCGAGGGCGACGAACCCGATGACATGTGGCTCGTCGCCGCGGGAACGCTCGAAGTGACGTCGCTCGGCGCGGGCGGCAGCGACGTGGTCATCGACCACCAAGGCCCGGGCGGTTACTTCGGCGAAATCGGCCTGCTGCGCGGCATCCCCCGAACTGCAACTGTCACCGCAACCAGCGACTGCGATCTCTGGCGCCTCAGCGGCGACGACTTCCTGCGCGTCGTGAACCAGGGCAACGATGTCTCGGCCAACCTGCGCACCGGAATGACGGCAAGTCTCGGCCGCGTCGCGCGAGCGAAGGCCGCGGATTAGGCGTCGTGTTCCCGAACCCTCCGAGGCTCCGTATCAAGCAAACGTGCGAGTGCCGACATCGAGATGTGGTCAGTGCGGTTGCATCGACGGCAACGGCCTCGTGAAGCGCAGCAGCAGCTTGGTCTCGTTGTAATACTCGAGCCAGTCGAGCAGCCTCGGCGTGTGGCCCGTGGCGGGAATGAAGCCGACCTTCAGTCGCGACGCGGCGGCCGTGAAGCCCGCGGATTCGAACGAAGCCACCACATCGTCGATGTCGTTGAGCGGAGGCATATTCAGTTCCGCAGAGTGCGCTGCGTGCCAATCGCTCAGAACCGGACTCCCGGTGTGCACTCCCATCACCGCGTAGTACGACGCGCCGGGTGCGAGGGCACGGAACACGTCGCTGGCGTGAGTCGGTATGTCGTGGATGAGATACAAGGCCTCGTGGCTGAACGCCACGTCGAAGCCATCCCATCCGGCGGGGACCGTCGCGGCGGTTTCGAAGTGCAGCGGCCGCTCACCGGCGAGGCGTCGAGCATCGGCGACGGCTTCCGATGCGGGGTCGTACCCGAATCCCTCGGCGATCTCGGTGCGGTCGCAGAGCAACCGCAGGAAGCCTCCACGGTTGCATCCGATGTCGAGGACACGTTTTGCCGCGAGGTCGGTGTCGACACTGTCGAGCATCGTGTCCCACACGAACACGTGCTCGTTCTGCATCGCCTCGTCCTCATCGGCACTTTGCCAGTAGCCCGTCATCGACGATCCTTCCTTCGCGGTTGGCGCGCGGTCGCTCTCGCGTGCTGCCGCAGTCAACCAAACGAAGGAGCTGCTCGCCCGCGTAACACGGCGTAACCCCGGGCTTGCACTCCCGACCGCGTCACTGTGTGTCGACGTAACCTTCGCCACCGCGCTGCCCGCGCCCACGAAGAGGACAGGGGATCCAATGCCCGGACAAGTGCTCGCCACGTCGTTCGTCGAGCCGCGCGGCACCATCAAGTCGATCATCGCCGGAACGGTCGCGCGCGAGGTCGCGGGCGCCGTCACCGGGGTGGCTGCGGCGCCCTCGGTTCCGTCCAGCGGCGAGAGTTCGACACCGCTCGCAGCCGGGCAGCTGGGTTACCTCGCCGCGTTCGACGACCAGATCGTGATGTACCGAGCGAAGCGCGGGGCGTTCAAACCCAAGCCCACCGACGAGGTGTACGCCACGGCGCCGCGCGAATCCGTGGCCGGCGCCGAACTCGACCGCAAGAAGATCTCCGGCGTCCTCACGGTGCGATTCACCGACGGAAACGAGTGGGCGTTCGACATCCCGAAGATCTACCTGAACACCGCCGACGCGGTCGTGCGAGCGCTTACGCCGGCTTGATCGGCGCGCCTGCCGAACTGCGCAACGATTCGGCGAAGGTTCCCGTTGCTGCGCCGCCGAAGTTGTATTGACGCCACGCTTCGTACGCCACGACGCACACGGCATTCGCGAGGTTGAGGCTGCGGTTCGACGGACGCATCGGGATGTGCAGGCGCTGCTCCGGCGCGAACTCTCCCAGGAGCGCTTCGGCCAGCCCGGTCGCCTCGCAACCGAACACCACGATGTCGCCGGCTTGATACTCGATCTCGTCGTAGCGACGGTGCGGCGCGCGTGCGGTGGTCGCGAACCAGCGCCGATCCGTGCCGAGCGCGCCGCGGCAGTCGTCCCACGTTTCCCAGACCTGCGTATCGACCAGCTCGTGATAGTCGAGTCCGCCTCGCCGCAGCGCGGCGTCATCGAGCGAGAAGCCGAGCGGGCGAACCAGGTGCAGCAGCGCACCGACGTTGGCGCACAACCGGATGATGCTGCCCGTGTTCGAAGCGATCTGCGGCTCTACGAGCACGACGTCGAGCATCACGAACATTCAAGCCGCGCTGCCCCGGCAGCGCGCTCAGATCACGAGATGTGCAGGCCGCTGATCGCCCGGGCAACCACGAGGGCGCTGGATCTCCGAGGTGCCTTCGAAGATCGTGTACGCCTCTATGTTCTGTCCACGCGGTGCGCCGCAGTGCGTTCCACTGCACCTTTGACGCCGGAGCAGCCCGGCCAAACCTTGAACAAGCCCGTGCCTTGTTCAAGGTTATCTGCTAACCTTGAACAAGGAGATGCCGTGTCCAAGGTTGTGAGGCTCAGATGGGAGGCCGAGTACGCCTCGGACCTGCCCCGACGCGACCGGAAGTCCGGGGACTACGAAGCGTACGTCCCGGACCTGCTCGTGGGGCGCCGGGTCCAGCTCGACGGGCCCGTGACCGCCGACGTGACCGACGCCGAGGCGGCGGTGGCGCGCTTCGACACGAGGGCGGTGGCGCTCGCGGACACCGAGGCGCTGGCGCGGCTGCTGCTCCGGGCGGAGTCTGTGGCGTCGTCCAAGATCGAGGGTTTGGAAATCGGCGGGCGGCGTCTTCTCCACGCCGAGGCTGCGGCCGACCTCGGCGACGACGCGCGCGACATGACCGCGATTGAGGTCCTCGGCAACATCCAGGCGATGACGTGGGTGCTCGGCGTGGTCGACAGGGGTGACGACATCACCGTCGACCAAATCCTCGAAGCGCATCGCCGGCTCCTCGACGGCACGATGCTGCGCGAGTACGGCGGCCAGATCCGCGATCGCCAGAACTGGATCGGCGGGAGCGACTACAACCCGCTGTCCGCATCCTTTGTGCCGCCGCCGCCGGAGATGGTGCGCGACCTCCTGACCGATCTCTGCGCCTTCTGCAACGGCGACGACCTGCCCGTCATCGTGCAGGCCGCGATGGCGCACGCGCAGTTCGAAACGATCCACCCCTTCATCGACGGCAACGGCCGCATCGGGCGCGCACTGATCCAACTCGTGCTCCGCCGCCGCGGTCTCGCCGTGCGCGTTCTGCCGCCGATCTCGTTGATCCTCGCGACGTGGTCCACGGACTACATCGCGGGTCTCACCGCCACGCGCTACAGCGGTGAGCCGACATCAGACGACGCGATCGCCGGGACAAGCCAGTGGGTGGGGCTGTTCGCGACCGCGTGCCGTCGCGCCATCGAGGACGCTCAGACGTTCGAGGAACGCGTGTCCGCGCTGCAAGACGACTGGCGCGAGCGCCTCGGGAGACTGCGTGCCAACTCCGCCACTGACCTCCTCGTCCGCGCGCTGCCCGGCGCTCCGATCCTGACGGTCAACGGCGCCGCCGAGCTGATCGGCCGCACATTCCAAGCCACCAATGAAGCGGTCGATCGCCTCTCGGAAGCGAAGATCCTGGCGCAGGTGACCGTCGGCCAGCGCAACCGCGCGTTCGAGGCGCCCGAGCTCATCAAGACGTTCACGGATCTGGAGCGCCAACTCGCGAGCCCGGACGGGAACACCCAGGCGTCCGCGACGACGCGTCGCGTGCCACGCGGGAGGTAGGTCATGGAGGCGCCAGCGCTCGTCGAGGCATGCCTTGTCGAGCGCTGCGACCAGCCGCCAGCGCGGTCGTTCGGATGACTGTTGGATTACGGCGCCGCAGCGCCAAAGCCGTAGAGCACCGAGATCACGGGATGTGCAGGCCGCTAATCGCTCGGGCGACCACGAGGCGCTGGATCTCCGAGGTGCCTTCGAAGATGGTGTAGATCTTCGAGTCGCGGTGCCACTGTTCCACCGGGTGGTCCTTCACGTAGCCGGCGCCGCCGAGGATCTGGATCGCTTCTTCGGTGGCCCGCACCGCCACCTCGCCGGCGTAGAGCTTGCTCATCGAGCCCTCGCCCGCCACGAACGGCTTGCCGTTCGACGCCATCCAGGTGGCGCGCCACACGAGCAGGCGGGCCGCGTCGATTTGCATGCGCATGTCGGCGAGCTTGAAGGCGATCGCCTGGTTCATGATGATCGGCTTGCCGAACGCCTTGCGCTCCTTGGCGTAGTCGAGTGAATACTCGTACGCGGCGCGGGCAATGCCGAGCGCCTGCGCGCCCACGAGCGGCCGCGACGCCTCGAACGTGCTCATCGCCGCTTGCACCTTCGAGCTCTTGCCCTCGCGAGCGCGTGCGATACGGCCGTCGAGCTTCTCCTTGCCGCCGAGCAGCATGGAGCCGGGCACGCGGCAGTCGTCGAACACGACTTCGGCGGTGTGCGACGCGCGGATACCCATCTTCGAGAACTTCTGGCCCATCGAACAGCCCGGCGTACCGGGCGGCACGATGAAGCTCGCGTGGCCGCGCGACTTGAGGTCGGGCTCCACCGCGGCCACCACCACATGCGTGGTGGGCACCTTGGTGATGCCGCCGTTGGTGATCCACGTCTTGGTGCCGTTGATCACCCACTCGTCCTTGGCCGCGTCGTACTTCGCGTTCGTGCGCAGCGACGACACGTCGGAACCCGCATCGGGTTCGCTCACCGCGAACGCGGCCATGCGGATGTCGTCGGGTCCGGTGCCGAAGCACTGCGGCACCCACTCGGCGATCTGCTCCGGCGTGCCGTTGCCGATGATGCCCGACACACCGAGCGTGGAGCCCATGAGCGCAAGGGCGATGCCGGCGTCACCCCACGTGAGCTCCTCGCTGATCATCGGGAACGTGATACCGGTGGGGTCGCCGAAGGCGTTGGCGATGAACTCCCATGAGTAGAGGCCGATCTTGGCCGCCTCCTCGATCACCGGCCAGGGCGTCTCCTCTTTCTGGTCGTACTCAGAGGCGACGGGCCGGATCACGTCCTCGGCGAAGTCGTGCACCCACTTCTGCAGCTGCTGCTGGTCCTCGTTGAGATCGAGAGAGAACTCGGCCATGACTCTTGTGCCTCCGGGCTGAGCGATCGTTCCCGCGGCCGACTCATCGGGACGTCCGTCGGGACAACTGAAGAGGTCCGTACCCGTGGTTACCGGGCGGTAATCAAGCGTACCAACCGCCGGCGCGGGCGAGCCACCGGCCGGGCCGGGTCTCGGCGGCTGTGACATCGGTCGTGGCATGGGCCGCCAGCGTTGCCCGGCGGGCCGAGTGGCCGATGAGCACGGGCACGACTCGCGGTGCCACACCTTGGGACGTGCAGCCCCCGCCGGCCGGATGCCGGCGCTTCCGCTCACAGGCCACGGACGGTCGCCCCATGGATGGAACCCGCGCTCGCGCGCTGCTCGGCGTCTCCTCGCACGCCACCCCCGACGAGCTCCGGCAGGCGTTTCGCCGCCAAGCCCTGTCGACGCATCCCGATCGCGGTGGCGACGCCGCCCGCTTCGACGAGACCGTCGTGGCCTTCCGCGCGCTGTCGGCTTCGGCGCCGCTGGTCGCGGTGCCCACCGTGTCGGCGTCGGCCGATCACGAGTCGTTCGACGCCTACGACTCGTCGATCGCCGCCACACCGCAACATGACGATCGGCCGACCTTCGCGCTCGTACTCGAACGCATCGCCGCCCAATCCACAGTCGCCGCCTGACCCACTCCTCTGTTGGGCGAGTTGCGGGGCGATCGCCCCGTTTCTCGGCCAACAGCGGGGCGCGCCCGTTACGGTGCGCCGTGATGGACGTCGACGAACTGTTGGCGCGGGAGGCGGTGCGCGACACGATCGCTCGCTACAACCACGCCGGCGACCGCGGGCGCTTCGACGCAATGGTCGAGTGCTTCATGCCCGACGGCGTGCTCGTGATCCACGACACCGATCGTTACGAGGGACGCGACGCGCTGCGTGCCTTCTTCTCGGGCGTGCGCGGCACCACCGACTCGTCGCGCACGCTCACCACGCTGCGCCACAACGTGACGAACACGCTGATCGAGTGCGCGCCGTCAGGTGACGCGGCGGTCGCACGGTCGTACTTCACCGTGGTCACCGACATCGGCGTCGACCATTGGGGCAGTTATCACGACCAGCTCGTGCCGGACGCCGCGACCGGTCGTTGGCTGTTCGCGAGCCGCTCGGTGCGCACCGACGGCTACGCGCCCAATTCATACTTCAAGCAAGGATGAGACCGTGATCGATCATCTCTCCATCCAGTGCAACGACGTGGCCGCGAGCGCGGCCTTCTACGACGCCGTGCTCGCACCACTCGGCGGCGCGCGCATCATCGACTTCGGCAACGTGGTCGGTTACGGCGTGCCGCCCCAGCCCGACTTCTGGCTCGGCCCGCACAACACCGGCGAAGGCTTCCGCGAGTCGCACATCGCCTTCGCCGCGCCTGATCGGGCAACGGTTGACGCCTTTCTCACGGCCGCCAAGGCCCACGGCGCAGAAATACTGCACGAAGCGAAGGTGTGGCCCGAATACCACCCCAACTACTACGGCGCCTTCGTGCGCGACCCCGACGGCAACAACGTCGAAGCTGTCTCCCACGGTCCGGAGTAACCGTTCTCGGTGCATACCGGCGTGATAATCGACGCCGTCTGCACCGAGACGCCGTGCGTGAGCGCTGCATCGTGTCCCCGAGGACGGAAGCGCTGAGGCAAGCTGGGGCTGTGGCGACGCTGCCTCCCGAAGATCAGCCTGACACCATCGATGTCGGTCCCGTGCGCGGCATCCCCATTGTGCACGACGACGATCCGCGCTTCGCCGAGGAACGCGCCGCCTGGTCGCGCGCACGAGCGAAGGCGCAAGCAATGCACTCGGCCGACGAGCTACTCGCCGGACTGCGCGACGACAACTGGATGGTGCGGCACGAGGCGATCGACCGGCTCGTGGCACGGGCGGGAGACGATCCCCGCACTGCCCCTGCGCTTCTCGCCGCAGCCCACGACGATGCCTGGCAAGTTCGCGACGCAGTGCTCCTCCAACTCCGCCGCTACGGCCCCGAGGGGCGTGACGCGATCGCGGCGGCCATCAGCGACTCGCACCCCGACGTGCGCGAGACGGCGAAACTTGCCTTAAACATGCTCGGCGAAGACGCGTAACCCCGAGCGCGGCGACCTTTCGCCCGTGAGTTCCCGTAGTGGTAACTGAATGGCGAAGGTCCGAAGCGTTCGACGTGTTCGTCGAGTGCAGACCGACAACACCCGACGACCGCGCCATCGCCGCGCGTTGTCGGCGCGGTGTATTCAGGGTGCAAAAGACCCGCCGGAGCGGGGGTGGTGCACCCGGAACGGCTTTGCGGTTAGATGCAGCTGCAGAAGACGTTGCGGTCGCCGTAGGCGCCGTCGATGCGGCTCACTGGCGGCCAGTACTTGGTGGCGCGCAGGCGCTCGTCGGGGTACGCGGCGACCGAACGCGGGTAGGCGTGCGTCCATTCGTCGGC
>DASXZO010000074.1:0-21877 GCA_036501845.1 Acidimicrobiia bacterium | reverse complement strand
CGCGAAGCCGACCTGAACACACGTGCGCAGCACCGCGCTTCGGCGCGAGGCGAGCGGGGGTGGCCAAGCCCCTGGGGGCGCGAAGCCGACCTGAACACACGTGCGCAGCACCGCGCTTCGGCGCGAGGCGAGCGGGGGTGGACATGAGTATCTTCCCCGTCTTCGACACTGCGTCGTCTGGTCTGTACGCGAACCGCGTGTGGATGGACGCCATCTCCGACAACATCGCCAACGTCAACACGGTGCGGCCGTATGACCAGCCGGCCTTCCAGACTCGGTGGATCCAAGTGCAGTCGGTGAACGCCGACAACAACGATCCCGTCGGAGTGGGTGGCGGTGTGCAGGTGGTCGACGCGCAGTTCGGTAGCCCGCAGGGCATCGTGCACTACGACCCGACGAACCCGCTCGCCAACGCGCAGGGGCTCGTGCGCGAGCCCGACGTCGACCTCGGCGATCAGATGACGCAGCTCATCGAGGCCCAGCGTTCATACGAGATGAACCTCACCGTCATCGACCGGGCACGCGACTCCTACCAGCAGGCAATCCAGATCTCGGACAAGTGACATGGGCGCAATCAACAGCATCCTCGGTATCGCCGCAGCAGCGCAGCCTTCGTCGATGACGTCGGCCGCGAACGCCGTGCAAGGCGTGAATGCAGGCTCCGCGGGCGGCGCGGCCGGCACGGTTGCCGGCGTCGGCGCCACCCCGTCCACGACGGCGACGAGCTCGGCCGGCGGCGGTTTCGGTGACGTCGTGGTCAAGGCGCTCGACGGTTTGCAATCGGTACAGGACAACGCCGACGGCCTGGCGGTGAAGGCTGCAACCGGCGACCTCACCGACGTGAGCAACTACACGATCGCGGCGTCGCAGGCGAACCTCGCCACCGACTTCACCGTGGCGTTGCGTGACAAGGCCGTCGAGGCGTTCCAGAGCATCATGGGGATGCAGGTCTGATGCCGCTGGTCGACGTCGACCGCCTGAAGCAAGGCGGTCAAAAGTTCGTCTCCGGCTTCACTCCGGGACAGAAGGTGATGAGCGTGCTCGGCGTGGCCGGGCTCGTCGTCGCGATGTTCATGTTCTCGAAGTGGGGCACGAAGCCGAGCTATGCGCCGCTGTTCTCGAACCTCAGCGCGCAGGACGCCGGCAGCATCACCAATGCGCTCTCGGGCATGAACGTGCCGTACCAGCTCGCCGACGGCGGCGGCACCGTGTTGGTACCGCAGTCGAACCTCTACAAGGCTCGCATCGACCTCGCCTCGAAGGGCCTGCCCGCCAACAGCGACGGCTTCGCGCTGCTCGACAAGGCCGGCATCACCACGAGTGACTTCACCCAGCACGTCGACTACCAGCGTGCGGTGCAGACCGAACTGGCGAACACCATCGAGGCGATCAACGGCGTGCAGGGCGCGACAGTGAACCTGGCGCTGCCCACCCAAGACCCATTCGTGGGCGACTCGCAACAGAACGCCACCGCCGCGGTGCAGGTCGACACGGGCGGCGTCCAGATGCCGCAGGACAACGTGCAGGCCATCGTGCACCTCGTGTCGGCGAGTGTGGAGAACCTCTCGTCGTCGAACATCACCGTGAGCGACACGATGGGCCACCTCCTCTACTCCGGTGGCCAGGACAGTTCGTTCACGTCGGGCCAGAACATGACCGAGACGCAGTCGTACGAGGACGGCGTCCGCCAGGAGGTCACCCAGCAACTGAACTCGGTACTCGGCCCTGGTCACGCCGCGGTCGCGGTGAACGCCACGCTCGACTTCACGCAGGGCACGCGCCAGACCACCACGAACACGCCGGTGACCAACAAAAAGGGCGCTCCCGTTCCGGGCACCACGAGCAAGGACGACACCAAGCTCACCCAGCCGGCCGGATCGAGCGGCACCGGCGGGATCCTGGGTTCGAACACCACCGGCACCGGCGCGGCGAACAACGGGACCGCGACCAGCACCAGTGGCGGCACCGAGAACTACAGCGAGAACAACGATCAGACGCAGAACATCGTCGATCAGATCACCTCGAAGACCACCAACCCGCCGTTCTCGGTCACCGCGCTCAGCGTGTCGGTAGGCCTCGACCAGGCGAAGGTGTCGGCCGCCCAACTGCCGACGCTCCGCAACCTCATCGCTGCCGCAACCGGCATCAATCCGAGCGTCGCGAACGGCGCCGATCAGCTCGTGGTTGCTCGCACGGCGATGAACGCGCAAGAACAGAAGCTGGCCCAGCAGAGCCTCAGCTCGCAGACGAACCCGAAGAAGGCGGCCACGCCGCTCGACCTCATGGGCGTGATTCGCTACGTCGTGACGCTGCTGATCGTGCTGCTCGTGCTCGTGTTCGCCTGGCGCAGCGTGAAGAAGGCGCACGCGGCGATGGGCACGGTGCGCATGCCGCTCGATCTCGTGGCGCTCGAGTCGGGGGCGGCCGGCGCAGCGTTGGTGAACGAGTACGCGGGCGGCCTACCGGCAGGTGCGGTTGGTGCGATCGGTGCCGGCGGGCTCGCACCCGCCGAGCCACGTGAAATCGCGCCCGCGCCGACGTCGGTCGAGATGGAAGTCGGCGAACTCATCGAGCGCCAGCCCGAAGAGGTGGCACAGACGCTCCGCAGCTGGCTTGCGGAACGCAGGTCGTAGCGCACGATGTCGGGACGTGAAGCAGGTCTCACCGGAGTCCAAAAGGCTGCGGTGTTCATCATGCAGGCGGGCAAGGAACGCGCCGCCACCATTCTGCGCACGCTGCGCGAGGCCGAAGTGGCCGAGATCATGGCGGAGATCGCGCGCCTCCAACGGCTCGAGCCCGAAGAGGTCACGCAGGTCATCAACGAGTTCCGTGACACCTACATCGCGCGCGCCCACATCGCCGAAGGCGGTTACGACACCGCACGCGACATCCTCGCCGCCACCTTCGGTTCCGAGAAGGCCGAGGAGATCCTCGACAATCTGGGCGTCACGCTCGTGGCTGCACCGTTCGAGTTCCTGCGGCGCGCCGATTCACGCCAGCTCCTCACTTATTTGCAGGATGAACACCCGCAGACGATCGCGCTCGTGCTCGCGCACATGAACCCGTCGAATGCGGCGACGGTGCTCTCGGCGCTCACCGACGATCTGCAGCGCGACGTGGCGGAGCGCATCGCCAAGATGGACCGCACGTCACCGGATGTGATCGAGCACGTCGAGGCCATCCTCGAACGCAAGCTCTCCACGGTGATTCAGCAGGCTGATTTCTCCAGCGTCGGCGGTATCCAGAGCCTCGTCGACATCTTGAACAATGCCGACCGCACCACGGAACGGCTGATCCTCGAAGGCCTCGAGCAGAAGGATCCGCAGACGGCCGACGACGTGCGAAGCCGCATGTTCGTGTTCGAGGACGTCACCACTCTCGACGACCGCTCGGTGCAGCTCGTACTGCGTTCGGTCGACGCCAAAGACCTCGCCATCGCGCTCAAGGGTGTGGATCTGAAAGTGCGAGACAAGATCTTGAAGAACATGTCGGAGCGCGCCGCGGGCAACCTCGCCGAGGAAATCACGTTGCTCGGCCCCGTGAAGCTCAAGACGGTGGAAGAGTCACAAGCCGCCGTGGTGCGGGTGATTCGTTCGCTCGAGGAAGCGGGACAGATCGTCATGTCCCGCGGCAGCGACGAATTGGTGATTTAACTCAACCCCTAATTGTGTGACATGCGGCGGGTGGGTCTATCGGACTTACCACAATGCCGACATCAAGACAACGGCGGACGCTGCCGAACAAAGCGCCACCGGCAGGAAGCCGGTAGACGGACTCCAGGGAAGGCATCCATGAAGTGCAAGAAGCTTTTCGTTCTGGGTAGCACGGCGCTGTTGTCGCTGGCGTCAGTTGCTGCCTTTGTTCCTGCGGCCCACGCTGACGTCGTCGTCACCGCGGGAACGCTCGACTTCGACCCCGCGGGCGCGCCGACCATCGGCAACTTTGCGGGCGTGACCCTGAACGGTAACCCGCAGCTCACGAGCTTGCAGGTGTCCCCGTTCACGATCATCGACGCGACCGGTTCGCAGGCGGGCTGGCACGTCACGCTGACGGTCCCCAGCCTCGTGAACAGCGGTCCCACCACTCCCGTGACGATCGCGGCAACGCAGATCACCACGGCACCGTGGACGATCGCCGGCGCGGCCGGCTCGGATACCACCGGCGTGACCGGGAACGACTATTCGGCCCTTGGCACTGACTTCAGCGCCGGCCAGACGGTCGTCGACTCCGCGGTGGGCGACGGCTCTGGCACGTACCTCGTGTCGCCGACGATCCTGAAGCTCACAGTTCCGGTCAACGCGTCGGTTGGCACCTATGCCAGCACCGCCACGATCGCGGTCACCTCTGGTCCGTGACAACGGGCGGTGGTCACACCGCCACAGCCGGCCGAACGAGGCCGTAGAAACCTGCAATCGGCCCTGGTGCATACAGCACCGGGGCCGATTGACGTTATGCGACCAATTCTTGTTGGCACGTAGTGACGCGTGCTGCCACATCGTGACCGCCGATCTCTCACCGGGAGACCAATGAAGCTCACCCCCGTCCGTGTGCTGCTCGCCTGCTCGGTGTCGGCCCTCACGATCGCCGGCGTCACCGGGCTCGCGTACGCAGCACAGCCCCCCGACGTGGTGCACGCGACCATGGCATCGGGCTCGCAGACCGACCCGCACGATAGTTACTACGAACTGCAGGCGAAGCCGGGCGCGACGATCACGCAGCAGATCGTCGTCGCCAACCCGAACGACCATTCGGTGATTGCCAACGTGTCCGGCGTCGACGCGTGGACGAGCGACGCGACCGGCGCGGGTTACGGCACGCCAGGGTCGACGCCGAAGAACACGGGCACGTGGATCACGTTCGTGACGCCACAGTTACAGCTCAGTCCGAGTCAGAGCCGCACGATCCCCTTCACCGTGACCGTGCCCGGCACCGCGCTGCCCGGCCAGTACCTCGCCGCCGTGAGTGTGTCCATTCCCGCCGCGTCGACACCGCCGCCCGCCACGTCGGGCCACAAGGCGAGCTTCGACATCAGCTTGCAGACCCAGCGCGTCATCGCGGTCGAGATCGACGTTCCCGGACCGCGTTCGCCACATCTCGTCGTCCGCAGCGTGAAGCCAGTGGTGCAGGCGAACACCTTGCGACTCCAGTTCGACGTCGCCAATGTGGGCAATGCGTTCGCCAAGGGCCACGGTTCGCTCACCGTCCCCGACACGAATACGCACCGCGACTTCAACATCGACACGTTCGTGTCGCACACGTCGGCCAAGCTCGCGCTCGCATGGACGAAGGACGTCGTCCCAGGATTGCATCAAGTGACGCTGCGGCTGCAGGACCAGAACGGCCGCATCATCACCTGGACCGGCAGCGTCGACGTGCGCGGTGCGATCGGCGCCGCGCTCGAGCGCACACTGTCGGCCGCGAAGGGCGCCAAACTCGGCAAGAGCAACACCAGCAGCACCAGGAGCAGCGGCAGCTCGCTGCAGTGGCTCGCACTGCTGCTGATCCCGATCTGCATCGCCGCGGCCGTGCACCTGCACCGCCGCCGCGGTGCCACCACAGCCGCACCGTCACCCAGCGGTCGGCGGCATCGTGGCTTCACTGCCACGCCGCCGCGTGACCGCGACCCGTCACCCGCCCCATCCGAATCGAACGTGGAGACGAACGCGTCGCGCTAGCGACGCTTGGTGGGAATGCCAATGCGCCGTCACATCGTCGCCGTAGCCGTGGTCGCGGCCGTGCTCGTGCACGGCGGCGATGGCGCGCGCGCGGCCGTGCGGCGCACGCACCACTCGACGGCCACGACCACACCGGCGCCCGCGACCCCGCCGATCACCATCACTGTTCCCGGCGCCGCAGCCGGTGCGCCCGCGACCACCGCGCTGCACCCAGGATCGTCGACCTCGGTGCACGTGACCGTGTCGAATGCCTCGTCGTCTGATCGTCTCGACGTGTCGCTCAGCTCGGTCGACGCGGTGCTGCAACCCGACGGCACGATCGTGCCGGGCACTACCGCGGGGGCCGCCCAGGGGAGCGGTGCGAGCTCCTGGCTCGGACTCGGCGACACGGTGGTGGTCCTGGAACCCGGCGCGACGATTGACGTGCCGGTCACCGTGTCGGTACCGGACGAAGCAGCGGGCGGCGACACTGCCGCGGTGATTCGCGCAACGATCACCCGCGCCACGCCGATCGGCAACGCGCCCTCGCAGCAGGACGTTGCGCTCACGGGTGCCGCGGCAACCGTCGGTGTGCGCATCGACGTCGAAGCGCCGGTACGCCCGGAGCTGAACGTGACGTCGGTGACCGTGGCCAACGAGCACAAGGCACGCGTGATCCGGGTGACGCTCGCCAACATCGGGAGCAGCGCCGCACCAGTGAGCGGCACACTCGTGGTGGGCGCGCCGGCGGTGGCGATTCCGATCGACGCCAACGTGCCTGCACACGGCCAGAAGACGGTCAGCGTCGCGTGGCCGAAGAAGCTGCCCACGAACAAGGTCGCGGATGCGACCGTGACGATCCACCACGGCGACGACAACGCGCAGTGGTCGGGCACGGTCGATCCGAAGGCGACGCCGCGCCCGCACGCGAAGCCGGCGACGGGCAACTCCAGTTCCGCGACACCGTCGGGCGGCGGGCACGGCCTCGGCGTGCCGTGGTGGGTGCTCGGCGCAATCGCGATTGCCTTGGCGTGGCTCGGATACGAGCTCTTCGCCGCGAACCGGGGGCGGGGTGTGGTGACGCCGCTCACTGCCGTCAGCACCATGCCGCTCGTGGACGGCAGCGCCACGGCTCGACTGCACGACGAGCTCGAACCACTCGTCGCCGCGATCACGGCGCTCGCAGAGAGCATGCAGCCACGCGTGCGTGGGGCCGGCGACGACCCGCAGTGGCCGGCTGCGACCATCGCGCAGCTCGACGGGCTCGAGCAGCTCGACAAGTACGACGAGATCGACGCGTTGGCCGACATCGACGCCACCGACCTACTCGACAATGTCGACTGGATCAACGAGGTCGAACCCGACGGCGACGCGACTCACGCGCCTGACGCGCCAGGCGCGCCAGGCGCGCCGTTCGCGCCGTTCGCGCCGATCGATCGCGACGAGCCCGAAGTGATCGACGACCCCGTCACACCGCCGGCGCAAGCGCTCGTGAACGACGGCGGACTCGTGCTCGCAAGTATCACCGCCGTCGACGCCACCGCGGAGCCGGAAGCGGTCGAGGGCGTCGCCGACGCTGTGGCCACGCTCCAGGAACTCCAAGAGCTGCGTCCATGGGAGCCGCAACTGGTCGTCGAGCAGATCCGCACTGTGCTCGACCAGATCTCGCCGCATACCGCAACCGCGGTGGTGCTCGACCGGCCCGCGACCGTTGCGGTGCTCACGCCCGACGAGCTCGTCGAGGCGGTCGCGAGCGCGCTCACCGTCGCACCGAACACTGTGCGTCACTGGTTGTCGGACGAGACGATCGACGCCGCGACGCGCGCGACGGTGGTCCCCCACGACATCGAACGCATCGTGCGCGAGCGCCAAGTGCTGGCCGCGCAGGTGGAAGTGCTCAAGCGCGCCCTTTCTGATTTGGGTTGAGGAAACAGGCTCGCCGTCACAAGGCGGCGAGCGGAGCCGCGCAGGAGCGAGGTACGAGCGACTGAGCCGCGGAGTGAGCTCGCAGCGGAGCTGAATGCGCGGGACCGATAAGCGGAGCGCCAGCGGAGCTGTCGGTACCGCAACTGAAGCGCAGCAGTTATCAAGCCCGCTTCAAGATCACTCCGGGGGCACACCGGTAGCTCAACTCCTACACAGCGTTTCCGATCTGTGCGGGTCGCCCCGCTCGGGCGGCCGCCGGTGAGGACGTCCGGCGCAGGACACCACGGATGGCGGGAACGGCGGAGGTTCCCGTGCGCACGATCGATCGTGTCACTGTGCATCACGCGCGCCGCCTTCGCGCGAGCTCGCGTCCGTGACCGCGCCGAAGGTCACCGTGCTCCGGGGCGTCGAGGCGACGACCGCCGATCTCGCCACCGTGCGAGCGCGCATCGCGCGCGATCTCGTGATCGATCCCGAGCTCGTTCGCGACGCCACCGACGAGGGCTACCGCACCGGATACAACGCCGGCTTCACCGCGGGCCTCGAGGACGCCGCGACGGCAATCGACGCACGCGAGCAGCAACGCCGCGGCGAGTTGCGGTCGGTGGTGGAACGGTTGGCGATCGCGATCGACGAGCTCGACGGGCGTCACCGCGATGTGATCACCGACATCGAGAGCCGGGCCGTGGCCGTGGCGTGTGAGATCGCCGAGGCGATCGTGGGCCACGAGCTCGCAGCGAGCGAGCACCCGGGGCGCGACGCGATTGTGCGCTGCCTTCAGCTCGCTCCCGCCGACGGCACCGTGATCGCGCACCTGCACCCCGACGACGTCGCCACCGCGGCGTTCGAGGACACCGCCGCCGTATACGGGCGTGCGATCCGCATCGTCGCCGACGCCACGCTCACGCCGGGCGACGCCGTCGTGGACGTGGGCCCCACGCGCATCGACGGGCGCGTCGCCCCGGCACTCGCACGCATCCGCGAGGTGCTCGCGCAGTGACCGCCGTGCTGCTCGACGACGTGCTCGACGCTGCGCGCCCGCATGCGTACGGTCGCGTCACACGAGTCGTCGGCTTCGAGATCGAGGTCGGCGGTCTCGCCGCACCTGTGGGAGCCACGATCGAGGTTCCGACCACGTCGGGGCCGATCACAGCCGAGGTCGTCGCCCTGCGTGACGACCGGCTCGTGTGTCTTCCCTACGGCGAGCTGCGCGGTGTCCAGGCCGGCGCCCTGTGCTCGCGCGCATCGTCGGCGGCGGCGTCGGTAGCCGTCGGGCCGCAACTGCTCGGTCGCATTCTCGACGGGCTCGGGCGGCCGATCGACGGGCGCGGGCCGCTCGCTGCCGACGCGCACGTCGACGTGGACGCCTCGGCTCCCAACCCGCTCGACCGCACACCGATTCGCGAGCAGTTGGCGCTGGGCGTACGCGCGGTCGACACCTTGACACCGCTCGGCCGGGGGCAACGGCTCGGCGTGTTCGCCGGTTCAGGAGTGGGCAAGTCGAGTCTGTTGTCGATGTTCACGCGCGGCACCGACGCGACGGTCACGGTGCTGGCGCTGATCGGCGAGCGCGGGCGTGAGGTGCGCGAGTTCGTCGACTACGACCTCGGACCCGAGGGACTGGCCCGATCGGTCGTGGTCGTCAGCACCAGCGACGAGCCCGCCCTGGTGCGCCGCCGAGCCGCGTTCACCGCGACGCGCATCGCCGAGTCGTTCCGCGACCAGGGCCACCACGTGTTGCTGCTCATGGACAGCCTCACGCGCTTCGCCATGGCTCAGCGCGAGATCGGACTCGCCGCCGGCGAACCGCCGGCAACGCGCGGCTACCCGCCGAGCACGTTCGGGCTCCTGCCCAAGCTGCTCGAGCGCGCCGGCGCGGGGGCGACCGGTTCGATCACCGGCCTCTACACGGTGCTCGTCGAGGGCGACGACATGATGGATCCCATCGCCGACGCGGCCCGGTCGATCCTCGACGGCCACGTGGTGCTGTCGCGGTCGCTCGCCACGGCGGGGCACTTCCCGAGCATCGACGTGCTCGAGTCGATCTCGCGGCTCGCGCCGGCAGTGACCGACGACGCCCAGCGCGCCGACGCAACCGAGTTGCGACGCCTCCTCGCGGCCTACCGCGACGCTCGCGATCTCGTGGAGATCGGCGCCTACGTGCCGGGAACCAATCCCACGGTCGATCGCGCCATCGCGCTCCACGACCGCATCGACGAGTTCCTGCGCCAGGACCTTCACCAGCTCGTTCCCGCCGCCACCGCCTGGCACGAGCTCGCCGCGCTGGTCGGACGCTCGTCGTGAAGCGCTTCGAGTTCCGCCTCGACGGTGTGATGCGCGTGCGCCGCATCCGCGAAGACGCGGCGCGCGCCGACGTGCTGCGCGCCAACAACGCACTCAACGTGGCGGACACGATGGTGGCCGAGCGCGAGACGCGCTGCGAATCGCTGGCCCGCCCGTCGGGGCCGATGTCGCACGACGCCCACGCGCGCATGATGTGGTCGCTCGAACAGGCGGCGGCCGCGAGCGTGCACGCCACCGCATCCCGGGCCGCTGCGCTCGCCAACGCACAGAGCGCGCGGGCCACCTGGTCGTTGCGCCGCCAAGAGGTGCGCGCGATCGAGCGCTTGCACGAACGCGCGCTCGCCGCACATCGCGCCGAGGTCCGGCGTTCCGAGGACCGGTTGGCCGACGAGCTCGCGCTCGCACGCCACCGCACAGGAAGGCAGTCTTGATGAAGACGTTGGCACCGTCGGACCCGGCGCTCGCCGCCGAGGCCGCCGCCGCGTTCGCGCCACCTGCGGCTCCGCAGATGGTGCTTCCGACCGCAGATTTCGGCGAATACCTCACGCGCGCCACCACGGTGGCCGGGACGGGTGACGGCGCGCCGCGCGCCGACGCGAGTGCACCCGTGCACGACGACGAGGAGAGCCCGGCTCACGCTGATGCGCCGGCGGCACGAGCCGACAACGACGACGCCACTGCCAACGCGTCGCCGACACCGACGCGGTCGAGCGAGGCGGCACGCGACGGCCGCGACACTCAGGCGACGAGCGACTCGCAGAACGCGCGCAGCACCAACGACGCGTCGAAGGCAGCTGACCCGTCGCCGACGTCGAGCACAACGACGGGTGAGGCGACCACACAAGCCGCAGGCGCGCCATCGGACGCCGCGTCGATGCCGACGACGTCAACCTCGACAGGCTCGACCCCGGCTGGCGCGAGCCCGACGATTGCCACGCCCTCGGGCGCGAACCCCGACGGCGCGATCGTCACCGCAGCCGCACACGCGGCGGCGAACAGCACCGCAGCAACGACCACCGCCACAACTGCGACCGCCGCGCTCGATCCGAACGCTGAAGGCGCCGTCACGGTGCTGTCGACCAGCGCGCCCGCCAACGGGCTGGCCGGCACCACGGCAACGCCGCCGACCTCCAAGACCGCCGCGAGCGCGCCGGCCACCACAACCGGAGCCACCACAACCGGCACCGCGCCGGCGGGGGCCAACGGTGTGGTCGGCAACGGCGCGCAAGCGCGCGGCGACGGATCGGCAACGGCACGCGACGGCAAGTCGTCGTCCGGCGGACCGCCAAAGGGCGCGGCACCCGTGAAGCCGGCCACCACCGACAACCACCTCGCAACCCAGCTCGACGCGGCTACTTCCGAGCGCACCTCGAGTGCTCCCGACGGCACCCCCGGCGCACCCACGCTCATCACGGGGCCTGCCGCGACCGCCGCGTCCGCACCAACTGCGCCCGCGCGCGCCACGAATGCAGTGGTCGGCGCAGCCGGCGCACAGGGCCCGGTGCAGAGCGCGGCGGTCGCCGGCACGGACCCAACGTCGAGCACGCCGCAATCGGCGCCGGTCGCGGAGCAGGTACTCGACGCCGTGCTGCCGATGCGCGATCACGCCGACGGCGACTACAACGTCAAGCTGGAGCTGCACCCCGCCGATCTCGGTCGGGTCGAGATCACCGTCGGGTTGCGCGACGGCGTGTTGTCGGTGCACATGCAGGCCGACTCGGCAGCCACGCGCGACGTGTTGCAGCATCAGCTCACCAAGTTGCGCGACTCGCTCCAGGAGCGCGGCGTGCGCACCGGATCGCTCGACGTGGGTGATCACTCCGACCGGGCCGCCACGCAGGGGCGCGAGACCGACGAGCACGATGCATCGTCGTCAGGCACTTCACACGCGGAGTCGGACTCGACGCCGCAGCCGGTTGCCGCGCAGCAAAGCGCCGCAGCCAACACCCCGAACACTTCGACCTCAGGTCGTCTCGACCTCCACGTGTAGAGGCACGCCCATGACATCGATCGATGCCATCGCCGCAAATCCTTCGGTTGCGATCGACGACACCGCGCAAGGCGCGCAGTCGACGACCGGGTCCAACAGCCAGATCGGTGAGCAGACCTTCCTGCAATTGCTCGTCGCGCAGATGCAGTACCAGGACCCGATGAATCCCACCGACAGCACGCAGTTCCTCACCCAGACCGCGCAGTTCACCGAAGTGGAGTCGCTGAACAACATCGAAAGCGAGATCAAGGCGCAGGAGGCATCGTCCGAAGTACTCGAAGCCGGTTCGATGATCGGCAAGGACGTCAGCGTGGCGACGCCGTCAGGCACGCCGGCGGTGAGCACCGTGACGAATGTCGGCGGCAACCTGTCGGTCGACGACTCGGTCGGTTCCACCACGTCGACCACCGCGACGCTCTACACGTCGAAGGGCACGCAGGAGCCGCTCCGGCTCCAGTTCACGCGCATGCCCGACGGCAGCGACGGTTCGAAGCACTGGCAGGCGCGGGCCTTCGTGAGCACGACCCCGATCGCGGGGCCGTTCAACGTCGATTTCGACGCCAGCGGCAACCTCACCTCGGGCGACATCACACTCACGTCGACGCAGCTCGACCAGATCCCCGACTCGAGTGGTGAGTGGGACCCGAACGGCGTGCGCCTCAACTTGGGCACGTCGAACGACTCGACCCGCCTCAAGGTGGGCAGCGGCGCCGACTCGCTCACGAGCTTCGGCGGAAACGGCACCGACGGCCAGAGCGTCAGCGGCGTCGTCACCGGAGTGGAGTTCACCGCGAACGGACCGCTTCTCACCATCAACAACCAGCAGTACCAACTCAGCGACGTCACCAACATGAACGTCTCCTGACCCGGCCCCGACGTGTCGCGCGCCTTGCACGCGTACACGCCACACCACGCATCACGCGCTTCACGTACGCGTTCACGCACCACCCGAAAGGATCCTCAATGCTCCGTTCGATGTATGCCGCAGTGTCCGGCCTACAGACCAACCAGCTCATGATGGACGTCGTGGGCAACAACATCGCCAACGTCAACACGATCGGATACAAGTCGTCCGACGCGGTGTTCTCCGACGTGCTGTCGCAGACGCTGAACGGCGCCGGACTCGGCGAGCTCGGCATCTCCGGTGGTTCGAACCCGGCCCAGGTCGGACTGGGCGTGCGCCTGCAGGCGATCGAAACCAGCTTCGCCCAGGGTGCGACCCAGCTCACCGGCAATTCCACCGACATGGCCATCCAGGGCGACGGCATGTTCGTGGTGAACATGGCCGGTACGCAGGCCTACACACGCGCCGGATCGTTCTCGCTCGACGCGCAGGGCCAGCTCGTGTCGCCGGATGGCGGCCTCGTGGAGGGCTGGCAAGGCGTGAGCGGCGCGGTGAACACGAACGCCAGCATTGGCAGCATCCGCATCCCGGTCGGCCAGCAGATCCCGGCCACCGCGACCACCACAATGCGGATGAGCGGCAACCTGCCCGCCGACAGCAGCGACGGCACGGGCACCACACCGGCGACCGTGATCGACGCGTCGATCGACGTGTACAACACGCTCGGCACCGCGGTGCCGTTGCGCGTCGAGTACACGAAGGTGCCCAACTCGACCGGCACGGTCGACTGGAGCGTGAGCGCGTTCGACCCCGACGGGAACAAGATCTCGGGACCGTCGGTGTTGCAGTTCGACCAGGCGACCGGAGAGATCAAGACCCCGGCGTCGCGCGCGCTGACCATCACGGCCGCGCAGCTCGCCGCGATCAAGGTGAACGGTCAGTCGGTGGCGGGTGCATGGAACGGCGGCGGCATCAGTGTCAGCTTCGGGCAATCGACCGACGCTGACCGCGTGACCGGCTCGGCCGGCACGAACGACATCCAGGCGTCGGATCAGGACGGCTCGCCGATCGGCAGCCTCGTGAGCTACAGCGTGTCGCCGGAAGGCCTGGTGTCGGGCATCTTCAGTAACGGCAAGAACGAGCAGCTCGCCCAGATCGCCATGGCGAACTTCACGAACCCGGCCGGTCTCGAGAAGCTCGGAGGCTCGCTCTACACGTCCACCGTGAACTCGGGAACCCCGCTGATCGGCACGGCGGGCACGGGCGGCCGGGGAACGATCTCGGGCGGTTCGGTGGAGCAGAGCAACGTCGACCTGGCCACCGAGTTCACGAACCTCATCGTGGCCCAGCGCGGCTTCCAGGCCAATGCCCGCATCATCACGGCGAGTGACGAGATCCTGCAGGACCTCGTGAACATGAAGCAGTAGCCGACCCGGTTTCCGGATAGGTCGAACGGCAGGGTGGCGCACGCGTCACCCTGCCGTGTCGCGCCCCGAACCATCCTGGCGCGCCTCCCGAAATTGCGCTCACGGCGACCACGCTCGGCGCGTTTGGCTTCATCCGGTATCGAAGGCTGCCGATATCGCAACCGGAGCGGCGCGCATGGAGGCTCGTCGCCCCCCGACACCAGGGACGGAACATGATCACGGTAACTCGATTGAACGGCGGGATCTTCGCTCTGAACCCCGACCTCATCGAGCGCGTCGAGGCCACGCCCGACACGACCATCACTCTCGTCGACGGCACGCTCTTCGTCGTGCGCGAACGCGTCGAGGAAGTCGTGCACCGTGTGCGCGAGGCCAAGGCCGCCGTCATCTCGCTCGCTCACGCGCTCGATCGCGCGGCAGCCGGCGAGCCTGCTCCCATGTTGCGAGTGGTCCCCGACCTCCACATCGAGGAGTAATCGGCAATGGCCAAGGATGGCGCCGACACCGAGACCGAGACCCCCGACGAGCCCGAGAAGAAGAGCAAGAAAAAGCTCATCTCGATCATCGCCGTCGTGCTGATCGCACTCGTCGCGGCGAAGATGACCGTGCTCAAACCCAAGCCGCTCACCCCGGCCGAGGTGGCCGCGCAGGCCAAGGCTGTGCAGGTGACGCTGCACGACACGTGCGCGGCTGCGAACGGGCTCAAGCTCATCGACAGCAAGGTCGCGCCGCCCACCACCGAGGCGCTCGACACGAGCAAGGTGTTGGCGCCGAACGACGATTCGGTCACCATCGACCTCGCCGACGGCGCATACTTGAAGGTGGGTATCGCGCTCGAGCTCGCCGCAGGCATCGACCCGACGGTCGCCAAAACCGACGGACTCGGCGACAAGGCCACCGATATCACGCTCCGCGAGCTCGCGAAGCACACGATGGCTGGGCTCGCGCCACCCGGCGCGCGCAACAAGGTGCAGCAGCAACTCAGCTTCGACGTCTGCATGGCCTACAACGCCAAGATCCTGTCGGTGTACTTCACCGAATTCGTGATGCAAGCGTCGTGATGCGGTGATCTAGGCCGCGAGACCCACCCGGAGTCTCAACTCGAGCCCAACGGCGCCGATCGGACTGCCGTGGCGACCCGAGGCAGCGTGGGCAAAGGCGTGGCGGTGCCGTTCGACTTCCGTCGACCGAGCAAGTTCAGCCGCGACCACATGCGCGCCTTGCAGATCGTGCACGAGACGTTCGCGCGCCATTTCTCCACCGTGCTCGCGACGACCCTGCGCGCGATCGGCCAGGTGTCGCTCACATCGGTGGAGCAACTCACGTACGACGAGTACGTCCGCGCGCTCCCGAACCCGTCGTTCCTCGTGATCATGTCGCTGCACCCTCTCCCGGGCGCGGCGTTGTTCCAGTTCCCGCTGCCGATCGCGTTCGCCGCGGTCGACCGGCTCCTCGGCGGGAACGGCGAGGCCTCCAGCCCCGAGCGCGCGCTCACCGAGATCGAGGCGAACCTCGCCCGCTCGCTCGTCGACCGGGCCTTGCGCGAGCTCGAGTACGCGTACGAGTCGGTCATGAAGGTCGAAGCCGAGATCATCCAATACGAGTTCAATCCGCAGTTCGCGCAGATCACGGCGCCATCCGACATGGTGCTTTCGGCATCGTTCGAGATTCGTATCGGCGAGAAGCGCGGCAGCGCGACGATCTGCATCCCGCAGAACATGTTGCAGCCCGTGCTCGAGGCGATCTCGAGCCAGCAGCTGTTCAGCGATCGCGCGCAGCTGCACACGGAACAGTGGATGCGCACATTGGCAGCCGCGGTCGAGCGGGTTCCTGTCGACGTCGCGGTGGTGTTCGACTCGGTATCGCTCACGTCGAGCGACGTCGTAGGCCTGCGCGTCGGCGACATCGTTCCGCTCGAGCATTCCATCGACGAACCGTTGACGGTCGAGGTCGATGGCATCCCCTGTTACCACGCGGTCACCGGCCGTCGATCCAAGCGGCTCGCGTGCCTCATCGTCGGCAATCACACCGAAAGGGTGCGATGAGCATCATCAACGACATCACCGCCGACAATCGCGTCGCGATGGCGGTTGCGGCCGCGATCGAGAACGCCATCGGCGGCGATCTGATCCTCGGCGTCGGCCGGCCCCGGCTCGAAGCCCCGACGGCCGACGTGTTGCCCGCGCCTCCGGCGCGGGTGGTGCGCAGCGCGTTCACGCAGGGCGCGGCCGGTGGTGTGTACATCGCGCTCGCCGAAGTGCTCGCCACGCGCCTCGAAGGCGCCGCGGGCGACGGCCAGCTCGTCACCGCACTGGCGCCGGCGTTCGACACCGCGATCGCCACGCTCCAAGAGATCGACGCGGTCCAGCTCGCGGCGCCCCATGATGTCTCGCTCGACGAACTGCTCACTGAGAGCGCCTTCGCCGATCGCGAGCATGCGGTGTATTCGCTGCTCGACGGCGACCAGCGCCTCGGCGCGTTCGTGGTGAGCGCGGGCGCGGCTACGGCTTCGGCGGCTGGCGACAGCAGTGCGAACGAGGCACAAGTCGCCACGACCGCGGCACCGCAGGCCGCGCCGACGGCTGGTGGTGCGCCCCACGTGAGCGTGCACCAGTTCCAACAGCTCGGCGACGGCGGCGCGGGCAGCACCGACCCGCGCTCGCTCTCACTGCTGCACGACGTCGAGATGGGCGTGACCGCCGAGCTCGGGCGCCGGCGCATGACCGTGCGCGACCTGCTCGCGCTCACGCCGGGCTCGGTGATCGAGCTCGACCGGACCGCGGGGAGCCCGATCGACGTGCTCGTGAACGGCACCTTGATCGCTCGCGGCGAAGTAGTCGTGATCGACGAAGAGTTCGGTATCCGGATCGCCGAGATCGTGGGCGTGCAGACCGCAACCAACCCCACCACCGCCGCGAACGCGGCCTGAGGCAAGCGCTGTAATGCCCGACTCGTCCATGCTGGCGCTGCTCGCGCGACTCGTCTTGTCGCTCGGTGTGGTGATCGGGCTGATGTTCCTGATCGCATCGGTGATGCGCAAGCGCGGCATCGTGGTGGGCAACGGTGGCCGCGGCCGGGCGAAGGCGGGCGGCACGTGGAACATCGACGTACTCGCACGCAAAGGGCTCGGCCGTACCGCGCAGCTCGCGGTGGTGCGAGCCGGCGGCAAGACGATCGTGATCGGCATCACCGAACAGCGCATCTCGATGCTCACCGAGGCCGACCCCGACACGGTCACGGCTCTCGAGGCCGGGAACGCAATGGAACTGGACGGCGGGACCCAATGGACTGGGATCCCCGGCACCGGCACAGCTGGTACCGGTCCGTCATGGAAGACCGCGCTCGAAGCGTTCCGTGACCGCACTGTGCGGCACTGACGCCGACGCGATTCCTTCCGGGCGGAGATCCAGCATGCGAGGGCGAGGACACGGGCGCATTGAGCGCGCGATCGAAGCGCTGCTGCCAGCCTTTGTCGCGGCCGTAGTGGTGCTCTTCGCGCTCATCGCCGGGGCTTCGAGCGCGTCGGCTGCGCCCACGCAGATCACCACGCCCACGATCACCGCGCCGTCGATCCCTACACCGACCGGCTCCACCACGGCCACGACCGATCCGAACAAGGCATCGATCACGATCGACGTGCCGAACCTCGACGGCACCACGAACCCCGCCGAGCAGGCGAAAAAGGCACCCGGTCAGAGTGTCCTGATCATCCTGCTGCTCACGGTGCTGGCGATCGCGCCCGCCTTGCTCATGATGGTCACGAGCTTCACCCGCATCGTGATCGTGCTCTCACTCACGCGCAACGCGCTCGGACTGCAGACGATCCCACCGAACCAGGTAGTGGTGGGACTGTCGCTGTTCCTCTCGCTGTTCATCATGGCGCCCACGCTGTCGAAGGTGAACGACCAGGGCCTGCAGCCGCTGCTCAAGGGCGACAAGAACTTCAGCCAGGCGTGGGACTCCGCGCAGAAGCCGCTCAAGGACTTCATGCTGAAGGAGACTCGCACCGACGAGCTCAACATGTTCATCAAGGCGAGCAACGCCAAGCCGCCGAAGACCCGCGAGGATGTAAGCCTCGCCGCGCTCGTGCCGGCATTCGTGCTGTCGGAGATCAAGACCGCCTTCATCATCGGCTTCGTGGTGTTCGTGCCGTTCTTGATCATCGACCTCGTCGTCAGCTCGACGCTGATGTCGATGGGCATGTTCATGCTCCCACCAGTGCTCGTGTCGTTGCCGTTCAAGTTGTTGCTCTTCGTGATGGTCGACGGCTGGGCACTCATCGTGAAATCGCTCATTACGAGCTTCCATTAGCTACGCCAACAGGAGTTCCGTTGACCGACACAAACGTCACCCAGATCGCCATCCAGTCGATCTTGCTCGCCACGAAACTCGCCGGTCCGGTGCTGCTCGTGTCGTTGCTGATCGGGCTCGCGGTCGGGCTCATCCAATCGGCGACACAGATCCAGGAGCAGACGCTCACGTTCGTGCCCAAGCTCGTGGGCATCGCGCTCGTGATCGTGCTGACCGGCAACTGGATGCTCGGCCAAGTGATCTCGTTCACCCAGAACTTGTTCGACATGGTGCCGTCGCTGATCCGCTAACGAGCGCGCCAGGAAGCACGCCGAAGCCTCATGACGATCCCGATCGACGCCACGGCCGTCACGGCCTTCATCCTGGCGCTCGTGCGCGCCTCGGTGTTCATCGTGATCGCGCCGCCGTTCAACACCAAGTCGATTCCGGTCAGCGTCAAGGCCGGGCTCGCCGCCGCGCTCTCACTCGCTGCGGTGAGCCAGATCCCGCCGGCGTCGCTTTCGCTCGATGTGGCGCCGTTCGCCGCGGCGATCGTCACGCAGGCGCTCGTCGGGCTCGTGATGGGCACGATCATGATGATGGTGATGAGCGCGGTGCAGAGCGCCGGCTCGCTCATCGACGTGTTTGCCGGCTTCTCGATCGCCGCGATCTACGACCCACTCAGCGACAACACTGCGTCGATCTTCGGCCGCTTCTACCAACTCATCGCGGTCACGCTCATCTTCGCCACCAACGCGCACCTCCTGATCGTCGAGGGCTTCTTCCAGTCGTTTCGCGTAATCCCTGCGAACGCGTATCAACCCAGCGTGATCGCGCGGATCCTCACGCTCAACATGGGCCAAGTGTTCGTGGCCGCACTCGAAATCGCCGGTCCCGTGGTGGCGTGCCTGTTCCTCGCCGAGCTCACGATGGGACTCGTCGCGCGGGCCGCGCCGTCGCTCAACGTGTTCTCGCTCGCCTTCCCCGTGCGCGTCGGTGTGACGCTGCTCGTCGTGGCGCTCGCGATTCCGTTGCTGTCGCCGGCCGTGTCGAACCTGGTCGACCTCGGCATCCGCTCGTTCCTCGGGCACTAGCGAAGCCGACGAACCATGGCCGCAGGCGACCGCTCACAGAAGACGGAGAAGCCCACTCAGAAACGCATGCGCGAGGCGCGCGAGAAGGGGCAGGTGGCGCGCTCACCCGACCTCGCGATGTGGATCGGCTTGATCGTCACCACCATGCTGCTCCAGGCCACGATTCACCGGGGCGCGACGACCTTCCCCGGGCTGCTGCACAAGATGGGTGCGCAGATCGCCAACCCCGACGAGCGCAAAGCACTCGGATTCTTCGGCGACGGCGTGCTCAGCGCCGTGTCGGTGGTGGCCCCGATCGCGGTGGGCATGCTGTTGCTGAACATCGTGGTGAACCTCGCGCAGGTGGGACGGCCGTCGGCGAAGCGGCTCAAGCTCGACATGAAGCGCATGAGCCCTGTGAGCGGCCTCAAGCGCATGTTCAGCCCGATGGCGTGGTGGGAACTGGCCAAGGCGATCGTGAAGGTCGCCGTGCTCGGCGCAGTGGCGTGGCCCACAGTGCACGCCGTGGCCATCAGCCTCACGTCACAGGGCGGCTCGCTTTCGGCGATCACGTCAGCCACCGCGCAACACGCGCTCACGCTGCTGCGCGACGTCGCCGCGGTCGGTCTCGTGATCGCCGCGATCGACTACACGGTGCAGCGCCGCAAGTTGCGCAAGGACCTGATGATGACGCGGCACGAAGTCAAGGAAGAGATGCGCCAGCAGGAAGGCGACCCGCGCCTTCGTTCGGCCGTGCGTTCCCGGCAACAGGCGATCAGCCGCAACCGCATGATCCGCATGGTCGCCACTGCCGACGTCGTGGTGGTGAACCCCACGCACTTTGCAGTGGCGCTCAAGTACGACGCGGCGCGCGGCGCGCCCGAGCTCGTGGCCAAGGGGGCCGACCATCTCGCGGCGCGCATCCGGCTCGAGGCAACTCGCAACCAGGTGCCGATCGTGCACGAGCCCGCGCTCACCCGCGCGCTCTACAAGGCCTGCCCGGTCGGCGCACTCATCCCGTTCGAGCTCTACGAGGCCGTGGCCCACCTGCTCGCGTTCATCTTCGCGCTGCGCGCCCAGAACCGCGCCGAGGGCTACCACGAGTTCGGCCGCTCGTTGGTGGAGGTGTAGGTGCTCGCCACCACCCTTCGTGGTCACCCTCCGCGGGCTCAACTCGGGGGCTGATGGGCCGATTGGATCACGTGCCCTGGGATGGGGCACGTGGATCCGCCACGGACGGCCCGGTGGGAACTCCGGAGCCCAGTGACTTCCAACCGAGTCGGACAGATCGCGATCCCGGCCGCCATCATCGGCATCGTCGCGATGATGGTCGTGCCGTTGCCCACGGCGGTGCTCGACCTGCTGCTCGTGATGAACATCGGGCTGGCCGTGCTCACGCTGCTCGCGAGCATGCAGACCCGGCGGGTCCTCGACTTCTCGATCTTCCCTTCGTATCTCCTGATCGCCACGCTCTTCCGGCTCGCGTTGAACGTGTCAGTGACCCGCCTCGTGCTGCTGCACGGTTACGCGGGAAAGGTGATCGAGAGCTTCGGTCACTTCGTGGTGGGCGGCTCGGTGGTGGTCGGGCTCGTCATCTTCCTGATCTTGATCGTGATCCAGTTCATCGTGATCACGAACGGTGCCGGCCGCGTGGCCGAAGTCGCCGCGCGTTTCACCCTCGACGCCATGCCCGGCAAGCAAATGGCCATCGACGCCGATCTCAACGCCGGCACGATCGACGAGGTCGAGGCCAAGCGCCGCCGCAAGGAGATCGCCGACGAGGCCGACTTCTACGGCGCGATGGACGGTGCGTCGAAGTTCGTCAAGGGCGACGCCATCGCGGCCATCGTGATCGTGCTCATCAACTTGATCGGCGGCTTCGTCGTCGGCGTCGTGCAGCACCACCTCAGCGTGTCGCAGGCGATCCAGCAATACTCGCTGCTTACCGTCGGCGACGGCCTCGTCGCCCAGATCCCGGCGCTGCTGATCTCACTGTCGAGCGGTCTCATCGTGACCCGCGCCGCCACCGAGAGCGACCTCGGTACCGACCTGCTCAACCAGCTGACGAGCCACAAGCGCACGCTCCAGATCGCCGGCGCGTCGGTAGGGGCACTCGCGATTGTGCCCGGACTGCCGAAGCTGCCGTTCCTCGCGATCGGACTGTTCTTCCTCTTCCTCGCGAGCCGCATCCCGAGCGACGCCGAGCGCCAGGCCGCCGCGGACGAGGCCGCCGCACGCGCGGTGCAGCGGAGCGAGCCGAGCGGTGACACACCCGAACAGATCGCACACGACATGCGCGTCGAGCCGCTCGAGCTCGAGATCGCCTACGACCTGATCGACCTCGTCGACACCGCGCGCGGCGGCGACCT
>DASXZO010000073.1:0-25705 GCA_036501845.1 Acidimicrobiia bacterium | reverse complement strand
GCGCGCTCGAGGCGGCCAAGTAGCTGAGATCCATCGTGACGACGCCCGCCACATCAGGAATCAGCACGTCGTCGATCACCGCCACGTTGCGGCCCTCGAGGTTGACCACCCGGGGGTCAGCGCGCAGATATCCGACGAGCTGACCGACACCTACGTCGACCGCGTAGACGCGCCGCGCGCCTTTGTCGAGCAGCGCGGTGGTGAAGCCACCCGCGCTGGCACCGACATCGATCGCGACGCGACGGTCGACCGGCACTCCGAGCACGTCGAGCGCGTACGCGAGCTTCACGTCACCGCGCAGCCGGCGAGGGTGGACGACGCGAATCGACGCGTCGGCGCGGACTCGAGCGCGCGGGTTGGTGACGAACCGACCGTCGACGAGCACGGTTCCCGCCTCGATGGCGGCCGCGCTGACATCGGGGTGGCGTTGGGCAAGGAGATCGACGAGCGCGACGAAGCGCCGTCGACGAGACGCGGGCACAGAAGACCTCCAGAGCTCGGACCGGCAAAGGACCGAGCCCGAGGAGGCCCACGGGCGCGAAGGTCAACTCAAACCTAAGTGAACTGCACGAAGGCCACTCTGGCCGCGCGAGGGGCGCGGCAACAAGTCGGCGGCTACAGCGACTCGTACACCGCGCGCACCAACGACTCGCTGCGTGGATCGCCCGCCGGGTCGAAGCGCAGGTCGTTCATCACGTATCCAAACGCGACGCCGCGATCAGGGTCGGCGAACGCGAGCGAGCCGCCCGCGCCGGCGTGCCCGACCGCGTGCGGCGGGTTGGCCGCGCCGAAGTAGCGACCGAGCATGAAGCCGAGGCCAAAGCATGATTCGCTCGTGAGCACTTCGTCCTTGCCGCACGCGCGCACTTCCATGGCTCGCGCCAATGTGTCGGAGCGCAGCACGCGCGTGCCGTCGACCGAACCGATCACCGAGGCATAGAGCCGAGCGAGCGAGCGTGCGTCGCCGATACCGTTCGACGACGGCAGCTCGCACGCGTGCAGGGCCCGCGTGTTCCACATGTCGTCGTAGTTGAAGCGGCGGCCGGGGCTGGAGAACACGCGCGTCAGCAGCAAGTCGGGCGCGAGCTCGCGCAGGAGCGTGCCGAGATCGCGTTCCGGCGGCACGAGGCGTGCGACGCGTGGCTCGATCTCGGAGGGCAGGCCGATCCAGAAGCTCAGGTCGAGCGGCGCCGCGATCTCCTCGGCGAGGAATCGTCCGGCGGTGCGGTGCTGCGCGTCGGCGCGGCGGATCAGCTCGCCCGCGAGCCACCCGAACGTGCGCATGTGGTAGCCGTGCTTCGTTCCAGGCGGCCACACGGGTGTCTGCTGCTCGAGCGCGTGCACGATCGGTGTCCACGACAGCGCCTCGTCGAGCGTGAAGTCGCCTTCCACATACGGCAGGCCGGCCTGATGGCTCAACACCTGACCGATGGTGATCGTGTCCTTGCCGTGCGCGCCGAACTCTGGCCACACGCTCACGACTGCGGCATCGGGGTCGAGCAGCCCGCGTTCGACGAGCAGGTTGGCGCAGACCGATGTGACGCCCTTCGTCGACGAGTACACGAGCACGACCGTGTCGTCCCGCCACGGCGCGCCACTGGCGACGTCGGCCACGCCGCCCCAGAGATCGACGACGGGGCGGCCGTCGACGTACACGCACACGGCCGCGCCGACCTCGTGGTGCTCGTCGAAGTTGCGCGTGAACGCGTCGCGAACGCGGTGGTACCCGGTCTCGACGACGCCGTCGATCACGACGCGGTTTCGACGCGGGGCGCGCCGTCGCTCGTGGGCGCGACAGGGTCGTCGGGTTCCGACGCCTCGGTCGCCGCTCGTTCCGCGGTGCGGTCGCGCAAGAGCAGCGGCGCCAGCACCGCGCCGCCGCCGTCGACGAGCATGAACGCGAGCCGGGCCAGGATCGCCGCGGTCGCCGCGATTCCCTTCGGGAGCGACACGAGCGCGGTGAACGCGCCCTCGCGCACGCCGACCCCGCCCGGCACAGGCACCAACAGGAAGCCGACGATCCAGCTGATGACCGCGGCCGTGAACACATTGCCGAACGGTGCGTGCGGATCGAGTGAGCGGGCGATTGCCCAGGTGCCGCCGCCGATCGCGAACCACGCCGGCACGTAGCCGGCGATGAGGCGCAGCATCACTCGGTAGTCGGGAATCGGCACCGAGAGCTCGCGGCGAGCCGCCTTCGACGCGCCGCGCAACGACGCCGAGAGCACGCGTGGATGCAGCACGGCGAGGCCCACTGGGAGCAGCAAGATCACGAGCCACGCGATCGGATGCTTGTGCTCGATCCCACTGAATGGAATCGCGACCGCGGCCACGATCGCAGCGCCGATCTCGAGCAGGAACAACGAGAGCGCGACGCTGCCGTACGCCGCCGAGCGGGGCATGCCGCCTCGACGCGAGGAGAGCTCCGAACGGCCGGCGACGCTCCAGATCCCGCCGGGCACGTACTTGCCGATCTCGCCGACGAAATACCAGCGGATCACCGTCGCTCGGCTCACGTGCGGCGCGCCGAGCGCCACCAACACGGGCCGCCAGGCGAGCGCGATCGCCACCATCCCGACCGTGGCGAGCAACACGCCGAGCACGAGCCAGCCCACCGACACGTGCGCCAGGCTGTGGCGCACCTGCGACCACTGCTGCGAGATCTTCACCACCACGAACGCCACGCCGACGACGGCGAGCACGCTGCCGAAGATCAGAGAGAGCGGCAGGCGCCGGCGCCGCTTGGCGGAAGAGTCGCTCCCCGTGCTCGCCACGACGTGTGACGCTATCGGCCACCGCCCCCACCTCCGGGACGCTCCGCACCAACCCGGTTGGCAATTTCGCAGCCTCTGGCTGCATGAAATTGCCAAACGGAGAGCGGTGTCGCAGGCGCCTCGTACCGTCGCAAGTCATGGCCGCGCACACCGCCAGTACACGGCGCGACGCTTTCCGGGCGCTGCGCGAGCTCCAGGCCCGTCAGCTCGGGCTCGCGACGGTTGCGCAGGCGGCGGCCCTTGATATCGGTCCCGCCGCGATCCTGAGCGAGGTTCGGGCCGGTCGGTTGCGACGTATTCGCTCCGGAGTCGTCGCGGTGACCGGTGCCTCGAGCACATACGAGCAGGAACTACTCGCCGTCGTGCTCGCGGCCGCCGGCGAGGCGATCGCGGTCGTGTCTCACGAATGTCTCGCGTTCTGGATGGGCCTGCCGCTCCCGATGGATGACCGTCCGATGTTCCACGTCACGACGCGGCTCGAACGCCGGCCCAGTATGGAAGGCGTGCGGATACACCGCTCGGGGCACTTGAGCGATCTCGACGTGCGCCACATCGGCGCGATCCCGGTCACGAGTGCGGCCCGACTCGTCGTCGATCTGTCGATGCGGCTGGATGGCCCCGCGCTCGGGCGGCTGCTCGACGAGGCGCTGCGACGGCGCATCACGTCGCTTGTTGCCGTCCAACGCTGCGCCCTCCGGCTCCGGAACGCGCCGGGTCGTAGCCAGGAGCGGGTGCTCCGAGTGATCCGCACCCGCACCGGCGAGGACGCTGAGGCAATCGGTGATCCCGTACCGCGCCGGCCCGCGCAGGTGCTGTCGTACGCGGCGTGGCACATCGCCCGCGATCGTGTGGCGTGATCCCGTTTGGCAATTTCGCAGCCTCTGGCTGCATGAAATTGCCAAACGGAAAGCAGCAGGGCGTTCAGGAGTTATCGGGCGGGACGCGGGCGAGGACGTCAGCCGAGAAGCCGAAGACGGTCTGCAACGTGTCGGCGCGGTCGGGAGCGGCGACCTCGGTGATATGGGCACCGTCGCGGTCGAGCGTGACGAGCGAGCCCATCGCCCAGGTGTGCACCGCCTCTGGGGTATTGCGCGTGGCGTACAGGGTCTGGTTGAACGGGCTGAACTCGCGCGACCACTCGTAGCGGGCGCGGCAGTGTTCCTCGGTCACGTTGTCGTCGAGCAGCCGGCAGGGCAACTCGCCCGTGGTGCCGGAACTCACCCAGAACACTCGCCACAGGCCGCCGTCGACGGGCTCCACTCGCACGGGCCGCAACGGGTGGTCGAGCTTCGAGGGCTCGCCCGGCCGCAGCGGAACCGGCGCGCCGGTGAGCATCGACGAGTCCACCCACCAGAGCCGGTCGCCGCCTTCGCCGCCCTCGCCGCCCTCGCCGCCGTCGTGGGTGGTGACGAGCAGTGTCCCGTGAGAATGGACGCCGGGCGCGAGGTCGTCGCGCATCGCCGCGGACCCGATGCGCACGTCGAAACCGAGGGCGACGAGCAGGGCGTGCAACGCGAGCGTCGACGGCCAGCAGGTGCCACCGGTGCCGTGCTCGAGCCACGAGGCGAAAAAGGCGTCGGGCTGGCCGTTCGGGATCGGGCCGGTGTCGCCCGAGGCGAGGTGGATCCGCTTCACCACGTTGTCGAACGGCACCCCTTGGCACCAGGCGCCGTAGACGAGTTCGAGGCCGGGAGCGCCGGTGGTGACGCTGCCGCGGTCGACGCCCAGCTTGGCCAACACCGCTGCGACCAGGCCCGAATCCATCCCGATGCAAAGGTAGGCGGGCTGTGCAACTGACCAAGCGGTCAAGTACCGTTTTCCCGCCACTATGGACTTCCACGACAGCCCGCCCGAGGCGGCATTCCGCGCCGAGGTGCGGTCGTGGCTCGACGAGCACCTCGTGGGTGAGTTCAAGGAGCTCGGCGCGGTGGGCGGTGAGGCCGACGAGACCGGTTGGGACGTGCGCGTCGAGTGGGAACGCCTGCTGGGCAAGGACCGCTGGGTGGGCCTGTCGTGGCCCGAGGCCTACGGCGGGCGCGCCGCGACCTTCGCCGAGCAGGTGATCTTCCAGGAGGAGTACGCGCGCTCGGGCGCGCCGGCTCGCGTCAGCTTCTTCGGCGAGGGCCTGTTCGCGCCCACGCTCATCCAGTTCGGCAGCGACGACCAGAAGCGCCGCTATCTCCCGCGCATTCAATCGGTCGAAGAACTGTGGTGCCAGGGTTTCTCCGAGCCGAACGCCGGGAGCGACCTCGCCAACGTGCAGACCCGCGGCACCCTCGACGGCGACGAGTGGGTGATCCAGGGTCAGAAGGTGTGGACCACGCTCGCGCACCGCGCCGACTGGTGTTTCGTGGTCACGCGCACCGATCCCGAATCGGTGGGCCATAAAGGCCTGTCGTTCCTGCTCGTCGACATGCACCAGCCCGGCATCGAGATCCGCCCGCTCCGCCAGATGACCGGCAGCGCCGAGTTCAACGAGGTGTTCTTCGACGGGGCTCGCACCCCGAAGGACCATGTGCTCGGCCCGGTGGGTGACGGGTGGAAGGTGGCGATGGCCACGCTCGGCTTCGAGCGCGGCACCGCGTTCCTCTCGCGCCAGCTCGTGTTCCAGCGCGAGATGCAGGAATTGATCGACGTGGCGCGCCACACCGGTGCCGCCGCCGACCCCGTGCTGCGCAACAAGCTTGCCGGGCATTGGGCAGGCGTCAAGATCATGCAGTACAACGGGCAGCGCATGCTCACCGAGATGGCCAGGACCGGCACCGTCGGCCCCACGGCGAGTCTCGGCAAGCTCTACTGGAGCAACTGGCACCGCAACCTCGGCGAGACGGCGATGCAGGTGCTCGGCGCCGACGCGCTCACGATCGCGGCAGAGGGCGGCGGGCGCTACGAGCTCGACGCGCTCCAGCAGAACTTCATGGCCAGCCGGGCCGAGACCATCTACGCCGGCGCCAGCGAGATCCAACGCAACATCATCGGGGAGCGGGTGCTCGGTTTGCCGCGCGAGCCCCAAGTGGTCAAGTAGTCCAAGTCGCAGTAGCCAACTATCCGCCAGCCGGATTCACCGGAACACCACAAGGAGCCACACGTGAACTTCGCGTTCTCGGAGGAGCAGGAGGAGCTGCGGCGCACGGTGCGCCAGTTCCTGGAATCGAAGTCGCCCTCCACGGAGGTCCGGCGGCTGATGGAGACCACCGAGGGCTACGACCCGGCGGTGTGGTCGCAGATGGCCGAGCAGCTCGGGCTCCAGAGCTTGCACATCCCCGAGGAGTACGGCGGGCAGGGCTTCAGCTTCGTGGAGCTTGCGATCGTGCTCGAGGAGATGGGCCGCGTGTTGCTCTGCGCGCCGTACTTCTCCACCGTTGTGCTGGCCACGAACGCGATCCTCAATGCGGGCTCGCCCGACGACCGCAAGGCGCTGCTTCCCGGCATCGCGAGTGGCGAGACCATCGCTGCCCTCGCCTTCACCGAGCCCAACGGCAAGTGGGACGCCGCGGGCATCACGATGGAAGCGACACAAGCCGGCGGCAACTGGACGTTGAGCGGTACGAAGAGCTTCGTGATCGACGGCCACACCGCGAACACGATCGTGGTCGTGGCGCGCACGGCCGGCTCGAGCGGCGTCGACGGCATCGCGTTCTTCACGGTCGACGGCGACGCGTCAGGCCTGACGCGCACGCCACTCGCCACGATGGACCAGACTCGCAAGCAGGCGAAGCTCGAGTTCGCGAACGTGAGCGCCACGCCGCTCGGCACCCCTGGTGACGGCTTTGCTGCGTTCTCGAAGACGCTCGACCAGGCGGCGGTCGCGCTGGCCAACGAGATGATCGGTGGCGCGCAGTTCGTGCTCGATATGAGCGTGGAGTACGCCAAGGTGCGCGTGCAGTTCGGCCGCCCGATCGGTTCGTTCCAGGCGATCAAGCACAAGTGCGCCGACATGTTGCTCGAGGTGGAGAGCGGCAAGAGCGCGGCCTACTACGCGGCGTGGGCCGCGGCCGAAGACAACGAGGAGCTTCCCGTTGTGGCCGCGCTCGCCAAGGCCTACATCTCCGACGCGTACTTCCACTGCGCGGCCGAGAACATCCAGATCCACGGCGGCATCGGCTTCACGTGGGAACACGACGCGCACCTCTACTTCAAGCGCGCGAAGAGCTCGGAGATCTTCCTGGGCGACGCCACCTACCACCGCGAGCTGCTGGCGCAGCGCATCGGCATCTGAGAATTACGGCGCGGCCGGCACTGGCCACGTCGTGACCACGGTACGTATCATGCGCGTCACTGGTGGGTGAATAGGTGGGCGAGGCGACTCACAATCAGGAGACGGCATGCGTGGCCACCGGGCAGCACGGTGTGGGACGGGCGCGGCACTTGCAATCGCATTGATGGTCGGCGGCGCGTGCGTCCCGAGCGCATCTGCCGTCACCGTCCCAGGTTTCACGATCCAGGACCATTCGCGGCCGTCAGGACTGAGCGCCTCGACACTCAGCGCGATCTCGTGCCGGACCGGGTCGGACTGCACCGCGGTGGGCGACTTCGACGACGCGCTGAGCGAGCGCCCGCTCGCCGAGCACTGGGACGGCAGCGTGTGGTCGCAACAGACCACGCCGTCCCCGACGAGCGGCCTGCCCACCCGCCTGCTCGCGGTCGACTGCCGCTGGTCCGCGTGCATCGCGGTCGGATCGTCGGGAACGCACACCTTCGCCGCTCGTTCGAACGGGTCGACGTGGTCGACGCTGCCGACCGGGTTCACAGGTGAGTTCACGGGAGTGTCGTGCACGTCAGCGACCTACTGCATCGCGGTCGGCGCCAACGGGCAGCAGCCGATCTCGTCCCGTTGGACTGGGAGTGTTTGGCAGTCGGTCGACATGCCGGCGCCGTTGAACGGTGATAGCAGCTTTGCGGCGGTGTCATGTGCGGCAACCGCTTCGTGCGAGGCCGTCGGGAGCGTGCTCAACGTGAACACGCAGCAGTCCACGACGTTGCTCGAGCACTTCAACGGAGCATGGACGCTCCAGTCGGGCGCGGTCACGAGCTCTGACGCGGCGCTCTCCGGTGTGGCGTGCACGGCCGCGAAGTCGTGCACCGCGGTTGGGCGCGACGGTGCGTCGACGCTGGCGGAGCAGTACAACGGAACTACGTGGGTGAAGCAGTCGAGCGCGAGCCCCGGCGCGACGGCAAGCGTGCTGTTGGGGATCGGGTGTACGGGCGCGGCCTCGTGCATCGCGGTCGGGCACCAGGACAACGCCGACAAGAGCGCAGCCTTGATCGAGCGCTGGAACGGTACGACGTGGACCGTGAAGGCGGCGCCGAGCCCGGTGGCCGTGGGCACCAATGTGCTGAGCTCAGTGTCGTGCGTCGCGTCGGCATGCACTGCCGTAGGGGGCACGAGCGACTTCGCGAACGGCACGTTGCGGTCGTTGATCGAGCACACCTCCGGCGCGGGCTGGACCGTCCAGACCGCGGTGACGCCCACCGGAACCGCCGGCGGTTACCTCGGCGACGTCGCGTGCGCCACGACGAAAGCTTGCATCGCCGTCGGCACCTACATCGAGCAGTGGAACGGCTCCGTCTGGTCGCGCCAAGGCTTCCCCCACAACGCGGGCGACGAGGTGTTGTTGCACGGCGTCTCGTGCCCGAGCGCAACCCAATGCATCGCCGTGGGCGACACGCTGAACAGCAAGGGCTACCACCCGATGGCGCTGAAGCTGAGCGGCTCCACGTGGTCGAACGCCAAGGCCGTCACTGGGAACGGCATCATGCTCGATTCCGTGGCGTGCCCGAGCGCCACCCGGTGCATCGTGGTCGGGTCGCAAGGCAGCGGCTCCTCGTTGCGGTCGTTCGCCGAACAGTGGAACGGCAGCACGTGGTCGGCAGTGCCGGTGCCGCGCCCGGCGGGGACGCCGCCCAACGCGTTGGATTCGGTGTCGTGCGCGAGTGCGTCGAACTGCATGGCCGTCGGCTCCTCGAACATCTCCGGCACGGTCACGCACGCGATCGCCGAACGGTGGAACGGTGCGGCGTGGTCGCCGAGCACGATCGCGACCGTCCCGGACGGCGTGTTCACGGGTGTGGCATGCCGCGCCGCGGCAGATTGCACCGCCGTGGGCAGCCGCTACTCGAACAACGGCCCGACGCCGCTCGTCGAGCACTGGAACGGCGCGTGGTCGATCGAACCGATCGCCGGCGGCACCGGCGACCAGCTCGAATCGGTGTCGTGCCCGCAGGCCGGCCAATGCATCGCGGTGGGCGCGTCACCCAGCCGCACCACGCTTGCGGTCCTGATCGCCAATTCGAAATTGACCTCCGTGCCCACGCAGAACCCCGCGAATTCGTCGGACAATCAGCTCATGGGCGTCACCTGTGCGGCGAGCGGGGTGTGCGAGGCGGTGGGCGAAACCGTGCGCGACTATCCGGACGGCGGCGGCGCGGAGACGTCTCTGATCCAGCGGTACAACTGAGATGC
Source organism: Acidimicrobiia bacterium (assembly GCA_036501845.1). Lineage (GTDB taxonomy): Bacteria > Actinomycetota > Acidimicrobiia > IMCC26256 > PALSA-610 > JBBREP01. Next base: position 16,468 of record DASXZO010000073.1, on the reverse strand, counting down.
ACGTCGCGGCGCTAGCTTCGCCGCCTCGTGACGAGGCTGCGCGTCGTGTCCTGGAACGTCCATTGGGGCACCGCGCACGTTCCCGGGCGGCCGCGCAACGAACTGTTCGACCCGCTGGTGGAGCTCGGCCCCGACGTGCTCGGTGCCACCGACGTGGTGGTGTTCCCGGAGGCCTGGCGCTCGCACAACGGTGAGTCGTTTCTCGACGGTCTTGCCGCCCACGGACTCACCAACATGGTCGAGACGAGCTTCACCACGCTGCGCATCGTCGGGCACAACCGCCGGCAACTCGACGATCCGGGCCAGGGTTGGTGGGAGCTCGCCATCGCCACGCGCCATCCGATCGTGGCCGACGCCGAATTGCCACTTGCGCGTTCGATCTCGGACGCGGTGCCGCAACGTCACGCCCGGTCGATCCGCATCGACATGGGGGGCCGCGAGGTCGACATCACTGCGTTCCACGTGTCGTCGAAGCTCTGGTACGCCGCGCCGTGGGTGCAACTGCGAAGCCTCGGGCAGCTCGTGGCCGACGCGCGCGTCGACGGTCGCGACCGGCCCGCGCTCCTCATGGGCGACGCGAACCTCTGGCGCACGATGATCCCGTTCGTGCTGCCAGGTTGGCGCTCGACGGTGCGCGGCGCGACGTTCCCATCGTGGCGGCCGCACAGCCAGATCGACCACGTTCTCGTGCGCGGCGAGGTCGATGCCGTGGCCGGCGAGGTGCTGCCGTACTCCCGCACGAGCGACCACCGGGCGATTTCGGCCGACCTGCAATTACGCTGAGCGGTCCATGGTCGTCGTCGCTGCGTTCGTCGCGTTCGGCCTCGTGTGCGCGATCGCAGCATGGTTCGTGATGCACGAGGCAAGCCGGCAGACGATTGCTCCGCGCCCGCCTACCTACAGCATGGACGAGGCGTACGAGTGGGTGGCCCGGCACCTCGACGAGCTCGTCGCGTCGACGCTCACGCCGGCCGAGGTGCGCACGATCCTGCAGTACCAGATCGACTTTTTCACCAAGCAGGGCGTCACTCAGAACGGTGAGGCGCCGAACCTCGCCGCCGACGTGGTGATCGGGCTGTCGGAGACCGTCGCCTACATCCTCGATCGCACGAAGGCGGACGGCGACCCGCTGCTTGCCGAGCAGGTGTATCCCGTGGTCGAAACGCAGCTCGCGTACCTGCGGGCGATCGGTGCGGTCGGCCCGCCGCGTTCGGGCAGCAACGGTTAGCGTTCCAACACATGAGCAAGCCCGTTGCGCTCGAAGAGTTCCGGTACGTGGGCGACAAGCGCACGCAGATCGTCTACGACATGGACGAGATGGCGAGCAACGACCGCGTCGCCCAGGCAGTGGCCGACCTCGTGGTCACGCAGGACTTCGCGTGCTTCGGCCCGGACACACTCGCCGAGGCCCGCAACCGCGGCTACCGGCCGTATCGCGACGGGATCAGTGGGTCGGCTCGGCCAGTGCCTCGCGCGCGCCTTTGAGCCGCGCCGCGAACGCGGTGTCGGTGAGTGCCGGTTCGCTCGCCAATGTGTGCGGGTCGTCGGGCACCCCGGCGAGATTCACCCATGAGGTGCAGCCGCCGTAGTCGTCGGACCATTCGACGGTGATCGGTTCGTCGAGGCGGTAGGCGCGGCACACGAGCACGGTCAGCGGATCGCGTGACTTCCACTTCAATCGGGAGGCCGCGTAGTCGCCGGTCCAGATCACCTTGCCGAGCAACGGTTCGAGCTGCGCGTCTTCGCTCACCACTGCGGTCTCCACGATGTCGACCCATCCGTGCAGCGTGATCGGGCCACCCACCGGCGCGCCCGCGGCGAGGTCCATCCAGTGCCGGTACGCGGGCCGGAGCAACTCGGCGCGTTGGTGCTCGACCGTGGGATACAACCACGCGGTGTTGCTCGCGACGCCGAAGTGACGGCCGTCTTCGTGCAGCCCGCCCTTGCGCAGATCGATGATCTGTTCGCCCTCGAGCAGCGCGTGACAGATGACCGCCCATTCCTTCAACGCGGGTGCTCGTCCGGCTTCTGTGGACATCGCGTGCGAGGATACGCGTGTCGTGCCTCTTGTTCGCTTCGCTCACGGGTCGGCGGGCCTTCCCTCGCTCGGCTGATGGATGAGATCCTGTCGGACGGCCGACCGCTCGCGACCCGCCTCGCGCGCCCGGCCGGCGGCGTGCGTGGGGCCCGACCGGGCGCGACGCCAGCGCCCGTGGTGGTGCTCATGCCCGGCTTTCCCCGCGGCACCGGCGGCGCCGCGCTGTCGGGGAACACCTACCCGCAGCTCGCCGACCGCGTGGCCCGGGAGTCGGGTTGGGCGGCGCTCACATTGCACTATCGGGGCACGGGCCCGTCGGCCGGGTCGTTCTCGATCGAAGGTTGGCTCACCGACGTGGCTGCGGTGATCGACGGATTGCGGAGCCGCGACGACGTGAGCGGCGTGTGGCTCGCGGGCTTCCGGCTCGGAGGCTCGCTCGCGGTGGTCGCAGCGGCGCGTGACCCCGAGGTGCGCGGCATCGCGACGTTCGGGGCGCCCGCGTCACTGCACTCATGGGTACCGGGCGCGGCGCGCTTCGCCGAGTACTGCCGGCGCGTCGGTGTGCTGGGTGACGACGCCGGTCTCGACGCCCCGGACGCGGTGGAGGAGTGGGGCCGCGTGATCGCCGAGCTCGACATCGAAGGCGCGGCCGCGCTGGTGAACCCGCGACCGTGGATGCTCGTGCACGGTTCCGACGACGACGTGGTGAACATCGAACACGCGCGCCGGCTCGCCGCGGCATCGAAGGAAGTCGCCGACCTGCGCGTGCTGGAGCATGGCCCTCACCGCCTGCGCCACGACCCGCGCGCCATCGCGATGTTGATGGGTTGGCTAGCCCGACAACGCTGAATCCCACACCGAGCGCAGTGTTGCTGTGAGGTCGTACTCCGGTGACCATTGCGTCGCGGCGCCAAGCTTGGTGGAGTCGCCCACGAGCGCGGGCACGTCGACCGGACGCACCAGCGCGGGGTCGACCTCGAGCCGGATCGGGGATCCGGCGAACGACAGCAAGGTCTCCGCGATCTCGCGTACGCGGTAGCCGTGCCCGCGCGCCACGTTGTAGATCTCGCCCGGTTCACCGTGATCGGCGAGCAGACGGTAGGCGCGCACCACATCGCGCACGTCGAGCAGCTCGCGCACGGGATCGAGGTTGCCCACCGCGATGTGATCGGCGCCTTCGCGTTCGGCGTCGATGATGCGGCGGGCCAACGCCGGCGCGAGGAATGTGGGTGCTTGGCCAGGACCGGTGTGGTTGAACGGCCGCACGTGGATCGTGGCCAAGCCGTGGGCCAGGAAGGCCTGCCGCGCCAGCAAACCGCCCGTGGCCTTGCTGACGCCGTAGGGCGAGAGCGGCGCAACCGGTGTGTGCTCCGGCAGGGGCTCACCCGTGCTGCCGGCCCGCCCGTACTCCTCGGCGCTGCCCACGATGATCACGCGACGCGCGCCGCACGTACGCGCCGCCTCGATCACGTTGTACGTGCCCTCCACGTTGACGCGAAACACGGTTGCGGGTGAGCTCCATGACGCGCCGACGTGCGCGAACGCTGCGAGGTGGTACACGACCTCCGGGTGCGCATCGGCGATGGTGCGCGCCGTCGAGTCGGGATCGCACACGTCGAAGTCGTCGGAACGGTCGAGCACCACCACCTCGTCGCCTTCGGCGACGAGGTGCGCGCACAAGTGGCCGCCGACGAAGCCCCGACCACCCGTGATCACTGCCCGCACCTTTATTGCTCCAGTTCAGTCGGATGATTGGCGGCGGGGCGCCAATCATCCTCATTCACCGTCGCTGCGAGTTCGCTCCGCGGCTTAGTCGCTGGCGCTCCTGCGCGGCTCCGCTCACCGCTCCTGGCCGGCCCCTCCGCGGCTCCGCCCGCCACCCGTGTGCGGTTCTGGTTGCCCGTGCCGTGCACCGCGGCACGATACGCCTGGACGTGCTCGTCGGCGCAAGCCTTCCACGTGTAGCGGGCCGCGACGTGTGGGCCGCGCGCGGCGAGTTGTTCGGCTGTCGCGGGTTCGAGCGCGCGCCGCATGCCGCCCTCGAGGTCGTGCACCGATCCCGGGGGCACGAGGATCGCAGCGTCGTCGACGAGCTCTTCCATCGCCGAGCCCGATGTGGTCACGAGTGTTGCCCCGCACGCCAACGCCTCCACGCTCGGCAGACCGAAGCCTTCGGCGAGCGACGGGTACACCACCGCTGCCGCGCGCCGGTACAACGCGGGAACGACCTCGTCGGGGATATAGCCGGTGCGGATGACGCGCGTTGCCACACGGTCGTTGGAGATCGCGGCGCGTAGCTCGGCGGCGCCCCAGCCGTCGCGACCGGCGATCACCAGACGAAGGTCGGGATCGTCACGAGCGATCGCCGCGAACGCCGCGGTGAGTGTGGCCAGCCCCTTGCGCGGCTCGATCGTGCCGACGAAGGCGATGAAGCGCCCGGCGATGCCATGGGCGCGCAGCAGCGAATCGTCGCGCGCCCGGCCGGCGTCGCCGTCGGCCGGGCGGAAGCGCTCGTGGTCGACGCCATGGCGGGCCACGGTGACGGGCGCGTGGTGAGCCAGGACCGCGTCGAGTCGTTTCGCGGTTGCACGCGACACGCACACCAACCGTGTCGCGTGCACCGCGCTGGCGCGGATCGCGCGCCGGAAGAACACGACCTTCGACCGCTCGTGGGTCTCGGGGAGGTCGAAGAACGTGAGGTCGTGGATGGTCACGATCGCGGGGCACGGCAGGCGGCCCGGCATCGTGTAGTGCGGTCCGTGCCACAGATCCAGCCCGAGATTCCGTGCCGTTGCGGCGCCGCGCAACTGTTCCCAAGCCAGTCGGGCCGGTCGGGGTCCGGGCACCATCGCGTGCACCTCTGCGCCCGGCGCGATCGTCGACCAGCGCGCACCGTCGCCGGTACGCGCGAGGAGCACCGGTGTCACGTCGTCGCGCGTTGCGAGCTCGCGTGCGAGCGCCACCGTGTACACCCCGGCGCCCACTGGGCGGGGCGGCACCGCGCTCACGTCGAGGAGCACTCGCAGCGTCGACATCGGGCTGAGGCTACGAGGGCGCGGTTTCGCGTGCGCGCCGGTACACGTCGGCGTGCCGGGCCGCGCAGAGATCCCAGGTGAAGAGCGCCGCGCGGTCGAGGCCGCGGCGCGCGTACTCGGCGCGCCGCGCGTCGTCGGCGAGCAGTCCGCCGATTGCCGACGCGAGCGCTTCGGGGTTGTCGGGCGGCGCGACGATGCCGGCGTCGCCCACCACCTCGGCGAGCGCGCTGCCGCCCGCGACCACCACTGGGCACGAACGGTTCATCGCCTCCACCGCGGGCAGCCCGAAGCCTTCGTACACCGACGCGATCGCGCACACGCGCGCCCGTCGGTACAGCGCGTCGACGAGCACCCACGGCAGCGCGCCGAGCAGCCGCACACCGGGTGCTTCGAGACGGCCGACATCGCCCCACCCGCGCGGCCCGACAACCACCAACTCGAGTTCCGGGTAGTGCTCGCGCAGGTGGCCGAGCGCGGTCACGAGGTGGCGCACGCGCTTGCGGGGCTCGACCGTGCCGACAGTGAGGATGTAGGGACGCAGCACGCGGATCGCGGTGAGGCGCGCGTCCACGTCGGTGTCGTCCACCGGCGGTGCGGGGTCGGCGCCGAGGTACGCGACCTCCACTTGCTCGGGGCGGAAGTCGAGCGACATCAACTCGCGGCGCGTGAAGTCGGACGGCGCGAGCACCACTGACGCGTTGTGTCGCGCCAGGTCGAGGCCGCGTTCGTGGAACGCTCGGCCGCGCCGAGTGGTCGCGTCTGGAAAGCGGTGGAAAGCCACGTCGTGCGCGGTGACCACGAGCGGCCGCCCCGACACCGGCGGAATGGCGAGGCTCGGCGCGTGTACGACGTCGCCGTCGACGTGCAGGATCGGGCGCTGCCAGCGATGCCACATCTCGTAGCGCATCGAGCCGTAGGGCCGGCCGAGGTTCACGTAGTTGGGAGGCAACGCCGACGCCGCGTCGCCGGCCGCGAACGGCGTGACGTCGACGCCGTAGCGAGGGAGGCCACGCAACAGGCTGCGCGCGTAGCGGCCGATACCGCCGGGAACTGGTTGGAGCAGCTGGCCGACGTGGAGCGCGACTTTCATCCGCGAACCAGCTCGGCCGCGAGCTCGCGATACAAACGAGCGACTGCGGTGGCGGTCGAGTGCCACGAGAATTCACTCACTCGCGTTCGCCCTCGCCGCACGAGTTCGTCACGGCGCTCGCGGTCCACGAGCAGGCGCGTGATCGCTCGCGCCATCGCGTCTTCGTCGGTCGGCTCCACCAGTTCCGTGGCGTCGCCGGCGATCTCCGGAATCGAGCCGGCCCGGGCGGCGACGACGGGCACGCCCGCGGCCATCGCCTCGAGCACCGGGAACCCGAAGCCTTCGTACACACTCGGATACGCGACCATCGCCGCGTTGTGCAACAGCCACGACTTCGCGGGCTCCGACACGGCGCCGGTGAGCATGACGCGTTCGCGGATCTCTGGCCGCAGCCGAACGAGTCGGGCATCCACTTCGGGCCGGGCCGGGCCGTCGGGCCCCGCGAGCACGAGGTGCAGGTCGCGGTGTTCGACCGCCACCGACGCGAACGCGGCGACGAGGTGCGGGAGGTTCTTGCGAGGCTCGATCGTGCCGAGCGCCACCACGAACGGCGCGCCGTTCGCAACCTGCCCGAAGCGCGCGAGTTCGGCCGGGACGGCCGGCGACGCGGCGAGCGCCGGGGCGCCCCACGGGATCACGTGGATGCGGCCAGCGGCGTCGAGGCCCGGGCCGAAGATCTCCTCCACTTCACGGGCCACGAAACGCGACGGCACATGAATGTGCGCGCCGCGTGCGACTGCCCGCCGGATCACGGGCGCCAGTGATTGCACGTGCGGCGTGCACAGTGAGGCGTGGCGGACGAGCGCGCAGTCGTTGAGGGTCACGAGTGTCGGGAGCCGAGAGGGGGGAACGAGGTAGTTCGTGGCGTGCAACACGGTGGCATCGCGCAGTGCGCGATCGATCGACGGCCGGTCGCCGCGGGCCCACATGCGGGCAAGGGCCTTGGCCCCCGGCACGATCGCCGTGTGCTCGGGCAGCTCGGCGCGTTCTCGCCGGGCGCGCGTCGAGACGGCGTAGGGCACCATCACCGGTGGTTCGTCGAGGAGGGCGAGGGCACGCAGCAACTCGACCACCGAGCGGCCGATGCCGGTCAGGGTCCCTGCGAGCGGCGTGACGTCGATCGCCACCGCCGGACCGGAAGCCACGGCTGCGGACGCTACATGCATCAGAATCACGGCGAATTACACTCTTGTCCGATGGATCAGAGGGTGACTCGACCCAGAGGTGTGTGTGGCCGGCGCCATCGAGGTACATGACGTCTCGAAGCGTTTCCGACTGTCGCACGAGCGCTACTCGTCGCTGAAGGAACGCGTCGTTCGGCTCGGCCGAAGGGTCGACCGCGAGGATTTCTGGGCGCTCAAGGACATCTCGCTCGAGATCCCGCACGGTCGCACGTACGGGCTCATCGGCCACAACGGTTCGGGCAAGTCGACGCTGCTGAAATGCATCGCCGGCATCCTCCAGCCCACGTCGGGCGAGATCCGCACCGAGGGTCGGCTGGCCGCGCTGCTCGAGCTCGGCGCGGGTTTCCATCCCGATCTCACCGGTCGCGAGAACGTGTATCTGAACGGTTCGATCCTCGGGCTGTCGAAGCACGAGATCGACGCGCGCTTCGACGAGATCGTCGACTTCGCCGAACTGTCGCAGTTCATCGACATGCAGGTGCGCAACTACTCGTCGGGCATGTTCGTGCGGCTCGGTTTCTCGGTGGCGGTGAGCCTCGACCCCGACATCCTGCTCGTCGACGAGGTGCTCGCGGTGGGCGACGAGGCGTTCCAGAAGAAGTGCCTCGCTCGCGTGCGCCAGATGCAGCACGAGGGCAAGACGATCGTGGTCGTGAGCCACTCGATCGACCTGATCAGTCGGGTGTGCAGCATGGCAGCCGTGCTCGACCACGGCGTGTTGGAGCTCGAAGGACCCACGATCCTCGCCGCCGACAAGATGCGCGAGCTGATGTGGGGCCCTGGCGGCCCGCCCCCGGACGACGGCGAGATGCCGGCGCCGATACTCGTGAAGTCGCCGAACCCCACCGCCGAGTTCCGCAGCCGCCTTGTGATCTCGTGGGTGTCGGTGGAATACCCCGACGCGAGCGACGGCCAAGCGGGTGACGACGCCGAAGACGCCAAGGCCGCGGACTCGGGCGGCACGGTTGCGGTGCACGTGCGCTACGACGCCAAAGAGCCGACACCCGACACGGAGTTCGTGATCACGGTGTTCAGCCCCGACGAGACTCGCGTCGTGTACGCGGTCGACACCCGCGTGCTCGGTTTCGAGGTGCCCGTGCTCGACGGTGTGGGCGAGGTGGTGCTCGAGCTCCCCGACCTTCCGTTGCTCGAGGGCGAATACCCGTTCAGCATCGGTATACGCGGGCCGGGTGAGTCGGTGTTCGACTGGCACGAGAAGGTCGACACCTTCAAAGTGGTGCGCACGTCGGTCGCTGAGGGTGAAGTCGACCTCGGGGCCCGCGTCCGTCACAACCCGAACGCCGCCACGATCTAAGGACGCATACAAGAGTCGCGTTCGGGGCGCCGGTAGCGTCGGGCATCGTGACCGACGTCGTGGCGCCGCCGGATGCCGCGCCGGTCACCGAAGCGCCACGAGCGCCGTCGCGCGCCGCGCGTGTGGGTGTGCTCTGCGTCTTCCTCACCGCGATCATCGGCATCGGCACACCGCTCGTGGGCGATCGCGTGTTCCTCGGTGCCGACCTGTTACAGGTGTACTCGCCGTGGCGCACGCACACGTCGGTCACGGCCGAGAAGCACCTCTTGTTCTCCGACACGATCGACTTCTACACACCGCAACGCATCCTCGCCGCCAAGGCGTTGCGGGCCGGTGAGTTGCCGTGGTGGAACCCGTACCCGGCCGGTGGCACTCCGCTGGCGTCGATCCCCGACACGGCGGTGTTCTCACCACTGAACCTGCCGTGGTTGATCTTGCCCGGGTGGCTCGCGCCCGCGTACAGCGCGCTGGTGGGCCTCGCGGTGGCCGCGCTGGGGATGTATCTGTTCTTGCGGCGCCTCTTGCTCTCGAAACCGGCCGCCGTGATCGGCGGCGCCGCGTACATGACCACGGGGTTCATGACCTCCTGGACCGGCTGGCCGCACCAGCACGTGGCGGCCCTGGTTCCTGCGTTGTTCTGGGCGATCGAGCGCGCGCTGCAACGCGCCACCTGGCGCGCTTCGATACCAATCGCGGTGGTGCTCGCGATCATGTGGGCCGAGGGTTTCCCCGCGGTCACCGGCTTCGCGATCTACGCGGCTGCGGTGTACACGCTGTTTCGGCTCGCCGCCACGCTGCCGTGGGCGGAGCTGCGCGGTGCCGCTCGCGACAAGACCCGGGAGATGCTGCGGCCACTGCTGCGCGCCCGGGCGCGCCTCGGCGGTATCGCCGCGGCCGGCATCGCGCTCGGATCGGGTCTGATCGCGTTCCAGCTGCTGCCGTTCATCAAGCATCTCTCGGTGGTCGACACCACGTCGCGCGACCAGCTACCGAGGCTCCACCTCGCCTTGCCCACCATCGCCACGATCGTGTTCCCGTACGCGTTCGGGAGTCCGGTTGCGGGATCGTCGGGACACGGCAACTACTTCGGGCCCAACAACAACCTGATCGAGATCAACGCCTACGTGGGCGCGGCAATGGTCGTGTGTGTGATCGCGCTGATCGCGTGGCGCCGGCCCAGACGCGTGCCTTCCGGCGCGTGCGCGGCGCTGTTCACGATCGTCGTGGTCACGCTGATCGCCGTGTACCACGGCGGTGCGCTCCTCGCGGTGCTGCAGAAGTTCCCGGTGTTCTCGAACAACCCGATTCGAAGAGCCACGTCGATCATCGACTTTGCGCTACCCGCACTCGGCGCCATCGGTATCGAACGGGTGCTGTCGTATCGCGACGAGTTGCGCCTGGTCGATCGCCGGCGCGTGGCGGTGGTGTGGGTGCTGGGTGCGATCGGATTCGTGGTGCTGCTGGCCAAAGTGATCTCGCTCGCCGGACCGTCGGGCAACCGCGGCTGGGTCGCCACGCACGCGCTCGTCGGCGTGGCGAGCGCAGTCGTCACCGCGGCAGCGCTCTGGTACGCCGCGCGCTCGGCGCGGCACGTGCGTGTGCTGTGCGTGGTGCTGCCGATCGTGGTGATGGTGGAAGGGCTTGCGTTCGTGGTGCCGTGGTGGCCCACGTCGAACCACTCCGACTTCTATCCGCAGACGGCCACCCACACGTATCTCCAGCAACATCTGGGCGAGCAGCGTTACGCGGCCGAGGGCGGCACGATGCTCCAGAGCAGCAACACCTACTACGAGTTGCGCGCGGTCACCGCGCACGCGTTCCGCCAACCCACCTGGTACCAGCTCGTGGCGGCCATCGAGCCGTCGGTGGTGCAGCCGGCGACCCAACTCTTCCTCGGTCAGGACATGAAGTCGCTGCCCTCGCCGGTGCTCGACCGGCTCTCGGCGCAGTACTTCGTGGCTGATCCCGTGCGTCCGATACCTGGCAGCAGCGTCAATCCGCCTGCGGCGACCTCGTCGGTGACGTTGTCGCGATCGACACCGGTGTCCGGCGCACTGCCGGCGAGTTCGGCGCCGCTACGAGGGGTGATTGTCGACCTTGCCCGACCCCTCCCGAGCAGCGGCGCGTCGGAGCAACGGTTGACCGTCGATGTGCTCGCCGGCAATCGACAGGTGGCAAGGGGATTCCGCGACTTGAACGACGGTTGGTCGGCGGGCGGCCTCGCGATCGCAGTGCCGGAGACGCGCGACACAGCGACCTCCGTACGGCTCACGTACACCAGCACCAAGAATCCGTTGGTCCTCGCGAGCGACGGCCACTCGGCGGCTGCCGGCCGTATCGACGATCCCGGCGACGGCGCGCGCGTGGTGCAGTCGGGTGATGCCGTGGTGTACGACCGCACTCACGCACTGCCGCGCATCCGCTGGATGCCGAAGTCGACGGTGATCGCATCGCAGCCCGCGCGCCTGAAGGCACTCGTCGACGGCACCGTGCCGCTCGACACCGTGGTGCTTTCGAGCGCCAAGGGCGTGCCGGCAGGCTCGGGGCAACCCGCCCGGTCGTTCAAGGTGGTCACCGACGGTCCTGACCACATTCGTGTCGACGTCGACGCGGGTGGTGCCGGTTTCGTCGAGGTGGCCGACGCGATCCAGCACGGATGGACCGCAACGGTCGACGGGCACAGCGCCACGTTGCTCGACGCCGACCATGCGCTCGTGGCGGTGGCAGTGCCGGCGGGGCATCACGTGATCGACGTGACGTACCACGCGACAGGTCAGCGCAAAGGCTTCGCGGTGTCGTTCCTGTCGTTGCTCGTGCTCTTGGGTATCGGCACCGGGCCGTTCCTGCGCCGGCGGATCAAGATGCAGCGCGCCGCGGCAATCCCATCGGGTTCGGGAACGGAATGATCGCAGCCAGTTCGATCTGATCGACCAGCACGTAGTTCGGCATCGCGATCGCGATCCGCGATTCGCCGCATACAACCGCCGGCCCTCCAATCGGCCACGCGCGCGCTACGCGCGTGCGCGCCTGGCGCCGACGCGCTCGCTTCAACCCGCGTCCAGAGATCTCGGGCCCACGCCACTCGTGGAACGTCAGCCCGGGGCGACACCCCGGTTACGAAAGCCGCTGGCGACGGCGGTAGAGCGCGTCGCGAGGACGCAGTGCGTAGCGGTAGAGCTTCGTGGCTTCGAGGCGGGCGAGCTCGAGCTCGGCTTCGATGCGGTCGTCGCGCTCGCGCTTGGCGCCGTCCTCGCGCGCGGCCTCCACGTCGACGAGGCGTTCGCTCAGGCCCGCGAGCGCCACGTCCTTACGCGCCAGCTCGGTGCGCAGCGCCTCGAGCTCGGCTTCGAGCCGGCGCACCCGCTCGAGCGAGATTTGCTCGGCGCTGCCCGCGGCGTCGGAATCAGCTGAGGTCTTCGGGGACACGGTATCGGGGGTCAACGGACACCAACTCCAATTCGGGCCAGGGAAGGCTCGCGTACTGCCCGCGCAGGTGCTCGCATGCGAGCTGCGCGTCGAGGTTGACGGTGGCGACCATCGACGTGCCGTGCACGCGATAGCTACCGATGATCTCGGGCACGAACTCGGCGCGCAGCCCTTGGCTCGCGAGCCGCAGCCACATCTCGTAGTCCTCCCACCCGCCGTGCTCGTTCTGCATTTCGAGTGAGAAACCGCCGAGCTCGTCGAGCACGCGGCGCCGCATCATCACCATCGCGTCGATGTAGTTGCCTCGCACGAGCCGCTCGATGCTCCACGGATACACGCTGAGCAGGCGGTCCTGTTCGCCGAAGCAACGAATCATGCCGTAGGCGAACGCAGTGCTGCCGTCGGCGTCGCGCAGCGCGTCGTGCAACGTGCGCAGGGCGTCGGGATACACCGAGTTGTCGGCATCGAGGAAGAACACGTAGTCGGCCCGCACGTGATCGAGTGCGCGATTGCGCACCGCCGAGAGACCGGTGTTCACGCTGAGCGACACGATGCGGAGTGCCACCTCGGGCCGGTCGTTCTGGAACTTCTCGACCACGGCGCGCGAACCGTCGGTGGAGTGGTCGTCGATCACGACGAGCTCCACGTCGACGCCGCGGGATCCGGCGGCCGAGGCCAGCGCCTGGGTCACGTAGCGCTCGTAGTTGTAGACCGGGATCACGATGCTGATCTCGGGCCGGGCCTCGTGCCAGGCGGCGTTGTCGACGATCTCTTCGTGCTGGTCGGTGCCGGTGGCCGCGTGACATTCGAGCTCGTCGATCTTGCGGGCGAGCTTCTTCTGGTGCATCAACGACCGCTTCAGCACGCGCTCGGCCGGTGTGCTCGCGGCCACGAGGTGGTTCGGCGCGGGCAGCGGGCCCTGCTCCTCCACGAGCTGGCTTCCGGTGCTCGCGATGTAGTGGATCATGCGACGCGTCGGCGGGCCGGTCATCGCCGCGTCCTCGCACACGGGCAGCAGCATGCGCAGCTGGTCGGTGAGGCGTAGTTCGTGACGCACGAAGTCGTAACCCTGGTGCACGAGCCGGCGCACCACATCGGGCGACGCGAGCAGCATCTCCACGAACTCGGGGAAGCTGTCACTCGGCGCCACCGCGAAGTGCTCCCACGGCACGAGCGGATCGTGGCTCTCGCCCGGCTCGGTCACCACGAGACAGCCGTTGGTGATCGCCGGCATGTTCCTGTGCCACTCGAAGTAGGGCACTTTTGATCGGTGCACGTTGAGCAACAAGCGCGTGTGCGCGAGCAGGTCGTGCTTCTCGTCGCCGGTGACGTATCCGTCGCCGTCGTGCGTGACCGGCACGCGGCCGTCGTGGATCAGGAACCTCGTGCGCCGACCGGCGAGCACGGGTGCCACACGGGCGAGTGCCTCACTGCGTCGTTCGGTGAGCGAGCCCATGTACACCGCATCGAGGTGCCTCAGTACCGAGTCGTCGCCACCCCAGCGGTCCCAGCTCGGGTGGTAGCCGAGCAACAGCAAGTGTGCCTGCACATCGCGTTCGACGAGCTGGTGCACGGCGAAGCTGTTCATGTCGAACACGGCGCGCGCCACGCGCAGGTAGCGCAGCACGATTCCGAACCACGTTGTCTCGGGCTGTTCGGTGTTGAGCAGCACCGAACACGCTGCGGCTTCGAGCGTCTGCACCTCGGACACGTTCGGGTACAGCGTGAAGAATTCGTGTGGGGCGACCACGAGGTTGCACACGCCCGGCTGGTCGCGGGGCAGTTCGTGTTCGACGATCGCGTTGGCGACGCCGAGGTCGTCGAAGCCGCGGCAGAGAAGGTCGGCGACCTCTCGCATATAAAGGTTGCCGAAGGGGCTCACGTGCACGAGCACGCGGAGGCGGGTCATCGAGCTTCCGATCTCATCGCGACGGCCAGATGGTAGACGGTGCCTTCGCGGCTTCCGTACCAAAGGGTGTATCGGTTCGCGGCACAGCGCGCCCGTACACTTACGGGATCACTGCGTCCGCGTTCGAACCCACGCCACCTGAGCTGATTCCGCCGGTACCGGAGCCAGACGCGGAGCGTCTCGCGCGCCGCGCGGCCCCGCCGAACGACCGGGCGATGACGGTCATCCGGGCCAATGTCGGCGTGTTCGAGCGCATCGGTCGACTGTGGCGCTACCGCGAGCTGTTGGGCGGCCTGGTCCGCAAGGAGCTGAAGGTCAAGTACAAGAACTCGGTGCTCGGGTTCGCGTGGTCACTGTTGAACCCGTTGCTCGTGCTGCTCGTGTACTGGGTGGCGTTCGGAGTGATCCTGGGCACATCGATCCCGCGCTTCCCGATTTTCCTGCTGGCGGGCGTGCTCGTGTGGAACTTCTTCTCGATGGGTGCGCTCAGTGCGTGCACCTCTGTGGTGCAGAACAGCGCGCTGGTGAAAAAGGTGTCGTTCCCGCGCGAGGTGCTGCCACTCGCATCGGTGGGTGCGGCGCTCGTGCACTTCGTATTGCAGGGGATCGTGCTCGCGGTGGCACTGTTCTTCTTCGGCCACGGCATCGCGTGGGGCTATATCGGACTCCTGCCCATTGCCATCGTCGTGATGGTGTTGCTCACCGCCGCGCTCGGCGTGTTGCTCGCGGCCGTCAACGTGCACCTGCGCGACATGCAGCACTTCCTCGAGCTTGCGCTGATCGCGTGGTTCTGGATGACGCCCATCGTGTACGGCTACGGATTCGCCGCACCGAAGCTCCACCGGGCGAAGGTGCTCTACATCAGCAACCCGCTGCTCGGTGTGGTGCTCGCGTTCCAGCGAGTGATCTACAACCAGCTCGACGCGACGAATGTCAAGCCGACGTACCACATCCTTCCGCACTGGGATTTCACCAAGTACGCAGCGATGCTCGGTATCGAGTTCGTTGGCAGTCTGGTGCTGCTCTACGTGGCGTTCTACGTGTTCGGCCGGCTCGAGGGCTCCATCGCCGAAGAGCTCTAGGCGCGCTCGACGAAGGTCGCCGGCGCGCCGGTGCGCGCCGGTTCGAGGCGCACGCGCTCGGCCTGCGGCTGCCATTCGTCGAGCAGCGTGGTCTCACGGTCGAGCCACTCGGCCGGTGCGATCACCTCGTCGAGCAAGAACAGGCGGTCGCGCAGCGCCTGCTCGGAATCGCCCACCACCACCTCGATGCCGCGGTCGCGGAGTTGGCGCACCGCGGCCGTGTCGTGCGCGAGTCGCGCCGCCGGTAAGGCGATCGTGAGCCGGCTGTCGGGTGTCTCCCATTCCGGGAGGCCGTCGGGCGGGAGCTCCTCGAGCACGAGGAGCACGCGATACGCGATGTCCGCGTCGCGCGCTGCGAAGTAGCGGTGAGGTTCGTTGGGCACGTCGAGGGTGTGCCAGTGATGCCCCAACAGAGCTCGCTGCCGCGCGACGAAGCGCGCTTGGTTGGCGTCTCGACGCTCGGTGGCCACCGCGCTCGACGGGCTCGACGCGCCCTGAGCGTGGACGACGCGCACCGAAGGCACAAGGTCGATGCGCAGCCGTCGGCGGGCGAGTTCGAACGCGAAGTCGGCGTCCTCGTAGTAGCCGAGCCCGTAGCCGGCGTCGAGCCCACCGATCGCGCGGAACACCGAGGTTCGCACCGTCCAACAGGCCGCCGATCCGTAGGTGACCCGGCGCGGCCACGACCATTCCACGTCGTCGGGATCGGCGCGGATGCCGAACGCCTCGACGCGTCCGTCGGGTTCGACGTTCGCACCGGCCTCCTGCAGCCGTCCGTCGAGGCCCACGAAGAGCGGCAAGGTGGCTGCGACCGCGGGATCGCTCGCGAGTGGCGCGAGCAACGCGTCGAACCATCCCGGGGGGACCAACGCGTCGCTGTTGAGCAAGCACAGCACCTCGCCGCTCGCGAGGTTGGCGGCGAGATCGTTACCTGCGGCGAAGCCGAGATTGTCGTCGCACAGCTCGATACGCATGGGCGTGTCGTGGGCGGTGGCGTAGTCGCGGACGAACGCGCCGCTGCCGTCGCCCGACGCGTTGTCGACCACCACGAGCTCGTACCGGCCGGGCGGCGTGTTGGCGACGACCGCGTCGAGCGCGCGTTCTACCCAATCGCGAGCGCCGTGCGTGACCATGCAGATCGACACGAATGGTCTGGAGGCCGGCGCCTTGTTTCCGCGGTCGGGGCCGTTCATGGTGTGCGGCGTAACGCATCGCGCAGTCGCTGGAGCGGGCGCTCAGCCAGCGCGCTCTGGAGCGCGGCCGTCTCTTGCGCGGCGTTGTTGCGCACCGCGCGCACGTAGTCGGCGAGCACGACCCTTTCGTGGGCAACCCGGCGGGCCTGCGCCTCGAGTGCGTCGCGCAGCGCCGTGACCTCGCCGGATGCGAGCG
>DASXZO010000072.1:0-28211 GCA_036501845.1 Acidimicrobiia bacterium | reverse complement strand
GGGCGGTGGCGATGTCGACGGGGCCGATCCCGACGATCTCGCATGTCTCACCGGGTTCGGTGTGGCCGCGGGTCCAGGCTGCGGCGTCGCAGATCAGCACGATCTGGACCCGCGATCGTGTGAACGCGGGCGCCTCGCCACACTCGCCGCCGGTGCCGTTGTTCGTGGTGTTGGTGACGGCGGCGTCGGCCATGCGGACGAGGCCGTCGGCGGCGTAGGCGTCGTACGGGTCGCGGATCCCGGCGCGGCGGGCGTCGTGGAACACTTCGTTGGTGAACCCGTCGAGCGCCCGCTGGAAGCGGGCGCCTTTGTCGGGTGTGAGGGTGCCTTCGAAGCGGTAGGCGCCGTCACGATCGGTCCAGCTCCGAAACGACCGCCGCGCGTGGATCTTCTCGATCGCCGACGGACCCGCCCCGCGCTGCCGGGCCGCAGCACACTCGCTCTTCAACGCGGTCATCGACCCGGTCTTACCGAGCGCGAGAAGCTGGGCTTCGGAGTCGGGATCCTGGCTGGCGGCGCCGGCGATCATCTTCGCCTTCCCCGGCGACAACTGACCCTTCTTCACCGCGGCCGCCACGGCCGGGAGATCGTCGAGTTGCGCGCCGAACTCGACCGTGCCATGCGCGTCGCTCTTGGTCGTACCGGTCTTGTTCGCCAACCACGATTCCGGCGACCGTGCACCGTCGTGTTTCCAGGCGTCGGTCTGATCCACACGCCGCATCGCCAGGGCCTTCAACGCCACCGCGAACCGCTCAATATCCGCCGCCGCGCACACGATCCGCTGCGCCTGCTTCCCCGTGAACAGATCACCATCGAACGCTTCAGTGACCGACGCCAGGACATCATTCACGCCGTCGAGCTGCTCGAAGATCGTCGCCCCACTCACACCCTCATCATGACAGGGGGTTCGGACAACACATCCCACGAAAACGCCGTGTTCGCAGAGGTTTTTCGGTGAATCGGAGTGACCGTTGAGCGCTAGTTCCTACGGGGATGTATGAAGCGAACGACACGGACCAGCGAGCTGCTGCACCGACCTACGCTTGCTCGACGGCCGCACCGTCGAGCGATGTGCCGACCGGCCTGATCGGGCGCATTGTCGAAGGCGAGCATCGCGGGTTTTATGTCGAAGTAGACGACGACACCGAGCGGTCGCGCGGAACGGGCGGCTACTACGTGCTGCTCTGGGATCAGAACGTCGGCTACGACGAGTGGTACGAATCCGCTGACGCCATGCGCGCCGCAATCGAGGAGCGGTGGCGAGTCGATTGGCTCAGTGAGGACGAGTCGGCGGCGGTCCTCGGTCGGCACCGCCACGGCCCATCATGAACGTGGATGAGTTGCAGGCAGGGCAGTAGGTCAGTTCAGGCAGAGCGTGCAGATCCAATACGGTCGCCAGCTTGACGAGTTGAGCGACGGTCTGTGGTCACGTCGCGAGCGTGCGCGTCAACGTTGGTTACCAGCGCCCACGGGCGGTCGCGTACCGCCGCGACGTAGATTTCGGGCATGACCACTACTGCGCCGCCGACGGTCGATCATCCGCTGGCGATGCTCACGGCCGACGAGATCGCAACCGCAGTCGAGGTGGTCAAGGCCACCGGGCGACTCTCCGACGCTGCGCTGTTCGCGCACGTGGTGCTGCAGGAGCCGAACAAGGAGTGGCTCGCCGCATGGCAACCCGGCGATGCGCACGACCGCCTCGTGCGGGTGCAGATCGTGCCCGGTGCCGAGCTCGACCTGGTCGAGGCGCTCGTCTCGGTGACGCGTCGCGAGTTGGTCGAGTGGCAAGACATCGTGGGCATGCGCCCCACGCTGTTGATGCACGAAGCGGCCAACGCGATCTTCACCACGAAAGAGCACCCCGAGTACCTCGCGGCGCTCGCCCGGCGCGGCATCACCGACATCGACAACGTGCAGATCGACCCGTGGCCGGCCGGCACCTTCGGTTACGAAGCCGAGGAAGGTCGGCGCATCTCGCGCTGCATCTCCTTCGTGCGCGAGTTCCCCGACGACAACGGCTACGCGCGGCCGATCGAAGGTTTGATCGTCCACTTCGACAACGGCCGCAACGAGGTGATCGAGGTCATCGACCACGGCATCGTGCCGTTGCCGCAACAGCACGCCCGCTACGGAGCCGAGGAACACGCGCCGTTGCGAGCCGATCTCAAGCCGATCGAGATCACCCAGCCCGAGGGTCCGAGCTTCACTGTCGCCGGCAACCGCGTCGACTGGCAGAAGTGGTCGTTCCGTGTGGCGTTCGACCCGTACGAGGGTCTCGTGCTGCACCAGATCGCCTACGACGGTCGCTCGATCCTGCATCGCGCGTCGGTCACGGAGATGGTGGTGCCGTACGGCGACCCCGGCGCGATGCACGGCTGGAAGAACGCCTTCGACGCGGGCGAGTGGGGCCTCGGCCGCATGACCCAGCCGTTGCAACTCGGGTGCGACTGCCTCGGTGAGATCCACTACTTCGACGTCACGCTCGCCAACGAGCGGGGCAAGCCGTGGCCGATCCCCAACGCGATCTGCATGCACGAAGAGGACTTCGGCGTGCTGTGGAAGCACATCGATCTCATGGTGGGCAACAGCGAGGTGCGCCGCAGCCGCCGGCTCGTGGTGTCGCACTTCGCGACGGTGGGCAACTACGAGTACGGCTTCTTCTGGTACTTCTACCTCGACGGCAACATCCAGCTCGAGGTGAAGCTCACGGGCATCCTCTCGGTGGGCGCGATGGAGCCAGGATCGGCGCGCGAGTTCGGTGTGGAGGTGGCACCGGGCGTGTTCGCTCCGTACCACCAGCACATGTTCTGCACGCGCCTCGACTTCGACCTCGAAGGCACCGCGAATCGCGTGTACGAGGTGCAAGCCGAACGCATGCCCGACGGTCCCGACAACCCGTGGCGCAACGCCTTCACGGCGCGCAAGACGTTGCTCGAGCGCGAATCGGATGCGCAGCGCGACACCGATGCCTCGGCGTCACGCACCTGGCGGATCGAGAACACGTCGGTGCACAACGGCATCGGCCAGCCGGTGGCGTACAAGCTCGTGCCCACGATGAGCACGCCCACGCTGCTCGCGCACCCCGAGTCGTCGGTGGGCCAGCGTGCGGGGTTCGCGCGGCACAACGTGTGGGTCACGAAGTACGCGGCCGACGAACGCCGCGGCGCGGGGGAGTATCCGAACCAGCACGCAGGTGGTGACGGTTTGCCGTCGTACGTCGCGGCCGACCGTTCGCTCGTCGACGACGACATCGTGGTGTGGTACTGCTTCGGCGTCACGCACTTCCCGCGTCCGGAGGACTGGCCGGTGATGCCGGTGGAGTACGCGGGGTTCCTGCTCCAGCCAGTGGGGTTCTTCGACCGCAACCCGGCGCTCGACGTTCCGCCGTCGAGCTCCGATCACTGCCACGAATAGGGGAGCAACCCATGGGCAAGTTCACTCGCGACGAGCTGCAGCGCGCGCACGACCACTATCACGACGTCGCGCAACAAGCCGCGGCTTCAGGTGACTGGAAGCCGTGGGCGGAGTGCTTCACCGAGGACGCCGAATACCGCGAGCACCACTACGGCACGATGCACGGCCGCGCCGCGATCCTCGATTGGATCAGCACCACGATGGCCGAGTGGCCGAACTCGGAGATGAAGGCGTTCCCGCACGACTGGTGCGTGTGCGACGAGGAGCGCGGCTGGTGGATCTGCCAGATCGAGAATCGTTTCCGCGATCCGGGCGACGGTTCGCTGCACCAAGCCGCCAACATCACGATCCTCCATTACGCCGGCAACATGCAGTGGTCGCTGGAAGAGGACGTGTACAACCCGCTCAACTTCGCCCCGGTCGTGAAGGCCTGGATCGAAGCCGAACGCGCGCAGCACAACTGACTCGAGAGCTGACGCGCGCGCCCGTGCGTCGGCTGTAAGCGCACGGCACGTGGTCTGGTAGAATCGCCATTCCTCGCTCGGCAATTGGTGTCCGAGTTGTTCGAGTTTGCGTGTTCGGAGCGTCATGGGTTTCAAGGTCGGCGATCGCGTCGTGTATCCGCACCACGGCGCGGCTGTGATCGAGAAGAAGGAGAAGATCGAGATCAACGGAGCGCAGACCGACGTGTTTGTGCTGCGTGTCGCCAGCAGCGATCTCGTGATCAAGGTTCCGGTCAACAAGGTGGACGATGTCGGCATGCGCCGGCCGATCTCCGCCGAGGATGTCGACGACCTGTTCCACCTCCTCGCCAAGAAGGACGTTCGCGAGCCCACGAACTGGAGCCGGCGGTTCAAGAACCACCAGGAGAAGCTCAAGTCGGGCGACGTCTACCAAGTGGCCGAAGTGGTGCGGAACCTCGCGCTGCGCGACGTGAGCAAGGGTCTGTCGGCCGGCGAGAAGTCGATGCTGATGAAGGCGCGCCAGGTGCTCGTGTCGGAGCTGTCGTTCGCGCTCAACGTCAGCGAGGACGACGCGCTCGAGAAGCTGTCGGCCGCGCTCGCCTGAGCGCCCCAGGCTGTCGCGCGAACCGGCCCACCACCTCGATGTGCGAGGTGTTGCCGAACTGATCGACGGGCACCGCCCGTTCGAGCTCGTAGCCGGCGTCGGTGAGGAGCCGGGCGTCGCGCGCGAACGAAGCCGGGTCGCACGACACGAGCGCCACGAGCGCGGCGTTGGTTCGGGCGATCGTGTCGACGCCCGCCCGGCCGAGCCCGGTGCGGCTCGGGTCGGCCACCACCACGTCGGCGGGTCCGATGTCGGCGCGCTCCACGGGCTGGGTGATCACCCGCGCGTGCGCGCCGAGGTTGCGCTTCGCGGCCGCCGACGCGGCGCGGTCGCGTTCCACCGCAACCACTGAGGCAGCGGGCACCGTTGCGGCGAACAGGCCGACGCCGCAATAGAGGTCGGCGAGCCGGCGCGTGGTGGTGTCGACGTCGCCGAGTGCGTCGCGCACCAGCTCCGCGAGGCGCGCCGGCGCATCGGCATGGGGCTGGAAGAAGGATCGCACCGGCACTTCGAGATCGACCGAGTGAACACGCATGCGCACGGTGTCGGCGTCGCGCCCGACGGTGCCGTCGGTTGCCACACGCAAGGTCACCTCGCGGCCGGGTGTGAACGTTTCCGAATCGATCACGTCGCGCAGGCGCGGGTGCGCGATCAGACAGCCCCTGATCGGTACGGGCTCGTGGGAACGGGTGCGGTGGAGTCCGAGCATGCCGTCGGCCGTCGCAACGCCGCGGATCGTGGTGCGGTATTTGCGTGCTCGCAATGCAACTGGCACGTCGACGGGCGCGTCGGCGAGGCGACCGATGTGCGCGAGCGCGTCGACCACGATGTCGCGCTTGAAGCGCGGCTGCGCGGTTTCGTCGATGTGCTGCCAATCGCAGCCGCCGCAACCGGCCGCCACCATCGGGCACGGAGGCTCGACGCGCTCCGGCGCGGGTTCGAGCACCTCTTCGATGTCGGCGTGCACCACGCCCTTCTGCTGGCGCGTCAATCTCGCACGGACGACCTCGCCGGGAAGCGCACCGCGGATGAGCGCGCGCCGACCGTCAGCGAGCCGCCCGAGCGCCGTGCCGCCGGCGACCATGCGCTCGGCTTGGATCTCGGTCAGGACAGCAACCGTTCCCGGTAGAACGCCAACACCTGGTCGAGCGCTTCGCGTGTGGGGTGGCCGGGCTCGTCGACCAGATGTTCGGTGAGCACCGAGTGGGCCGACCGCGGGTTGCCCCACTTGTTGCCCTTCGACGAGTCGATCTCTACGGCGATGAACTTGTCGCCGAGCTCGTCGCGCAGGCGCTGGAAGCGCTCCGCCGGCACCGCGGGGTCGCGGGTGAACCGCAGGCCCAACACGCACTGCCCCTGCTCAGCGCGTTCCTTCACCCGGCGCAGGTCGTCGTCGGAGATCGCGAGGTCGCGGCGGCGTTCCTTGCCCACGGGGAACGGCAGCGACGGCTGCGACAGCACGGGTGCGAGCATGCGGTCGTCGACCATCATCGCCAGCGCGAAGTTTCCGGTGAAGCACATGCCCACGGCGCCGACGCCGGGACCGCCGCATTCCTCGTGCATCTTGGCCGCGAGCGCGCGGAGCCACACCGTGATCGGCGATGTGCTCGCGCTCGCCCAGTTGTGGAACTCCTTCGACACGCAGCCGCCGAGCATGCTTTGCAGCGCGTACGGCATGCTCACGTCTTTGCCGGGCGTTCCGAACAGCGACGGGAGCACCGCGGTGCAACCGATGTCGGCCACACGCCGACCGAACGCGGCGACCTTCGGTGTGATGCCGGGAACCTCGTGGATCACGATCACGGCGGGCCCGGTGCCAGTGCGGTACACGTCGCGCGTCGTGCCACCGTCGCTGAACTCGAACTTGTCGAATCCCTGAAGCGCTTCAACCATGACGGGGGACACTACGCAGTCACGTTTCTCGGTGCGTACGGGCGTGATAATCCGCGGCATGCGCACCGAGACGGAGGGGGCGGCGGTCAGAAGCGGGCGAGTTCCTTGGTGAGGTCGTCGAGGCCGGTGGCGCCGAGGTCGAGCGCGAACGCGTGCCAAGCCTTCAGGTCGAACGACGCGCCGTGGCGGGCCTTGGCGGCGTCGCGCGCCTCGAGCCACACGCGCTCGCCCACCTTGTAGGTGATCGCCTGGCCGGGCAGACCGAGGTAGCGGTCGACCTCGCTGCGCATGAAGTTCTCGGGGAAGCGCGAGCGCTCGATCACGAACGGCAGCGCCAGCTCGGGTGTCCAGGTTTGCCCGCCGATACCGGGCTCGTCGTCGGGCACCGCAAGTTCGAGGTGCATGCCGATGTCGACGATCACGCGCACCGCGCGCATCGACTGCGCCGCGAGCATGCCGAGCTCGTAACCGGGATCCTCGAGGTAGCCGAGCTCACCCATGAGCCGTTCGGCGTAGAGCGCCCAGCCTTCGCCGTGACCCGACACGAAGCCCATCATCCGCTGGTAGCGCGACAGCACATCGGCGAGGTACCTCACCTGCCCGATCTGCAGGTGATGGCCGGGAACCGACTCGTGGTTGCAGATCGACACCTCGCGCCAGGTGGGGAAGCGGGTGTTGCCGAGCGTCGGGTACCAGGTGCGTCCGGGACGGGAGAAGTCTTCCGACGGACCCGTGTAGTACATCGCCGCGGCGCCGCCGGGCGGCGCGATCATCGCCTGGCAGCGCTGCAGCGGCTCGGCGATGTCGAAGTGCGTGCCGTTGAGCTCGCTGATCGTGCGATCGATGCGGTCCTGGAGCCAGGCGAGCAGCGCGTCCTCGCCTTCGATGACGCGCGACGGATCGGATTCCAGACGCGCCACCGCGGTGGCGAAGTCGGCGCCCGGCTCGATGCGGTTGCAACACTGCTCGATCGCGCGCTCGATGCGACGCAGCTCGTCCCAGCCCCACGCGTAGGTGTCGAGCAGATCGAGTTGCGCGCCGCAGTGGCCGCGCGCGAACACCGCGTACCGTTCGGCGCCCACGGCGTCGCGCGGGTCGGCGCCGGGCAGGTATTCGTCGCGGATGTACTTTGCGAGCATTGCGTAAGCGTCGGTGGCGATGCGGGCGGCGCGGTCGAGCTCGTCGCGCACTGAGCCATCACCTGCGTACTTCTGGGCGACGGCCAGGAAGAACGGCGTCGTCGCGCCGCTGAGGAGTCCGCCCCACATCTCGGCCTGCTTGGCGCACACGTCGGCTTGGCGCCGCGGCGCCACAATGGCCTGGGAGCGTCCGTAATCGAGTGACGCGCGGAAGCCGTCGAGCGCCTCGGGGACGGCGCGCATGCGTGTGGCGATCGTGTGCCAATCGTCGTCGCTGTCGCGGGCCATGAGGTCGAACACCTCGCGCACCGCTTGCATGTCGCTGCCGAGCGTGCGCAGGTCGCGCCACGGCTCGCCGAGGTCGAACACCGCGATGGCGGCACCGAGGCGGTCCTTGATCAGCGACGCGGCGATGCGATCACGATCGTTCGTTGGTGTCTCCGCGTCGACGCGCGCCACGGTGTCGCGCGCGAGGGCGACGCGGGCGCGGTGACCATCGGGCGAGAGGTCGGTGAGCAGATGTTCGAGTCCGACGACACCGATCTCGGTTGCGGCAATCGGATCGAGCGCGGTGTAGTCGTCGACGTATGCGTCGCAGAGGTCGTAGATCTTCGTCACGACATCGAGCGTATCGACGCCGCGCCGTCACCAACCGCGCGGGCGCCCGGAGATCACATGAAGTTGCGGGTATGCAGCGCCGACAGTGCATCGGCATCGTCGGCCGAGAACCCAAGCCGCACGAGCCGGCGGGTCCGCCCTTCGTGCATGGCGTGGCGAAGCTCCTGCACGCGTTCGTAGCCCGCCGCGACGGCCGCAATGCTGAATTCGCCGGCGGCGAGGAGCACGAGCGCGTCCTCCACGTCGGCGTTGAGGCCCGTGGTGGCGCGCAACGCGTCATGCCGCCGCTCGATGGCCCGGCGCAGCTCTTCGCGCAGCGTCGGATCGAGCGCGACGCGGTGCTCGAGGTGCGCTTGGCCGAAGGCAACGTGACGGGCCTCGTCCTGGCGGGTGAGCTGCGCGACGCGGCGGGTCACGGGATCGGGCGCGTAGCGCTCGAGGAACGACAAGAGGTCGAGGAACGTGCCCTCGCCGAGCACGGTCAGCAGGAACGACGCGAGCGTGAAGTCGGGCTCGTCCACAAGCGTTTGCAGCGAGAGCCGGCCGGCGACCGCCGATGACCCGAGCGTGGTGCGATGGAGCGCGGCTCGATGGCTGAACACCTCCACATGACGGGCTTCGTCGGCGACCTGTGTGGCGAGGAACGCCACGACCTCGCGATATTGCGGATGGATGCGCACGAGATGCCGCGCGGGAACCATGAGCGCGGCCTGCTCGTTCTCGACGAGGTAGGTCATCACCTGCACGACCGCGTCTTCCACCTCCACGGGCAGATCGTCGGCGTGCGTCCAGTCGATCGCGGTCGCGGGATCCCACTGGTGTGCCATGGCGTGCGCGTGAAGGCGCGGCGCCACGTCGCACCACGCGGCGTCGCGCTCGACGAGGTCGGCCAGCGCGAGTGCGGGCCCGCCGGTCTCGACGAGCGCGCCGCGCGCGGCTAAGCCCCAGGTGGGCTCGGCATGCTCAACGGGAGCCGCGGCATCGCCGGCTCGCGTCGCGCTCCGCCAGCGCTGTTGCAGCACATCGTCCTTGATCACCACGTTGCCGTCAGTTGCGTGACCGCGCGCCGAGGCCCACGCCCGGAGATGAAGCTTGAGGTTCGGGTCGGTCCCCAACACCCGCAGCTGCTGGCCCGCGTCGAGCTCGTTCAGCGCGCGCTCGACCAATAGATGGGCGCCACGGTCGAAACCGAGGTGCTCAAGGTCGATAGTCGGAAGCGGTGATGTGTCCATCGGAGTCGTAAAAGCCGGCGCGATCGACGGCCTGTTCGAGCGGTGCGTAGAGCTCCAGCCGCCCCGGAAGCCATTGGTGCAGGCCTTCCAGGTCGAGGAGTGGCCGAACCTCGTCGTCGCCGTAGTCCATGGCGAGCAACAGCTCGGTGAACCGCGCGACCACGTCGCCGTCGGCATGCTCACCGACCGTCATGTTGCAATGGTCGAACGGTGCCGTCTCGGCAATCACGCGCGTGGTGCCCGCCGCCAGCGTGCCCTCGCGCACGAACAGCAGATGGTTCGCAGCCAGCATGCACGCGGCGTCCACCTCGCCGCGCGCGAGTGCTCGCGCCGCGTCGCGCTCGCCGCCGACATGGTCGCCGTGAAGCCCGACGCCTACGTCGAACCGCCGGACGGTGAAGTCGGTGCCGGGTTCCAAGCCGTCGGCGCGCAACCGGTCAATGGGGAGCAGCGTGCCCTGGGGCGAATCGACGGCGCCGGTCGCGACCGTCTTGTGGCGCAGATCCGCCGTCTTCCCGATCGGGCCGGAATCCCGCACGACGATGATCGACGTGAGGTCGCGGTCGCTGTCGCGCATCACAGGAGCCGACACGCTGCTCCCTGCAGCGGCCGAGGCACGGCGCGCCCGTACCCACGCGAGCGGCGAGTTCCACGCCACGTCGATGCGGCCCGCGAGCAACTCGTTGACCTGGCGCTCGTAGTTGGAGTAGAGCACGAAGTCGAACGCGAAATCCTGGGTGTCGAACCAGCGGCGAAAACCCTCCCAGATGGTGACGACCTTGGGGTCATAGGCGACCGCGCCGAGCAAGAACGTGCGATCGTCGGCGCCTCGCGGTGCGGGGCTCATGCGTCGAGCAGCGGCATGCCGCTGATGGCGCGGGCCACGAAGTCGAGGAGCGCGTCGGTGGTGGGTGCCATCACGCGTGCTGCGCGCGCGTCGCGGAAGCGACGTTCGACGCCGAGCTCCTTGCGGAACGCCGCACCGCCGCACACCTTCATGGCCCGGTCGCTCACGTCGATGGCAGCTTCGGCACCTACCGCCTTGCTCTCGAGCACCCGCAACACCGCGTCGGCTCGACCTTCGCCGAGTGCGGCGAGCGTGTCGGCAAGAAACGCTCGCGTGGAGTCGGTGGTGATGCGCATGCGCGCGATGTCGGAGCGCACGAGCGGCTGCGAGATCAGCGTGCTGCCGAGATGCTCGAGTTTCGTCGTGGTGGCGTGACCGAGCGTGTCGCTGGTGACCGCTTCCATCAGGCCCAACGCGAAGGCCGCGCTGAGCACGAGGAACCAGGGGAGCGCAGCTTCGAGCGCGATGTCGAGACCCTTGCCGTCATCGCCGAGTTGCGCCGACGCGGCCACGCGCACGCCGCCCGCGTGCACGGGAACCGAACCGTTGCCTCGTAGTCCGAGCCCGTCGAACTCTTT
The DNA here is from genome assembly GCA_036501845.1 of Acidimicrobiia bacterium. Lineage (GTDB taxonomy): Bacteria > Actinomycetota > Acidimicrobiia > IMCC26256 > PALSA-610 > JBBREP01. Next base: position 17,422 of record DASXZO010000072.1, on the reverse strand, counting down.
GCCGATGTCGAGCCCCGCGGCATCACTTGGCACCAGCCAGAGCGTCATCGGGCCATCGGCATCGAGTGGCGTGCTCGACCACACGTAGCTGTCGGCCGCCGCGGCACTCGTGACCCAGCTCTTGTCGGCGTCGAGCCGCACGCGGTCACCCTCGGCCGTCGCCGTGCCGCACGGGGCCCAGAAGTGACTGCGCGAGCCGGCCTCGGAGAACGCCAGCGTGGTGAGGTGCTCGCCCCTCCCGATGGCGGATCGGGTGTCGGCGGGTCCGTACGCCTCGAGCACGGCGGTGGCGGCGTAGTGCATCAACACCACCATCGCGGTGGACCCGCAGGCGCCGGCGAGTTGCTCTACAACGACCGCGGCGTCGGCCATCGAGCCGCCGCCGCCTTCGTGGTCCGTGCCGACCGTGAGTCCGAGGAAGCCACCGTCGCGCAACGCGCCCAGTGCTTCGGTGGGGAACCGGCCGTCCCGGTCAACCGATGTCGCGTTGGGCGCGACCACCTCGCTGACCACGCGCTCCAGCGCGTCGCGATCCAATGACATGACGAACTCCCTTTCCGTGCGTTTCGGGGGACCGCAGCCCCTTCACACGAGCCCGAGAGCATCGCCGGAGGCGCGGCAGCATTCGCCCGACCGGGCGAGATCACTGGCGACTCAACGGCGACGCTGCATGCGTCCTCCCTTCTTTCTCAAGGGACGCAATGCGTGCACTGTGTTACCTCGCCGTCGCCAGCACCACCAAAGCCGCCCGAGCATCGCTCAAGATGTGCGGCCGCGCACCTCTAACCTGCGCCGATGGCTCACGAGTTCATCATCACGATGCGCGATCTGCGGCGCGTCGTTCCGCCCGACCGGGAAATCCTGCGCGGCATCAACATCTCGATGTACCCCGGGGCGAAGATCGGTGTGCTCGGCGGGAACGGCGCGGGGAAGAGCACGCTGCTGCGCATCATGTCGGGCGACGACGACGGCTACCAGGGCGACGTTCGGGTCACGCCCGGGTTCAGTGTGGGGCGCCTCGCCCAGGAACCCGAGCTCGATCCGCAGAAGTCGGTGCGCGAGAACGTGATGGACGGTCTCGGCGCGCTGCGCGGGTGGCTCACGCGCTTCGACGAGGTGTGCGCGGCGATGGGCGAGCCCGACGCCGACTTCGACAAGTTGCTCGCCGAGCAGGCCGACCTCCAGGAGAAGATCGAGGCCGCGAACGGCTGGGAGGTCGATCGCACGCTCGACATCGCGATGGACGCGCTGCGTTGCCCGCCCGACGACGCCGACGTCACGACGCTGTCGGGTGGTGAGCGCCGCCGCGTCGCGCTGTGCCGCCTGCTGCTGTCGCGCCCCGACTTGCTGCTGCTCGACGAGCCCACGAACCATCTCGATGCCGAATCCGTGGCGTGGCTCGAGCGGCATTTGCACGACTACGACGGCACCGTCGTGGCCGTCACCCACGACCGCTACTTCCTCGACAACGTTGCCGGATGGATCCTCGAGCTCGACCGTGGCCACGGCATCCCGTGGGAGGGCAACTACTCGAGCTGGCTCGACCAGAAGCAGGGTCGGCTCGCGCAGGAAGAGAAAGTCGACGAGGCGCGCCGGCGCACGCTCGCGCACGAGCTCGAGTGGATCCGCATGTCGCCTCGCGCGCGCCAGGCGAAGGGCAAGGCGCGCATCAACGCCTTCGAGGCGTTGCAGGCCGAAGCCGATCAAGCCGAACAGCGCGCCGAGAAACTGCAGATCTCGATCCCGCCGGGCCCGCGTCTCGGCGACCAAGTTGTGGAAGCGAAGGGCTTGTCGAAGGGCTTCGCTGACCACCTGCTCATCGACGAGCTCGAGTTCTCGCTGCCGCGTGGCGGCATCGTCGGCGTGATCGGCCCGAACGGCGCGGGCAAGACCACGCTGTTCCGCATGCTCGTGGGCCAGGAGACACCCGACGCGGGCGTGCTCACGGTGGGGCCGACGGTGCAGTTCGCGTACGTCGACCAGTCGCGCGCGTCCCTCGACCCCACACGCACCGTGTACGAAGAGATCACGGGTGGTGTCGATCATCTGAAGGTGGGCACGCGCGAGGTGCACGGGCGCGCCTACGTGGCCGGCTTCAACTTCAAGGGCAGCGACCAGCAGAAGCAGGTGGGCGATCTTTCCGGTGGCGAGCGCAACCGGCTGCACCTCGCCAAGGCGCTGCTCGAAGGCGCCAACGTGCTGCTGCTCGACGAGCCGACCAACGACCTCGACGTCGACACGCTGCGCGCGCTCGAAGAAGCACTGCTCGAGTTCCCGGGTTGCGCCGTGGTCATCAGCCACGACCGTTGGTTCCTCGACCGCATCGCCACGCACGTACTCGCCTTCGAGGGCGACAGCGAGGTGCGCTGGTTCGAGGGCAACTTCTCCGACTACGAGGTCGACCGCAAGAAGCGCCTCGGCGCCGACGCCGACCAACCCCACCGCATCAAGTACAAGCCCCTCACCCGCTGACCCAAGATCTACGGGCGTCGTACAGCGTCGCTAGTCGACGCTTTACGACGCCCGGCGCGGAGCCGCCTTCTAGGCTCCGGCGCTCATGGACATTGCCGTGCGCGTGATCGCGGGGATCGTCGGCGCGGCGGTGATCGTGTCGGTGCTCGACGCAGCTATCCGCACATTCGTGCTGCCGCGCGGCACCGTGGTGAGCCTCACCCGTGTGATCTCGCGCGGCGTGTACAACGTGTTCAGGCTGGTGATGCGGCCGATGAGTACCTACGAGAGCCGCGACCGGGTGCTCGCGCTCTATGCGCCGGTGGCGCTGCTTGTGTTGCCGGCCGGCTTCCTGGTCGGCCTGCTCGTCGGCTTTGCCGGCCTGTACCACGCGTTCCTCGCCGCGCCGTTCACGCTGGCCCTGAAGGAATCGGGCTCGGCACTGTTCACGCTCGGCTTCGCTACACCGGTGAGCACAGGTGCGACGCTGCTCGTGTATGCCGAGGCCGGGCTCGGGCTCGCACTCCTCGCGCTCCTGATCTCATATCTGCCCACGATGTACGGCGCGTTCAGCCGCCGCGAGGTGTCGGTGTCGGAGCTCTCGGTGCGAGCGGGCACGCCTCCAACACCGTCCACGTGGCTCGTTCGCGCGTTCAAGACGGGTTTCAACCCGCGCTTTCCCGAGGTGTGGGAACGCTGGGAGTTGTGGTTCGTGGAGCTCGAAGAGACGCATACGTCACTCGCGTTCCTCAACTTCTTCCGCTCACCCGACCCGCAACGATCGTGGGTGACCGCGACGGGCACGGTGCTCGACACCGCGGCGCTGCACATGTCGCTCGTCGACGCGCCCTACAGCCCCGAGGGTGCGGTGTGCATCCGATCGGGTTTCCTTGCGCTGCGCAGCATCGCCCGATTCTTCGGAATCCCGTTCGATCCCGACCCCGCGCCCGACGATCCGATCAGCATCGACCGCAGCGAGTTCGACGAGGTCGTGGCGCAACTCGAGGCGGGCGGCGTGCCGCTCAAGGCCGACCGTGACCAGGCGTGGCGCGACTTCTGCGGCTGGCGCGTCAATTACGACTCGGTGGTGCTCGCGATCGCGGGGTTCCTGTCGGCACCGTACGGCTTGTGGTCGTCCGACCGCTCGCCGGTGCGCGTCCACCGGCCGCCGATCGGCCGTCGGGCGCGGGCCGCGCTGCGCGGCGATTGAGGGCTGAGCCAACGTTCACCCAGTTGTCACAGCATCGGTCCGGCGGACGCGGCATACGGGCGCGAGACTGTTGCCGGCTGACGCGGGCACGCTCCGAGGGGGGAGACCGCGCGGCCATGCCCAGGGGCGGGCGAGAGGAACGAAATGCAACGTCTGACCGGTCTCGACGCAGCGTTTTTGTCGTTGGAGTCGCCTGTCGCGCACATGCACGTGATGGGCGTGGCGATCGTCGATCCCGCGGGCGTCGACGGGTTCGACGGCGACCGGGTGCGGGCGCACCTGCTCGAGCGGCTGCCGCTGATCCCGCCGTTCCGGCGCCGGCTGCTGCCGGTTCCGTTCGGGCTGCACTACCCGCTCTGGGTCGAAGACCCTGAGTTCGACATCGACTACCACTTCCAGCGCGCCGCGCTGCCGTCGCCCGGTGGGCCGCGTGAGCTCGCCGAGTTCGCGGCTGCGGTCGCGGGCCGTCCGCTCGACCGCACCAAGCCGCTGTGGGAGATGCACTACGTCGAAGGTCTCGAAGGCGGCCGCGTCGGGATCGTCTCGAAGATCCACCACTCGGCGATCGACGGTCTGTCGGGCGTCGACATCATGGCGCACCTGTTCGACCTCGAGCCCACGGCGGCGCCCCGTGCCGACGTCGAGCTCGCACCCACATGGGAACCCGATCACGTTCCCAACGACGCCGAGTTGCTTGCCCATGCGGTGATGTCGATCGCGCGCCAGCCCGTGCGCATCGTGAAGACCGCGCGCAAGATGGCCACCACCGCCACGCACGTGGTGCGCAACGTGCGCGGCCGCCCCGTGAAAGCGGGCGTGCCACTCACCGCGCCCAAGCTCACGATGAACGGCATGATCACGCCGCATCGCAAGCTCGCGTTCGTGAGCGTGTCGCTTCCTGAGGTGAAGCGGGTGAAGGACGCGCTCGGCGTGAAGGTGAACGACGTGCTGCTCGCGCTGGCCACCGGCGCGCTGCGCACCTACTTGCAGAACCGCGACGAATTGCCCGACCGATCGCTCGTGGTGTCGATCCCCACGTCGGTGCGCTCGGAGAACGAACGAAACACCATGGGCAACCGCGTGTCGGCCATGTTCGCCTCGTTGCCGGTGGAGATCGACGACCCGCTCGAGCGCATCCGCTACATCCACGAATCGATGGACGACGCCAAGGACCTCCACGACGAGATCGGCGCGAACACGCTCGCCGACCTCGCGGAGCTCGCCAGCCCGGCCATGCTGTCCTCGGTGATGCGGATGGTCAGTTCGTTGCGCCTCACCGATCGTTTCGGCTCGGCGATCCACAACGCGATCGTGTCGAACGTTCCCGGTCCGCCGTTCCCGCTGTATCTCGCGGGCGCGCGCCTCGAGGCGATGCACCCGCTCGGGCCGATCTTCGACGGCGCGGCACTGAACCTCACGGTGATCAGCTATCTCGACTCGATCGACTTCGGCTTCCTCGGCTGCCGTGAGCTCTTGCCCGATCTCGACGCGCTCGCGCACGCAGTGCCGGACGCGCTGGCCGAATTGCTGAAGATCGTCGACACGATCGAGGCGCCCACGCCGTCGGCCCCGGCGACCACGCGCCGCGCCAATCCCACGCCGCGTGTGCCGACCGGAGTTGCCGGAGGCGGCACCGGGCTCAGCCGCGTCGCGCCACGATCCGTTCGCTGACGGGGAACGGGTTCCCCCAGTTCAGGATCGACCAGTTCAGGATCGACCAGTTCAGGACTGAAAGGCGTCGAAGAGATCGTCGAGGAACGGCGCCCCGGCATCGCGCGGGTGTCCGGGCCGGATGAACCATTCGTAGCCGAACGAGCGAGCAAATGCTTCGGGCGGCAGTTGCAGGAAGAAGCTCGCCTCGTCGATCTGGCTGCGGTGCGCGGCCATCGCGGCGCGCTTGCGCTCGACGAACTCGGTCACGTCGATGCGGTGCGTGATCGTCCATTCGCGCATGCCGAGTTTGAACTCTTCGATGGTCTCGGCCGCCTCGAGGTCGTTCGGCATCTCTTGGCGGTCGCGCTCTTCGTGCATGAGGTTCCAGATGAAGTCGCGGTTGATGGTCGCCTCGAACACAACGGGCGTACCCGCGAGCTTCGCGGCGCGATGACCCACGTAATGCACCTTCACGTGGTCGGGGTGCATGTAGTTGCCGCGTTCGTCGTAAGTGAGGAGCATGTCGGCGTGCTCGCGTTCGAGGATCGCGGCGAGCCGCTGGGCCGCCTCGTCGACGTCGGCACGATGGAATGTGCCTTCGTCGTCGATGCTCGCCTCGCCTTCCATCCCGGAGTCGCGGTAGCCGAGCCACTCAACGGCGTCGGCACCGATGATGCTCGCGGCTTCCTGCGTCTCCACGGTTCGGCGCTCGGCAAGTGTCTCGCCCGGGCCGAGATCGTCGGGCACCAGCCCGAGCTCGCCGCGCGTCGCCACCACGAGCACCACCCGGTGCCCCGCGGCCTTGGCCTTCATCATCGTCCCGGAGGTGGCGATGGCTTCGTCGTCTGGATGCGCGTGCAACGCCACCATGGTCTTCGGCATCCACGGAGTCTCGCGCGGGCGGTCACGGCCCACTCCGGGCAGACAACTCCGGTGGGCCCGCGAGGGTGCAGGTGACGGCACGCACGCGCGTTGCTACATTGCGCCCACCTGACGTGCACGTCAGGTTCATCCCACTGCCGTGCCCGGGGGAGAACATGCGCCGTATCCGTCGCAGTCATCGCGCGATCGCCGTCGTCACGACGCTCGTGCTCGTTGCCGCCGCGTGCGGCAACTCCAAGTCGCAGAGCAAGAGCGCGAACAGCACGCTGCCGATTGCCACGACCACACCGGCCGGCGTGACCACCACCACGCAGGACCTCAGCAAGTTCGTGCCGTTGCCCGGCGTGAAGGGTGTGACCAACAAGGAGATCCGCACCACCGCGGTGATCTCGGTGACAAACCTCATCGGTGGTCAGTACAAGCAGCTGATCGACGGTGTGAACGCGTACTTCAACATGGTCAACAGCAAGGGCGGCATCTACGGCCGCAAGCTGGTGAACGTCAACCTGCGCGACGACCAAGGCGCGAACAACCTGCAGCAGACGCAGGACAGCCTTGCGCAGGACAACGCCTTCGCGAACTTCGGCGCCACCTACATCTCGTTCGCGGGCGCGTCGGCGCTCGACGCCGCACACCAGCCGACGTTCATCTGGAACATCAACCCCGAGATGGCCGGTCACAACAACATCTTCGCCAACGAAGGCGCGCTGTGCTTCACGTGCAGCGGTCCGACACTGCCGTGGCTCGCCAAGCAGATCGGCGCCAAGAAGGTGGCGATCCTCGGCTACGCCATCCCGTCGTCGCAGGAGTGCGGCGACGGCACCGCCGCGTCGTTCAAGCAGTACGACTCGGGCGCAACAGTCGTGTACAAGGACTTCACGCTGCCGCTCGATCAGCCGCTGGCCTCCACGGTGTCGACGATGAAGGCCAAGGGTGTCGACTTCGTGCTCACGTGCACCGATCGCAACGAAACCCAGATCCTCGGTAAGGAGATGGTGAAGCAGGGGCTGAAGGCGGTGCAGGAATTGCCCAATGGCTACGACGCCAACTTCGTGAAGGCCAACGCCCAGTATTACGAGGGCGACTACGTGGCGCCGCAGTACACCGGCATCGAGCAGCAGCCGCAGCTCCCGGAGATCACGCTCTTCCTCAGCTGGTTGCACAAGGAGCACAAGAGCTTCGTGGAACTCTCCGCCGACGGCTGGATCCTTGCCGACGAGCTCGTCACCGGCCTCGAGTTGGCCGGGCCGAACTTCACCCAGCAGAAGGTGATCGACGCGCTCAACGGCGTCGCCAACTTCAGCGACAACGGGTTCATCCAGCCGATCAACTGGAGCACGGCCCACATCGACCCCGAGACGCATCCCGAGGTGCGCCAGAAGGTCGACTGCTCGAACTGGCTCGTGATCAAGAACGGCAAGTTCGTGCCAGTGTTCGCGCAGCCCGGCAAGCCGTGGATCTGCCTGCCGACGAGCGACAACTCCCTCACTCAAGTCAATCACGTCACGTTCGCCCCGCAGGGGTGACGGGTGCTCGACAACATCGTCAACGGCTCCTTCGCAGGGCTGTCGTACGGATGCGTCTACGCGATCATCGCACTCGGACTCGTCCTCACGTACAAGACGTCGGGTGTGTTCAACCTCGCCTACGGCGCGCAGGCGTTCGTGGCCGCGGTCGTCTACTGGGACACGCACGTCCGGCATGGGTGGCCGATCTGGCTGGCGTTCATCTTCGCGGTGTTCATCATTTCGCCGTTGCTTGGCCTCTTGCTCGACCGCGTGCTGTTCCGTTATCTACGCAACGCGTCACCCACCGCCCGCCTGGTGACGGTGCTCGGGCTCATCGTCGCGATCCCGCAAGCCGTCGAGGCGTTCTGGGTTCACGATTCGGTCCTCGGTGACGCGGCTGCCGTCGGCATCGTGCCGAACGGCACCGTCACGTACCACCCGTTCGCAAACGTGGCCCTGAGCCGCGACGACCTCGCCACGATCATCGTCACTGTCATCGTTGCAATCGCGCTCACGCTTCTGTTTCGTTACTCGGCGTTCGGTTTGCGCATGCGGTCGGTGGTGGAGAGCCCACGGCTCACCGAACTCGCGGGCGTGAACAGCGAGCGCGTCAGCATGAGTTCGTGGATCCTGTGCAGCGCGCTCGCCGGCCTCGGTGGCGTGCTCCTCGGGCCGCTGTTCCCGTCGATCAGCGACGTCAACTATTTGACGCTGATCATCGCCGCAACCGCGGCTGCGGTGATCGCCACGCTCACAAGCATCCCGATCGCGTTCGGCGCCGCGGTGCTGCTCGGTGTGGTCGAGCAGATCCTCTACTTCTCACTGCCCACGAACAGCACGCTCTTCAGCGGCCTCCGGCCGGCGTTGCCGTTCTTGCTGCTCGTGGGCGCGCTCGTGCTGAACCCACGACTCTGGCGCGTCCCCACCATCGCCGACCCCTTGATCGGTGTGGAGCCGCCGCCTCCGGAGCCGCCCGAAGCTTCGCGGAGCCGATTCCTCCGGAACGGCACCTATGCGTTCTGGACCGTGGTGCTCGGGATCATCGCGTACTACCTGTTCTTCCACGCGGCGTTCAACTGGGTGCTGAACGCGACCGACGCGGTGATCCTCTCGCTCATCTTCTTGTCGATCACGGTGTTCACCGGGATCGCGGGCGAGGTGTCGCTGTGCATGGCCGCGTTTGCCGGCATCGGCGCGTGCGTCACCGGCCAGCTCGTCGCCCAACAAGGGATGTCGGGGATCTTCGCGGCACTCGTCGCCGCGGTCGTGGTTGCCATCGTCGGCATCGTGGTGGCGTTGCCCTCACTGCGGCTGTCCGGCATCTATCTGTCGCTCGTGACGTTCGGCTTCGCGCTCTTCTTCGACAACATCCTCGGTCCGCAGAACTGGATGTCGCGCTCCGGCAATCCGTTCCAGGCGAACGACATCCCGCGCCCGCAGCTCGGCCCGATCGATTTCGCCAGCAACAAGTCGTTCCTCGTGCTCTGCATCGTGTTCTTCCTCATCGCCGCAGGGCTCGTGGTGCTCATACGCAACGGCACCACGGGTCGCTATTTCACCGCGCTCCGCGGCAGCGAGACCGCGGCGGCGTCGATCGGTATCAGCCGCACCCGGGCCCGCATGACGATGTTCGGCGTGTCGGCGGCGATCGCCGGCTTCGGGGGTGGCTTGGTGGTGTTGCGCCAGCAGTCGATCAACCTCGAGGCGAACTTCCCGGCCTTCGTGGGGCTCGTCTGGGTGGTGCTGGTGGTGACCCTGTCGCCGCGCACGGTGCAGGGCGCGATCCAGGCCGGCGTCGGCTTCATCTTCTTCCAGGTGGTCATCCTGAACCAGACCGTGCCGTGGGTCGTGAACCACGTGCAGCCCTGGTACACCATGGGCGTGCTGCCCCAAGGCCTGTTCTTCGTGATCTTCGGCCTCGGCGCGGTCACCTACGCCAAGCATCCCGAGGGCATCTTGGAGTACAACACTCGCAAGTCGATGGAGAAGATTCAGCACCGGCTCGACTCGTGGTCGGCGCGGGGCGATCGCCAGGGCGATGGCGCGGTCGCGACGCCGAGCGAAGCGGCACCAGTAGGAGGGGCGTCTTGAACGTGGTGGCGACATGAGCTCGTTGCTCGAGGCCAGCGGCGTCACCAAGACGTTCTCGGGCATCGTCGCGCTCGACAACGTGGGCCTCGACGTGGCCGAAGGCGAAAAGGTCGGCCTCATCGGACCGAACGGCGCCGGCAAGACCACGTTCTTCAACTGCCTGCTCGGCCTCCTGCGTCCCGACCGCGGTCGCGTGGTGTTCGACGGCAAGGACCTCACGCGCATTCCCACGCACCGGCGCGCCCGACTCGGCATCGGCCGCACGTTCCAGCGCATCGAGCTGTTCGCGGGCATGACCGCGCGCGACCACCTGCTCGTGGCCGAACGTGCGCGGCGCGGCGACGGCGCGCTGTGGAAGGACCTGCTCGGCATGGGCCGTCCGAAGCGTGACGAGCTCGAGCGCGTGCAGGCCACGCTCGACCTGCTCGGCCTGAACGACGACGCCGATCGCCCGATCGAAGCGCTGAGCCTCGGCCGCGGCCGCATCGTGGAAGTAGGCCGCGCGCTCATGACCGAGCCGCGCCTCCTGCTCCTCGACGAGCCCTCGTCGGGTCTGGACCACCGCGAGACCGCGGAGCTCGCCGACGTGCTGCGCCTCGTGAACCGAGAGCGGGGCGCCGCGATCCTGCTCGTGGAGCACGACGTGGAGATGGTGACCCAGCTCGTGGAGCGCGTGTTCGTGCTGGACTTCGGCACCGTGATCGCGAGCGGCCCAACTCAGGAAGTGTTCGCCGACGCCAACGTGCGCCGCGCCTACATCGGAGACGTGGTGTGAGCCCCTGGGGGCGCGAGCGGCGGCGCACAAAGGTGAACGCCGTAGACGCGTTCGCCGCCTACGGCGAGCGGGGGTGGATGTGAGCCCCGACGTGTCTACCGCCACGGTCGGCGCGACCGGCAGCGCCGCGTCGGGCACGCCGATGCTCGAGCTGCGGGGCGTGAACGCCGGCTACGGGCCGTTCCGCGCCATCTTCGACGTGTCGCTCACCGTTCCCAAGGGGAGCGTGCTCGCCGTGCTCGGCCCGAACGGTGCCGGCAAGACCACGATCGCACGCGTGGCCACCGGGCTCGTTGCGCCCACCGACGGATCGGTGTTGATCGACGGCAAGGACGTCACCAACCGTCCCACCTACGAATATGCGCGCATGGGTGTGGCGCACGCGCCGGAAGGCCGGTCGGTGTTCGCCACGCTCACCGTGGCCGAGAATCTCGAGCTGCCGCTGCGGCGCACGCGGTCGCGCGCGGAGACCGAGACCGAGATGCAGCGCGCGTTCGACATGTTCCCGCGCCTCGGCGAACGGCGGAAGCAGCTTGCGGGCACGTTGTCGGGTGGCGAGCAGCGCATGCTCTCGTTGGCGCGCGCGATCGTGGAAGACGCGCAGTTGGTGGTGGCCGACGAGCTGTCGCTCGGTCTCGCGCCGATCATCGTCGACGAGGTGTACGGCATGCTCGGCCGTATCCGCGACCAGGGCGCGACGTTGCTCATCATCGAGCAGCACGTGGGCCACGCGCTCGCGATCGCCGACAGCGTGATCATCCTGGATCGCGGGGCGATCGGTTTCGTCGGCTCGCCCGAAGGCGCCCGCGGCGAGCTCGGGCTGGCAACCAGCTAGCGAGTGCCGTTCACGGCAGCATCACCGCGTGGGTGACGGCGGCGAGCGTATCGAGCATCTCGTCGCGGTCGAGCGCCACCTGACCGGTCACCATGTAGTAGTGGAGCCGCTCGATCATCGCGAGGAGCGCGGCACCGGCGATCACGGCCTCGTTGCCGCGCAACTCTGTGGAACGCGCGACAGCAGCCGACAACGTCGCGCCAAACGACTCGAGCAATCGTTCACCCACCGCGCCGACGGAATCGCCTGCGGTCTCGGCCTCGGTCCAGGCGCGGATCACGGCCGAGTGCTGCACGTAGCGGTCGCTGAAACCGGTGAGCCACTCGCGCAGCACCGTGCGGCCGGCGTCGTCGGGCGTGACTGTGCCGAGCGTGCCGGCGTGGCGCACCATGTCGGCCGCCACCTCCTGGGCGAGCCCGTTGAAGAGGTCGTCCTTGTTCGCGAAGTAGAGGTAGAAGGTGCCGTGCGAGGCGTCGGCGAGCTTCACGATGTCGTCGACGCGCGCACCGTGGAATCCCTTGGCCGCAAACACCTGCTCGCCGGCGTCGAGCAGGCGCTGCCGTGTGCGGTCTCCGCGCGAAGGCTTGGCCGCGACACTCACGAGCACGGCACCGTACACACCTCGATGCACGCTTGTGAAAGTGGCCGTCGCGGCGCTCGGGGCGGTAGAAATGCCACGGTAGGAATGCTCGTGGATGGCGGGCAACGCAGGTTCGAGCTCGGGAGAGATCGTGGTCGACGTCGGTGACAACAAGACGCTGGAGTTCCCAGCCCTCACACGCACGATGTTCGTGCGCTACGCGGGCGCGTCGGGCGACTTCAACCCCATGCACCACGACGACACGATCGCCACGCAGGTGGGGAACCCGTCGGTGTTCGGCCACGGCATGCTCACGATGGGTCTCGCCGGCCGCGTGCTCACCGACTGGTTCGGACCAGAGTCGATCCGGCGCTTCCAGGTGCGCTTCGCCAAGCAGGTGTGGCCGGGTGACGTGCTGACCGCGTCGGCCACCGTGTCGGCCGTCCGCGAGGAGGGTGGCGCGAAGCTCGCCGATCTCGACCTCGTCGTCACGAGCGACAAGGGCACCGAGGCCGTGCGCGGCGCGGCAACCTGCGTCGTCGCCTGAGCGGGCCGACAAACATGGGATTACTCGACAATCGCGTCGCGGTCGTCACTGGTTCCGGCCGCGGCATCGGGCGTGAGATCGCCTTGTGCCTCGCGGCGCAGGGCGCGGCCGTCGTGATCAACGACGTGGGTGCCGCACTCGACGGCTCGGAGTCGGGCGAGACGCCCGGCGACCAGGTCGTCAGCGAGATCGAAGCCGCGGGCGGGCGCGCCGTCGCCAACCGCGATTCGGTAAGCGACTTCGAGGGTGCGCGCCGCATCGTCGGGAGCGCGGTCGACGCGTTCGGTCGGCTCGACATCCTCGTGAACAACGCCGGGATCGTGCGCGACAGGTCGTTGCTCAAGATGGAAGAGAGCGACTACGACGCAGTAGTCGCGGTGCACCAGAAGGGCACGTTCAACTGCACGCGCCACGCGGCCGAGCTGATGCGCGCGCAGGAGTACGGGCGCATCGTGAACATCACGTCGTCGGCCGGACTGCGCGGCAACTTCGGCCAGACGAACTACGGCGCGGCGAAGGCCGCGATCATGGGCATGACCTTCGTGTGGGCGCTCGAGCTCGGTAAGTACGGCATCACTGTGAACGCCGTCGCACCGGCTGGCGCCACTCGCATGACCGCGGCGCTGTACGAGCGTTCCGGCAAGGAAGTGCCGCCCGAAGAAAATCCGGCGTTGAACGCGCCGCTGATCGGCTTCCTCGCGTCCGAGGCGGCCGGCAACGTGAATGGCCAGATCTTCGGCCGCACCGAGTACGCCTACACAGTGTTCCAGCACCCGAAGCAGATCGCGTGGATGTGGCGCGACGGCGGCTGGTCGGTGGAAGACCTTGCCGCCAACTTCGACAGCGGCCTCGGCCAGCACCTGCAGCAAGTGGGCATGGTGATGCCCAAGAGCATGTCGTGACCCCAAGCCTTCGTTCTGGGTGCAACAGCCCCGCTCCGCCGGGCTTTTTGCACCAGGAATGTGGGGTGCAGCCGCGATGAGGGCGCGATGAGGGCGGTTGGTGTCGTCGACGTCGTCTACTGGCGCGAGTCGGATCCCGCGCGCCGCGCCGAACTTGCGGCGGCCGACGGCTTCGACCACATCGACGTCGGCACCCAGGTGGTCGACGACGGCGTAGCGCTGGCGCTCGACGTCGGTTGCCCCACGGCGTTCCCGAAGCCGCAAGCGCGTTGGTGCACCACGCCCGCGCCGGCGCGGGGCGACGATCCTGACGCGGCGTGGGAGCGCACGGTTCGATGGTGGCGCGCCGCGCCCCAGGCGCTGCTCGAGCCGTGGAAGGGCGCGTCGGTGCATTCGATGGAGACGTTCCTCGCACTGCGTGACGAGGTGCCCCACGTGCGCCTGCTCGTCGACACCGGCCATGTGGCCGACTGGGGCGGCGACGTGATGGAACTGCTGCCGTACGCCGACCACGTGCAGCTGCGCCAGGGCGCGCCGGGCCGCACCCAGCTCCACGTCGACGATCCCGACGGCGTGATCGACTTCGCCGCGGTGCTCGCCCGGCTCGACTCGCTCGACTACCGCGGCGCGTTCTCGGTGGAGTACTTCGACCTGCCCGATTTCGGCTGGCATCTCGACGATCCCCGGGGCTGGGCGGTCGACCTGCAGAATGCCGTGAGGAGACTGCAGCACGCCGGCTGATCTCGGTGCACAATGGGGTCGTCCAGAGCCGCGCCGGAGCGAATAGAGGCGAATGATGGACACGCACGACGACCTGGCCCGGGTGCTCGCGGCGGCGAACACTGATCCCGATGCGCCGTCGCATGACGTGGCGAGCACGGTGGACGCGGTGTTCACGTGGGATTACGAGCGCAGCCGCATGCCGCTGGCGAAGCTGTACGAGAAGGCCAAGACCTCGCAGTGGAACGCCACGACCGACTTGCCGTGGGACACCGACGTCGATCTCGACGCGGTGGCCGCCGAGATCGGTGGGCGTGACGCGCGCGCACGCTTGGTGCAACGCCTCACTGAGACCGACGGATCGCCGGTGTCATCGTGGGGTGGCGCCGAATGGGATCAGTACACGGTCGAGGTGCTCAATCATCGGCTGAGTCAATTCCTGCACGGCGAGCAGGGCGCGTTGATCTGCACGGCGAAGATCGTCGAGACCGTGCCGTGGATCGACGCCAAGTACTACGCGGCCACGCAGGTGATCGACGAGGCGCGCCACGTAGAGGTGTTCGGCCGTTACCTCGACGAGAAGCTCACCGGTCACTATCCGATCAACGTGCACTTGCAGGCGCTGCTCGACGACATCATCAGCGACTCGCGTTGGGACATGACCTACCTCGGCATGCAGATCATGGTGGAGGGCCTCGCGCTCGCGGCGTTCGGGTTCATGCACCAGATGACGACGGAACCCCTGTTGAAGCAGTTGTTGCGTTACGTGATGAGCGACGAGGCGCGCCACGTTGCGTTCGGCGTGCTCTCGCTCCAGGAGCTCTACGGCGAGCTGTCGGGTTCCGAGATCCGCGAGCGCCAAGAATTCGCGTTCGAGGCCGCGATCCGCATGCGTGACCGCTTCATTCATCAAGAGGTGTGGGAGCGGCTCGGTGTCGACACCGAGGCGATCGTGCGCTGCCTGCTCGAGCTGCCACGTGAGGAGAACCAGTTCCAGACCGCGCTGTTCTCCAAGATCGTGCCGAACTGCAAGAAGCTCGGGCT
Source organism: Acidimicrobiia bacterium (assembly GCA_036501845.1). Classification (GTDB taxonomy): domain Bacteria; phylum Actinomycetota; class Acidimicrobiia; order IMCC26256; family PALSA-610; genus JBBREP01. The sequence continues at coordinate 2,224 of DASXZO010000072.1, read as the reverse complement.
ACTCGATGCCGGCGACGGCTGGCTGCGCGAGCGCTTCACCGAGATCGGCGTGATCGCCTTCGAAGACTGGACCGACACCGGTGAGGAGTACGAGCTGCTCGACGAGGTGGCAAGGGACCGGGCGAACGCGGTCGAGGCCGGCTGACATGGTTGCGATCCCGAACGGCCCCGACGACCTCACGGCGGCGTGGTTCAGCGACGCGATCGGTGACGGCGCCACATGTACGTCGGTGCGCGTCGCACCGATCGGCGTGGGCGTGGGGCTCGTCGGCCAGCTGCATGCCTGCGATCTCGAATGGTCCGGTCCCGCAGCAGGCGAACGACCGCACCGCGTCGTGGCGAAGCTCGCCGCGGCCGGCGTGGAGAGCCGGTTCGTGGCGATGGTGCTGAACATGTACGGCCGCGAGGTCGGCTTCTACCGCGAGCTCTCGCCGCACACTTCGCTCGATCACCCCATCTGTTACTACGCCGACCACGAACCCGAATCGCATGACACGGTGTTGCTGCTCGAGGATGTGTCGAGTCGCGGCGCGCAGCTCGATCAGATCGCGGGCGCGTCGCTCGAGGCTGTCGAACCCGCGCTACGCGCGATCGCGCAGTTGCACGCGCAGTGGTGGGAGCACGAGCGCTTCGCAGCGAGCGGTTGGTTATTGCGGCTCTGCGACGACCCGTATCCCGCCGCGGTGCAACTCGCGTACGGCGCGGGCTGGCCCAACGTGCAGGAGCACTTCGCCGAGCAGATGACGCCTCGGGTGAGAGCGTTTGGCGACGCCTACAGCGAGCAGATCCCGGCGATGTTCGCCTCGTTGTGCGACGGACCGCTCACGCTGTCGCACGCCGACTGGCGCCTCGACAACCTGTTCTTCACCAGCGACCCAGCGCGTCCGGTGATCGCGGTCGACTGGCAACTCATCGACCGATCGGTGGGGCCACGCGACGTCGCGTACCTGGTGACGCAGAGTCTCGAGCTGTCGAGCACCGCCGAGTTCGTGAAGGCTCTCGACATCTACCTCGACGAGCTTGCGGCGTCGGGCGTGACGGTCGACCGCGACTGGGCGCTGCTCAAGTACCGCCAGGCCACCCGCTTCGGCTTCGTGTACCCGGTGGTGGCGGGCGGATCGCTCACCGTCGAAGATCCTCGGCACATGACGCTGTGCGGCACGCTGCTGCGCCGTTGTGTCGCCGCGATCGACGCTCTCGACGCGTACGACCTCGCCTGACCTGCACCTGATCAGCAAGCGAGCGTCGCTCGGTAGCGTGCCGGGATGGTCGTCGTCGGCACCGAGATCACACAGTCGCTGCCGCGCCTGGCGTCGGAATTCGCCGGCGTGGAGGCGGTCGACCTCACCGGTGAGATCAGCGACGACCTGAAGGTCGACGTGCTGTTCGGCGGGTGGGGCAAGAACGCCATCGAGATGGTGCGGCGGGGTGTGCAGTGGGTGCAACTGTCGGGCACCGGCTTCGATCGTGTGCCCCAGGAGATCCTCGATGCTCCGCTGGTCACGTGCGCGCGTGGCGCGAGCGCGGTGCCGATCAGCGAATTCGTGCTCGCGTCGATGCTCGCGTTCGAGAAGGACTTCCCGGCGAACTGGCTCACCGAAGCGCCGCCGCACTGGAACTTTCAGCGCATGGACTCGATGGCCGGTAAGACGCTCGGCATCGTGGGGCTCGGCGGCATCGGCGCGCGGGTTGCGCGGCTCGCCCTCGCGTTCGAGATGGAGGTGATCGGGCTGCGGCGCCACGTGGAGCTCGGCTCGCCGGTACCGGGGGCGTCGGTCACAGCGTCGCTCGACGACATCCTGCCGGTTGCCGATCACCTCGTGCTGGCGGCGCCGGCGACGGCGCGCACGCGCCATCTGCTCGATGCCGACGCGTTTGCGCGCATGAAACACGGGGTGCACCTCGTGAACATCGCGCGCGGCACGCTCGTCGACCAGGACGCGCTACGTGCCGCGCTCGACAGCGGAGCGGTGGCGCGTGCATCGCTCGACGTCGTCGACCCCGAGCCGTTGCCCGACGGCCACTGGCTGTTCTCGCACCCGAACGTGCGGCTCACGCCCCATTCGTCGTGGTCGTCGCACGCGTTCTTCGAGTCGGCCGTCGACATCTTCTGCACCAACCTGCGCCACTTCCTCGACGGCGACGAGCTGATCTACCAGATCGACCGCGACGAGGGCTACTAACCCCAAGATCTACGGGCGTCGTTTGACTTCGATAATCGAAG
>DASXZO010000071.1:0-1977 GCA_036501845.1 Acidimicrobiia bacterium | reverse complement strand
ACGCGCCCGTAACAGCCCTCCCTTGCCGAGGGCGCTCTCCTAGCGACGGGGTTCGGCTACTCAGTCGGACGGGGCGAGTGACCTCACGGGAACGACCGCCACGGGGAGCGCGCCCATGCGCGGCTGACCGGTGTAGCGGTCGTACTCGTCCTCGCACCGCAACAGACGGTTGGTGTTCGCACCGTCGACGCGCGGATCCTCGACCTCGCCGGGCACCCCGCCGAAGTTGTGGCTCATCGACACCATGCCGGTGCGGAGATCGGCGTCGGGCTCGGCCACACCAGTGATGGTGTCGTACGCCGAACGGATCTCCACCACGTCGCCGGCGGTGACACCGAGGCGGTGGAGGTCGTCGGGGTGCATGAACGCAGGGTTGTAGTGGCGGCCGCGCATCAGGCCCGGAAGCGTGCGGCCCGTGGTGTTGATCACTCGGTTCTCGCGGCGGGGCACGAACAGGAACGGCCGGTCGTCGTCAGTCGCCGTTGCGAGCGATCGCGCGCCGATCTCGGCCAACTCTTCGAGCATGGCGCCGTTGCCCACGTCGAGACGATCTTCGCACTCGGGGTCGGCCGGACCGATGCGTTGTTCCAACAGTTCCTCGAACACGTGGCCGTGCGGATGACGGCGAACCTCGTCGAGCGAAATCTGCGAGCCACTGCACATGGTCTCGTAGATGTCGTCGGTGGTGGGCTCGTGCTCCATGTCGAGCGGGTTCACCTGGATCGGTGCTTCGAGGTGCGCGCCCATACGCCCGAACACGTTGACGATGTTGAGCGGAAGCTCGAGGCGCTGCGCGATCCGGTAGTAGAGCTGCCAGTCCTCGATGAGATCGGAGTCGGCGGGCGGGTCGACGAGTGCCGGCGTGTACTGCGCGTACGGCGCACGGAATCCGTAGCCCGGATGGAAGTACTTGATGAACTCGCTGAGCTGCGTCATGCCCGGCGTCTCGAACGTCATCTTCGTGGCGACTACGTAGTCGGCCATCTGCGCCGTCGGTGAGTATTCGACGTCGGTGGTCACGAACAGCTCGAGATCCTCGAGCGCCTCACGAGTCTTGCGCTGATCGGGCCACGCCACCATCGGTGCGCCACCGACGTTGAACAGTGCACGGATCTGGCCCTCACCGGGCAGCAGGATCTCGTCGGCCAGCGCCGCAGTGGGCAGGCCGCCGTTGGTCTGCTCGAGCCCGCGCACGCGCATCTTGTGACCGAAGCCGATCGCCCGGTAGGGGCGGCGGGGCTGGGCCTTGGCCCGGTTCGGCGGCATCAACACGTTGGGCCGCTCGATGCGGTCGCCCTCGCGCGGCCACCAACCCCGCACCGACATGAGGCACAGCAGTAAGTACGACACCACGCTCGTGCAGCTCGTCATGCTGATTCCGGTACCGCCACCCGCACCACCTCGGCGCGCGGTGCCGAGTGCGCGCGCCGCCTCGATCAAATCGTCGACCGCGATGTCAGCTCGGCGCGCCACCACTTCGGGGGTGAACGGCTCCACGGCCGCGCGCAGCGCGTCGATACCGTCGACGTGAGCGCTGACGAAGTCGTGGTCGACGAGACCCTCGTGCAGGATCACGTGAAGGATTCCGGCCATCACGATCGCGTCCTGCCCCGGGCGTACCTGCAAATGCACGTGCGCCCAGCGCGCGGTCTCGGTGCGGCGCGGGTCGATCACCACGATCTTCGTGCCGCGCTCCACCGCGCGCGCCAGCCGCTTGGCCGGGTTCTCGGAGAGGAACTGCTTGGAGATCACCGGGTTCGTGCCGGCGAAGAGGAAGGCATCGCAGTCGTCGAACGGGATCCGCCCGCCGAGCCACAGGCCGTGCATGGCGTCGCCGACGCGCGTGCCCGGTTGGTCGATCGATGCAGCCGAGAACATCATCTTGCTGCCGAGCGCCATCACCAACGCCGACGCCACCGAACCCATCGCCGGGTACGCCGAGCTCGATGTGCCGATGTAGATCGCCACGGAGTTGGG
>DASXZO010000070.1:0-39181 GCA_036501845.1 Acidimicrobiia bacterium | reverse complement strand
AAAACCCACGCCCGTAGAGCCGCGGGCGACGGTCACGGAGAACACGGTGCCGTCGGTGCCGGATGACACGAGGCGCGCACCGCCGCCCATCGCCCGGGCGAGCTCGTGCACCACGGTGAGGCCGAGGCCAGTGCCGACCGGCCGGCCTGGTGCCGAGCGCGCGGTGTAGAGGCGCTCGAACACACGCGCCTGCTCGGCGTCGGGGATCCCGGCGCCGTTGTCGGCGACCGTCACGGTCACGTCGCGCTCGCTCGCACCGAACGTGACCGCCACCCGGCTCCGCGCGTACTTCAGCGCGTTCTCGACGAGGTTGGCAATGATCTGGCCGAAGCGCTCTGGGTCGAGGTCGGCGGGCACCGCTCCGGCGTCGGGCGCCTGTAACTCCACACCCAAGGACTGGGCTTGTGGCGCGAACCCGGCCACCGTGGTGGCTGCAAGCGCGGCGGCGTCGCACGGCTGCGGCCGCAGCGAGAACTCGTGCGCGTCGAGGCGCGACAGATCGAGCAGGTCGCGTACGAGCCGTTCGAGGCGTCGCGATTCGGTGGTGATCACCTCGGCGGCGCGCACGCGGGCTTGGTCGTCGGTGGCGTCGACGGTGCCGTCGGCCAGCGCTTCGGCATAGCCGCGAATCGACGTGAGCGGTGTGCGGAGATCGTGGCTCACCGCTTGCAGGAACGAGCGCTCGGCCCGCCGGGCACCGTCGAGGTCGCTCGCCATCTGATTGAGCGTGGCCGCAACCTCGGCCGTTTCGCGATCGGTGCGACGGCCGAGGTCGACGCGCGCGGTGAGGTCGCCGGCGGCAAGCGCGCGTGCTGCGGTGTCGATGGCGGTGAGCGGTTTGGTCAGGCGCCGAGCGAGCAGCGTGCTCACCACGACACATGCCGCGAGCGCGATCAGCGCGGCGATGATGAATGCGGTCGCGGCCCGGCGCGCCGCACCGGTGTCGACGACATCGCTCACGATGATCACCGGCGTGGCCCGGGTGCGTGTGAGCGACGGCACCCGCTCGGCGAGATACACGTTGCCGTTCTGCCGCAGTGTGGTGGTGGAACCGCGCGCCACCTGGTCGAGCGCGAGATCGTCCGCCGACACGCCCTTCGGCAAGGCCACCAGGTCTGACGCTTCGCTGTCGTTGCCGATCAGCCTGCGACCGGCCGTTGTGCTCAGTACCTGGTTGTAGGTGGCAACGCCGCCGTCGGCCCGTACGAACACGAGGTGCGCGTCGGAAACCTGCACCGCGCTGCGCACCTGGTCGAGCAGGTCACGCAGACGTAGCGCCGGCGCGGCCGATCCGGAAGCGGCTTGCCCCTGCACCTCCTTCACGTCGTTGACGATGTTGGCGGCCTTGTGCTCGATGTTCGACTGGGCCGAGTGCTCGGCACCGTGTTGGACAGCAAGCACGGTGATCACGCCGGCGATGAGGATGCCGGCGGTGGCGACGAGTACCAAGCTCCACACCAGTCGGGTGCGCATCGTGCGGCGCCGTCGCGTCGAGTTGGCGTTCGCGGTCATCGCATCGCGTCAGTTCCGTGAATCGAGCCGGTAGCCGAGGCCGCGCACGGTGGCGATCTCCAGACCGGTGCCGACCTTCTTGCGCACCTGTGCGATGTGCACGTCGACCGTGCGCGCGTCGCCGTACCAATCGAAGCCCCACACTCCGTCGAGGATCTGCTGGCGCGACAGCGCCCGCCCCGGTCGCTCGGCGAGGAATTGCAGGAGATCGAATTCCTTCGCGGTGAACGCCACGACCTCCTCGCCCACGCGCACTTCGCGGCGACCGCGATCGACGGCGACGCTACCGATCTGCAACACGTCGACCGACACCACCGCGCTGCTGTCCGATCGGCGCAGCACGGCCTTCACGCGCGCCACGAGCTCGGCGGGGGAGAAGGGCTTGGTGAGGTAGTCGTCGCCGCCCAGCTCGAGGCCGAGCACGCGGTCGATCTCGCTGTCACGCGCGGTGAGAAAGATCACGGGGATGTTCGACGTGGCCCGCAGGCGAGTGCACACGTCGAGGCCGCTGATGTCGGGCAGGCCGACGTCGAGCACCACGAGCCGCGGGTGCTCGCGTTCGACCGCGGCGAGGGCGTCCTCGCCACTGGCGGCCTTGCGAACGCGGTAGCCCTCGCGGGAGAGGTAGAGCTCCACGAGGTCGGCGATGTTGGGCTCGTCGTCGACCACCAGGATCGTGCCGCGTTGGCTCTCATACCTTCTCTTCGCTTCGCTCATGGGCCGGTGGGCCTTCCCTCGCTCGGCATCACCTCTCCATCGTCGGTCAGGCGTGTACACCCAGGATGATGGCCTTGTGATCGGACCGTAAAGTGAACTGATGCTCGAGCGGCGAACGGAGCAGCCGGAGAGCGACGGAGGAGCGACGCCGGTGCGTAGTGAGCTCGCCGCCGAGCGAAGCGAGGCAAATTGAGACGGGTGTTGGACGAGATCTTGGTCACGAAGCGTGACGAGGTGACCGTGTTGCGCCGGCCCGATACGCGCGACTTGCTCCGCCGCACAGCGTTGGATGCACCGCCGACTCGCGGGTTTGCCGCCGCGTTGCAAGCCGATCCCGCGACCCTGAAGGTGATCGCCGAGATCAAGCGGCGCTCGCCGAGCAAGGGCGACCTGGCGCCCGATCTCGAGCCCGCCGCCACGGCCCGGGCCTACGCCGTGGGCGGTGCCGCGGCACTCAGCGTGCTCACCGACGGGCCCTACTTCGGCGGGTCGATGGCCGACCTCCAGGAAGCCCGCGCGGTCACGAACGTCCCGGCGTTGCGCAAAGACTTCGTGATCGACGAGGTGCAGGTGTACGAGGCCCGCGCCGTCGGCGCCGACGCCATCCTGCTGATCGTGGCGGCGCTGCCCGACGACGCCGTGCTCCTCGATCTGCACGAGCTCGCGCTGGGTCTCGGCCTCGACGCCCTCGTCGAGGTGCACGACCAAGCCGAGCTCGAGCGCGCGGCCGGCATCGGTGCGCGCCTCGTGGGTGTCAACAGCCGCAGTTTGCAGACCTTCGGCGAGGATCTCGGCGTCGCCCAGTCGTTACGCGCCGGTATCCCCGACGGCGCGGTCGCAGTGGCGGAGTCGGCGATCCGTTCGGTTGACGACGCGCAACGGATGGCCGACGCGGGCTTCGACGCGGTGCTCGTCGGGGAGGCGCTCGTGCGTGCGCCCGACCCGACTGCGCTGTGCGCGGCACTGTCATCCTGTAGTCGACGTCGAGATTGATCTACCGCTGCGCGATCGCGCCCGAGCAGTAGATACGCTGCGAAGCGGCTATGTGGGTCAAGATTTGCGGGATCACGAACGAGGACGACGCGCTCACCGCGGTCGCACTCGGCGCCGACGCGATCGGCTTCGTGTTCGCGCCGAGCCGCCGCCAGGTGACGCCCGACGCGGTGCGCGACATCGTGAAGCGCGTGCCGAGTGAAGTGATCACCGTCGGCGTGTTCCGCAACGAGCGGCCGGAGCGCGTCACCGAGGTGGTGAACAAGGTGGGCTTGCACGGCGCCCAACTCCACGGGCACGAGCCATTGCGCGAGGTGCGCTGGATCCGCCAGCGCGTGCAGTTCGTGATCCAAGGTTTTCGTGCTGGCGACCCCGGCATGCAGGCCGCGGCCAACGGTCCCGCCGACATCATCCTGGTCGATTCGCCGAGCCCAGGGTCGGGCCGCGTGTTCGACTGGCGCCTCGCCGACGGCGTGCCCGGCGGGGTCCGCCTGCTGCTTGCCGGTGGCCTCCACCACGAGAACGTGCAGGAGGCGATCGCCAAGGTGCGGCCATGGGGTGTGGACGTGTCGAGTGGGGTCGAGGCCTCGCCGGGTCGCAAGGACCCGCGCCGGCTGCGGCTGTTCATCGAGGCGGCCAAGCACGCCGGCGCCGAGCTCCAGGAACCGCCGGTGCGCCACATGGAATCGCTCGACACCTATGGCGACGCTGACGGCCGGCTCGACATGCTCGACATCGAGATCGACCCCCGCGACGTGATCAGCGAGGCCGGCGTGACCCGCCCCTTCGACTGGGCCATCGACCTGTAGCGGGCTGCCCCTCGGGTGTCGCCGGGAACCGGGACCGTGCTGAGGGCGTCCTTACGGCGCCGGTGATTTGCCGGAAGCGCTGACACCCCTGCTGCTCTAGCCTGCTCATTCCGCTCGATGTGAAGGATGGGGATCATGGTGCCGCCGGCCCGCGGCGATGTCGTCCAGCTCGATCCGCCCGGCCCCGAACCGACTGGTCTGGGCCGCTTCGGCGACTTCGGCGGTCGCTACGCGCCGGAGTCGCTGATCCCAGCGCTCGAGGAGCTCGAGCTGGCGTTCCGCGCCGCCTGGCACGACGACGCATTCCGCTCCGAGTACGCGGCGCTGCTGAAGGACTACGCCGGACGGCCCACCCCGGTCACCGAGTGTTACCGCCTCTCGCAGCGTCTGGGTGTGCGGCTCCTGCTGAAGCGTGAGGATCTCACCCACACCGGCTCGCACAAGATCAACAACGTGCTCGGCCAGGCGCTGCTCACGCGCCGGATGGGCAAGGACAGCCTCATCGCCGAGACCGGCGCAGGCCAGCACGGCGTGGCCACGGCCACGGCGGCCGCGCTCTTCGGCCTCGAGTGCACCGTATACATGGGTGCCGTCGACGTGGAGCGCCAGGCGTTGAACGTGTGGCGGATGAAGTTGCTGGGCGCGTCTGTGGTGCCGGTCACCAGCGGCAGCGCCACGTTGAAGGACGCGGTGAACGACGCCATGCGCGAGTGGGTGGCCCGCGTCGAACGCACGCATTACTGCCTCGGTTCGGTGATGGGTCCGCACCCGTTCCCGTGGATGGTGCGCGAGTTCCAGCGCGTGGTGGGCGACGAGGCGCGCCGCCAATGTCGTGAGCAGCTCGACGGTGCCGACCCCGACTATGTGGTGGCTTGCGTGGGCGGCGGCTCGAACGCGATGGGAACGTTCGCAGGATTCGTCGACGCCGCTCCGGCCACGAAACTCGTGGGCGTCGAGGCGGGCGGCCTCGGGCTGGAGAGCGGTCATCACGGCGCCGCCGTCACGCGTGGCGTGCCCGGGATCGTGCACGGCATGCGTTCATTGATCCTGCAGGACGAAGACGGACAGATCATCGAGGCCACGTCGATCAGTGCCGGGCTCGACTATCCGGGTGTCGGCCCCGAGCACGCGCTGCTCGCCGCCACCGGTCGGGCCACGTACGAGTACGCCACCGACGAAGAAGCGGTCGCCGGTTTCCAGATCCTCGCCGAGACCGAGGGCATCGTGCCGGCGCTCGAACCTGCGCACGCGATCGGCTGGCTGATGCGCGAGGCCGGCCGGTCGGTGCCGAGGGGCGCCACGGTGCTGCTCACGCTTTCGGGGCGCGGCGACAAGGACGCGCAACAGGTCATGGAACGTCTGGGCGACGACGAGTGATCCTCGAAAAGCACCTGCGGGAGCGGCGCGATTCCGGTCGCAAGCTGCTGGTGCCGTACGTGACCGGTGGTCTCGGCAAGGACTGGGTGGAGGTCGTGCGCGCGTGCGAGGCAAGCGGCGCCGACGCGGTGGAGATCGGTATCCCGTTCTCCGACCCGATCATGGACGGCAAGACCATCCAGGAGGCCAGCCAGCGCGCGCTCGATCTCGGGGCCACGCCCGCTTCGGTGATCGAGCAGGCGCGCCAGCTCGACGTGGGGATCCCGCTCGCGGTGATGACGTATTACAACCTGGTCGCGCACATGGGCGACGAGCGCTTCGCTGCATCGCTCGAGCAGGCCGGCATCGACGGCGCGATCATCCCCGACCTGCCCCTCGACGAGTTGCTCCTCAGCGACTTCGCCGCGGCGTCGCTCACCCACGGGGTCGAGAACGTTCTGCTCGCGTCGCCCACCACCACCGACGAGCGGCTCGCCGCGATCTGCGAGCGGTCGCGCGGCTTCATCTACGGCGTGTCGCTGATGGGCGTCACCGGTGAACGCACGACGCTGGCCGCATCGGCCGCGGTCATGGGCCGGCGGCTCAAGGCGGCCACCGACAAGCCAGTACTGCTCGGTGTGGGCATCTCCACCCCTGAACAGGCCGGTGAGGCGGCCGGCTACGCCGATGGCGTCGTGATCGGCTCGGCCCTGGTGCGCAAACTGCTCCAATCGGGCGGTACCGAGGAGGCCGCGGCCTTCGTGAGCGCCCTGCGCCAGGCCGTCGACCGCTGATCGAGCGCTCGATCGACCCAAGGATCGAGCCCGCGCCGTCCCTGTAACCCGCACGCTCTCCTGGTCGATAGGAGACCGGAGCTCAGGGACACGGCGGCGGGAGTATCGGGTGGAAAAAGGCAGCATGGTTGGCCTCGCGATCACCCTCGTGGGTGTGTTCGCGAGCGTCTTCCTGCACGGCATCAACCCGGCCTTCTTGTTCATGGAGTTCGGCTCGATCATCATCGTGGTGTTCGGTTGCTTCGGCGCCACGATGTCGTCGTTCCCGTTCGACGCCACCCAGAACATCGGCAAGGTGATCTCGAAGTGCCTGAAGGGCGGCGCGCCGCCGCCCACCGCCGAGACCATCGCCACCATCGTCGACATGACGAACCGGGCGCGCACCGATGGCTTGCTCGCACTCGAAGAGGCGAGCAAGAACATCGACGACGAGTTCTTGAAGAAGGGTCTGCAACTCGCGGTCGACGGCACCGACGCCGACACCTTGAAGAAGACGATGAACGCCGACATCGCGGCGATGAAGGAGCGCCACAAGGTCGGCGCGGCGTGGTGCGAGAAGGCCGGTGTGTACGCGCCGACGTTCGGCATCATCGGCGCGGTGTTCGGACTGATCGCCACGATGAGCAAGTTGTCGCAGCCCGAGCTCGTGGGTGAAGGCATCGCCGGCGCGTTCGTCGCCACGTTCTGGGGCGTGTTCCTCGCCAACGGCATCTTCCTGCCGTGGTCGAACAAGCTCAAGAAGATCTCGTCCGACGAGGTCGCGCACAAGCAGCTGATCGTGCAGGGCGTGTTGGCGATCCACTCTGGTACGAGCCCGCGCATCGTCGAGGAGATCCTGTCGAGCAGCATCCCGCCGACGCAGCGCGAACAGAAGGCCGCCTGATCGATGTCGGGTGGTCATGACGACGACGAGCTCCACGAGGAACACGAGGAGCACGGGAACCACGAGGCGTGGGTGATTCCCTACGCCGACTTGCTGACGCTGCTCATGGCGATGTTCATCGCCCTGTTCGCCATCTCGTCCGTGAACGTCGACAAGGCCAAACGCCTCGCGATGGGGTTCAACAACGCCGGAAGCCATCCAGTGGTCGGACTGTTCTCGGACAGCGGGGGCAAGTCGGCGGTACAGGGGGTCGGCGACAACCAGACCGGCGGCAAGGGCGTGCTCGGTGGTGGCACGAGTGCCAACCCCGGGTCGAGCGGGACCCAACAGTCGCGGACGACTCCCGCGATCACCGCGTCGTCGGCGATCCAGGCCGCGGAGAAGAAGGAGCAGAAGTCGTTCGCGCACGACCAGCAGCAGCTCCAGCAGGCCGCCAACGAGAACGGTGTGGGCAACACCATCAGCTTCCAGCTCGAAGGCCGAGGCCTCGTGGTACGCCTCGCGAACGACAACGTGCTGTTCACGTCGGGCCAGGCCGTGATCGAGCCCCAGGGCGCGCACGTGCTGCAGGTGATCGGCGCCGTGCTCGCGCACATCAACAACCCGCTGCTGATCGAGGGTTACACCGACAACCGCCCGATCAACACCAGCCAGTACGCGTCGAACTGGGAGTTGTCGACGGCCCGCGCCGACGTGGTGCTGCGCTATCTCGTCGACGGTGTCGGTCTCGACGAGTCACGCATGACCGCGCAGGGTTACGGCGAGCACGATCCGGTGGCGAGCAACGCCACGCCCGAAGGCCAGGCCAGGAACCGCCGCGTCGAGATCGTGATCGAGTCGCAGGTGATCAACGAGATCCTCCAAGCGAACGGCCTCACGAGCCAGGCGGTGAGCCCGAGCGGCAGCGCCGCGCCGTCGCCGGCGAAGGGCGCCACCACGCCGACCACCAAGCCCGACCTCGGCAACGTGGTGGGCAACCTCGGCGCCGGCAACTGACCGCGCGCCTTCTTCCGTTCTCGGTGCAGTAGGCCCGCCCGAGCGGGGCTACTGCACCAAGAACGCGGTTGTCAGTCGTTCGTCGCGACGCGCACGTCGTAGGTGCCCGACACTGTGCCGGTGACGCGGTAGCCGCCGGGCACCTTGCGCACCGTTGAGTGCGTCGTCCCGGCGACATGTGGCGCGTGCGTACCTGGGAACCAGATGTCGATGGTGCCGGGCTTCGTGGTCGTGCCCTGCACTTCGAGATCGTTGGCGCAGCCCGTCTTCAATGCGGTGAGGTGCCCGGGGCTGGCCATTGGGTAGGGGCGCCAGGTGCAATTCCAGGCTGAGTTCACGCCTTGGTTGTGGTCGCCGGGGCAGGCGTTGTTCTGGAACTGGATCACCACGGAGGCGGGCTGGCCGCCGGGCTTGCCGATCGAGTGCGGGTCGCCGCACGCCTGGCGCCATTGCCACCATGCCTCACCCACATCGAGCAGTGAGTCGGCCTTGGTCGCGAACCGCGCGACCTTCGACGCGCTCGCCGACGGATCCGAGAACCAGCCGTACTCGCCGATCCACATCGCGGTCTTGTACGAACGCGCACCCGCGGCGTAATAGTCGAACTCCGCTTCGATCGGGATGTTGCCGATCGACTCGCCGTAATTGTGCGGTGCGAACACGATGTTCGTGTCGGTGGTGAAGTGCGGCGCCACGAACGCGCCGTCGACGGTGTCCTCGAAGAACGCGATGTGATGGAACCCCTGCGCGCCGGCCTCGGCCGCGCGGATCGCCGCGATCGAGCGACCGTAATAGCGGCCCAGCCCGCGCAATGCGGGAGTGCCGTCGTGGCCGGGGTTCGGCTCGTTGAGCAGGTCGAAGCCCGCGACCGCGGCGTTGCCGGCGAAGCGCGCCGCGACGTGTGCCCACGTGGCCACGAGCTGGGTCATGATGCCGTCGCGGTCCGCGTAGAACGAGTCCCACGCGGTTTCGGCGGCGGGCGCCGACTCGCGCGAGCCCTTCGTGCAGGTGTCGGCGCCGTTGGTGAGCGTGGCCCACTGCGGCGCGCCGTCCCAACCGATCGCCGGGTCGGCGCCGGGCGCGCAGTGGACGTTCTTCGGTGACGCGATGTATTTGCCCCACGCATCTTGATGCATGTCGATCACCGAATAGATGCCGTAGCGCGCCGCGGCCTGCACCGTGCTCGAAACCCGAGCGAGGTAGGCGTCGTCGAACACGCCGCGCTTCGGCTCGAGCTTGGACCAACTCACGAGCAGTCGCACCACGTCGAAGCCGTGCGCCGCCATCGACGCCCAGTCGCGGTTCGTCACCGGCACCACGGTGGGGAGCGCGGGATCGTCCTGGTAATAGTCGCCGAGCGAGTTGACGTCGACGCCGCGCAAGCGCACCTGACGGTCGTGTGAGTCGAACACGCCCGGCGACGCGCCGGTAATGGCGTGCAACGGCAGCAGCGCGGGCACCGTCGGCACGGACGGCCGAGCCGTCGTCGGTGTGGGCTGCGCGCCGTTGGAGGAGCTCGAACTGCACGCACTCGCAGCGATGAGCAACGCGGCGAGAGGCCATCTCCGCATGGCGCGGACGGTAACAGGCCCCCTCTTCAGCTCCGGTAGCGTCCGAGCCCGGCCGAGCGATCACGAGCCGCCGACTTCGGTCGGCGAGCCCGGAGCGAGGGAAGGCCTACCGGCCCCGTGAGCGAAGCGAACAAGAGGTAAGAGTGGCTGACAAGATCACGATGGGTGCGGATGGCGCCCTGAACGTGTCCGACAACCCGGTGATCCCCTACGTCGAGGGCGACGGCACCGGTGTGGACATCTGGCCCGCAGCGCAGCTGGTGCTCGACGCCGCGGCCAACAAGCACGGCAAGACGATCGAGTGGAAGGAGGTGCTCGCGGGGGAGAAGGCGTTCAAGGCCACCGGCGAGTGGCTCCCGCAGCAGACCGTCGACGTGTTCCGCGAGTACCTGATCGGGATCAAGGGTCCCCTCACCACGCCCGTGGGCGGCGGCATCCGGTCGCTCAACGTGGCCCTGCGCCAGATCCTCGACCTCTATGTGTGCCTGCGCCCCGTGCGGTGGTTCCAGGGCGTGCCGTCGCCGGTGAAGGAGCCCGGCAAGGTCGACATGGTGATCTTCCGCGAGAACACCGAGGACATCTACGCCGGCCTCGAAGTGGAAGAGGGCACGCCCGAGGCCAAGAAGATGATCGAGTTGCTGAAGCGCGAGTTCGGCTGGGACATCCGGCCCGACAGCGGCATCGGCATCAAGCCGGTGTCGATCACCGGCAGCAAGCGACTCATCCGCGCCGCGCTCGAATACGCAGTGCGGCGCGACCGCAAGAGCGTGACGCTCGTGCACAAGGGCAACATCCAGAAGTTCACCGAGGGCGCTTTCGCGAAGTGGGGCTACGAGCTCACGCGCGACGAGTTCTCCGACGTTGCGGTCGGCTGGGACGACTGCGGCGGAAAGCCCGGCGACAAGATTCTCGTGAAGGACAACATCGCCGACATCACGTTGCAGCAGGTGCTCACCCGTCCCGACGACTTCGACGTGATCGCCACCACCAACCTGAACGGCGACTACCTCTCCGATGCGCTCGCCGCGCAGGTGGGCGGCATCGGCATCGCGCCGGGCGGCAACATCAACTACGTGAGTGGCCACGCCATCTTCGAGGCCACGCACGGCACCGCGCCGAAGTACGCCGGCCAGGACAAGGTGAATCCGGGTTCGCTGCTGCTGTCGGGCGTGTTGATGTTCGAGCACCTCGGTTGGCAGGACGCGGCCGACGACATCGTGCGCGCGCTCGAGGCCACGATCGCCGAGAAGATCGTCACCTACGACTTCGCCCGCCTGATGGACGGCGCCAAAGAGGTGAAGTGCTCGCAGTTCGCCCAGGCCATCGTCGAGCGCCTCTGACCCCATCCCGGGGCGTCGTAGAGCGTCGCTATTCGACGCTCTACGACGCCCGAGAGCTTGGAGTGGGCGTCTAGGACTGGACGCCTACGCCGCTGACCGCCGTGCACCCCGGCGTGCTGCCCTCGGCCTCGAGCGCGACCGTGCCTCCCGTGAGTGGCGTGAGCACGAGCGGTGTCGGGAAGGTGTACTGGGCGGTCGTTCCGGCCTTCACCACGTTCTCGGCGAGCGCGAACACGTTGCTGCCACCTTGTGTCGCCACGAGGATCAACGTCTGGTCGCCGCAACCGGGCAGCGCAGTGGCGGTAATGCTCGTGATCCCAAAGCGCTTGCTCTGCGGGCCGTAAATCACCGCGGGAGCATTCGGCACGGTCGTGACCGTGATCGTGATCGGCTTGGCAGGCAGACCGGGCACGCCGGTGACCGCGCCATCGATGGTGAGCGGCCCGGAGCCGTCGCCGACTGCGAGTTTGCCAGTGGCGTCGACGGTGGCGCGGTGTACGCCGCCCGGGTCGGTGATCGCCACGTTCGAGAGCGTCGCAGCCCACGCGCCCACCGGCACCACGATTGCGACCACGATGACGCACACCATCGTTGCGAGCTGGCGGCCCGTGAACGGACCCCACGTCTTCTGCGTTGCGTGCATGACACATCAACCTTTCGTCGCCCACGACACTCATGCGTCGTGGCGTCAGCATCGCAGGCGCGCTGAGATACCGTCGACCGCCGTGCACACGGGCCCCATGTCACGCGATCGGCGCATGGCGGCGGTGCTGGTGCTGGCGGCGCTCATCCCGTTCGTGGTGCTCGCGGTTCGGCTGATCGGGCGCAACTACGTGGCGCTGAACGGCGACGACGCGCTGATCAACCTGCGCGTGCACGACGTGTTCACGGCGCACACGCCGCTCCTCGGTTCCTACGAGCGTTATGGGTTCAATCAGCCGGGGCCAGCCTGGTTCTACCTGCTGTCGATCCCGTTCCGCGTGCTCGGCTCGCGCTTCTCGGCGATCCAGGTGGGTGTGGTGTTCGTGCACGCCGCGAGCGTCGTGCTCGTGGCTCGGGTGATGTGGCGGCGGTTCGGCATGATCGCGATGGCGTGGTCGCTGCTCGTGCTCACCGCGGTGTTCTGGGGCCTCGGTCCGGTATCGACCACCGATCCATGGGAGCCCCACGTGAGCGCGGTGCTGCTGATCACCACGGCGGTGCTGGCGTTCGATGCGATCTCCGGCGGACTCGCCGCGTGGGTGTGGCTCGTGGTGGTGGCGTCGCTCACCACGGAGATGTACGCCACTGCCGGCGTGATCGCGATCGCGCTCGTGCTCTGGGGCATGGTGATCGGGTTTGTGCGGCGCGCCCGCGCCGCGGAGCCGCAACGCGCCGCACCTTGGCGCGACCTCGCGATCAGCGCTGCAGTGGGCGTGGTGCTCTGGTTGGCAGCACTCGTCGAGCAGTTCCGGGACCATCCCGGCAACCTCACGCGCACATGGAGGTTCACCACCGCCTCGCATGTGACGATTGGGCTGCGCCACGCGTTCGGCGCATTGCGGCTCGAGACGTGGTTCCCGGCGGTGTGGCTCGGCCGCTCGGTGCCGCTCGTGCCGTTCGCGACGACGGTCGACGTCGGCCGCGCACCGTGGTTCCCGGGCTCGATCATCGTGCTGGCGATCGTGGCGATCGTGGCCTGGCGCCGCCGCGCCGTGCCGCAGCTCCTACTCGTCGCGACGGTCGTCTTCGCTGCGCTGATCACGGTTGTTGCGCTCAGCCGCTTGTCGCTGCCGTTCTACATCTGGCTGGTGGATCCCACGCGGTCGGCGGGCGCGCTCCTGTGGTTGCCGGTCGGCACACTGGCCGCGCTCGTCACGAGTGCACGCGCACGTTCATGGATCACCGCGGTGGTTGCGGTGGGCGTGGTGGTGTTCTCGGTGGTGTTCGCCGTGCGCGCGGCGCGCGACGATCTCGGTCCGGGGCGAGTACAGATCGCGCTCGGGAAATTGGCGCGCGCCGCGGAGCCGGCGCTGCGCCACGGTTCCGGCCCGGTGATCGTGCACAGCGACGTGGGCGACCAACTGTTCGCGCAGTCGAACTTCGGTCACGACGAGCTCACCGTCGATTTCGGTCTCGCCGGTTTCGACGTCGTGTCGGGATCGAAGTCCGGCGACCGCGACGCCACCACGCGTTTCGGCGCCTTCCGGGCCCACCCCGAGCGGGCGACGCGCGAGCTCCTGATTCAGGTCGCCGGCGCGAAGGTGCCGGCGCAAGGGCGGATCGTGGCTACCGCCGACCCGCTCACGCGATCGGAGCGCACCATGCAGGCCGAGCTGCGACGCGAAGTCGAAGGCGTGTGCGGCATCGGCGATCTGCAGGTGCTGCGGCGCTGTCGCGACCAACACGCCCAAGTGGGTCCGTGGCTCGATCGCCTGAACTCGATCCCCGACCTACCCGCGTTGCAACTCGTGCTGTCGAGCGTTGCTACGCCAGCTGCTTGATGCAGCGCGCCAGCGCCTCGCCATGGTCGGGAAGGAGCTCGATACCCGAGAGGCGCAGCGCCAGGTTGTCGAGCACGCTGTTCGCGGGGCGGGGTGCCGGCCGAGGTGGTTGCAAATCGGCGGTGCTGATCGGTTCCACGCGTTTCGGGTCGTCGCCGCTCTCTTGCAAGATCTCCTGCACGAATTCGAACCAGCTCACGGCCCGCTGGTTCGTCACATGGAACAGGCCTGGACGCCGTTCGACCGCGAAGCGATAGAGCATGGTGGCGAGGTCGTTGGCGAACGTGGGACATCCGCGCTGGTCGTCGACAAAGCGCAGCGGCCCGTCGGAAGCCGCAGCAACGCGCAGCACCGTCTTCACCATGTTGCTGCCGTAGCGGCCGCACACCCACGAGATCCGCGCGATCGTGCACGCCGGACCCAAGAGCGCGACGGCTTCGTGCTCGCCGGCGAGCTTCGAGGTGGCGTACACACACATCGGATGCGGCGCATCCCACTCGTGGTACGGCGTGGGCTTGGTGCCGTCGAACACGTAGTCGGTGCCGATGTGCACGAGATGCGCGCCTTCGGCCGCACAAGCCTCGGCCAGATTGCGCACTCCGAGCCCGTTCACTTGGAACGCGCGGTCCACCTCGGTCTCGCAGGCGTCGACCGCGGTGAACGCGGCGCAGTTGATCACAACGTCGGGTGCGGCGATCGCGACGCGCTGCAACACCGCATCGCGGTCGGTGATGTCGAGATCGGCCGACATGAACGCGCTCACTTCGTGGTGACCGCGACTCTCGAACAGCTCGGTCACCTCGCGCCCGACCATGCCCCCCGCGCCGGCGACGACGACTCTCACCGCGTCACTTCTTGCCCTTGAGCGGTTCCCACCACCAGCGGTTGTCGCGGTACCACGCAACCGTCTCGGCGAGTGCTTCGTCGAGCGTGCGCTGCTTCTTCCAGCCGAGCGCACTGACCTTCGTGATGTCCACGGAATAGCGACGGTCGTGACCGAGGCGGTCGGCCACGTAGTCGACCGAGTTCTCGTCCTTACCGAGCAGCGCAAGGAGCTTGTCGACGAGCACGCGGTTGGGCGTCTCGTTGCCCGCGCCGATGTTGTAGATCTCGCCGGCGTTGCCCTGCTCGAGCACGAGGTGCACGCCGGCGCAGTGGTCGTCGACGTAGATCCAGTCGCGCTCGTTGAGGCCGTCGCCGTAGAGCGGGATCTTGGCGTCGTCGAGCAGGTTGGTGGTGAAGAGCGGGATCGCCTTCTCGGGATACTGGTAAGGCCCGAAGTTGTTCGTGCACCGGGTGACCACCACGGGCAGGCCGTAGGTGTGGTGGTAGGAGAGCGCGATCAGGTCGGAGCCGGCCTTCGACGCCGAGTACGGCGAGCGTGGTTCGAGCGGGTCGTTCTCCGTCGACGAGCCAACCTCCACCGATCCGTACACCTCGTCGGTGCCGATGTGCAGCACGCGCCCCATGTCGAGACGCCGCGCCGTGTCCATCACGATGTTGGTGCCGAAGCAGTTCGTGTTGATGAAGTCGTCGGGTCCGGCGATGGAGCGGTCGACGTGGCTCTCGGCCGCGAAATGCACCACGGCGTCGTGCCCGCGCATCGCCGACTCGAGCGTGCCGGGATCGCAGATGTTGCCGTGCACGAACGCGTACCGCGGATCGTCGTAGACGTCACGCAGCGTGGTGAGGTTCCCCGCGTAGGTGAGCGCGTCGTAGACGGTGATCTCGTGATCGCTGTTGGCGAGCACCCACCGTGCGTAGTTCGAGCCGATGAAACCGGCACCGCCAGTGACAAAGATCTTCAAGCCTCTTACCTCTTGTTCGCTGCGCTCACGGGCCGGTTGGCCTTCCCTCGCTATGGGCTCGCTGCCGAAGGGTCGAGGTTTGCGGACGCTCGGCTGGTTGTATATCGGCTATTCGAGTTCGACGTGCGAGTGGTCACCGAGCAGGAGGCGGGTGGCCCTGGGCACCGTGTCGGTGTGGACCACCACGGTGTCCCGCCCCAGCAGCGAATCCTGGAGCCTCGGGACCCGCTCGATGCGGCAGCGCTCGAGCACCACGGAGTGCTCGATCTCGGCCTCGCGGATCGTGCAGTCGGCCGCGATCGACGTGAACGGCCCCACGTAGCTGTCGATGATCTCGGTGCCGGCCCCGATGATCGCCGGGCCGCGCACGCTCGAGCGCACCAGCCGTGCACCGGGCTCGACCACGACGCGTCCGATGAGACGTGATCGCTCGTCGACCTCGCCCTCGTTGCGCGCCTCGAGGGTCTCGAGCACGAGGCGGTTGCAGTCGAGCAGCGGGTCCTTCTTGCCGGTGTCGATCCACCAGCCGGTGAGGATGTCGTGAGTGACGCGGTGGTGCTGGTCGACGAGCCACTGGATGGCGTCGGTGATCTCCAGCTCGCCGCGCGCTGACGGCTCGATCGCGGCCACGGCCTCGTGCACGATCGGCGTGAAGAGGTAGATGCCCACGAGCGCGAGATCGGACGGAGGATCGGTGGGCTTCTCGACGAGCCGCACCACCTCGCCATACTCGTCGAGCTCGGCCACACCGAACGCCGACGGGTTGTCGACCTTCGTGAGCAGGATCTGCGCCGCGGGCGGCGTGCCCGGTTCGCCGAGCTCGGGGTGGCGCCGTCGGTCGTCGTCGAAGCGGGCGACGAACTCGGTGAGCCCCTGCTGGAGCATGTTGTCGCCGAGGTACATCACGAAGTCGTCGTCGCCGAGGAAGTCGCGGGCAATCAGCACGCAGTGCGCGAGCCCCAGCGGCTCGGTCTGCGGGATGTAGGTGATATTGACGCCGAACTGCCAGCCGTCACCTGCCGCGGCGACGATCTCGTCGCCGGTCTCACCGATGATGATGCCGATGTCGGTGATGCCGGCCGCGGCCATCGCCTCGATGCCGTAGAAGAGGATGGGCTTGTTGGCCACTGGCACGAGCTGCTTGGCGCTCGTGTGCGTGATCGGCCGCAGGCGCGTCCCGGTGCCCCCAGCGAGGATGAGACCCTTCATTCGGAGACGCAGTCTAGGTTTGCCGCATGCCGGCAGCCGACGATGCCTCGTTCACCAGGGACGACAACTGTGATTTGTGCGAGGCGGCCCGGATCACGGAGTGGTTCCACGAGGACGAGGTCTGCTGGATCGCGGAGTGCGAGATCTGCGCTACACCCATGGTGGTGTGGCGCCATCATGGCGTGAACCCCCCGCCCGACCACATGGCGCACATGCACGAGCAGCTCGCCAATGTGGTGAACACGCACTTCGAGTTCACGCACTACGTGGACGACCACATGCGGAACATCCCCGACCACTACCACGCACACGCTCGTCCTCAGGGTGGCTTCTTCGGTCACGGTCTGCGGCGCAAGGCCACCTGACGCGCGCTGGGGCTCGCTGAACCCGCGCGGAATCGCGACCATCGCACTGCGCGCCGCGCCGCGTGTGCTACGACCGACGGGCCACACAGGGCATGCCGGACATGCACGGAGGACGTTGCCATGCGCGGGCCTAGGCCTACATACGAAGAGTTGGAGCAACGCGTCGCCGCGTTGTCGGAGCGTCTCGACGGTTTGGAACGCCAGTCAGGATCGACCGCGGAGTCAGCCGCACCGCAACAGGAGCGCGGCGCCGTGAGCCGCCGCGGCATGTTGCGCACGGCTGCGGCCACGGGAGTTGGTGCGGTGGCGGGGGTCGTGCTCGCGGGGGCGCCGGCCGCGCATGCCGCCGCCGGCGACAACATGATCCTTGGGCCGAACAACAACGCGGGGAACGCGTCGACAGCGTTGCAGTCGGCGGCGTCGACCGACGCGTTCGCGGTGTCGCAGACGGGCGCGCAAGGCGTTGTCGTCCACGCCACCACGTCGACGAGCAGCGGCACGGTCATCATGGCCGAAGGCCTGAACGCGGCGAGCGCCGCGCCGGTGGTGTGGGGAACGTCGGCGGGTTCGGGCTTCGCGATCTACGGGATGGCGAACGGCACCGGGCGGGCGGTCGCCGGCTTCGTGGCGCCAACGTCGAGCGCCGCGAGCGCCGTCTACGGCGCCACGCTCGGCACCGGCGCCGGAATCGAGGGCAAGGCGCTCAACGGCCGCGGGGCCAAGTTCACCGGCCGTTTCGCGCAGGTCAATCTCGTTCCGGGCACCAGCACCACACACCCGAGCCACGGTGGAGTTGCGGGCGACCTCTATGTCGACTTGAACTCGCGGCTGTGGTTCTGCCGCGGAGCGAACGCCTGGGTGCAAGTCGTCTGACGTCGGGGTCGTCGCGACGGTCAGGATCGGCGTGAGCGCGTGACCGATCACGTCTTCACGATCGATCTCGGAACGTCCGGGCCGAAGGTCGCGCTTTTCACGATCGAAGGCGACTACGTCGACGGCGCATTCCGGCCCGTCGATCTCGTGCTGGGCGCAGGCGGCGCGGTCGAGCAACGCCCGGCCGATTGGTGGGCGGGCATCGTCGCGGGCGCTCAGGAGCTTGCGGCGCGACGAGCGATCGACCCGTCGTCGATCGTCGCCGTGTCGGTGACGTCGCAGTGGTCGGGCACGGTCGCGGTCGATGCCGCGTCTGAGCCGCTGGCCGACGCCATCATCTGGATGGACAGCCGCGGCGCGGCGGCGACGAAGCGTCTGGTGGGCGGCCCGGTGAAGATCGCCGGTTACGACCCGCGCAAGCTGCGGGCGTGGATCAAGTACACCGGCGGCGCGCCCGCGCATTCGGGCAAGGATCCGATCAGCCACATCGCATGGATCGAGTCGGAGCGCCCCGAGCTCGCCGCGCGCACCGCCAAGTACCTCGAACCGAAGGACTGGTTGAACGCTCGGCTCACCGGGCGCGTCGTGGCCACGTACGACTCGATCGTGGTGCATTGGCTCACCGACAACCGCGATCCCGTCCGGGTTGCGTATGTGGACGAGCTCATCGCTCGCAGCGGCGTGCCACGCGCCAAGTTCCCCGACCTCATCGCCGCCACCGACGTCGTCGGTCCGCTGCGCGACGACGTGGCGATCGAGCTTGGGCTGCCACCTGGCATTCCGGTGATCGGCGGCACACCCGATGTGCAGTCGGCGGCAATCGGTTCGGGTGCGGTGCGAGACGGCGAGGGTCACCTCTACATCGGAACGTCGTCGTGGATCACGTGCCACGTGTCGTACAAGAAGACCGATCTGCAGCGCGGCATCGCGTCGCTCCCGTCGCCGTTGCCGGGCAAGTACTTCGTGGCCGACGAGCAGGAGACTGCGGGGAAGTGTCTCGAGTTCCTGCGCGACCACATTCTCTGGCCGGTCGACGCGCTCGGCACGCCGGGCCCGCCCGACGACGCCTGGGCGCGCATCGACGCGCTCGCCGCGACCGCTCCGCCCGGCGCGAACGGCGTGATGTTCACACCATGGTTGGTGGGCGAGCGCACTCCGGTGGACGATCACACGCTGCGCGCGGCGTGGTCGAACGTGGACATCGGCACGACGCGAGCCGACCTCGCTCGTGCCGTGCTCGAAGGCGTGGCGCTGAACACTCGGTGGCTGCTCGAGAGCGTCGAGAAGTTCACCGGTACGCCGTTTCCGTGGCTGCACTTCATCGGCGGTGGCGCGGTGTCGTCGCTCTGGGCACAGATCATCGCCGACGTGTTGCAGCGGGAGATGCGCGTGGTCGCGAATCCAGTGCGCGCCAACGCGCGCGGCGCGGCCTTGCTCGCGGCGCTCGCGCTCGGTCACACAACGGTCGACGAGATCGCGCGTACGGTGCCGATCGCCGCCACCTACACGCCGACGCCAGCCAACGCCGCGCTGTACGACGAGCGCTACACGGCGTTCCGCGCCTTCCACAAAGCGAACAAACGCATCTACCGAACGATGAACGGACATGATCGATGACCACGCCGAGCAACTCAGATTTCAGCGAGCTGCGTGAGCAGAAGCCGTTCCGCGACTGGGGACTGGTCGGCGACGACGAGCTCGCCCGCGTCGTGGTCGTGTCGCCACATCTCGACGACGCAGTGCTCGGCTGCGGCCAGCTCATGGCCGAGTGGCCGGGCGCGACCGTGGTGACGGTGTTCGGCGGCAACCCGCCTGCATACCCCACGCCGCAACGAGAGTGGGATCGCCAGAGCGGTTTTGCGCCCGGCGACGACGTGATGGCGGCTCGTCGCGTCGAAGACGCGCAGGCCCTGGCCGCGTTGGGCGCCACTCCGCAGCATCTCGACTTCGTGGAGTACACGTACAACCCCGGCGACAAACCGGTGCGGCCTGCGGTGATCGCGCCCGCGCTGCGCGATGCGCTCACGGCGCTCGCGCCCACGGCCGTGTTCGCGCCGTTTGGTCTCGCCAATCCCGACCACGACGTGGTGCACCGCGCCGCAATGTCGGTGCGCGCGGAGTTGCCCGACGCGTGGTCGTGGTATTGCTACGAGGACAGCGGCTACAAACACATCCCCGGCATGCTCGCGTGGCGGGTCACCCAATTGTTCAAGGCTGGGATCTGGCCCACGCCCGTGTGCCCGCGCGTCGATCGCACGACCGAACGCAAGATGCATGCCGTCGACTGCTATCCCTCGCAACTGTTGGCGCTCGAAGACGACTGGCGCATCTCGGCCAAACTCGCGGCACCGGCGCCCGAGCAGTATTGGCGCCTCGCGCCGCCGCCCGAGGGTTGGGAAGGCCTCGCCGCGAGCGTGTGATCCGCTGCTCAGGGCAGCTACGCGACGAGCACGACCGTCGCGGCACTGGCCGCGAGCGCGATCCACGGCCATGAGTGCTTCGCCGCTGCGGCGCGGAACGGCCGCTCCACCAGGTGCCACGAGACCACCACGATCACGGCGGTGATTGCCGTGCGCAACACGAACAACGTGATCCCAGTCTGCGATGTGCGCGCCGGGTTCACGATCGACACGACCAGCGGGTTGTAGAGGTACACGCCGTACGACACGACCCCGATGGCAACAACGGGTCGGGCGCACAAGTATGCGCCGGAGTTGGCCGTCTTTCGTGCGGGTGAGCGAGAGGATCAACAGCGCGGACGCGAGCGCGATCAGCAGGAAGCCGCCGTCGTACACGTACGCACCGTTCTGGCGCCAGGTGGCGAACGCCCACACCAGGATGGCGAGCGCCACCACTCCCGCGGCGCGGATCGCCTTCGATGGGCGCGGCGCACCGATCCGTGGTCGCAGCGCCAACAGGATCGCGAGGAACGCGCCGACCACGAGGTCCTCACCGCGCGTGTCGGTGCCGTAGAACGCGTGCACGCTGTTCGGTGAGTACACGTGCGCCGTCCATAGTGCCGACACGAGCGCGAGCCCGCCGAGCGTCACGAGCATCCACGGCGCCGGTCGCCGCCGGCGCGCCAACGCCACCGCGACCACGATGGGCCACAGGAGATACCACTGTTCCGCGATGGCGGTGACCACGTGTGACTCAACGACGACGCGGTGGGATGCGCGACGAGATGCCAGTTCTCCACATAGAGAAACACGGGGCGCACCGCGTTGCGGATGCCATGGGGCTGCGGTGCGCCAGCGTGCTCGTAGACCACCGCGATCGCTGCCATCAACACGAGCGCGGGCAGCAGTCGTCGCGCACGACGGAGCCAGAATTCGCGGAACTGGATGCGTCCGTCATCGATGCGCTAGCGCAGGAGGAGCGTGGTGATCAGGTAGCCCGAGAGCACGAAGAACACGTCGACGCCCAGGAACCCGCCACGACCGAGGCGGTTCGACGCTGCGCCGCCCCTGCGTGGAACACGACCACCGCCGACACAGCGACGGCCCGAACGCCCGTCGAGCGCCGGTTCGTATGGGAGTGGGCGCGCGTTCCGGCGCGCCCACAGGTGGAACGGGCGCTCGCCGCGGCCCGGTAGCTTCGACCGCTCCGTCCGGCCCGGGAACCGTCATGCAGTCACGCGGCGCCAACGCGATAGTCGAAGCACTCCGTCGTGCCGCGCCTGCGCCGTGTGCAGTTGGGCCACCAGAGTTCACCTCGTTGCCGCTCGGGGTGGAGATCGGGTGGTCGCTGGTCGCGGGGGTGGGCGCAGCGATCGTAACGGCGCTGCGGTGCTCGTTCATGTTTCACTCGCTGTGGGCCGAGGACGGCACGATCTTCTTCGCCCAAGCGCTGCACCGCGGCTCGGTGGCGAATTTCGGCCGTGCCTACGAGGGCTACCTGCACACGGTGCCTCGCACCATCGCCGCGATCGCCGCGCTCATGCCGTTGCGCGACGCTCCGGCGGTGTTCGGGATCGCGGTGGTCGTCGTGGTGGCGTGCGTTGGCGCCGTTGCCGAGCACGTGAGCGGAAGGTTCATCCGTAGGCGCTGGTTGCGGTTGGTGTGTGGCCTCTCGGTGGGACTGCTGCCGGTGCTCGGTGCCGAAGCGATCGGGAGCGCGGCCAACCTGCAGTTCCTGCTCGTGTTCATGGTCTTCTGGCTCTTGCTCACGCGGTCAGAGCATGTGGGGGTGATCGCCGCAATCTGTGTGGTCGAGGTGCTCGTGGTGCTCACGAGCGCGGTCGCCGTGGTGTTGATCCCGCTCGCGGTGTGCCTCTGGGCCGCAGCCCGGAGCGCGCGCACAGTCGCGATCCCGGCGGCGTTGATCGGTGCAGTTGGCACCCTCTTCGTGTACCTCGCGATCGTGCGGCCCGCGCGTGGCATCACGCCGCAAGGATCACTGGCGCACCGGCTCGGTCAGGGCGTGGTGGGCCTGATGAACAACGTGATCGGCAACTTCGTGCCGCACTCACCGGGCGGGCGGCTCACCGCCACTGCCGGGCGCGTGACGCATCTGGTCACGATCCCTGTCGCCGCGCTCGTGGTGGTGGCGCTGGCGGTCGGCCTGGCGGCGTTGTTCAGCGGCGCGCGTGACGACCCGTCAGGGCTGGCAAGCCATCAGCGAGCGGGTGTCGCTTGGCTGGTGATACTCGCCGTGGGCACGTGGTTCCTGATCGCAGCCATTTTCGGGAACTCCGTGTCGCGCTACGGCGTGCTCCCCGGGCTGTTCCTCGTCGCCGCGGTGTGCGTGGTCGCTGACGGCGCGCTCGACGCATTGCGTGCGCGCCCCGCAACGCCAGCGCGGGTCGCGATCGTGGCCCTCCCTGGCGTGGCGCTTGTGATGTTGTTCGTGCTGTCGGCCGTGGTCGCGTGGAAGCCGATCCCGTACCGCATCGACGGACCGGAGTGGCAGCCGCAAGTGCAGCAGGTCGTCGCGAGTTGTAAATCCAGCGTGATTCACCCCGACGTGTTCGACATCGCCGTCGCGCCGCGTGGGTTCGGCTCGGTGGCCGTGACGTGTGCTGAGGTGAGAACGAGCTCAGCGAGCTACGGCAGTCCGGCGCCGGGGACGTCGACGCGCGTGTTCTCGATTCGGCCCGTCATCTTGGGCAAGGTCTTTGCGGGGTTCGAGCTCTCGGCGGTGCACACGAACAGCGTGCGCCGGTCGTCGCCGCCGAGCATGCACGCGTAGGCGTTGCGATCGCCCACCGACACCTCGTCGAGGATCCGTCCACCTCCGGCGACGCGCACCACACGGTGCGACATCGGGCAGGCGAGCCAGATCGCGCCCTCGGCATCGAGGCAGATGCCGTCGGGCGTCGCGCCATCGAGCTGCGCCCACAGCCGGCGGTTGAACAGTGTGCCGTCGGGTGCGATGTCGAACGCGGTGAGCCGAAAGCCGAACGACTCACCCACAATCAGTGTGCCGCCGTCGGGGGTGATCACCATGCCGTTCGGAAAGCCGAGGTCGCCGGCCGCTTCCGACGCGGTGCCATCGGGCGCCACGCGCACCACGTTCGTGTTGTTCGGTTCCACGCCCGGCAGCCCGTAGTCGAAGCCGAAGTTGCCGACGTAGGCGTGCCCGGTGGCGCTCACCACCATGTCGTTGCAGTGAAAGGGCGCGAGCTCGAACAGATTCGCCACCTCGGAGAGCGTGCCGTCGGCTTCGAGACGTAGCAGGCGGCGATCGATCATCGACACCACGAGCAGGCGACCCTGCAGGTCCCAACCGAGACCACTCGGCTGCTGCGCCACCTCGCAGATCGTCTCGGCGTCGCCGTCCGGCGTGGTGGCGATCACGTGCTTGGCGTGCATGTCGGAGAACCACAGCCGACCGTCGTGCCAGCGCGGACCCTCGCCGAATGCCAGCCCGTCGAGCACCGTCGTGAGCGTGTGATCGGTCATGCGGTCTCCCTCGTGTGCCGTCGGCGTAGGCGCATCATGGCGCGATCACGGTCCGGACGGCGAGATCTCGTCGAGTACGCGGCCTTTCGTCTCGGGCAGGAACGGCACCACGCACACCGCCGCGATGATCGTGGGGATCGTGCAGATCGCGAGCGCCTTGCCCCACGCGCCGTTGTTGCTGATGTAGCCGGCCGCGAGCGTGCCCAACATCGAGCCGAATACACCTATGACGTTCACCAACCCGATCGACGTACCCCGCGACTCGGTGGGGAAGAGCTCGACGTTGAGTGTGGCGATCGCAAGGAACCCGCACGCGAACATCATGTCGCCGAGGCCCGACGCCAACCACAGGAACGGTCCACCGGTCAGATAGAACACGAGCCGCACGATGCCGCCGATGAGGATCGTGACCAGCGCTGTGGGTCTTCGGCCGTAGCGTTCGACGAGCGCGCCGGCGAGCGCCAGACCGATCAATCCTGTCCATGACGTGGTCGCGGTGCGCCACTCGAGGATGGCGAGGTTCGAGTAGTGGTGGTTCGTCGACAGGTAGTTGTTCGTGTAGGTCGACGACGGCGCGCTGAGGATATTCGTGAGGAACCCGACGAGCGCGAGGAGTATGAAGCGACTTCGATATTGCTTCCCGAGCACTTCACCGATGCGACCGCGCCTGATCGACATCGACTCCACCGTTTCGAAGCGCGGTGACTCCTTCAAGAACTTGCCGACGCGCCACGTGAGAATGCCCGCGAGGCCGCTGAGCACGAACACGAAACGCCATTTCTCGCCCTTGCCGAGTAGCGGCAGCAGGATCACCGCGAACGTGAAGCCGAAGCCGCCGGCGAGCGCGAGCATCGAAGTGGCGAAGCCGCGCGCCCGCTCGGGTGCCTCCTCGAGCGCGATCACGCTGCCTGCGAACACCGCGGTGAGCGCGCAACCTCGTGACAGCGTCTGCAGCACGGTGAACGAGACGGCGTCGAAGCTCACCGCCGTGAGGAGGTTGGCGATCGCCAAGCCGAAGAGCGAGAGCAGGATGAGCCGGCGCCGCCCGATGCGGTCGGTGAGCACGCCCCCGAACAGGGCGCCGAACGCGCCGAGGCGGATCACCGTGAGCACCACTGCGAGCTTGAGGTCGGTGTGGTGCAGCCCGAAGAACGTCTCCTGGATCGGCTTCGAGTATTGGGCCACGATCGCCTGGCCGAAGGTGGCGATTGCCACGGCAAACCCAGCGGTCGCCAGACCCACGGCTTGGGTGCGGGTGTACGGCACCGGCGGCAACAGGGGATTGCGCCGCACCGGCTTCACCCGAGGCTCGGGTGCGCCGGCGAGCCGGTGTTCGAGCTGGCCGGCGAGTCGCCCGACGGCCAGCTCGTACTGCACGGCCACTACCGACGTCACGATCGAGTGGAAGAACGGCAGGCGGATGCCGTTCGTCGCGACGAGATCGACGCGGGTGGTGCCGTCGTCGTTCGCCACGACCTTCGCCGTGAGGCCGCCGTCGGCCGCGGGATCGTGCTCGATCGGCAGCGTGTACGTGCCGTCGCCGTGGTCGGTGGCGCCGAGATCGAGCAGCTCGCGCCCCACCTCATCCGGCGTGACCGGCAGCTCGAGAGCGTGCTCGACGAGCACCGGGCGCGGCATCGGCGCGCATAGTACGAGGTGCTGCACTCGAGTCGCGCGAGCCCCTACATTTGCAGCGTGACTCAACTTGCAGTTGGCGACAAGGCGCCCACGTTTTCCTTGAAGGACCAGCACGGCAACGCCGTGAAGCTGTCACAGTTCAAGGGGCGCAAGCTCGTCGTGTACTTCTATCCGAAGGCCGACACGCCGGGATGCACCACACAGTCGTGCGCGGTGCGCGACGCCTTCCCGCAGTTGAAGAAGTTGAAGGCCGATGTGGTCGGCGTGTCGCCCGACTCAGAGGCGCGCCAACTCAAGTTCGACGAAAAGTACGGGCTCGGCTTCCCGCTCCTCGCCGACGAAGAGCACGCGATGTCGGAGGCCTACGCCGTATGGGGCGAGAAGGTGAACTACGGCCGCAAGTACATGGGCATCATCCGCAGCGCTTTCGTGATCGACGAGAAGGGCAAGATCGCCGGCGCGTTCTACAAGGTGTCGCCGAAGGACACCGTCCCCAAGGTCACCGAGGTGCTCAAGTCGTAAACCCGCGAACGTCAGGCGCCCACTGCGTGGTAGCCGCCGTCGACGTGCACGACCTCTCCGGTCGTGGCGGGGAACAGGTCGGAGAGCAGCGCGCACACTGCTGCGGCGACGGGTTCTGCGTCCTTCACGTTCCAACCGAGCGGGGCACGTGCCATCCACGCATCTTCGAACTCGTCGAATCCGGGAATCGACTTTGCTGCGATCGTGCGCAGTGGGCCCGCGGCCACGAGGTTGACCCGCACGCCCGACGATCCGAGGTCGCGCGCGAGGTAGCGGGCGGTCGATTCGAGCGCGGCTTTGGCCACACCCATCCAGTCGTACACGGGCCAGGCGACGCGACTGTTGTCGAAGTCGAGTCCCACGACCGACGCGTGCTCACCGAACAGCGGACGGCACGCGACGGCGAGCGATTGCAGCGAGTACGCGCCCACGCGCAACGCGACGGCGACGTCGTCCCACGGCGCGGTGAGGAAGCCGCCGCCGAGACACGACTCGGGCGCGAATGCGATTGCGTGCACCGCACCGTCGAGTGAACCGCCGACATTGGCGGCCAACGCCGCGAGGTCGTCGTCGTTGGTGATGTCGAGCTCGATCACGGGCACGTCAGGATCGGGGAGCCGGCGCGCGGCGCGCTGGGTGAGGCTCATCGCCCGCCCGAACGAGGTGAGCACCACCTCGGCGCCTTCCTGCTGCGCTCGGCGCGCCACTGCGAAGCCGATCGACGCGTCGTTGAGCACACCGGTGACGAGAAAGCGTTTGCCGTCGAGCAACATCAGTTCGGTCCTCGTGGTTCGTGCCGGGTTACAGGGGGCCGTTCGAATGCTTGCGCGACACGGAGGCGACGCGCTTGGTACGCAACGCCGCGAAGGCGTCGACGAGGACGCGTCGGGTGTCGCGCGGGTCGATCACCGCATCGACCACGCCCCGCTCGGCGGCGCGCCACGGGTTGAGGAAGGCGTCCTCGTACTCCTCGGCCGACAGCCCCTTGCTGCCGAGGATCTGCAACGCGCCGGCAGTGCCCATCACCGCGATCTCGGCCCCAGGCCAGGCGATGCAGAGGTCGTCGCCGATGCGCCGCGAGTCCATCACGATGTAGGCCCCGCCGTAGGCCTTCCGCAGGATCACGCACACACGAGGCACCGTCGCCGCGCAGTAGGCGTGCACGAGCTGGGCGCCGTGGCGGATCATGCCGCGCCACTCGAGGTCGCGACCCGGTTCGAAGCCGGGTGTGTCCACGAACGTGAGCAGCGGCACGTTGAACGAGTCGCACCACGACACGAAACGCGCGGCCTTGCGCGACGCGTCGATGTCGATGGTGCCCGCTCGTGAGCTCGGCTGGTTCGCCACCACGCCGACCACGTAGCCGTCGAGGCGCCCGAAGCCGATCACGACGTTCGGTGCGTGATGCGGGCGCAGCTCGAGGAACGAATCGCGGTCGAGTACGTCGTCGATCACGTCGCGCACGTCGTAGGGCGCGTTCGGAATGGCGGGCACGCACTGCGCCGCGGTGATGCAGTCGCGTTGCGGGTCGTCGCCCGCAACCTCGCGCGGGGCATCGGCCAGGTTGTCCGACGGCAGGCACGCGAGCAGCTCGGCGATCGCCCCGTCGACGTCGGTCTCGTCGGCCACCACGAGCGTCGCGACGCCCGATACGGTGCCGTGCACCGAGGCGCCGCCGAGCTCGTGCCTGGTGGTGGCCACGCCGGTGACCTGCGCAACGGCATCGGGTCCGGTCACGTAGGCGAAGCTCGGCTCGGTCATCACCACGGCGTCGACCAAACCGAGCAACAGCGCCGGCCCCGACACGCACGCACCAGTGACGGCGATGATCGTGGGCACCACACCCGACGCGTCGGCGAACGCGCGGGCGAGCGTGCCCCACGCGTGCAACGCAGTGACGCCCTCGTGAATGTCGGCACCGCCGGTGTCGAGCACGCCGACCACCGGCACACCGCGCGCGATGGCCATGCGCACTGCCTGCACCGCAGTCTGCGCACCCGCAGGACCGATGGCGCCGTGACGCTTCCCGCCGGCGATGTGGAACCAACTGACCTCGCGCCCGTCGACGAGCCGCAACTCGGCCTGCACCGCGTCGTCGGCGTGACGGGCGAGCGGGGTTCGGGTCATGCAGTGGGCACGAAGACGAGCGAGGCGTTGTGGCCGCCGAAGCCGAACGAGTTCGAGAGCGCCGGCGCAGGATCGAGCGGGCGCGGTTCGCCGTGGACGACGTCGAGTGCGATCGCGGGATCGATCTGGTCGAGGTTCGCCGTCGGCGGCACCTCGCCGCGCGTGATGGCGAGAATCGCGGCGACGGCCTCGGCCGCGCCCGCGGCGCCGATCATGTGCCCGGTGACGCCCTTCGTTGATGTGATGACGGGGGAGTGCCCGCCGAACACCTTGGTGATGGCGATGGCCTCGGCGGCGTCGTTGAGCGGTGTCGACGTGCCGTGCGCGTTGATGTGGCCGATCGCGCCAGGTTCCAAGCCGGCGTCGTCGAGTGCGAGCTGCATGCACGCCGCCGCACCCTCGCCGCCCGGCGACGGCGCGGTGATGTGGAAAGCATCGGCGTTGCGCCCGTAGCCCACGAGCTCCGCATAGATGTGCGCACCCCGCGCGACGGCTCGGTCCCAACGTTCGAGGAGCAGCGCGCCGGCACCTTCACCCATCACGAAACCGTCGCGGTCCACATCGAATGGACGCGAGGCGTGCTCGGGGTCGTCGACACGCGTCGACAGCGCGGTCATGCGTGAGAACGCGGCGATTGCGAGTGGAGTCATGCACGCCTCGGCGCCCATGCCCATCACCACATCGGCATCGCCGTGGCGGATCAGCGCCGCGGCTTCACCGATTGCGTTCGTGCTGGCCGCGCACGCCGTGGCGATCGCGAGGTTCGGGCCGTTCCAGCCGAATTGCAGCGATACGAGCGCGGGCGTGGCGTTCGCCATCATCATCGGCACGGTGAACGGAGAGACGCGCAGCGGTCCCTTCGCCACGAGCGTCTGGTCCTGGTCTTCCAGCGTCTGCAAGCCGCCGATCCCCACACCGGCCACCACGGCACAGCGCGCGGGGTCGGCGCCGAGCTCACCGGCGTCGGCGAGCGCGTCGGCGGCGGCCGCGAAGCCGAGCTGCGCGACGCGGTCGAGGCGGCGGGCCTCCTTCGGCGCGACGTAGGTGCTGATGTCGAACTCGGGAACCTCGCAGCCGATCCCCACCGGCATTGCGCTCGCGTCCCAGCGCCGAATCGGCGCGCCACACGACACGCCGCTCGCGAGCCGCGTCCAGTAGTCGTCGATGGTGAGGCCGGCGGGCGCCTTGATGCCCATGCCGGTGACCGCGACACGGATCCGGCCGCGCCGATCGGTGGTGGCGTCTGCAGAGGGGGCCATGGTGGTCCTTCCGTCACCCAACCTTGGCGAGCACCAGGTCCACTGCGTGGCCCACGGTGGTCACCCCGTCGAGCTCGTCTTCGGGCACCTGGATGTCGAACTTCTCCTCGAGCCCCATCACCAGCTCGACGAGGTCGAGACTGTCGGCTTCGAGGTCTTCCTTGAAGCGCGCCTGTTCGGTGACCTGACCCGGCTCGACCGAGAGCACCTCGACCGCGACATCGCGCACCGCATCGAGAGCAATCGTGCGTTCCATGTTCTCCTCCATTGGATTTCTCGGCCTGCACGGCCGGGATGTGCCTGACTGTAAACCGGCGCGTCGGCTCCGGGGTTCGTTGCTCGCTCTAGTGACCCATCGCCAGTCCGCCGTCGACGGGGACCACGGCGCCGGTGATGTACCCAGCCGCGTCGGAACACAAGAACGCCACCGCCGCGGCCACCTCCTCGGGCGCACCGAAACGGCCGAGCGGTACCTGGGCCTCGAGCGTCGCGTGCCACTCCGCGGGCATCGCGTCGGTCATCGCGGTGGCGATCGGGCCGGGCGCCACGACGTTTGCGGTGATACCGCGTGAGGCGAGCTCGCGCGCCACACTCCGCGTGAGCCCGAGCAAGCCGGCCTTCGCCGCCGCGTAATTGGCCTGGCCCGGCGCACCGATCACTGCGCTCGCCGACGACACGTTCACGATGCGACCGAATCGAGCCTTCATCATCGCGGGCGTACACCGGCGGATCACATGGAACGCGCCCGTGAGGTTCGTACGCAACACCGCGTCCCACTGGTCGTCGGCCATGCGCATCACGAGCCCGTCGCGCGTGATCGCTCCGTTGTTCACCGCGATGGTGATCGCGCCGAGTTCGCCCTCCACGGTCTTGCACGCGGCGTCGACGGTGGCCACGTCGGCCGCGTCGATCGCCACGGCCATCGCACTGCCGCCATCGTTCGTGATCATGTCGACGGTCGCCTTGGCGCCGCCTTCGTCGCTCGTATAGCCCACCGCGACGGCAGCACCGCCGGCCGCCAGCGCACGGCACGTTGCCGCGCCGATCCCCTTCGACCCGCCAGTCACCAGCGCCACGCGTGTGTCTTGCCTCTTGTTCGTTTCGCTCATGGGCCGACGTGCCTCGAGGTGTCCCAGCGAATGAGCGCGCTCGCCCACGTCATCCCCGCGCCGAAGCCCGAGAGAAGAATGAGGTCGCCATCGTGCACGCGGCCGTCGTCAACCGCCTCGAACAGCGCGAGCGGGATCGAGGCCGACGACGTGTTGCCGAAGCGATCGAGGTTGGAGATCACGCGGTCCTCACCGAAGCCGAGGCGGTGCGCCGCGCTCACGATGATGCGGCCATTCGCCTGGTGCGGCACGAACCAGCGCACGTCGTCGGCGCGCATTCCGCTGCGCTCGAGCGTGACGTGGGCACTGTCCACCACGGCGCGCACGGCCCGCTTGAACACTTCTTGGCCCTGCATCTTCAAGTAGTGATCGCCGGCCGCGACCGTCTGCGACGACGCAGGGCGCGCCGAGCCGCCCGCGGGGATGATCAGCAACTCGGCCGCCGATCCGTCGCAGCCGAGATCCCAGCCGAGCAGCGCGTCGGTGCCGTCGTCGGAACTGCTCCACACGGCCGCACCGGCGCCGTCACCGAAGAGGATGCAGGTGCCGCGATCGTCAGGGTCGATGATCCGCGACAGCGTCTCCGCGCCCACGACGAGCACGTGATGCAGCCCGCTGCGCAACAGCGACGACGCCACCACGCTCGCGTATACGAAGCCCGAGCACGCGGCGTTGAGATCGAAGCTGCCGCAGCGCAGCCCCAATCGTTCGCCGACGTACGCGCCAGTGTGCGGGATCAGCGTTTCCGGCGTGACGGTCGCGATGATCATCAAGTCGATGTCGTGGGGCGTGAGTCCGGCGCGCTTGATCGCCTCGGCCGACGCTTCGGTGGCGAGTGACGCGGTGCTCTCGTCAGGGGCGGCGACGCGTCGTTCGCGAATGCCGGTTCGTTCGACGATCCACTCTTCAGTGGTGTCGACGCGCGCCTCGAGATCGGCGTTGGTCAGGCGCGCGTTCGGCGCGACCGCGGCCCATCCGGTGATCGCAACACCGCTCACCACTTACGAAGCCCGCAACCACGCGACGGGCTGGCCGGTGCGGAGCCGCTCGCCCTCGAGCACGAGCACGCCCATGAGGCGGCCCGAGAAGGGACTGCACACCGACGCTTCGGTGCTCGGCCCTTCCACCACGCCGATCTCCTGGCCCTCGTCGACGTACGCGCCGCGGTAGGCGAGCGCGGTGAGGCGGAAGCGACCGACGGCCGGCGCCACGATGAGGCGTTCGGGCATCGAGATCGCCTCGCCCGTGCGGTTCGGAGCAGTGGGCTCGGTGTGGTGCTGGCTCACGAGGGTGAGCTCCCTTCGTTGGATGCGTCAGAAGTGTCGGAGGCATTGGATGTGTCGGTGTCGCGAGGCGCGTCCGACGCGGTCAAGAGCTCGATGTCGCTCGGCGCGGCGATGCCGATCACGGGAGTCGACGGCACGGTGCGCTTGGCAACGCCGGCGATCATCGAGCCGTGCCCGACTTCGATGAACGCTTGCGCGCCGAGTTGCTCGACGAGCGCGAGCATCGAGGCGCGCCACTGCACCGTGACGGTGGGGTGGCGCACGAGGCGCGCCGGCCAACCGTCGGCGGTGGCATAGGGCTCGGCGTCGTCGTTCGACACGATCGGCTGCGCCGGATCGGCGAGCGCCACTGACGCGAGCATCGCTTCGAGACCGGCGCAGGCGTCGCGCATCAGCGGTGTGTGGAACGCGCCGCCCACCGGCAGCGGCAAGGCCTTGCGCACACCGAGCGTCTTGGCGTGCGCCGTGGCCGCCTCGATGCCGTCGGGCGTGCCGGCGATCACCACCTGCCCGGGCGCGTTGTCGTTCGCCACCCAAGCGGCGTCGGGCGCGGCGGAGCACGCGCCTTGCGCCTGTTCGATCGACGCGCCCACGAGCGCAGCCATGCGTCCGGGATGCGCATCGGCCGCGGCTTGCGTGAGCTCGGCGCGATGACGGGCAAAGCGCACACCGTCGTCGATCGACATCGCACCTGACGCGATCAACGCCGTCACCTGGCCGAGTGAGTGGCCTGCGAAACCCACGATCTCGTGGCGCGACTCGATGGCGGGTTGCGCCGCGTCCCACGCGACGAGCGAGGTGGTGAGCACCGCGAGTTGGGCTTCGCGGGTGCGGGCGAGCTGTTCGGCCGGCGCATCGAGCAGAAGGGGCGCGAGCGGGGTGCCGAGCGCGTGCTCGGCCGCGTCGACAACCGGCCAGGAACCGTGCCCCTTCCAGGGCCGTCCCATGCCGGCAGCTTGAGTGCCTTGTCCGGGAAAGACGATGGCAACCCGCAAGACGACGACTTCCTCTCGCGGCTGGTAGGTCGGGGTCGATGACCGCGGTCGGATTGGGACCCACGAGCCCCGCAATCCGTTACAGGCCTCTACGCGAGCGCATTACTCGCGGGTACTGCGTCACCGGGCTGTGAACAGTCGAAAAACGTCCCGACTGCATCAGCACAATCCAAGGCTCGCGGGTACGGTTCGCGGCGATGGTCGACCTCGACGCGGCGATCGACCTCCTGCCGCACCGGCCACCGTTCCGGTTCGTGGATCGGGTGGAGGTGCTCGAAGCCGGCACGCGCTGCGTCACCCGCTGGCGCATCTCGGGCGACGAGCCGTGGCTCGCAGGCCATTTCCCCGGCAACCCGGTGGTGCCGGGCGTGCTGCAGCTCGAGGCGCTGGCCCAGGCCGGCGCGGTGGCGCTGCTCGCCGACGAGCGCTACGCCGGCTCGCTGCCGCTGTTCGGCGGTGTGGAGGGCGTGCGCTGGCGGCGGGTGGTCCGCCCGGGCGACGAGTTGCGGCTCGAGGTGACCATGGAGCGCCTCAGCGGTCGCGGCGGCTGGGCTTCGGGGCGGGCGACGGTCGACGACGACGAGACCGTGCGGGCACGCCTGTTCTTCGTACTCGCCCCGCAGTAGCCGGCGCGTTCCCGGACGGGGACCGCTGCGGGCTACGCCGCGCCGCTCGACTGCTCGGACTCGGACGCGTGAGCAGTGAGGTTGGAGAGGGCGGTGAACTGTGCCGTGTCGAACGGGGTGGGGCCGTCGTCGGCGATGCGCACCGCACGCACCTCGCCGGTCTCTTCGGGCAGGCCGAGCAGCAGCCGCACCTGGGTCTCGATCGGCATCTTGCTCTCGGACCGCAAACGCCGCGACGGACCGATGACGATCAGACCGAGCAGCACCAACGCGCCGCCGACCACACAGATGCCCAAGACGATCTCCACCTCGTGACCTCGAGACGGATCGTACCGGTGGAGAAGGCACGAATCGCGGCAAGTTGCCCTTACTTCGGGTGAATTCGCGGTGTGTTGCCGATGCGTTGTGCGAGTGGTGCCCGGAGCGGGAATCGAACCCGCATGCCCTTGCGGGCAATGGATTTTGAGTCCACCGCGTCTGCCAGTTCCGCCATCCGGGCGAGCGAAGCGTGATCCTAGAAGGCCGCGGAACCAGATTGGCGGGTGAAGGCGGCGCGAGCGGCGCGTCAGTGGCGGATGAGGATGTAGGCCGCCATGCCGGTACCGCTGGCGAAGATGCCCAACACCACCGTCTGCACGCTCCGGTAGAACACCTTGTAGCCCCGGCCCGGCTCGCCGGCGAACGCCCACGCCCGCTCTTCGGCCTCGAGCTCGGCCCGCCGGGCTGCCATCTCGTCGAGCTCGACGGGTCGGTGCGCGGTGGGCGGCGGCGTGACGGCGGCCTCGCGCACCGCGTGCCCGGCGGCCATGTCGACCCACTCCGGCCCGCTGTGCCCATTCTGGCCGGGCTGCGTGAACAGTGTTTGGCGCGCGGGCGGGCTGGCGGCGGTGCCGTCCGAATCGATGTCGATTCTCGGTACAGGCGCGGCCACGAGTGGCTCCTGTGGGTTCGGGGCGGCGAACAGGCCAGGTTCAATTGGCTCGATGTGCAGCGGTTTGCGTGCGGTCACGTCGATCTCTCGCACGAGTTCGAGCTCTCGCACCACCCGCGTCCAGCGAGTCAAAGCTAGAGCTTCTTCGGCATGTTTCCGCCCTCTCCTTACCCAGCGAAGGAATTCCACCACCGTACGTGGTCGGACGGTCGCGCGACACTTCGACGCGTGAACCCGCTCGGCGACGCCGATCTCACCGATCTCGACAACTTCGCGGCGGGCTTCCCGCACGACGTCTTCGCCGTCCATCGCCAGGTGGCGCCGGTCTTCTGGCACGAGCCGACGGCGCACACGCCCGACGGCGAGGGCTTCTGGTCGGTGGCCACCTATGCCGAGACCGAACAGATCCAGAACGACCCGGCGACGTACTCGTCCGAGCGCGGCGGCGACCGGCGGGGCGGCGGCACCCTGCTGCAGGATCTCGAGATCGCCGGCCTCGTCCTGAACATGATGGACGATCCCCGGCACAACCGAATCCGCCGCCTGGTGTCGAGCGGGCTCACGCCGCGCATGATCCGCCGGCTCGAAGGCGAGTTGCGCCACCGCACGCGGGTGCTTCTCGATCCGATCGGCGACGGCGACCCGATCGACTTCCTCACCGCCGTCGCGGCGGAGCTCCCGATGCAGGCGATCTGCATCCTGCTCGGCGTCCCCGAGGTCGACCGCCACCGGCTCTGGGCCGCCGTTGATCCGGGTTTCGACATCCGTGCCGGCGACGCCGGCTTCGCAGCCGCCGATCCCACGAGCGCGCAGCTCGACATGCTCGAGTACGGCAGCCGCCTCATCGAAGACAAGCGCGCCTGCCCGGTCGACGACATGCTCTCGACGGTGGTGCACGCCACGCTCGACGACGAAGACCCGCCCCGCCTCGACGACATGGAGCTCTACAGCTTCTTCTCGTTGCTGTTCGCGGCGGGCTCCGAGACCACGCGCAACGCGATCGCCGGCGGCCTCCTCGCGCTGATCGAGCGTCCCGACCAGCTCGATCGCCTCGCTCGTGAGCCCCAACTGCTGCCGCGCGCGATCGAAGAGATGCTGCGATGGACCGCGCCGTCGCCGTCGAAACGCCGCACGGCGACGCGCGACACGGAACTGCGGGGCCACAGGATCAGCGCCGGCCACAAGGTGCTGTTCTGGGAGGCGTCGGCGAACCGCGACGAAGTGGTGTTCGGACCCACCGCGATGGAGTTCGACGTGACCCGCGACCCGAATCCCCACCTCACCTTCGGTCACGGCGCGCACTTCTGCCTGGGAGCCGGGCTTGCGCGCCTCGAGATGCAAGTGATGTTCGAGGAGCTGTTCGCGCAGTTCGGTGCATTCGCGCTCGACGAGCCGGTCGAGTGGACTCGAAGCAACCGGCACACCGGAATCCGCCACATGCACCTGCGGATGCGTGCGGGTGCGTTGGGTACGGTGGCGTCGTGACGACCATTGCGCTGCCCGGCACGCTCAGCGAGGCGCTCGCGCGGTTCGGCAGCAGTGCGTTCCTGCTTTCGGTCACGGCCGAATGCCGCCCGCACATCGCGCCCGTCGAGGTCGAAGTCGAAGAACCTGCTGGCGCGCGGCTCGCGGTTGCAGTGCTACGCGGCGCGCGCAGTGCTCGCAATGCGGCGGCGAATTCAGTGGTGTGCCTGCACTGGCCGCCGGTCGCGACGAGCGACGGTTACAGCCTCATCGTCGACGGTGACGCCATCACCGACGAGCGTGAACACGACACTGTGTTGCGGATTCGCCCCGTAAAAGCAGTGCTGCATCGACCCGGCGCGGCCGAACCCGGCACCAACGCGTGCGGGCACGACTGCGTCGGCATCACGCTCGCCGGTTGACGTTCACGCGCGCTCGGCGTTGCAGCTGACGCGCATCGCGCGCATCCGAGACGCGATCGCGCGCGCGTTGCGTGAAGACGATGCGTACCGACTTGTCGACGCTGGGTGGCAGCCGTAGCGTTCGTGCTTCCGGGCGGTGCCGTTCAACGGCATGCGGGCCGCTCGCCAGCCAGCGGGAACTCAACAGACCTGCGCATCGCCACGCGCATCGCAGGTCATACATGGGGAGACATCGGCGATGCTCAGCACATCGTTCTCGGTCGCGCGCCGCGCGGCAATTGTCGCGATGGCCGTGGGCGCGGCCTCGCTCTCGACCGCAGTCGTCGGCGCGACTGCAGCGAGCGCGGCGAAACGCGCGTCGGTCACGTTCACCGTCAACTCCATCGCCGATCGGCCCGACGCCAAGGTCAACGGCGTGTGCCTCACGTCGGTGAGTGGCGAGTGCACACTGCGCGCAGCAATCCAGGAGGCGAACGCCGCGGCCGGGCCGGCCACGATCGCGTTCGCAATACCGGGAACCGGTCTCCACACGATCAAGCCCACGAGCGCGTACCCGATCCTCACGAACGCCAACGGTGGCATCACGATCGACGGCTTCACACAGCCGGGCTCCACGGCGAACACCAGCGCACTCGCCGACAACGCGGTGTATCGCATCGAACTCGCAGGCCCCGGCCCGACGAAGTTCGACGCGTTCGTGCTGCACAGCCCGGGCTCGATGATCCGTGGTCTCGACATCCACGGGTTCAACCACGCGATCTACATGGATCAGACGAGTTCGGCGTCGAACACCATCGTGGGCAACATGATCGGGCTCACGCCCACCGGCAACTACGACCCGAACGACAAGCTGGTGAACAGCTCTTCGTGCATCATCATGCAGGGCGGCGCGCACGACAACGTGATCGGCCGTCCGAACCTCGCCGACCGCAACGTGATCAGCGGTTGCTCGCACGAGGGGATCGCTACTTACAACTACCCGACCACGCGGAACACGGTTCAGAACAACATCATCGGCCTCGACCCCACGGGCACGCAGAAGCGGATGAACCAGTCGCACGGCATGGACATCAACACCGGCACCACTTACACGATGGTCGGCGGCACGGCGCCGCTGGAACGCAACGTGATCGCCGGGAACTTCCAGACCGGCGTGGAGATCTCGCACATCCCGTCGACCGCGTTCAACTCGGTGATCAACAACTACATCGGCACCAACCTCGATGCCAGCGCAGCGCCTGCGTACGCGCGCAACGGGCAATTCGGCGTGAACCTCGAAGGTCGAGGCACGTGCAATGGGCAGGTGTGCCCGTCCGACGCGCACAACAACACCGTCGAAGGCAACGTCATCGTCAATAGCGGTGTCGGTGGCGTGATGATCGACAAGGGCCAGAACCACGACACGGTCGCGAACAACTACATCGGCGTGCTGCCCAACGGCACGGCGGCGGGCAACGCCGACTTCGGCGTGCGCTTCGAGGCCGGCGCCTACAGCAACACGGTGAGCAAGAACGTGATCGCGTACAACGGCGCGGGCGTGCAGCTCGAGGCAACCGGTACGCAGCCGCCGAACAGCACCGAGTCGCCCACCAACTTCAACCAGATCACGAAGAACTCGATCTTCGGCAACACCGCGGGCCTCGGCATCGACTTCAAGCCCTACGGCGCGCTGAACACCACCGTCGACCCGAACCTGAACGAGGGCGTGCTGGCACCGATTCTCAGCAAGCCCACCAAGACGTCGGTGACGGTCACCACGTGCGCGAGCTGCACGATCGAGCTGTTCATCTCGTCGAAGGGCAACGGCCAGTTCGGCCAGGGGCAGACCTTCCTCACCAGCGGTGTCGCCAACGCCAAGGGCACGCTCGTGCTCACGGTGCCGGCGGCCGGTGCGGGCAAGGTCGTCACCGCCGACGCGACCACGCCGAAGCTGTCGACGAGTGAGAACTCTCGGGGGCTCACGATCCCGTAGCCCCGTAGCCCGCTCTCTGTGCGCGTCCCGTACGCTGCCCTCCGCTCCAGGACGGGTGAAGGATGACAGCGACGCGCACAACCATTATTGGACTCATTGCCATGCTCGCGAGCGTGGCCGCGGTCGTGCCGGCGAGCCCGGCCGCGCATGCCGCCGCGGCCCGCACCGCGTCGGTGCACCCGGCGACCACGCCAGGTTTCGCCGTGCAGCAGGTGGACGTACCGGCCCAGGCGATCCCGATCGTGGCCGACTTCAACGGTGACGGCCGCGCCGACATTCTCTGGTACGGGCCCGGTTCCACGTTCGACCAGTTGATGCTGTCCACGCCCGGGCGCACGTTCAAACGGGTTGCGATCAGCATCAACGGCTTCTACGAGCCGCTCGAAGGTGACTTCAACGGCGACCACAAGGCCGACATCCTCTGGTACGGGCCGGGCTCGCTGCCCGACTCGCTGTGGCTCGGAAACGGCAACGGCACGTTCACCTCGCACACGGTGCACATCAACGGCGGGTACCACCCGATTGTGGGCGACTTCGACGGCAACCACCAGGATGACGTGCTCTGGTACGC
Source organism: Acidimicrobiia bacterium (assembly GCA_036501845.1). GTDB lineage: Bacteria > Actinomycetota > Acidimicrobiia > IMCC26256 > PALSA-610 > JBBREP01. Next base: position 647 of record DASXZO010000070.1, on the reverse strand, counting down.
GCCGGGCACCGCGCACGACTACGTCTCGTACGGCACGTCCACCGGATCGTTCTCGACGCACCCCGTCACGATCAACGGTTCGTACGACTTCATCACCGGTGGCGACTTCAACGGCGACGGCCGCACCGACCTCTTGTTCTGGTCGTCGCAGTCGACGACGGCTCCGGTGTGGCTCGGTCGCTCGACCCCGGGGTTCGCCTCGACGAGTTTCCCGGTGCCCGCGAAGGGCGCGTACCCGATGGTGATGAACGTCGACGGCGACGCCAAGTCCGACATCCTCTGGTACGGATCGGGCAACATCTCCGACGCGCTCGTGAAGGGGAGCCTCGGCTACAGCCACTTCATCGCCGAGTCGATTCGTGGCGACTACCAGCCGCTCTGGGGCAACTTCGACGGCGACGGCCACCACTACACCGATGTGGTGTGGTGGAACCGCGCGCCGGGCGGAGAGGACGCGTACTGGCTGGGCAACGGTTCGGGCTTCACCAGCGTGCCGTTCACCGCAGCGCACGTCGACTGGTCGTCGCACAACGCGGCCTTCGGCGACTTTGACGGTGACGGCGCGCTCGACATCCTGTTCTACGACGGCACCGGCCGCGACACCTCCATCTACTACGGCTGACGCCGCCCTATGCGTCGTGTGACTT
>DASXZO010000069.1:0-10035 GCA_036501845.1 Acidimicrobiia bacterium | reverse complement strand
CAACATCGAAGCCGAGGAGTCCCTGCTCGGCGCCATGATGCTCACGCGCGACGCGATCACCGCGGCCATCGAAGTGCGCGTCGACGCCCGCGACTTCTACAAGCCCGCGCACACGCACCTCTTCGACGCCGCGATCGCCCTCCACAACCGGGGTGAGGCGGTCGACCCGGTCACGATCGCCGAGCACCTTCGGCGCGAGGGCCTGCTCGAACCGATCGGTGGCGCGCAGACGATCTTGCGCATCCAGGCCCAGACGCCGGCGTCGGCGAACGCCACCGAATACGCCACGATCGTGCACGAGCTAGCGCTCTTGCGGCGCCTGATCGCGGTGGGCGGCGACATCGCAGAGATGGGCTACGCGGGAAGCGACGACATCGACGCCACGCTCGACAATGCCGAGTCGCTGGTGTTCGACGTCGCCGAGCATCGCGTGGGCGACTCGCTCACCTCGCTCTATCCCGTGCTCGAAGCCACCATGAACGAGCTCGAACAGCTTTACGACCGCGACAACCAGGTCACTGGTTCGGGCACCGGCTACCGCGACCTCGACGAGGTGCTGCTCGGCTACCAGCGCTCGAACCTCATCGTGCTCGCAGCCCGTCCCGGTCAGGGCAAGACGTCGTTCGCGCTCGGTTCGGCGTTGCACGTGGCCCTCGAAGAGCGGCGCCCGGTGCTGTTCTTCTCGATGGAGATGGACCGCGGCGACCTCACCCGCCGCTTGCTGTCGTCCGAAGCGCTCATCGACGCGCGCAAGTTGCAGACCGGCAGGCTCGACGCCAACGACTGGCCCAAGCTGAACCAGGCGATCGGCCGTCTCGCCGAGGCACCGTTCTTCATCGACGACGACCCACGCTGCACGGTGATGGAGATGCGGGCCAAGGCGCGCCGCATCAAGGCGCAGTACGGCGACATCGGCCTGATCGTCGTCGACTACCTCCAGCTCATGTCGAGTAGCAAACGGGTCGAGAGCCGCCAGGTGGAGGTGTCCGACCTGTCGCGTGGCCTGAAGATCCTCGCACGCGAGATGCAGACGCCGGTGCTCGCCCTGTCGCAGCTCAACCGCCAACTCGAATACCGCACCGACAAGCGCCCGATGCTGGCCGACCTCCGCGAGTCGGGATCGATCGAACAGGACGCCGACGTCGTGATGTTCATCTACCGCGACGACTACTACAACCCCGAGTCCGACCAGCGCGGTCTCGCCGAGATCATCGTCGGGAAGCACCGCGGTGGGCCCACGGGCATGGTGAAGCTCGTGTTCCGCGACAAGTTCACGAAGTTCGACGCGGCCACGCGCGACGGAGCGCAATAACCCGGCTGCGGCCAGCTCGAAGCGATCAGAACAAGGTGAGGCGATCGAGTTCCACCGCATCGCGCAACTCGGCCAGGTCGACCTCGATGCAATCGACGCCCTTGCTCGCCGCGTACACACGTGCTTGCGGCTTGATGCGCTCGGCCACGAACAAGCCCACGGTCGGCGCGAAGCGTGAGTCGAGATCGAGCCGCTCCTGGTAGCGCAGCAGTTGGTCGACGCCGGCGATCTCACCCACGCGTTTGATCTCCACCACCACGGTGCGCCCGTCGCCGTCGCGGCAGAGCAGGTCGACCGGGCCGATGTCGGTGGGGTACTCGCGACGGATCAGCTCGAGTCCCTCGCGCAGCTCGTGCACGCGCGCCGCCAGTGCCACTTGCAGCTCGGCTTCCACACCGTCCTTTTCGAGACCGGGGTCGTCGCCGAGCTCGAAGGTCTGGTCGGAGCACACCTCGAGCAGTTGGATCACGAGCGACTCGCCTTTGGGCGTGTCGGCGCGGATCGCGCCGTCGCGCTCGATGATCGTGCACGGCGGGTTCATCCAATTCAGCGGCTTGTAGGCCTTGGCGTCGGAGTGCACCGCGATCGAGCCGTCACCCTTGAGCAGGATCAGCCGCGTCGCCTCGGCGAGACGGGCGCCGAGGCGACCCTGGTACTCGACGACGCACCGCGCCACGATGATCCGCATCTTCTACCTCTTGTTCGCTTCGCTCACGGGGCCAATGGGCCTTCCCTCGCTCCGGTCTCGCTGTCTCGAGTGACGTGGCTTGTTGTCGCTCGGCTGGTCGTGCGTCTTGTTCGCTTCGCTCTGATTGTGACACGGCCGCGCCGTGGGCCCGACCCGGAGCACCGTGGGGCGCACCTTTATGATCGCGGCCGATGGGCTTCTACGGCGAGGTGATGCAGGAGCTGGTGGTGGCGCTCGGCGCCGCGCTGTTGCTCGCGAACGTCATCGCGTTGGTGAAGCGCCGTCAGGACAAGGAATCGGCTGCGCAGCGCAAGCCACACAAGACGCGGCCCGGCAGCCCGGTGAAGCGAATGGGTCAGGCCGACCGCCACGGCGACCTCGCGGTGGCGCCACTCGCCCGCACGGTCACCTACGCGTTGGTGGGCCTCGTGGTGATGCTCTGGGGCGTCGCCACGATCGTGAAGTGAAGTTCGTTCACGAAACTCTGTACACGTACCAAGGGCCGCTGCGGTCGACCACGGTGAACGACGGGTAGCGCCGATCGGTCACGAGGTAGCGCGCGCCGTAGGTGTGCACGAGCGCGTGCACACGCGCGGGCGTGAGCGCGCGATATTCGTCGTCGAACGACACGCCACGGTCGAGCGCGGCACGCGCGGCCGCGTCGCTCGGACCGAGCTGGGCCAAGACGCGCTGCTTCCACTCCGCAACCGCGTCCCAACGCGGCACGCCGAACGTGGCGATCTGCGGGCGGTCGGTGTCGTAGTGCGGGTCTTGCGCGGGCGGTGAGATCACCACCGAGTCGGTGGGAGTGTGATCGCGGATCCAGTGGTAGGCGTCGGTCAACTGCGTGCTCGAGTCGGTGTAGCCCGTGAAGCCGCGAGCGGTGCGGCGGACGAGGAAGGCGGCTTCGCGCACCGGATCCTGCGCGACGGCCGACGCGAGCACTGTGAGCACGATCGCACCGGTGACCACCGACATCGCCGTGAGCCGCAGGTTCTCGTGCCGAGCGCACCACCAACGCGGTAGGGCATGCGCGGCCGTGAGCGCGAAGCCCACCGACACCACGACCGGGAAGACGCGGAACGGGAAGAAACGCAGGTATTCGTAGCGCCCGGTTTCCCACGCGGCTACGCCGAGCAGCGTCGGGATCGCGCACACCAGTTCGAAGTGCGCGAGCAGCTTCAGCCCGCGGGTGCCCGAGCGGCTGTACGCGTACCAAGTGTTGACCGCGGCCATCGCGATCAGCACGAGGAACGTGAGCTTGCCCCAGTACCACGGGTCCATATGGAACGGGTACACGTCGCGCGCGATGAAGCGATACACGTCGCGGTTCGCGGTGCTGCCGTGCATGTCGCGCACCACGCCGATCACGCCGGGGATCGCGGCGATGATCGCGATGGGGATGGAGCGCCACGCGGCGCGGCGGGTGGTGGAGTCGACCAGGAGCGCGATCGCGATCGCGGGTGCCACGCTCACGCCCACACCGGGGTGCAGGCTCACCGCGGCGCCACCGAGCAACATCGCGAGCCACACGCGCCGGTCGAGCGCTGCGGCAAGCGCGCCGAGCATGGCGATGTACGCCAACGGCTTGGCTTCGAACGTGCCGAACATCCAGTCGCCGCCCACGATGCGCAGTTCCCACGGCATCCACACGAGCACTGCGAGCGTGCCCGCGAGCAGGCCGATCTGCAGCCGGCGCATCACCGCCAGGAGCAGTGCGGCCAGTGCCGCCCAACACACGACCCGCCCGATCCACGCGATCGACACCACCGACAGCACGCGGCCGACCGGCCACAAGAGCGTGTTGAACACGAGGTTTTCGCCGAACGTGCCTGCCAGCGACCAGTCGTGCGGGATGTAGTTCGGGTGTGCGACCGCGTGCAGTCGCACGAGGTACACGTACTCGTTGATGAAGGGCGCGTGATCGCCGAAGAGCACGAAGGCGCCGAGCGTGATCGCGGCCCACGCGGCCCACCACGTTCTGCGTGGCGTCTCGCTGGTCTCTATTTCCCCCAACCGCGAGGGCGGATCGTTCACACTCCTGGGAGGCCGATCGGGCACGACACGCCCGTGCCGCCGAGGCCGCAGTAGCCGCCGGGGTTCTTGGCCAGGTACTGCTGGTGGTAGTCCTCGGCGTAATAGAAGGTGGAGGCGGGCGCGAGCTCACTGGTGATCTCGCTGTATCCGGCGGTGTTGAGCTTCTCGCCGTACATCTTCGCCGACGCTTCGGCCTCGTCGCGCTGGTCGTCGTCGTGGAAGTAGATCGCCGAGCGGTACTGCGTGCCGACGTCGTTGCCCTGGCGCATCCCTTGGGTGGGGTCGTGGTGCTCCCAGAACGCCTGCAACATCGCGCCGTAACTCGCGTGCGCCGGATCGAACACCGCGAGCACGACTTCGGCGTGTCCGGTGTGGCCGGAGCACACCTCGCGATAAGTGGGGTTCGGTGTGAAGCCGCCCGCGTAACCGACGGCAGTCGTGTAGATGCCCGGCAGTTGCCAGAACACCCGCTCGGCGCCCCAGAAACAGCCCATCCCGAACACCGCGCGCTGCATCCCTTCGGGGAACGGCGGTTCGAGGGGCGTACCCAGCACGAAGTGGAGCTCGGGAACGTCGAACGGTCGCGTGTCCCGTCCGGGGAGCGCGTCGCTCGCGTCGACCATGTGCGCCTTCTTGCCGAACAACATGCGCATAAAGCTACGCCCGGCCGGTCGCGGGCCGGCCTCGCGCCGGTGTTACTTGCCGAACCAGAGGCTCGTGAGGCCGGACGCGCTCATCCAGGCGATGTCGTCCTTGCCGGCGCCGTTGAAGTCGCCGGTGACGGCCGTGTAGTCGCCGCCCACCGTCACGTCGGGCCCCTGGGTGAAGCTCGAGCCGCTCGCGTACCAGAGCGAGTCGGTGGCGTTCCCGGAGCCGTACCAGAGGATGTCGGTGCGGTGGTCGCCGTTGAAGTCACCGGCCACGGGCGTGTAGCTGCCGTTGATCGTGACCGGCGCGCCGTCGGCGAAGGTGCCGTTCGTCTTGCCGAGCCGCAGGTAGTCGGTGCCGGTGCCGGGTGCGTACCAGAGGATGTCGGCGCGCCCGTCGCCGTTGAAGTCACCGACGATCGGGATGTAGTTGCCGCTCACATTGATCGACGGTCCCGCGGTGAACGTGCCGTTGCCCACACCGAGATACTCGTGGTCGGGCCCCGACCCCGGTTGATACAAGATCAGGTCGCATTTGCCGTCGCCGTTGAAGTCGCCCGCGATCGGGATGTAGTTCGAGTTGATGGCGAACAGCTGCTTCGACGTGAAGGTGCCCGGCGCTGCCGCGCCGAACAACACGTAGTCGGCCGCGGTACCAGGCGCCACGAGGATCACGTCGTCGCGCCCGTCGTTGTTCACGTCGCACACCGCGCTGTGATAGTTGCCGCTCAACGACACCGGCACCGACGCGGTACCGCCATTCACGTTGCGGTAGAGCGCGTCACTCGCGCTGCCCGGACGGTAGGCGAGGATGTCGGTGTTCCCGTCGCCGTTGAAATCGCCGGCGATGGGGCGCGCACCGGCAAGAAGTTGGCGCGACGGCCCGACCGTGAGCGGCGGCGCGGTGATCGGCACACCGAACGATTGCAACCAACTCCGGTAGGTAGCGACGCGCGTGAACGCGGTCGACTCGCCGCCGCACACCACACCCCACGACACGAGCCCGACCAAGAGTCGTTGCCCACGGTAACCCGGCACGGTGAGCGGGCCGCCGCTGTCGCCGAAGCATGGACCGGGCGCGGCCGCCGAGGCGCTCGGGTTACCCGCGCACAACATCGTCGCCGGGTCGAAATCGATGTTGTACTGCGAATAGCGCCCTTCGCAGTACGAGTTCGTGTGCACGGTCAACGAGGTGCCGCGCAGCAGGTTCGGGTAGTCGGACTGGTTTTCGCATTCCGAGTTGTCGACGTCGCAACCCCATCCTGACACGAAGCCGGTGGCGCCGCTCGTCCAGCGGTAGTCGCTCTGCGGCGGCACGACGGCCACAGGCGTGGTGGCAATCGGTGACGCCAGCGAGAGCAGCGCGAGGTCGTTGCTATCGCTCTTCGTAGGGTCGTAGCCGGGGTTGCGGTGGATGGCGGTGACGTCGACCGCGGTGCCGCCGCTCGACAGGTTGCCGGTGTTCACCAGCACGCGCAGGTTCGCGGCGGTTTCCTGCAGCCCGTTGCCGAGGTCGTAGTAGGTGCAGTGGCCGGCGGTCAGCACGAGCCGCGAGGTGAGCACCTCGCCGCCGCACTCGAACTGCGCGGCCGGATCGCTGTCGTCGCCGTAGCGGCGGTCGAGGATCGCGGCCTGGAACGGCACCTGGCTCAGCGAGATCTGCGCGCCGTTGACGATGTACGGATTCGTGTTCGTCGCACGTGCCGCAGATGCCGGTGCCTGTGAGGACGCGGCGATCGTGCCGATCGACGCGAGCGCGAGCGAGAGCGCGACGACGAGCGCGCGGGCAGAGCCGAGCCCATCCCATCGGATTGTGCGAGGCATTGGCAGCTCTATCGACGCGGTCGGGTCGAGTCTTGCATCAATTCGCGTGCGTTTCGGAGTTTCCCGACGCGTGCTCGGCCGCGACGATCTCAGGCGCGGTCGGCAGCGGACCTTCGGGTGTTGCCGGGTCGTGCTCGAGCACGGGCAGCGGTTCGCCGGCGCGCAGCCGGCCGCGGTCGTAGTCCATCCACATGCCGCCAACATTGGCGAAGATGGCGCGCGATTCCGCGGCGCGAGTCCGGTTGACGAGCGCTCGCGCGATCCCGCCGTGCGTCACGACCAGGATCGGGCCGGCGGGCATCGTTGTGTCGATGTCGGCGAGCGCGCCGTCGAGCCGGTCCATCATCTCCGCCGTGCTCTCCCCACCGGGCGGGGTGTCGATCTCGCCGCGGCGCAGCGCCAGAAGCTCGTCGGGCCAGCGCTCGTCGATGTCAGCCGTGGTGCGGCCCTGCCAGTCGCCACCGTTGCGCTCGCGCAGACCTGGGTAGGTGCGCACCGCGCCGAGGTCGAGGCGCTCGGCAACGATGGTCGCGGTTTCGAGCGCCCGGCCGAGGGGCGACGCCGCCACGCCCGCGAACGTTGTGCCCGCCGCGGCGAGCTGCGCGGCGCGCGCCCGGGCCTGAGCACGACCCACGTCGTCGAGCGGGATGTCGAGCCACCCCTGCCAGCGGCCCTCGAGATTCCACGCCGTCTGCCCATGGCGCAACACCATCAACTGCCGCACGACGAAGCAGTACAGCAGGCGGGATGATCTGCGGGCGCCCTGGGGTTGTCTTGACCGATCGGTCTATTGTTGGACGCGTCCCGCCGATCGGGCCGATGCCCGACGGCGGATCTTCCGACAAGGAGCTCGCCATGCCCAGTGCCGTCATCATCGACGCCGTCCGCACGCCCCTCGGACGCCGCAACGGCTCCCTCGCCGGCGAGCATCCCGTCGACCTCGGCGCGCACGTGCTGCGCGCCTTGCTCGAGCGCAACGATGTCGACCCCGCCCTGATCGAGGACGTGATCATGGGTTGCGTCATGCAGGTGGGCGAGCAGGGCGTGAACATCGCCCGCAATGCCGCGCTCGCCGCGGGCCTGCCCGACTCCACGCCGGGCACCACGGTCGACCGCCAGTGCGGCAGTTCGCAGCAGGCCGCGCACTTCGCCGCGCAGGGCGTGATTGCGGGCGCGTACGACGTGGTCGTCGCCGCGGGCGTCGAGAACATGACCCGCGTGCCGATGGGTGCGAGCTTCGCCAAGGGCGAGTACGGCATCCCGTTCAGCGAGCAGCTCACGCAGCGCTACCCGAACCTCGTTCCCCAGGGCATCTCGGCCGAGATGATCTCGGAGAAGTGGGGGATCAGCCGCGAACAGAACGACGCCCTCGCGGTGCAGTCGCACCAGCGCGCGGCGCGAGCGCGTGAGGAAGGTCGCTTCGAGCGTGAAATCGTGCCGATCGAGGTCACCCACGATGGCGGCACCACCCAATTCGCGGCCGACGAAGGCATCCGTCCGGACAGCTCGATGGAGACGCTGGCCAAGCTCAAGCCCGCCTTCAAGCCCGACGGTGTGATCACCGCCGGCAACTCGTCGCAGATCACCGACGGTGCCGCGGCGATGCTGATCATGGAGGAGCAGACCGCCGCCCGCCTCGGCCTGAAGGCGCGGGCGCGGTTCCACACCTTCGCACTCGCCGGCGCCGACCCGGTGCTGATGCTCACCGCGCCGATCCCGGCAACGACCAAGGCGCTGGAGCGGTCGGGCATGAAGATCGACGATTTCGATCTCATCGAGATCAACGAGGCCTTCGCTCCGGTGGTGCTGGCGTGGGAGATGGAGCACCACCCCGACATGACCAAGGTCAACGTGAACGGCGGCGCCATCGCGCTCGGTCACCCGCTCGGTTGCTCGGGCGCCCGGCTCATGGCCACGCTGCTCAACGAGCTCGAGCGCACCGGCGGTCGTTACGGCTTGCAGACGATGTGTGAGGGTGGTGGCATGGCGAACGCCACCATCATCGAGCGCCTCGGCTGACGCGGTCACCACGCCGGGCCGGTCCGGAGGGCTCGCTGCTCAGCCGAGCGCCGGCCACCACCGCTGGATTTGCCAATGGACCTGCTCGTCAAGATCGTGATCGCGCTTGCGGTCGTCGTCGTGCTGTACCTGATCGGTGCGGGGTTCGTGCGCGGCTTCGCCCAGGGCATCGCTCCGCATGGCGAAGAAGACATCGCACCGCTCGCCGATGTCGACCTGCGCTACCGCTGCATCGTGTGCGGGGCCGAGGTCGTGATGTACGCGGCACCCAACGGCGAGCTCCCCATGCCGCCGCGCCACTGCGCCGAACGCATGGCTCTCATCACGCCGGTGAACTGAGGTCACGCGCGACCCCAGTCCACCGACCCCGTATGGGGCCGGGCCGGTGGTGGGGGTGAACCCACGAGGGCTCGTGGTCCCAGCCCGACCCCGCGCTCAGTCAACCGGGCGCCCCTTGCGTGTGGCTTGCCGCGCAACGGTCCGAGGCCCGCTTCCACAGGCTGTGGACAAATCTGTGGGGAATTACACGCCTGTGTTTGTGCAGGTGGACTGCTACATGTGCGGCGAGACGGTCACTTGTAGTTAGCGGCAAGGATGAAGCCGAACACCACCCAGAACAGACCGAGGAAGAGGTAGCGGTTCTCGGGCTGGGTGCCGGGGAGCAGGCTCAGGTAGTTGAGCACGATCACCGCAAGGCCGGTGAGGAACATGGTGCTCATCAGCACCGGGACCCAGAACGGGCTGTGGTGCTCGGTCTTGGGCTTCGGCGCGGTGTAGCGCCCGCTCTTGGCCGCGGTCTTCGTCGCCATCGCGCAGTGAATGTAGTGGCCGTGAACGTCGGGCCGGCCGCTACCGTCCAGCCGAGCGTGAGCGAACCGGATGACTCGACACGAAGCGACGAGCGAGGGAAGGCCCGCCGGCCCGTGAGCGCAGCGAACAAGAGGCAGGAAGACGATATGACCCGTGTCCTGGTCATCGACAACTACGACAGCTTCGTCTACAACCTCGTGCAGTACCTCGGTGAGCTGGGTGCCGAGCCTCTGGTGCACCGCAACGATGCGCTCGACGTCGACGGTTTGCGCGCCTGCGCCCCCGACGCCGTGCTCGTGTCGCCCGGCCCGGGCCGGCCCGAGGACGCCGGCGTGTCGATGGACGCGATCCGCGCGTTCGGCGAAGCCGGCGTGCCGGTGCTCGGCGTGTGCCTCGGCCACCAGTGCATCGGCGAGATCTACGGCGCCGAGGTGGTGCGCGCCCCTGCGGTGATGCACGGCAAGACCTCGCAGATCGCGCACGGCGGCACCGGCGTGTTCCGCGATCTGGCGAGCCCGTTCACCGCCACCCGCTACCACTCGCTCGTGGTTGCTCGTGACACGGTGCGCGATCCCATCGAGGTCACCGCCGAGTCCGAGGATGGCCTCGTGATGGGCCTGCGCCACCGCGATCTGCCGATCGAAGGCGTGCAGTTCCACCCCGAGTCGATCCTCACCGACGCTGGGCACCAGCTCTTG
>DASXZO010000068.1:0-2640 GCA_036501845.1 Acidimicrobiia bacterium | reverse complement strand
GGCGAAGCAGTAGTCGGGGTCCTCGGCGAAGCGCGGGAAGGCGAGCAGCGTGTGCGGCAGGTCGTACTTCGTGACCGTCACGATCAGCTGGGCGAGCCATTCGGCGATCGCGGCCCGTTCGGCGCCGGCGCGCTTCGACCGTCCGATCATGCCGCCCCGAGCACGCGGATCGCGGCCGTAGCCGGCGGCTCGCACCCGGCTCGCCGCGGCCACGTCGAGATCGCGCACCGGGATGATCACGTGCTCGATTGCCACCGCGCCCGACGCGATGAGGCCGTCGAGCTCGATCGAGAGCCCGGGTGCCTTCACCACGCGTGGCGCGTTGGCCGCACGGATGTTGCCTTCGAGCCCGGCCCGCGATTCGAGGTCGATGTGCACGCCTGGGCGAATGCCGGTGTCGAACCCGAGGTCGCCGAGCACCTGCACGAGCAGGGTGGTGCCGGCACGGCCGGTTCCGGCGATGACCACCTTGGGCTCCGGCATGCGGGCCGAGATGTTATAGAGGGGCCCTCATGGACCGTCCGCTTCGCGTCTTGTGGTTGATCAAGGGGCTCGGACCAGGCGGTGCCGAGCACCTGCTGGTGGCCGCGGCACGCTCGCGCGACCGCGAGCAGTTCGCGGTGGAGGCCGCGTACCTGTTGCCGTGGAAGGACGCGCTGGTAGGCCCGCTCGAGGAGCTCGGCGTGGATGTGGAGTGTTACTCCGTGCGCAACGAACGCAACCTGCGGTGGGTGGCCGCGTTGCGGCGCCGGCTCCGCGACCGGCCCGTCGACATCGTGCACGTGCACTCGCCGTATGTCGCGGCATGGACGCGGCTTGCGATCCTCACGCTGCCGAGGCGCGCGCGCCCCGCGCTGGTGTCGACCGAGCACAACGCGTGGTCCAACTTCAAGCCACCCACGCGCCAGCTCAACGCGTGGACGGCGCGCTTCGACGACGCCACGATCGCGGTGTCGGAAGAGACGCGCAGCTCGATGTCGGGCGCGGCTCGCGCCCGTTGCGAGACGCTCGTGCATGGTGTGGACGTGTTGTCGTTGCGCGCCCTGCGTTCGGAGCGCGCCGCGGTGCGCGCCGAACTCGGTGTGGCCGACACCACTGTGCTTGTCGGCACGGTGGCGAACTACCACCCCAAGAAGGATTGGCCGAACCTGCTGCGCGCGGCGCGCATCGTGGCCGACGCCGACCCGACGGTGCACTTTCTGTCGGTGGGCCAGGGACCGTTGCAATCGCAGGTGGAAGCGCTGCGCCGCGACCTCGATCTCAGTGCAGTGGTCACGCTCACGGGCCACCGGCCCGACGCGACGCGACTCATGGCTGCCTGCGATCTGTTCGCGCTCGCGTCGCAATGGGAAGGTCTGCCGGTGGCGGTGATGGAAGCGCTCGCGCTCGGCCTGCCGATCGTGGCGACAGCAGTGGGCGGCGTGGCCGAGACGTTCACCGACGGTGTCGACGCCCGTTTGGTTCCCCCCGGCGATCCGAGCGCGCTTGCCGACGCGATCCTCGACGTCGCCCACGACGAATCGTTGCGCACCAAGCTCGCGGCGGCGGCGAGCGCGCGGGCCGACGAGTTCGACGCGCCTCGTGCGCAACGGCGCATCGAGGAGATCTACCGCACGGTGGCGAGGGCGCGATGACCGGCGAGCTCGAGATTCGCAAGGCCACCGACGCCGACCTGCCCGCGGTGCTCGCGCTGCTGCGCGACGCGATGGGGCGAAGCGACGACGAGCGCTTCGAGGCGTTGTTCCGCTGGAAGCACCTCGAGAACGCGTTCGGCCCCTCGCCTGCGTGGGTGGCCGTCGACGGTGACCGCATCGCCGCGGTGCGCTACCTCATGCGCTGGAGTTTCGAACGTGGGTCGCGCACGCTGCACGCGGTGCGCGCCGTCGACACGGCGACGCATCCCGACTACCAGGGGATGCGGCTGTTCACGAAGCTCACGCTCGGCGCGCTCGACGCGCTGCGCAGCGAAGGCGTCGATTTCGTGTTCAACACGCCGAACGACCAGAGCCGCCCGGGTTATCTCAAGATGGGTTGGTCGGTGGTGGGACGACTTCCGGTGCCGAGCCGGCCGCTGTCGTTGCGGGGCGCGGTGCGCATGGCGAAGGCCCGGGTTCCGGCCCAGCATTTCTCGAGCGAGAGCACGGTGGGCGCGCCGGCGTCGGAGGTGCTGGCCGACGACGTGACGGTCGGCGCGCTGCTCGCGGCGCGGCTCCCGACCACTCGGCTGCGCACCGCGCTGTCGCTGGCCATGTTGCGCTGGCGCTACGGCGGCGACCTGTTGCGCTACCGCGCGGTGGTGGCGGCGAGCGGCCCGCGTGACGGCATCGCGATCGTGCGGGTGCGCTGCCGTGGCGGTGCGCGCGAGCTCGCCGTGGGGCTGGTGCTGGCGCCCGACTCAGGACGGGCCCGATCGGTGGTGCGCCAGGCGATGCGCGCCGCCCGCTCGGAGGCCGACTACGCAATCGCGATCGGCGAGCGTCCCGGCCCGTATTTCGCACCGATCCCGCGGGCCGGCCCCACCCTCACCTGGCGGGCCGTCGCCACCGACGAAGCGATGCCGCCCCCCGACGACTGGCTCTTGACCTTGGGCGACATCGAGCTCTTCTAACCCCTTCCGTCCCATTCGCGTATGCGTCGTGT
>DASXZO010000067.1:0-42815 GCA_036501845.1 Acidimicrobiia bacterium | reverse complement strand
CGGCTGCGGCAACACCCGCAACCTCGAAGTCGACCACCTCGGCGCCGGCTGGGCGCTCAACGGGCGGACCAGCGTCGACGACGTCGCCCTCAAATGCGGCCACCACCACGACCTCAAAACCTACAAACACTGGACCGACGGCCCACAACTCCCCAACGGCAAACGCACACTCAACCCACCCACCGGCCGACCACCACCCGACGAATAACGAGCGGCACCTCGCGCCGCGACCTGCCCCGGAAACGCGCACCTGTAACGGCCAACTCGCATAGTTGAGCCGGCGAATCACTCCCGAGTGTTGCAAATGACTGGTTGGCGGGTTGTCGGTGGTCGCCGTACTGTCGTCGCGGCTCGACGAGGTGGGTGTCGGGATGAAACGTGCCTTACCAGCACGGGCGCAGGCCACCAGAGCGTGGCGGCGGCGGTGCTGCGCTCTCGCTGCGATCACACTCGTGTCGCTCTGGTTCGCGCTCGCGAGCAATGCGAGCGCGGCCAATCGGTCGCTCCCCGTCGGTGGCCCCGCGTTGCAGAGCATCACCGGCCCGACCGTGACCTATCCGACGATGAGCTTCGGCACACACGCGTCGACCATCACCGCAGGTGTGGCATCAGCGACTTGGCGACGTCGCGATCATCAGGCCGATGATCTTCGTCGACGGCCCGATCAATACCACGCTCGCGACCACCGACACGTGTGATCCGACCAAGGCCGTCACGTTCGACGCGCTGCCTTCCGCGTCGGAACCTCCGCCTTCACCCGGAGACGCGCCCGCCGGTACGTCGCCTGCGGTTCGTGCACGCGCTGCGTGAGCACCACAGCGAGCTCAGCTTCCCGATGCGCGCCGCCATCGCGCGCCGGCTCGAGGAGTATTCGCACGATGTGGGCGCCGACACCGAAGTGGAGCCGCGGCTGGGCGACGTCGACGAGCTGATCACGGCGATCGAGAGCTCGTGGGCATCGGGCCGCTCGCCATGGCCGAGAAGACGGTATCGAGCCCCCCACCGCGTCGACGTGAAGCTCGACGGCACGCACGTCGTCGACCTCGAGCTCGCACTCGACGTGACGCTCAGCCTGGCGAGCATCGTGCTCGACATCGAAAAGTCGATGCTCTCGGTGGAGCACGTGGCGTTCGAGGCGGGCCTGTCCACGAACAGGTCACGTACTGCACGTGGCACGGGACGCTCGGCAAGATCGAACGCGACCTCAGCGAGCACCACGCCGAGCGCCACGTGGCCGAGAGCTTGCAACCGGCGACCTGAGCGACACAGACACGCCGTGCCCAGTCGTCGCCGGGGCCGGATGTAATGATCATGCGTGACCGCGGCCGGGACGTCGACCACAGAGGCGGCAGTACCAGCCGACGGCGCGCGCACTCGCGTGCCGGGCCGGCCAATCGCATGGTTCGTGGTGCTCGGCGCCGGTATCGCAGTGCTGCAGACGCTGCGCATCGCCACCTCGAACCGGGTCGGCGCGCCGTCGATGTTCGTGGACGACGCGTACTACTACTTCAAGATCGCGCAGCACGTGGTGGCCGGTGACGGCTCTACGTTCGACGGGATCTCGCACACGAACGGTTACCACCCGCTGTGGCTGATCGTGCTGATCCCGGTGTTCGCGATCGTGCACTCGCGCAACGCCGCGCTCACCGTGGTGAAAGCGCTGTGCGGCGCGCTGTGGATCGCGACGCTCTGGCAGGTCGGGCGGATCGGGCGGGCCGCCGGAGCGTCGGTGGCGATGTGGATCGGTTGCCTACCGATTGCGATCTACGCGGCGCTGTCGCCCCGCAGCCTGCCGTTCGCGGGAGTGGAGACCGGGCTCGTGCTGCCGCTGTTGCTCGCGGCGATCGTGCCGCTGGTGCGGGCGGCGCACACGGCGGCGCGCGACGAGTGGATCGCCGGCGGGTGGCTCGCGATCGCGGTGCTCGCACGCCTCGACGCGGTCTACGTGGTCGGGTTCCTCGCGCTGCTCGCGGCCGTGCGCGCCACGGAACAGCGGGGGCTGCGGCGCGTGCTCGCGCTGGTGCGGGTGGGCGTGCCCGGCGGCGCAGTGTTCGTGGCCGACATGGTGGTGAATCGCATCTGGTTCGGTGCCGCGCTCACCACGGCGACGCGCGCCAAGACGATGACGCCGCCCACCGCCAACAACTTCCCGCTGCACCAGTACTTCAACGATCCGGCGTCGATGCCCATCATCGTGGGCGTGGGCACGGCGTCGGGCCTCGTGGCGCTCGCCGCCCTCGTTGCCACGCGCCTCGCACGCGGCGATCATGCGCGACGCGCGCCGCTGATCCGCCTCGCCGAAGTGGTCGCAGCACTGTGGCTCGCCGGCGCGCTATCGACGCTCGTGTTCGACCGGCAGTCGAGTTGGGCGCTCTACCCCTGGTACTACTACGAAGCGTTCCTCGTGCTGTTGCTCGGACCCGGTGTGGTGATCGCCGCGCTCGCTCCCGACCTGCGCATCCCCTCGCTGTCGCGACGCGTGCTGCTCATCGCGACCGGCGCGACGGTGATCGCAGGTGCGGTGATCGGCAGCGCGCTGCAACTCGATGCCAACGGCAGCGAGAACTTCCTCACGCAGAACGCCGCCGCGGCGATGGCGTTGAACCACGTGCTGCCGAAGAACGCGGTGGTGGCGATGGGCGACCGTGCAGGCGTGGTCGGCTACTTCCTCGATCGGCCGGTGGTGCAACTCGAAGGCATCGCCAACTCCAACGAGTTCCTCGATGCCGTGCAGCACGGTCATGCCCACGCGTTCCTGCGCGGCGAACACGTGGCGTACTACATCAAGTCGGCCGACCTCTCGGCCCGGCTGCTGCTCGAGCACAACGGCGGACCCGACCCGGGGGCGCAGGAGTGCGGCTTCCGGTTCGAGCCCTATTTCGGCGGTGGCAACAAGGTGGTGTTCAACGTGTGCCAGCGCGACATCGTGTTCGCCACACCGATTGCCAAGGGTGAGCAGCTTGTGGTGTGGCGTTACCGCGGTGGCGCCGACGTGTTCCACGTGCCGGGCTGATCGGCCGAGCCGTCGGGCGCGGCGCGCCGCACGGCGAGAGTGGCCGCGAACGGCAGGTGGTCGCTACCCGGTGCGCGCAGGCGCGTGATCTCCACCGCGCGTACGTCGCCGCCCATCAGCAGGTGGTCCACGCGAGCGACGGCTCCCACTGCCGCGAGCGGGCCCCGCGGCGCGAGCTTGAGCGACGAATCGAGGCCGAGGCCGAGTGAGATGTGGGCGTCGGTGTAGCCCCGTTCGAGCAAGTCGTCGACCGGGGGGCGATCGGTCGACGAGTTGAAGTCGCCGGCAATGATCGTGCGGCTCGGAGCCTGCGCAGCGAGGGCAGCGAGCGACGCCACCTGGGCACGCCAACGCGGGTGACCGCCGCGTTCGAGGTTCGCTTCGAGGTGCGTGGCCAGCAACGTGAGCGGCGTGCCGTCGACGTCGATGTAGGCCCGGATCACGCGCAGCGACGCAGGTGCGATGACCAAGCCGGAACCTTCGCCGAACTCATGTCGAGAGAACACCGCAGTGGTGTATTCGGGGTGACCTTCGCGGTCGATGATGCGGTGTGGGAACCACACGTCGCCGCCGAGCTCGTCGATGCATTCGAGGAAGCGGTCGGTGAGCTCGTTCACCACGATGACCTCGACGCCACTGTGCACGAGCTCGGCCGCGGTGCGCTGCGGCGTGGGGTTGCCCACGAACACGTTGGCCACCGCGATCGTGAGGCGGGGCGCGTCGGGCACCCACTCGGGCAGCGATTGCCGCCGCAGGCGCGGCGCGATCACCGCGATGCCAAAGAGACCGAGCCCGACGGTCTCGATCGCGAGCACCGCCTGGTGTTCGGCGACGGTGGCGAGCGCGAGCGTGATCGCCAGCACCGTGAGCAACGGCAGCAGATCGTCGGCCACCGCGAACACGGGACCCGTCTCGACGCGCGAGAAACGCACCACGAACACGCTCGCCACGAGTGCGGCGATCGTCCACTCGGTGAGCCGCCAGGGCAGCACGCCGCCAAACGACACCGAGCCCGTCGCGATCGCCGCAATCGCAAGCCCCGCCTGCACCACGAGCACCGACACGAAGCGCACATGCGCCGGGCGCAGCGAGCGATCTACGGCGACCGGCTCATGCGTCGCGCACTCGTGGCTCATGAGCTCGGAGCGACCGGTCCTGGCACAGTTGCGGCCCTCGCGGACGGAACGAGCGCGCCACGGTGACTCCAGCGCGACGCCAGCCGATGGACGCGCTGAGTGCGCGTGCGGCGACGCACGCGGTTGTCACTCTGGTGTCGTGCGAAGAAACGGTGCTTCATGGCCTCTACCAGAGCAAGGTAGACGACCACCATGCCGGCGATGACGAGATAAAGCTTGAGACTGGGCGTTGCGAAGCCGAACGCGTGGTGCAGCGGCGACACCGGGAGTACAGCGCCCACAGCCACGACCGCCACTGCGGCGGCGATGAGCGCCCCGCTCGGCCGGCTCCGCCACGCTCGCCTCTTGGTGCGGATCACGAAGATCACGAGCGTCTGTGTGGCGAGCGACTCGATGAACCAGCCCGAGCGGAACAGGTGTGCATGCGCGTGGAACACGCCGATCAGCACGCCGAACGTGGCGAAGTCGAACAGTGAGCTGATCGGCCCGAAGAACATCATGAACTGGCGGATGAAGGCCACGTCCCAGTGCGACGGCCGCGCCAGCTCCTCGGGATCGACGTGGTCGCTCGGGATCGCGAGCTGGCTCGTGTCGTAGAGCAGGTTGTTGAGCAGGATCTGCGACGGCAACATCGGCAGGAACTTCAAGAACGCCGACGCCGCGGCCGCACTGAACATGTTGCCGAAGTTCGACGACGTGCCCATCAGCACGTACTTGATGGTGTTCGTGAAGATGCGGCGGCCTTCCACGACACCGTCGGCGAGCACGCCGAGATCGTTCTCGAGCAGCACGATGTCGGCCGCGTCGCGCGCCACATCGGTGGCGCCCTCCACCGAGATGCCGACGTCGGCGTGGTGGAGCGCGACCGCGTCGTTCACGCCGTCACCGAGGAACGCAACGTCGCGACCAGCCGTGCGGTGCACGGTGATGATGCGCGACTTCTGGTCGGGCGTGACGCGCGCGAACACGGTGGTGTGCGTGCACACGGCGAGCAGCTCGGCGTCGCTGAGCGCGTCGATGTCGGGGCCGTTGAGCGTGCCGTCGACGGTCACACCGAGCTCGTGGCACACCTTTTCGGCCACGAGGCCGTTGTCGCCGGTGACGATCTTCACCGTGATGCCGAGCCCCCGCAGCCGCTCCAGCGAACCGCGAGCCGATGCCTTGGGTGCGTCGAGGAAGCAGAGAAATCCTGCGAGCTCGAGATCACGCTCGTCGTCAGGTGTGAGCGTGTCGAGCGTCGGCGGCGCGAGGCGCGTGGCCACTGCAACGACGCGCGTGCCGTCGCGAAACGCCGCGTCGAGCGTCGCGTGGGCCGAGTCGGACACCGCACGGCAGCGCGCCAGCACCGACTCGGGCGCGCCCTTGCACACGATCAAGCGTTGCTCGCCGCGCTGCACCAGCACCGTCGACAAGCGGCCGTCGTGATCGAACGGGAGCGTGGCGAACCGGTCGCACGCCGCGAAGGCGTCGGCCCCTGCCGGCCTCGGCGCCTCCCAGAGCGCGAGGTCGAGCGGGTTGCCGCTGACCGCCGCGTCGCCTTCGACCGAGGCCTCGTTACAGATGAGCCCGAGCTCGAACACATCGGGCGCGTCGCGGCCGTGCTCGTCGATCGCGCCGGTGAAACTGATCCGACCCTCGGTGAGGGTGCCGGTCTTGTCGGTGAACAGCACGTCGACGTCGCCGAGGTCTTCGATGCACACCAGCCGTTTCACCAGCACCTTGCGGGCCGCGAGCCGGCGTGACCCGATGGCGAGGCTCGTCGACACGATCGCCGGGAGGAGTTGCGGCGTGATCCCCACCGCGATCGCCAGCGAGAACAGGAGCGCGTCGAGCAACGGGCGGTGCAGCACCAGATTCACCACGAAGATCGCCGCGGTGAGCGCAGCCGCTACTTTGGCGAGCAACGCCGAGAAGTCGCGCAGGCCGGCCTGGAACTGCGTCTCCGGCTCGCGGTCGCCGAGACCGAGGGCGATGCGACCGAACTCGGTGCGGCCACCGGTAGCCACCACCACCGCGACCGCGGAGCCGCTGTGCACGATCGTGCCCATGAACAGGCATGACGTGCACTCGGCGAACGCGGTGCCTGCCGCCACGGCCGCGGTTTGCTTGGCGGCCGGCAGCGACTCTCCCGTGAGCACCGACTCGTCGCACTCCAGCGCCACCGCCTCCAACAGGCGAAGGTCGGCGGGCACCACCGCGCCCACTGCGAGCTCGACCACGTCGCCGGGCACGAGCTCGGTCACGTCGAGCGTGCACGCGGCGCCGTCGCGGCGCACCGTCGCTCGGTGGCGGATCTGCGAATGCAGTGCCTGCGACGCGAGCGCGGCGCGGTATTCGTTGGCGAACCCGAGGCCCACACTCGCGGCGAGGATCGCCGCGATGATGAGCGAATCGGCGCGTTCACCCACGAGGAACGACAGCACCGCGGTCACGAAGAGCAGCGCGAGCAGGGCGCTGCGGAGCTGCTGGCCGAGCACCGCGAGCGGCCGCACCTCACTCGAACGCAACGCGTTCGGGCCGACTCGCGCGAGCCGATCGGCCGCTTCCGGCCCCAACAGACCGTGCCCGTCGCTGCCGAGCGCATCGAGTACCGCGCCGGCATCCATCGCCGCGGCCGCACGCGCGGTCAATGCCGGCGCAACGCCTCGAGGCGGGCCGACCGAAGGCGTCGCCGTGTCACTCGAAGCCGTCGCGACCTGCTTCCCCGCACCCGTCGCGCCGTCGCGCACCCCACGACGCTACTGGAGGGCGCTCGTGCGCCCGTGCCTTCAGGCGCCGGCTGGGAGGGTGTGCCCGCGCAGCGCGATCACCTGGGCACCGGCGTCGTCGTTCCGTTCGACGAGCGCGTCCACTGCGTCGCGCACGAGATCGAAGTCGTCGCGCATCGAGCCGAGCGCGTCCTCGACCCGATCCATGCGGCGACGAAGGTCGCCACCCACTGCGTCGGTCGGCGCGGCGTCGTCGGCGTGGGCTGTGGACGCATACGTACGCAGATCGTGCACCTGGGCTTTCACGTCGACGAGCACGCGCTGCAGCCGGCCGAGCCGGTAGAGCACGCCGTCGAGATCCGGAAGGTCGGCGCCTTGCAGACGAGACGCGTCCCCACGCCACTCACCTTCACGTCCGTTCGGTCCGATCGTCTGCACCATCCCAATAAACCTCTCCGGCACCCGATGCCCGTTCCGTGCGACTGCCGCGATACGAGGGTGCCCTGTACCCATCGGCCCGGGGGCCATTCGGCCCAAGCATTTGCCCCTCGTTTACCCGAAAGTTGCCACCAGCAACCGCCGCGCCGCGCTGAGTGTTCCCGTGTGACGCGCGCTGCCGTCGATACGCTCACGCGATCGTCCAACCACGTCTCGGGTCACGCCTCGCGCCACTGATCGCCGTGGTGACGGCCGCGGCCTTGGCCACCGCGTGCAGCAGCGGAGCCGGCTCGGCGCCCAAGGCCCGCGGCGGTCACCCGCCCACCACGGCGACCGCATCCACGGCTCCTCGCACGCAGCCCCAGGCGGGCTCGGCTCCCACCACGACGGCCGGCGCGGGTGCCCACGAGGTGCTCGTGTATCTCGTGCACGGCGCCGGACTCACCATCGTGAGCAGCAACGTGCAGGTGGCCGACGCCGACCATGCGATCCAGGCGCTGCTGGCCGGCCCCACGGCGGCCGATCGGGCGCTCGGCGACACCACCACGATCCCGGCCGGCACCACCGTGCGCAGCGTGCAGATCTCAGGCGATACGGCAACGGTCGACCTGAGCGCCCCCTTCACGAGCGGCGCGCCGCTGGCGTCGGTGTTGCGCGATCGGGTGGCGCAGGTGGTGTACACGGCCACACAGTTCGCCGGCATCTCGCGTGTGGCGTTCGCCATCGACGGCACCGCGGCGCGCACGATCGGCCCGACCAACTTCCAGGTCGACCCGCCGCTCTCGCGCCTCGATCTCACCGCCGCGCTCGACACCGTGCTCACCGACGCTCCCGCACCCGGCGACATCGTGACCAGTCCCATGACGGTGCGGGGCATGGGCGACACATTCGAGGCTCAGGTGAGCCTGCGCCTGCGCGACGCCAACGGCCACGTGCTGGCCGACACCTCCACCCAGGCCACCTCCGGGAACGGGGTGTGGGGCACGTTCAGCGCCGAGATCTCGTTCGCCAAGCCGTCGACCGCGTCGGGAACGCTCGAAGTGTTCGACGCGTCGGAAGGCGACGGCGCGGGCGCGCACGGCCAGACGATCCCGATCCGCTTCAAGTAGCGCGGTGCACGGAACCGGGCGCGACCACGAGCTGCAACACTCTGCGCCCATGACTGCATCTGATCCGCTTGCGCCGGTGCGCCACGTGGGCATCCTGGCGCCAATGCGCGCCGAGCTCGACCCGGTCGTGCGGCGCCTCGCGCTCACCGACCAAGGCCCTGCCGACCGGAACGCCGGCCGCATCTACAGCGGCAACGCCGGACCGGTCACGATCACCGCGATGCTCACCGAGATCGGTATGGCCAACGCGGCGCACGCGGCCACGGCGATCCTCGAGCATGGCGTCGAGACGGTGTTCGTGGTGGGCATCGCCGGCTCGGTCGACCGCGGGCTCGGCATGGGCGAGCTGATCGTGCCCGAGCGCGTCGTGGAGCGCGCGACGGGCCGCGAGCATCGCCCGACGCTGATCGGCGACGCGCGATCGTCGGGCACGCTCAGTTGTGGCGACGACTTGATCACCGATGTCGGTGTGCTCGACGGGATGTTCGCCAAGGGTGTGATCGCGGTCGACATGGAAACCGCGGCGATCGCCGCGGTGTGCGAAGACGCGGGCCGGCCGTGGAGCGTGTTCCGCGCGATCAGCGACTACGCGGGGAGCGGCTTCCTCGACGAGGCGCTCCTCGCGCTGATCCGCTCGGACGGCACGATGGATCCCGAGCTCACGGCGAGCTACATGGCCGAGCACCCCGAACGCGTCGAGGCACTCATGCAGTTCGGCCAGGACGCGGAGCGTGCCACCGAAGCCGCAGCGGAAGCCGCCGCAGCCGCGGTGCACGCCCTCGCGTCGCGCTGAAGTAACTGCGAACGTCGGCTAGAGACCGAGCCAGATGCTGTCGGCAGCCGGGCCGGCCGCGTACCAGAACACGTCGGTCTTGCCGTCGCCGTTGTAGTCACCGGCGATCGGCAGGTACACACCGTTGATCGCCACGTGCGGTCCGGCCGCGATGCCGTTCGTGCTGCCATACCACACCGTGTCGGCCGCGCCGCCCGGGGCGTACCACAGCACGTCGGCTTTGCCGTCGCCGTTGAAGTCGCCGGTCACTGGCACGTAGCTGCCGTTGATCTTCGGATGCGTCGACGCCACCGCGAGCCCGAACGGTGTGCCGAGCCACAACGCGTCGCGCGCCGTGCCGGGCTGGTACCACAGCACGTCGTCGGAGCCGTCGCCGTTGAAGTCTCCGACGAGTGCTGTGCCGTGGGCGCCGGCAACGTTCGCGGTGTGCTGTGCGAAGCCGTTGGTGGTGCCGTACCAGATCGCTTGGGTGGGCGTGACCCGCGTGTTCCACACGATGTCGGCCTTGCCGTCACCGTTGAAGTCACCGACCGCCGGCTTGTACGAGCCGTTCACCGTGAAGTGCCCGCCGCCCGTGAAGCCCGACGTGGCGCCGTACCACACGCTCTCGCCACCATTGCCCGGCGAGTACCAGAAGATGTCGGTCTTGCCGTCGCCGTTGAAGTCGCCGGCGAGCGGCACGTACACACCGTTGATCGTGATCGACGGACCGTTCACGAACCCGTGGCTCGTCGCGTACCAGAGCACATCGCCATTGGTGCCCTTGCCGTACCAGAGGATGTCGGCTTTGCCGTCGCCGTTGAAGTCGCCGGGGATCGGCGTGTAGGTGCCGTTCACCGGATGCTGGTTGCCGATCGCGAACACGGAGTTGCCCTGCGTGCCGACCTTGCTCGCGTCAACCGGGACCGACACCGCACCCGTGCCGCCGAGATTGTCGGTGACCACGAGCGACACCGTGAATACCGATGCCGTCGCGAAGTGATGGCTCACGGTCACGCCCTGTGCGGTCGCACCGTCGCCGAAGTTCCAGTTGTACGCGGCGATCGAACCGTCGGGATCGTTCGAGCCGGCCCCGTTCATCGCGCAGTCCTGCAGGTTGCACGACCATGTGAACGACGCGGTCGGGAACTGGTTCGTGACACCGCCTGAGCTCGGCACCTTGATGTTGCGGCTGAACTCCGACGTGCTGTTGTTCGCGTTCGTGGAATCGGCCGTGATGATCTGCCCCGCCGTGCCGGCAGGAAGTGCGAGGTGCGCAACTCCTGTGCCGTCGGCGATCGCGTTGCCGAGATAGGTCTTGCCCGAACCGACCGAACCCTGCGGCTGGTCGGAGAGGAACACCTCTACCGTGCAACCCGCGCACGTGACTGCGTCGACCGAGCTCGGCGTGGGGTTGGTGAGCGTGGGCGCGATCATGCAGTCGTTCACGTTCGGATCGCAGTCCTGCGCCGTGTTCACCTTGCCCTGCGGGGTCAGGTCGATCCCCAGCGACTCGAGGCCGTTCACCGAGTTCGAGAAGATCGAGTTCTGCGTGATCTTGTTGGCGTTCGTCTTCGTGGGCACCGGGTCGGGCGGCGACAGCGCGTCGGGCCGCAGCGATACGCCACTGTCGTTGTAGGCGACGATGTTGCCGGGGCCGACCGTGTTGCGCACGCTGCCGGCCTCGAGGTGGATGCCGTAGAGCGTGTTCCCTGCCGGCTGACCGTTCGGCAGGATGCCCACGAGGTTGTCCTGGATGATCGAGTCGTGCACGCCCTTGTCCACCACGATGCCGCCATGACCCGAGCCGGCCACCACGTTGCCGCTCACGAAGTTGGTGCCCGCGTCTTCAGGGCACTGCTTGTTGGCGGTAAGCGTGCAGTCGGGATAGCCCTCGAGGTGAATGCCCCACTTGCCGTTGTGCGCGTAGTCGGGCGCCGCGTTGCCGGTGGCGTCGGTGCCGATGAAGTTGTCGACGATCGAGTTGTTCTCGGTGAGCGAGTTGTGCGAGATCTCGATGCCCTCGTCACGGTTGCCCGACAGCACGTTGCCGTCGCCGGGGGCGGTGCCGCCCACGAGCTCGTTCTGCACACCCTCGTTGACGTCGACACCGTGACCGAGCGACTTGCGGTTCTGCGTGCCGGTGGGGTCGAGGCCGATGATGTCGTTCTGCACGTTGTCGAACTTGGTGCCCCAGTTGTACGACGTGATGCCGATGTGGTTGCAACCGCTGATCACGTTGCGGTTCGCCACACCAGGCTCGCCGAACTGGTTGTGGCTCGCGCCGGCCTGGAACACGATGCAGCTCGACGCCACCGCGTAGCCGTAGCCGGGGTCGAAGCTGCCGTCGGGCTGCAGGCCGATGATGTCGCCGATCACCTGGTTGTTGTTCGCGGTGGTGCCGGTGAAGAACATCTCCTTCACGAACCCGTGCATCACGAAGCCCTTGAACACGTTGTTCGAGCTGGTGACCGTGAAGCCGTTGAACGAGTGCGGGCCGTTGCCCTCGATCTCGATGCCGTACACCGCGTTCACCACGAGCGGATCGGTGTTTGCGCGTGAACCGGGCTGGCTGAAGCCGTCGATCGTGATCCCGGCAGGGTTGGTGAACGCCGGCGGGGCCGATGTGAAGTGGATCGTGTGAATGCCCGCACCCGGGATGTTGAAGTCGACGGTGGCAGCAGTGCCGGCGCGGTTCGCTTCTTGCAGCGCGGCGCGAAGTGTGCAGTCGCCGCCGGCCGTGGCGCACACGCCATTGGCGCTGGCGTCGGGCGCGTCGGCGGTCGAGTTGACCACGAAGGTCGACGCGTTGGGAACGACGCCGTAGGGAGATGCGCCATAGGGGGACGTCGATGTGGCAGTGCGTGCCGATGCGTCGGGCGCGTTTACGTGGCCGGCCACCGACTGGATGTCGGCGACCGAGAGGCAACCATCGCCGTCCACGTCGGTGCCCGGCGGCGGCGTGGCACACGAGTCGGATGCCTCGGTCGCCACGTCCCACGCCGGCTCCAACGCCATCGGGTCGCGCGGCGACACCGTGTGGTCACCGTCGATGTCGAGTGCCGCGGCCGTCGCCGCGTGCGCGGCATGCGGAGTCGCCGCCACTGCTCCGCGCGGCGCCGGGTAGGCGTGGGTGCCGCCGTCGACGTGCAGCGTGAACGACGCGGTGGCATTGCGGGCGAGCACGTGGCCGGCGGTGTCGGCGAGCAGACCACCGTCGAGTCGCAACTCGACGTGACCCGCGGCGAGCGGCTCCACGTCGATCTCGGCGACGCGCTGCGATGCCGAGGCCGAGGCCGCATTCGCCGACGCTCGCGCCGTTGCGATGCGACCGCTGCACTCAGCCGCCGGGCACGACCACGCACCGAACGTGGTGCGGTCGACCGCCTCGTTGGTCTGCACGAGACGCGTCGCGCCGCCGCTGTCGAAGTGCGGCGGCAACACGATGCGGCTGATCTCCAGCGCGGTGTGGTCGTAGCGCAACGACGCCTGCAACGCGCCGAGCGACGCGATGCCGTGCACGTCGACGTGGATGCGCGCCACGCCGCCCGCCGGCACTGCTGCCGCGCCCGACAAACTGATCGGGCCACTCGAACTCGTGTTGGCCGAACTCGCGTTGGCCGTGCTCGCGGTTGCCGACACGGGCGCCGCGACGAATCCTGCACCGATCAATGTCGCCGCCGCGACGAGGCAAGCCAAAGGCCTGCGCCGAATCCCTGGCTGCATGTAGAACACGTCCCCTCGAATTTCCGCCGGGACGACCACAGGATCGCCCGCGACAAGCTGCCTCCGCTAGGCGTCACCAACTGGCTGGCGCCCCCACGGGCGTGTCGTGTGCCCCTCACCCGCGGGGGAAGCTTTGCACCCTTCGTCCCCTTGATGCAAAGGGAGGGCAAAAGGTTCTAGATGCCGTACCACACGGAGTCGGCGGCCGGACCGGCGGCGTACCAGAACACGTCGGTCTTGCCGTCACCGTTGAAGTCGCCGGCGACCGGCACGTAGGCACCGTTCACCGAGTCGTGCGGACCGGCGTGCAGACCAGTGGTCGATCCGTACCACATCGAGTCGGCGCCACTCCCTGGTGCGTAGAAGAACACGTCGGTGCTGCCGTCACCGTTGAAGTCGCCGGCGATCGGCGTATACGTGCCGTTGATGCTCGGCGCGCTCACGTTCGCCGGACCGTTGGCCGAGCCGAGCCAGAGGTGCTCCTTGCCCGAGCCGGCCTGGTAGAAGAACGCGTCGCCGAAGCCGTCGCCGTTGAAGTCGCCGTGCAGCACGGTGCCGGGCGGGCCGAACAGGTTGAGCGAGCCCTGGTGGAAGCCCGAGGCGCCGCCCCACCACACGGTTTGCGTGTTCGCACCGACGTTGTCCCACACGATGTCGTCGCTGTGGTCACCGTTGAAGTCGGACACCACCGGCTTGTACTTGCCGCTGATGTTGACGGCCGGCCCCTGGGTGAAGCCCGATGCGGCGCCGTACCAAAGGCTGTCGGACGCGGTCCCAGGCGCGTACCAGAGGATGTCGGCCTTGCCGTCGCCGTTGAAGTCGCCGACGATCGGCTTGTAGGTGCCGTTGACGTTGACGGTTGGGCCGTTCTGGAAACTGGTGCCGTTCGAGTACCAGATGCTGTCGGACCCGGTGCCCGGCGCGTACCAGAAGATGTCGGCCTTGCCGTCGCCGTTGAAGTCGCCTGACAGCGGGATGTAGGTGCCGTTCACCGAGTAGTGCGCGCCGTCGGTGAACACGGAGTTCCCTTGCGACGCCACGTTGCTCGCGTCCACCGCCACAACCACCGAGCCGGTCTGCCCGCTGTCGTCAGTGACGGTAAGGGTCACGTTGAACACCTTGGCACTCGCGAACTGGTGGCTCACGCTCTCGCCGGTGCCCGTCGCGCCGTCGCCGAAGGTCCACGCGTACGCCACGACGCTGCCGTCGCTGTCGCTCGAGCTCGAGCCGTTCATCGAGCAGCTCTGCGCCGAGCACGACCACGTGAACGACGCGGTCGGCGCCTGGTCCACCGCGGTCACGCTCTGCGCGACCACACCGGCGGCACCGAGGTTGTCGGTGACCGTCAGCTGCACGGTGTAGTTGTTGTTCGCGGTGTAGTCGTGGCTCGCCGTGATGCCGCTGCCAGTAGCGCCGTCACCGAAGTCCCACGCGTAGCTCACGATCGAACCGTCGGGGTCGTGCGACGGCCCGGCGTCGAAGCTGCACGAGCGCTTGTCGCAGTTCGCCGTGAACTTGGCGATCGGTGGCTGGTCGTTGCTCACCGTGGCGACCTTGATGTTCTTGGCGAACTCCGAAGTGCTGCCGCCCGGGTTCGTGGTGGTCGCGGTCACCACCGCGCCGCCGTTCCCAGCCGGAAGCGTCACGTTGGCGATACCGCTTGCGTCGGCGGTGGCCGAGGCGAGGTAGGTCTTGCCCGAACCGTAGAAGCCGATGCCGCGGTCACTCACGAACACCTCGACCACGCAGTTGGCGCACGTGGTGGCCACCACTGACGTGGGCGAACCGCTCGCAAGCGACGGCCCGATGATCGAGTCCTGCACGTTCGGGTCGGCGTTGGCCGGCGTGTTGATCTGTCCGAGCGGCGTGAGGTCGATGCCGAGTGACGTGGCGCCAGCCGAGCCGTTCGAATAGATCGAGTTCTGCGTGATCGTGTTGCCGTTCGTGACGGTGGGCGTGCTGTCGGCCGGCGCAAGCGCGTCGGGCCGGATCTGCACGCCGGTGCCGTTGTTGGCGATCACGTTGCCAGGGCCCACGGTGTTGTTGTAGCTCCCGGCCTCGATGTGCACGCCGAACAGGCCGTTCCCAGCGGGCGTGCCGTTGAGGGTGACACCGATGAGGTTGTTCGCCACCACCGAGTCGTGCACACCCTTGTCGACGAACACACCGCCCTTGCCGTTGTTGGCGATCACGTTGCCGGTCACGGTGCTCAGCCCCGCGTCCGACGGGCACTGGCCGGTGGTCGTGTAGGGCTCGTTGCAGTTCGGGAAACCTTCGAGGTGCACGCCGTCCTGGCCGTTGGCGGCGTAAGCCGGGGCGTTGTTGCCCGTGAGGTCGGTGCCGATGAAGTTGTCTTCGATGAAGTTGTGCTGCGTCAACGAGTTGTGCGAGATCTCCACACCGTGTTGCTGGTTGCCCGACACCACGTTGCCGTCGCCCGGATCGGTGCCGCCCACCATCGTCTGCTGCGTGCCGGTGTTGATGTCCACACCGTGCGAGATCGAGCCGCGCGCAAGGGTGCCGGTGGGGTCGAGGCCGATGATGTTGTTCTGGATGTTGTTGTACTTCGTGCCCCACAGGTAGAAGGCAACGCCCACGTGCCCGCAACCGCTGATCACGTTGCGGTTCGCCGGCAGCGGCGCACCGATCTGGTTGTGGCTCGCGCCGTTCGTCAACACGATGCACGACGACGACGGCACGTAGGTGAAGCCAGGGATGAGTGAGCCGTCGGGCTGCAACCCGAACATGTCGCCCTCGACCACGTTGTCGACGGAGGTTGTGGTCTCGAAGACGATCCCCTGCTTGAAGCTGTGGATATCGAGACCGCGGAACTCGTTGTGGCCCGTCGACACGTCGAAGCCGTCGAACGCGCTCTCACCCTTGCCCACGAGCTCCACGCCGTAGACGGCATTGTCGGCGAGCGGGTCGGTGTTCGCTTGCGAGCCGGGTTGCGTGAAGCCTTCGATGCTGATGCCGTTGGGATTGTTGAGCACCGGCAACGGCGATCCGGGTGCGATGGTCGCGGGCGCCGCGACGGGGATGTTGAAGTCGATCTCGGCTGCACCCGCAGCGCGGTTGGCCTCGGCGATTGCGGCGCGCAGCGTGCACTCGCCTGCGGTGGCGGTCTGGCAGATGCCGTCGGCCTTGGCGTCGGCGGCGTCGCCAGTGGAGTTCACCACGAACGTGGTGACCACGTTCGGCGCGGCCGCGCGCTGCAGCGACTGCGCGGTGCCCTGCACGTGTGCAGCCACGGTTTCGACATCGGCGATCGTGAAGCAGCCGTCGCCGTCGACGTCGGTGCCCGCCGGAGGAGCCGGGCATGCTTCACCCGACTCGGCCGCGTTCATCCAGTCCTGCCGCAGCATGTCGGCATCGCGAATCGTGGTGGAACCGCCACCGTCGATGTCGGTGGACGCGGGATGCGTTGCCGCGGCCGTGGGTGCGGTCGCGGGTCCTTGTGGTGCGCTCCACACGCGCGTGCCGTGCGCAACATCGATCGTGAGCGACAGGTTCAGCCCCCGCGCGAGCACGACGCCATTGCTGCCGACGAGCATCAAGCCGTCGAGACGTACTTGCACGTGGCCGCCGGCGAGCGGCTCGACCGCGATCGTGGCGATCGGTTGCGATGCGGCTGAGCTCGCGTGCGAGGCGCCGGCGAGCGACGAGTCGCACGCCGCGACCGGGCACGACCATGCGGCGAGCGCGGAACGGTCGGTGAGATCCGATGTTTGCAGGCCCTGGAGCGTGGTACCCGCGGCCGTGCGCGCGGCGAATTGCGCGCCCGATACCTCGAGCGCGTCGTGGTCGTAGCGAAGGTTGCCTTGCAGCGCGGCGAGCGTGGGCGCGCCGCGCACAGCGAGCTGCAGTTGCACGGTGCCGCCGAGATCGTTCGTTGCCGGCGCCGACAGGGTGACCGTGGCGCCACCACCGCTCGCGCTTGCACTCACTGTCGTCGACGACGTTGCCGGCGCGACCGCAGCCTGCGCCGCAGTGTTGGCGCTCGACGCGATGGCGAAGAGTGAAGGGGCCACACCCGTCGTCGCGATTGCGGCCGCGATGGCCACCCCACGAGCAATGGGTCGACTGCCCCACGACCTCGACCTGCAATACCTCATGTACAAGCAACCCTTTCGGCCCGGCAACGCGCGCGGCGGGCGCGTGCCTCCCGCAACGAGATTGCCCGACCGGCGAGGGTCGCTCCAACGAACTGCGCCGGCTATGCAGCCAGTGTGAAAACTGGCACCGCTATGAACGAGCTGCGGCCGGCTTCACCCAGGCGATGCTCTTCACAACCTTGGCGAGCGCAGCCGCGCCGCCCGTAGCCGCTTCCACACGGATCACGTACACGACGTTGCCGTGCATCAGGATGCGCACGTAGTAGCTCGTTACCGTGGCCGTGGCTGTGGCCGTCGAGCTCTTCGGCTGTACCTCGAACTCGTACGCAGCCGTCGTGCCTGTGCTCACAAGCGTGGCGTCGACCGGTTGTGTGCCACCGAGGTCGGCGGCCTGGCTGGCCGCGAGGATGCGCAGCGTGGCGGCCGGATTGAGCGCGAGCGTCGGCGCCACGCGGAACCACAGGATCTGCACCGAGTCGTCACCAGCCGGGCTGATCACACGATCCACCTGCTGCACCGAGCCGAGAAACGTCAATGTTTCATGCAATGACGGCACGAGCGGCGCCGGCAACGCCACCTTGATTTTCGCGGTCGGGTCACCGAGGGTGACGATCGTGGGGTGGTCGCTCCCATCGGTGAATCGCGCAAGCCGCGACTCGCCGTTGTTGTTCACCATGTTCTGCACGACGCGCACGCCGGCGTAGCCGGTGACCCCGCCTACCGCGAGAAGCAGCACTACCCCGCCGAGTGCCTTCAACAGCGGGTGCCGCCGTCGCATGGCCAACGCTACCTTGCCCCGGGTTTCTGGTTGAACCGGAGCAGGAGCGGATCGGCGCCGCGCCGGTCGACCGCGCAGATCGCGGCGACGTCAAGGCGCATGCGCCACGTAGCGTCGAGACCCGCACCCAGTGACCACGCGACGATGGCCTTGATGGGTGACACATGGCTCACTGCGATCGTGGTGCGCCGGGGAACTAGCAGGTCGTCGGCGCACGCGACGGCGCGATCCCACACGGTGAGCAACGACTCGCCGCCGGGAGGTGTGAACTCGGGATCGGCGCGCCAGCGCGCCCACTCGTCGGCGCTCACATTGCTGAGCGGTTCGCGGTCCCAGGTGCCGTAGTCGATCTCGATGAGCCGCTCGTCGACCTCCACCGAGACACCCAGCGTGGCCGCGATGCGTGCAGCAGTTTGCGTCGCACGCAGCAGCGGGCTGGACACCACCGCAGTCGCGCCGGAGTCGGCAAGCGTTGCCGCCACCATGTCGGCCTGCGCCTCGCCGAGCTCGGTGAGCTGCGAATCGGTGCGGCCCTGAAAGCGCCCACCACGATTCATCTCCGTCTGCCCGTGCCGCACCAGTATCAGAGTCATCTTTGATTTGCCTCGCCTGCGCTCGGCGGCGAGCTCCTTGCGGACCCGTGTCGCTCCTCCGTCGCTCCCGGGCTCCTCCGGTCGCCGCGCCCGAACGTGTGTTGCCGCGCATCACAGGTCATAGCGACGTCACTCGACCATGACGCATGAGGGCCGCGCGGCGTTGCGGGCTGCGCAGACCGAAGCGCAGCCAGCACCACCTGAGTGCGACCAGTCCGGCCAGCTCGAGCAGCACGATCCACAACAGCGGCGGCAACAGGTCGACGGTGCCGAAGGCGGTGCCGAACGCCGGCCACCAGAACACGTGGGCATGCGTGAACGCGCCCGACAACGCCAGGCCGGCAAGCCAGCCGATCGGTAACGACAGCAGCCGCCGGCGCGCGAGACGCCGCCCGCGACCCACCGTGGCGAGCATCACGAGCGCGAGCAACGCCACCGGCACGAGCAATGTGTGGCCGCAGCGCATCGCACCGAATGGCGCGTCGACGATCACGGGCGCGAGACCGCCCAGCGCGAGCAGGCGGACGTCGAGCCCGTTCGTCTGGAATACGTTCCAAATCGCGAACACGGTCCCACCCACGTACCAGAAGAACATTGTCAGGGCTCACCGACCGCGGCATCGGGCGCGTCGAGCGCGCGATTCACGAGCGCATCGGCCGCCGTGTTCTGTTCACGCGGCACGTGACGCAGCTCGACGCTCGGCCAGGCCGCGAGCTTGCGGCGCGCCTCGATCGCGAGCGGCTTCAGGTTGGGGTGTTTCACCTTGTAGTTGCCCTTCAGCTGCTCGATGAGCAACTTCGAGTCGGCACGCACCAAGAGCCGGCGCGCACCGAAACGCGCCGCAGCGTCGAGCCCGGCGAGCAGGGCACGGTACTCGGCCACATTGTTCGTGGCCACGCCGATCCGCTCGCTCACCTCGGCCAGCACTCGCGGCGGCGTGCTGCGAGGATCGAACACCACCGCGCCGATCGCCGCCGGCCCCGGATTCCCGCGTGCGCCACCGTCGCTGAACACCTCGAGCACCTCGTACTCGGAGTGGGGGTCGCGGTCGCCTGCGTCGACGTCGAACAGCGTCATCGGTGCTCGACCACGAGGATGGCACCGCAGTTGTCGCAGTACCACCTGTTGTCGCTGGTGTCGTGGCGCATGCGGTCGGCCTCGATCGCGGGGATCGACAGCCGGCACGCCTGGCACGTGTCGCCGATCAAGCGCGCCGCGCCCTTGCCGCCGTTCTGCGCCCGGCGCGCCTCGTAGTCGGTCACGAGCGCGCCGTCGAGACCGCTCGCGACTTCGTTGCGCGCGGCTCGTTCCTCGGCCAGCAGCGTGTCGACCTCGCGCTCACCCTCCACAATCGCCGCGTCGGCGTGCTGCACCGCCTGCTGCAGCGCGGCGAGGCGACTCTCCACTGGTGCGAGCTCGCCTTCCACTTCCTCGCGCAACTGCATCTGCTCGAGTTCGTCGTCTTCGAGCTTGGAAAGGTGCGCGCGCAGCGCTTCGAGATCGGCCTGCAGCGCTTGCAGCTCGCGCGGCGACACCACCGATCCGGAGTAGAGCTTCGTATCGACCTCGTGCACCCGGTCACGCTGGAGCGCCACCTCGTCGTCGACGCGCCGCTCGGCCGCCTCGATTCCCGCGCGGCGGGTGGTGAGCTCGCGGTGCTGCGGCATGAGGCCCTTGGCCTCGGTGAGCACCGCTTCGCGCTCGGCGCGCGCCGGGAGGTGCGCACGCCGATGCTCGAGTTGCGCGATTGCGATGTCGTGTTCCTGCAGCCGCAGGAGTCGCTCGAGCGGACTCTCGTCGGCTCGCGGAGATTCAGCGTTCATTGGCCGGATTTGGGTGGCTTGCCGGCTGCCGTGGTCGGTGACGTCGAAGTCGGCGTCGTGTGCCCAGGGCCCTTGCCTTTGCCCTTGCCGTTCCCAGGCGTCGTCGTCGGCGTGGTGTTGGTGGGTGGCGGAATGGGCGACTGCAGTAGGCAAGGGGTGCGGCCCGGAGGGGTCACGCTGACGCATTCGCCCTTGGGAATCAGGAACACGTTGGGTGCGGTGAAGGGGACCACCGGCTGGCCCTCCAGTGCCGCCGTCATGAAGTTCTTCCAGATCGGCGCGGAGATGCTGCCGCCGAACGCCTGACGCTCACTGATCAAGTGATATTGGCCCTGGTACAGCGAACTCTCGGTGGCTTCGAGGCCCACCCACACCGACGCGGTGAGCTGCGGTGTGTAACCGGTGAACCAGAGATCGGTGCCGCCGGTGGTAGTGCCCGTCTTGCCGGCTGCAGGCCTACCGATGTTCGCCTGCGTGGCAGTGCCGTGAGTGATCACGCCTTCCAGCATCTGCGTCTCGGTCTGCGCGAGCTGTGGCGACACCACCTGCTGGCCCGGCGCGCCGAGCGGGCGGTTGTAGAGCACGGTGCCGTCGTTGGCGACGATGCGCGTCACGTAGACGGGACGGTGGCGCACGCCGTTGTTGGCGAGCGTGGAGTACGCGGCCGCCATCTGCAGCGGCGTCACCCCGATCGTGCCGAGCGTCAGCGAGGTGACGAAGTCGTGATTCGCGTCGAACGACTTGTCGAGCCCGAGCGTATTCGCCATCGTCGCGACCTTCTTCGGCCCGTCATGGCCCCAACCCATCGAGAGCTCGAGGTTCACGAACGAGCAGTTGATCGAGTTGGCAATGTCGGTCGTCAACGACCCACCCGGCCCGTCCGACGTGACGTCGTAGTTGTCCTGGGTGGCCTGAGGCGTGTTGAAGGTGCAGTCGCCGCCCTTCGAGAAGTCGTTGGGCGAGTAGCCGGCTTGCAGCGCGGCCGCGAGCGTGAAGGTCTTGAAACCCGAACCCGGTTGCTTCCCGCCGCTCCCGCCGTCGCCGGTGGCCACGTCGACCTGGTGAGTCACGGCGTTGTAGGGAATGCGGTTGGCCACGGCACGCACCGCGCCGGTGGCGTTGTCGATCACTGCGATGGCGGCGTCGAGCGGGGACTGGAGCGGCGCGCTCCCAACCGCGTTGTCGGCATCGGCTTGCAGCGTCGGGTCGAACGTGGTGTAGATCTTCAGGCCACCCTGGTACAGCAGCTTCTGGCGGGCGGCGTAGGTGCTGCCCAGCGCAGCCTGCGCCACGTTCGTGGGCGCGCCTTTGGCGCCGTTCGCGGGCGCGCTGCCGAGCAGCCACTTCTGCATCGCCGCCACGAAGTAACTGTTCGGCGCGTACGTGGCGTCGTGGTACGGCGGGCCACACGGGCTCGTGCCGTTCTTCGGGCACAAAGTTCCGGCACCCGTACGCGGGTCGATCTGAATGCCCTTGTGTGGAAGCGGCGCCTTGTCGTAGCGCGTCGCCTCGAAGCTCGTGATGTAGCCCGACGCGACCATGTCGTTCAGCACGTCGTGGCGACGCTGGCGCGCGGCACTGGGATTCACGAGCGGGTCGTATGCGCTCGGGTTCGAGATGACGCCGGCGAGCATCGCACCTTCCACGAGCGAGAGCTGGCTCACATCCTTGTTGAAGTAGCGCTCGGCCGCGGTCTCGATGCCGTACGCGCCCTCTCCGAAGTAGATCGTGTTGAGGTAGCGCTCGAGGATCTGGTCCTTCGTGTACGACTGCTCCAGCCGCTCGGCGAGCACCGCTTCGTGCAGCTTCGCCTTCACGTCGCGCGGGCGGCCGTTCGGGAAGAGCGTGTTCTTCACGAGCTGCTGGGTGATCGTGGAGCCACCCTGTTGCACCGAGTCGGCGCCCACGTTCTTCAGGAAGGCTCGGGCGATGCCGCGGAAGTCGACGCCGCTGTGGTTGTAGAAGTCGCGGTCCTCGGTGGCGAGCACCGCGTCGATCACCTTCTGCGGCACCTGTTTGAGCGGCACCGGCGCCCGGTCCTGGCCGAAGTAGATCTGCTGCAGCACGCCCCCCTGGTCGTCGTAGATCGTCGACCGCACCGGCAGCGGCGGGAGGGGCGGGACCGCGCGCGCCTGCGCATCGGTGATGTGGCCGAATCCCGACGAGGCCGGGACGAGCATGGCGATCGCCGCGCCCACCACAACGGCCCCGACCATGATCCATACGACGAATGAAGCCAACCAGGCCGCGACCCTGCGCACGATCGTTGCAGTGTACGGGCGGGGCTTCTCCGAACGTTGTCACAACCCCTCTGTACGGTTGGTCACGCTATGAGTGAGGTGGTCGTCAGTGGGCCGGGCCAGGCCGCACAGGAGGAGCTCTGGCGGCTGGTCGCCGCCGCCCAAGGGGCCGATCCGCTCGCGTCCGTGAACGTGGTCGTGCCGTCGACCGTGGCCGGGCTCCAGCTGCGCCGCTCGATCGGCGGGCGGCTCGGGTTCGCCAACGTGCGGATGCTGCTCGGTCACGAGCTCGCGTACGCGCTGGCCCAGCCCCGGCTCGCTCGCCTCGGCCTCACTCCCCGGCCTCCGCTGCTCGAGCGCGAGCTCGTGCGCGCGGCGATGCACGACAGTGCGCCCGAGGTCGCCCAGAGGGTCGCAGCGTTGCGCGGGCTCGAACACCACCCGGCCACCATCGACGCGGTCACCGCCACGCTCGCCGATCTTGCCGGGGTCGACGATGCCGCGCTGGCGCGTCTCGGTGCGCGTGGCGGGCGCGCCGCGATGATCGCCGCGGTCGAGCGCGCACGACGCACCCGCACCGGTCACACATACGACCGCGAAGGCCTCTTGCGTGAAGCCGCGATCGCGCTCGATGCTGGGGAGCACGTCGCGGGCGCGCTCCCCCACGTGATCCTCTACGCACCGCACCGGCCCACGGCGAGCACTGCGGCGTTCTGGCGGGCACTCGTCGCGCACACGCGTGTCGACGCGGTGCTGATCGATCTGGGCGACGACGTGTCGGCCGCGTTCGACGCGCCGTGCACCGCGTTGCTCGCAGCCCTGCTCGGCGGTGCGGGCGATGTGCACGCGGGCGCGCACCTCGTGCAGCCGCCACCGGCGAGCGCCGCGCGCACGGTCGTGGTCGACGTGCCGAGCGCGCACGACGAGGTGCGTTGGATCGCGGCCGACCTCACGCAACGAGTAGGCGAGGGGATGCGGCTCGGCGCCGCCGCCATCGTGGTGCGCGCCGCCGATCCGTACGCGCGCATCGTGCACCAGGTATTCGACGCCGCGTCGATCCCGTGGGTCGGGCGCTCGCCACACACGCTCGGCACATCGTCCACCGGCCGCGTGCTGCTCGGCGCACTCGCGCTCGCCGGTCACGAGATTCGTCGCGACGGGTTGTTCCATTGGCTTGCCGCCGGGCCCGTGCTCGACCCGTCGGCCGGTGAGCACGCGCCGGCGTCGGCGTGGGATGTGCTCTCGCGCCGCGCCGGACTGATCGGTGGTGGTGACGAATGGGCCGAGCGCCTCGGCCATCATGCCGAAGCACAGCGCGCGTACGGTTCGATACCCGACGCCGACGCGTCCGACGCGTTGCAGCAATTCGTCACCACGCTCCATGCCGACCTCGCGCCGCCGGCCGGTCGCACGTGGAGCGAGTGGTCGGCATGGGCGGTATCGATCGTACGCCGCTACGTCGCCGGCGACGACGGCGAACCCGGCATCGACGACGACGCCAGCCGGGAGGCGCGCGCCCAAGTGGTCGACATCTTGCATGGCATCGAGGTGCTCGACCGCGCCGGCACCACGCCCACGCTCGAACAGTTCACGCGCACACTCGCGGGCGCGCTCGACGTGCCGTGCGCGCGTGTCGGTCGCTTCGGTGAGGGCGTGTTCGTGGGCGCGCCTGCCGAATTGCGGGGCTGCCATTTCGAGGTGGTCTATGTGGTCGGCATGGCCGAGGGCCGCTACCCGCCGCGCGGCCTCGAGGATCCGCTGCTCGACGACGCCGATCGCGCGGCCGCCCACGAAGCGGTTCCGCTGCAGCGCGACCGCTCGGCTCGCGAACGCAGCGATCATCTGCATGCCCTCGGCGCCGCGCCCACGCGCGTGCTGTCGTTCCCGCGGGCCGACGTCCGCGAGGAACGCGCCCACCGGCCGGCGCCGCTCCTGCTCGAGGCGGCAAGCGCGCTGGCGGGTGCCCCGATCGGTGCCGAAGCGCTGCTCGACCTCGACGCGCCGTGGTGCACCCACGTCGCGTCGTTCGGCGCGTCGCTGCACGACGCTCCGGATCCGGCGCCGCTCGGCGAGGTGCTGGTGCGAGCGCTCGACGCCCGCCGGCAGGCGCAACTCGACCCCGCCACACATCCCGCGCTCGTGGCGCTCCCCGTCGTGGCGCGCGGGTTCGCGCTGGTCGCGGCACGTGCGGCCGACGTCTACGGCACCTACGACGGCGTGATCGGGCCACTCGACGGCCTGCGGCCCGGTGGCGCCCTGTCCGCCACTGCCCTCGAGCGCTGGGCCACGTGCAGCTTCGCCTACTTCCTGCAACGCGTGTTGCACATCGACGTGGTCGAACGACCGGAGCGCATCGACGAGCTCACGGCCATCGATCGCGGCGTCTTGCTGCACGACATCTTCGACCGCTTCGTGCGCGAGGCGCCGCGGCCCGCGTCGCCCTCCGAACCGTGGTCGCTCGAGGCGCGCACGCTGCTGGCACGCATCACCGCCGAGCGCTGCGACGATGCCGAACGGCGCGGCATCACCGGCAACGCGCTCGTGTGGCGCCAGCGGCGCCGCCGCGTCGAGCAGATCACCGCGGCGTTCTGCCCCACCGACGACCGCTGGCGCGCCGAGCTCGGCGTAGTGCCGTGGCGATCCGAGCTCGACTTCGGATTCGACGACCAGGTCCCGCCGCTCGCGCTCACACTCGACGGCCTCGGCGAAGTGCACTTCCGTGGCCGCATCGACCGCATCGATCGCGCGCCCGACGGTGGCGCGCTCGTGGTCACCGACTACAAGTCGGGTCGGCTGCCCGATCGGCGCGGCGGCGGCGTGTTCGACCCCGTCGCGGGCGGTCGGGCGCTCCAGCTCGCGATCTACGGCATGGTCGCCGAACGGCTCGAGCCGGGCGCCGACGTCTCGGCCTACCTGCGGTGGGTGGCCAGTCCGGATGAAGATCCCGAACCGCCGTTCGCAGGCTTCGGTGTCACCCGGGAGCGCCTACACCAGGTGGTGCGCGGCATCGTCACCGGCATCGACGCCGGCGTGTTCCCCTCCGATCCGGGCGCGTCGAGCTACGACCCCGGCCGGCGGCGCGACACGTTCGACAACTGTCGGCACTGCCCGTTCGATCGTCTCTGCCCCACCGATCGCGGCGAGGCTCACGCGCGCAAGCTCCACGACCCGCAACTCGCCCCGCTGCACGGCCTCGAATGCAGTGAGGAAGAACTCGAGGCGCTGATGGACGCGAGCGAGGCGCCGTGACGATCGCTCCCGTGGCTCGCGCCACGCTCGAACCCGTCGACCAGCCCGTCGATCAACACGCGCGCGACCGCATCCGCGCCGAGCACGACCACACGCTGTTCGTGGTGGCGGGGGCCGGCACCGGGAAGACGGCCGCGCTCGTGAGCCGGGTGGTCGCGCTCGTGGCGGCCGGGCGCACCCAACTCGACGACTTGGCCGCGATCACCTTCACCGAGGCCGCCGCGGCCGAGCTGCGCGACCGCATTCGCGGCGCATTGGAGGTTGCGGCGAGCGGCGACGACCCGAACGTGATCTCGCCCGAGGCCCGGTCGCGGTGCGCGCACGCGCGGGCGCGCATCGACGAGGCCGCGCTCACCACCCTGCACGGTTTCGCACAGCGCCTCCTCGCCCGTTTCCCGATCGAGGCGGGCGTGCCGCCCCGTTTCGAAGTGGTCGACGAGATCGCGGCCGCGATCGCGTTCGACGAAGGCTGGCGCGAGCTCGCCGAGGAGCTCCTCGGCGATGCGGCGCTCGAAGCGCCGCTGCTCACCGCGCTCACGCTCGAAGTGGGGATGCGGCGCTGGCGCGACATCACGGCCACGCTGCATGCCAACTGGGACCGGATCCCCGACCCCGACCCCGACGAGGTTCGCCTCAGCGCCGCGGCGGCCGGGTCGGTCACGCCCGACGTGACGCCGCTCGTCGAGGCCATCACCGGCGCGTGGGCGTTGCGCGAGACGTGCGACGCGCCGGCCGACAAGCTGCTCGCGGTGATCGAGTCGCTGCAGTCGACGATCGAACAGCTCACCACGGCGCTCGAATTCGGCGGATTCGACCTGCTCGAAACGTTGGTGAATCTGGCGGTGCCCAAAGCACGCAACTACGGCGTGCAAGCGAACTGGAGCGTGCCCAAGGCCGACGTGAAGGCCGCGATCGACGCGGTGGGCGCGGCGCGCGACGGCTGTATCGACGCGGTGGGCCGGGCCGTGCTCGACGCGGTCGAACCGCGCCTGTGCGCGTGGGTGCGGTCACGGGCACGCGAGCGCACCGCGGCCGGCCGGCTCGAATACCACGACCTGCTCGTGCTGGCGCGCGATCTGCTGCGGGGCGACGAGCAGGTGCGGCGAGCGGTCGCGCAGCGCTACCGCTTCGTGTTGATCGACGAGTTCCAGGACACCGACCCGCTGCAGGCCGAGCTGGCGGCCCTGCTCGCGGCGGCGGTCGATCCGGCCGGCCGGGCCTGGCACGACATCGCGGTCGAGCCGGGCCGGCTGTTCTTCGTGGGCGACCCCAAGCAGTCGATCTACCGCTTCCGGCGCGCCGACCTGTTGCTCTATCACCGGGCCGCCCAGCGGTTCGGCGAGCACACGGTGGAGCTCGCCACCAACTTCCGCAGCACGCCGGGTGTGATCGCGTGGGTGAACGACGTGTTCGACGGTCTCCTGCGCGATAGCGCGGCCGAGATCCAGGCCGAGCCGGCGCGCCTGAGTGCGCAGCGGCCCGCGCTCGGCGACCATCCGTTCGACGGTCCGCCGGTCGCAACCTTCGGCACGCCGCTCCCGGAATCGGCGGCCGAACTGCGTGTGCGCGAGGCCGCCGACATTGCCGGGCTCGTCCAGTCGATCGTGGGCCGGTGGCGGGTCGAGGACCCGCGCACACACGAGGTGCGCGCGGCGCGCCATCACGATGTCGCGATCTTGCTGCCCACCCGGCTCTCACTCGACGCCGTCGACCGCGCCCTCGACGACGCCGACATCGCGGCACGCGTCGAGAGCCGTTCGCTCGTGTTCGCCACCAGCGAAGTGCGCGACCTGCTCGCAATGCTGCAGGCCGTCGACGATCCGGCCGATCCGCTTGCGGTCGTCGCCGCGCTGCGCAGCCCGGGGCTCGCTTGCTCGGACCGGGCCCTCGCAGAGTGGGCACGGGCCGGAGCGCGTTGGGACTACCGAGTGGCACCCCCCGAGGCGATCGCCATCGATCACGACGTCGCCGTTGCCATGCGCACCCTCGCGGCGCTGCACTCGGCGCGGCACTCGCGCTCGGTGAGCGACACCGTGGGCGCGGTGATCTCGGAATGCCGTCTCGACCTCGTGGCCGTGGCGCACCGCCGGCCCCGTGATCGTTGGCGGCGGATCCGCTTCCTGCTCGAGCACGCGCGGGCGTGGGACGGCGCGGGCGACGGCGCGACGCTGCGCGGGTTCGTCGAGTGGGCGCGGCGCCAGGCCGACGAGAACGCCAGTGCTATCGAGATGCCCGCACCGGAGCTCGACGACGATGCCGTGCGCATCCTCACGATGCACGGCGCCAAGGGTCTGGAGTTCCCGATCGTGATCCTCGGCGGTCTCGCCGCCAGCCCGGTCACGATGCCGGCGGAGGTGTTGTTCGACGATTCCGGTCCGCTGCTGCGCGCCGGGCGCCAGGGCATGGAGCTGGCCTCGGCGGGCTACGCCGATCAGCGCGAGCGCGAGAAGGCGCATGTGGCCGCCGAGCGGGCGCGCCTGCTCTATGTGGCGGCCACCCGAGCCCGTGATCATCTGCTCGTGTCGCAGCACTACAACGCGCAACGCCAGACCTATTCGTTCGCGGCGATGCTCGCCGGACACCTCGACCGCCACCCCGTGCCCGCGCTCACCCACGACCCGCTCGGCATCGCCGGCGAGGCTGGCGAGGCTGGCGAGGCTGGCGAGGCTGGCGAGGCCGATGCGAACGACGTGCCCACCCTCGGCCTCGAGTGGAACATTGACCGCGACGAAGCTGTCGATGCGGCCTACGGCGCGCTCGTCGCCGCCGACGACGAGCGGCGCGCCGTCATCGCTGCCGCGGCAGCGCCGCGTGTGGTTGCGGCCACGCGCGTGCGGGCCGACCTCGCGATCGGCGAGCGCGTCGACACCGACGCGATCGCTGAGGGGGTCGACACCGCCGAGCCCGCGTGGCCGCGCGGCCGGGCCGGCACCGCGATCGGCCGCGCCGTGCACGCGGTCATGCAGCACGCCGACCTCCACGACGCGGCCACGATCCCGGCGCTCGCACGCGCCCAGGCGCAGGCCGAACAGATTCCCGAACACGAGGGCGAGGTGGCCGCACTGGCCGCGCGCATGCACGCAGCCGAGGTCGTGCGCGAGGCCGCGACTCGGCGCCATTGGCGCGAGGTGCCAGTCGCGGCGCAGATCGAAGGCATGCTCGTGGAGGGCTACATCGACCTCCTCTACGAGAACGACGACGGCGCGCTCGTGGTTGTCGACTACAAGACCGACCGGGTCGACGACGCGCGCGACGCTGCTGCGCTCGTGGCGAGCTACACGCCGCAGGCCGCGGCCTATGCGCTCGCGCTCGAGACCGCGCTCGGCCGCACGGTGGCGAGCGCGACATTGCTGTTCGTCACCCCCGCCGGCGCGCTGGCGCGTGAGGTGGCCGACCTGCCCGGGGCCGTCGACGCGGTGCGCAACTACTGTCGCCGGGCCGGCGAGTAGCCCGGCAGGGAGGCGCCACACCGATGCCCGCGAGCCACAAGGTCGAGCAACTCGTCGGCGAGCTCACGCACGACGAGAAGGTGCTGCTACTCGCGGGCTCCGACATGTGGTCCACACACCCGGTGGCGCGGCTCGGGATCCCAAAAGTGCGGGTCACCGACGGCCCCAGCGGCGCGCGCGGTGGTTCGATCCCCGGCGCCACCACCACCACGTCGTTGAACGTACCGTGCGCGGCCGCGCTCGGGGCCACGTGGGATGTCGAGCTCGTCGAACAGATCGGCCGGGCCGTCGGTGCCGAGGCCCGCACCAAGGCGGCCAGGGTGCTGCTCGCGCCCACGGTCAACATCCATCGGTCACCGCTGTCGGGCCGCAACTTCGAGTGCTACTCGGAAGACCCGTTGCTCTCGGGCAAATCGGGCGCCGCGTTCATCCGAGGCGCGCAGTCACAGGGTGTTGCCACCACGGTGAAGCACTTCGCCGGCAACGAAGCCGAGACCGAGCGCTACACCACGAGCTCGATCGTCGACGCCCGCGCCTTGCGCGAGGTCTACCTCGTGCCGTTCGAGCTCGCGGTGAAGGAGGGCGGCACGCTCGGCGTGATGACCGGCTACAACCGGCTCAACGGACCGTGGTGCGCCGAGCACGAGGAG
The DNA here is from genome assembly GCA_036501845.1 of Acidimicrobiia bacterium. Classification (GTDB taxonomy): domain Bacteria; phylum Actinomycetota; class Acidimicrobiia; order IMCC26256; family PALSA-610; genus JBBREP01. Next base: position 13,016 of record DASXZO010000067.1, on the reverse strand, counting down.
CTGCTCGCCGGGATCCTGCGAAGTGAGTGGGGCTTCGAGGGTTTCGTGCTCAGCGACTGGTTCGCGTGCGCGCACACCGTGTCGGCGCTGCGCGCCGGACTCGACCTCGAGATGCCGGGCACCGGCCGCTTCTACGCACCCGAGAAGATCGCGGCCGCGATCGACGGCGGTGAGGTTGCGGCGTCGGACCTGGACGCGCCGGTGAGCCGCCTGCTCTCGGTGTTCGAGCGGGTCGGCGCATTCGGCGATCCGCTCGAACCGCCGCCCGACGAAGCCGTCGACAAGCCTGAAGATCGCGCGCTCGTGCGCCGCGCCGCGTCGGAGTCGATGGTGCTGCTGCGCAACACCGGCGTGCTGCCGCTCGACGCCACCAAGATGCGCACCATCGCCGTGCTCGGACCGAATGCCGACCGGCTCAACGTGAACGGCGGTGGCTCGGCGAGCTTGAACCCGCATCACCGCTCCGAGCTGCTACCGGCGATCCGCGACCGTTTCACCTCCGACGTGGAGCTCGCGCACGTGGCCGGCTGCGACATCGACACGAGCACACCCGCGCTGCGTGTGCCGGTCACCGCCGAGGTGTACGCGGGCACCGATTGGCAGGGCCCGGTGCGGCTCACCAAGAGTTTCTCGTCGAGCGAGCTGCTGTTCTTCGGCCCGGTCGAGGACATCGGCGAGGAGTTCTCGTTCCGGGCCAGTGCGTCGTACACGCCCGATGCGAGCGGCCCCTACGAGCTGAGCCTGGTGCAGGCCGGCCGGGCGCGAGTGCACGTCGACGGCGAGCTCGCGCTCGACGGCATCACCAACCCGCCGCCGCAGGGCACCGAGCTCTACGGGCTGGGCAGCAAGGAGACCACCACCACGATCGTGCTCACCGCGGGCACGCCCGTCGACATCGTGGTCGACTACACGAGCCTGTTCTCGGTGCTGTTGCGCGGCGTGAAGATCGGGTTGCGTCCGCTCACCGGCGACGACCCGATCGCCGAAGCCGTTGCGGCTGCGGCGCGCGCCGACGCAGCCGTGCTCGTCGTGGGCACCAACGCGCAATGGGAGTCGGAGGGCAGCGACCGCGAGTCGATGGACCTGCCCGGCGAGCAGGACGAACTCGTGCGACGCGTCGCCGCGGCCAACCCCAACACGGTGGTGGTGGTGAACACCGCGTCACCCGTCACCATGGATTGGGCCGACGACGTCGGCGCCATCGTGCAGGCGTGGTTCGGTGGGCAGGAGATGGGCGACGCGCTCGCCGACGTGCTGTTCGGCGATGCCGAACCGTCGGGCCGGCTTCCCACCACCATCCCGTTGCGCGTGGAACACAGCCCGTCGTACGGCAACTTCCCCACCGAGAACGGCGAGGTCCGATACGCCGAGGGCATCTTCGTCGGCTATCGCTGGTACGACACACGTGCGCTGCCGGTGCGTTTCCCGTTCGGGCACGGCCTGTCGTACACCACGTGCACGATCGGCGCGCCGGGGTTGTCGGAGTCGAGCGTTGCGGCCGGCGACACCGTCACGGTCGACGTCACCGTTACCAACACTGGCGCGCGTCGTGGTGCCGAGGTGGTGCAGTGTTATGTCGCGCCGCGCGCGTCAGCACTCGTGCGCCCGCCGAAGGAGCTGAAGGCGTTCACGAAGGTGTGGCTCGATCCCGGCGAGTCGCGCACGGTGCAGCTCGAGCTCGAGCCGCGCGCGTTCGCCTACTGGGATCCCGGCAATCCGGAGTGGGTGCACCTCGCCGACATGCAGCGCGAGTGCAACCCCTTCGGCCCGCGCCCGCCCGAGAAGCGCACCGAGGCAGGTTGGCGGATCGACGCCGGCGTGTACGACGTGCTCGTCGGCCGGTCGAGCGCCGACCTGCCGCACCGGCTCGAGCTGCGGCTCACGCCGTCGGACTTGCCTGCTCCATCGCGCTGATCTCCGCTCGGCGCAGCTTGCCGGCTTCGTTGCGCGGCAGCGTGTCGACACGGCGGAACGCCACCGGCACCTTGTAGGGCACGAGGTGCTCACGGCACAGCGCGGCGAGGGCATCGTCGCTGATCGGCGCGGCTTCGACCACGAAGGCCACGGGCACCTCACCGAGGCGCTCGTCAGCCCGACCGATCACCGCAGCGTCGACCACCTCGGGCGCGAGCCGGAGCACCTCTTCCACGTGCTCGGGGAACACCTTGTTGCCGCCGCGGTTGATGAGGTCGCCAGCGCGGCCCTCGATCCACACAAACCCTTCTTCGTCGACCCGCGCCAGGTCGCCGGTGTTCACGTAGCCGCTCGCGTCGACCCGGTCGTCGAGCTCGTCACCTGAGGCGTAGCCCGCGGCCATCGACGGTGGCCGCACCAGCAGTGCGCCGACGACGCCCGCAGGTGCTTCAGTGCCGTCGTCGCTCGCGATGCGGATCGCCACGCCGGGATGCGGCCGACCCACCGCGCCCACCTTGTCGGGATGCTCGCGAGCATCGGCCGCGGTCCAGCCGATCACCTCACCGATCTCGGCCTGCCCGTAACCGTTGAGCACGCTCACGCCAAACCTGTCGACGAATCGACGCGCCGCCAGCGGCGACAGTGGCGCGGTGATGCTGCGCACATAGCGCAGCGGTGCGAGATCCTCCACGTCGTCGGCGTCGTTGAGCATCGCGATCGCCGCGGGCGGCAGCACCGTGGAACGGATCGCGAACCGTTGCACGAGCTCGGCGAACGTGGCGGGCGTGAAGCCGTCCATGATCACGATCGCCGCGCCGGCTCGCAGCCCGAACAGCACGTTGTAGATACCGGCGTTCAACGACAGCGCGACCGGGATCAGATTCGGTGTCGGCGTGCGCGCGGTATCGCGCTGGGCATCGGCGCTCCCGCCTCGCAACGGACCGAGCACGCGGTCGAGCAGCTCGAGATAGGCGGTGTGGGTGTGCAGGATCGGCTTCGGGCGGCCGGTGGTGCCCGACGTCCACAGCACGAAACCCACGTCGTCGCCGTGGATGCGCGAATGATCGAGTCGCTCGAGCCCGCCGGCGGTGATCAGCGCGGCCGGTTCGGTGGCGTCGAGCGCGGTCTCGCGTTCGCGTTCGGGCAGGCGCGGGTTCACCGGCACGAACACGCAGCCCGCCGCCCACACGCCGAACATCGTCGTGACCGCCGAGATGTCGTTCGGGAGCTGCACCGCGACGGCGGCGCCGGGTTCCACGCCAGCCGCGACGAGCTGTTCGGCGATGGCACGCGCCGCGGCCCGCGCCTCCCCCGCGGTCATCGACTGGTTGGCGGTGTGCAGCAGTGGCACGTCGTCGGCGAACGGATGCTCGAGCAACAACGCCGCAAGCGCGCCCGCCGGTCGATCGTCCATCGATCGGGACAGTACCGAGCGGAACCGATCCGAGCCGAAGAGCGTCTGCATCACGTGGGTCGGGTCGCGCGGAGTTCCGTGGTGGTGGCAGTGCTGCTGTTCGCCTGCGCATGCTCGCCGGCGACACATCACGCGGCACCCCGCGACTCGACCTCGTCGACCGCAACTACCTTTACGCGCACCACGACCCAGCGCTCGTAAGCAGCGACGGCGGACGTACGTGGCACGAGGAGCCACCCGACAACGGCGCGACCTCGGGCTTCGGCTACCTCACCGACACGGGCAGCGCCTTCGCTGAGACCGGCTTCACGGGCCGCGCACCGCCCGCGTTCGCGTGGTCGACCGACCTACGTCACTGGACGATCACGCCGTTGCCGTTCGACAATCCGTAGCCGAAGCGTTCTTGCGACGATTTCCGTTGTATGCGTGGCGAAATCGCGACAACGTCAGGGGAGGCCCAGCGTGTCGGACGCCAGCGCCGCCCCCTCGGTGAGTGACTGCAGCTTGGCCCAGGCCACGTCGGGGGCGACGTCGCGCATGCCTGCGGCGCTCGCGAAGCCGCAGTCGGTTCCGGCTTGCACGCGTGCGGGGTCGCCGATCGTGTCGATCGCGCGCAGCAGGCGGTCGCACACCACTTGTGGGTGCTCCACATAGTTCGACGTGGTGTCGATGCAGCCCACCACCACCGTGACATCGTGCGGAAGTCTTGCAAGCAGCCGGTATTCATGGGCGTGGCGCGGGTTCGCCAGCGAGAGCACGATCGTGCCGACGTGAGCCTTCGAGTACGTCGCGAGCATGTCCTCGAGCGGCACGTCGAAGCAGTGCGGACCGTCGTAGTTGCCCCAGCACACGTGCAACCGGATGCGTTCGCGCGGCAACCCGTCCACAGCACCGTTGATCGCGCGAACGACGTGGTCGGCGAACGCCACGAAGTCGTCGAGCGGGCGCTCGGCGAAGAGATTGTGCTGCTCCATGGCGAGATCCGGCGCGTCGATCTGCAGCAGCACACCCGCGTCGATGCACGCCGCATACTCGTGCGTGAGGCCCTCTGCCACCGCGTCGACGTAGTGCTCGATCGTGTCGTAGTGGCGGTTCGTCATTGCCGCCGCCACGATTCCCGGCGACGGCACGGTGAGGAACACGTCGCGCGGCTGTAGCGGGCCGGCGTAGCGCTGCAATTGCGTCAGCTCGCGCTCGATCGCCCCGGTGCCGAGATACCGCACCTCGTCGACCGCGGCGGGAACTTGCACCAGCGATATCGAGTTCGGATCGGTGGCGAGCGGGATCCGGGCCTTCAGGTACTCCGGGAAGGCACGGATGTCGCGGAACGGCCGCACGTCGCCCATCCCGCCGAAGCCCGAGAAGCGCTCGCGCACGTGCGTAAAGAAACTCTCGCGACCCTGCTCACCGTTGCCAACAATGTCGAGCCCGACCTCAACCTGGCGAGCGACCACGTCAGCGGTCGCCCGTTCGACGATCGCCTCGATCTCGTCGCGGTCAACCGCCTCCCCGCGCCAGTTTCGGGCCCACAGCGCGTCGAGCTCCTTCGGCCGCGGCAGCGATCCCGCGTGCGTCGTGAGGATCGGGGCCATCAGCGGCGATCGATCCGCCCGGCGATGAGTGGCAGGTCGAGGTACGTCTTGATGCCGGGCTCGGCGTCGCACACGTACGGGATCGCGTTCACGCAATGCATCGCGGTGGCGACGATGCCGGGGTTGCGCACGAGACCGTCCTCGGGGCGGGGCGGGTGCACGCCGTGCAAGGTCACGTGCACCGGCGGCGTGGCGTCGAATCGCACCTCGAAGCGCTGGCCCTCGGGGCCGAACGTCCACGCGGGGTCGAGGTGCTCCTCGCCCATCAGCCAGTTGACGCGTGCACTGATCACGGGTTCGCCGCCGACGGTGCCTTCCCATGCGAAGCGCTGCGCGGCGACGGTGCCCGGTTCGAGCACGCCGACGGGTGTCGCGATCGGCGCAGTCGCGACGGCCCACTCGTGGCTGATGCGCTTCTCGGCGTCGAGCGTCACGCCGAGCTCGGCCGCGACCATGTCGATCGACTGGCAGAAGCCCTGGCCGAGCAGCTTCGGCATCGCGCTCGTCTGCGCAGCCTCCGGTGGCTTGCCGAACATCATGATCTCGCGCACCACGAACTCGGTGGCGTAGCTGCGGATGTCGGAGAATTCCTCGGCGGTCACGTGCTTGATACCGGTGCACAGCGACGACAGCATCAGCGGGAAACGCTCGGTGATGCCGCCGGGATGGATCCCGGTGCCGTGCAGCGTGGCGTTGCCGGCGCGGCACGCGGCCTCGATCGCCTCGTCGGCCGGGAGCGCGACCACGCGATCGGCCGCGAACGGGTACACCCAACCCACGGGCGTCACCACGTTCTTGCCCGACGCGAGCAGCGCCGCGACATCGTTGGGATCGGCGAGCACCGGGCTGTACACGACGCAATCGGCGTCGAGCGCAAGGATCTCGTCGCGGTCGCTTGTGGCGAGCACGCCCACGGCATCGCCGCCGCAGATCTCGCCGACGTCGCGCCCGTGCTTGTCGGCACTGTGCACCCAACAGCCGGCGAGCTCGAGATCAGGATGGCCGAGCACACCTTCGATCGCGGCCTTGCCCACGTTCCCGGTGGCCCACTGGATCACGCGATAGGTCAACGAGGTGCTCCTCTACAACTGCTCGAACGGAATCGTGAACGCGGGGTGCTCGCAACCGCCGTCGATCTCGAACACCTTGCCGGTGACCCACGACGATGCCGGGCTCACGAGATAGAGCACCGCAGCGGCAATGTCTTCTGGTTCGCCGACGCGCTGCATCGGCGTGTTCGTGAGCATCTGCTGCGTGATCGAGTCGTCGGTGAGCACCGAGGCGAGCGCGTCGGTGGCCACACCGCCCACGTCGATCGCGTTCACGCGCACCTTCGGCGCCAGCTCCGGCGCGATATTCCGAGTCATGAACGACAGTGCGGCTTTGGCGGTGCCGTACGCAGTGAAGCACGGCTGCACCATGCTGCCGGCCCGCGACGAGATGTTCACGATCGCGCCGCCGCCGGCAGTCTCGACCATCTTCGTGGCGAGCATGCGCGTGAGTAGGAACGGCGCGACCACGTTGAAGTGGAAGGCCTGCTCCATCGCGCGCTCGCTGGTGCGGAACGTCGGTTGCGGCGGCCAACCACCGGCGTTGTTCACGAGGATGTCGATGCGCCCGAACCGTTCGAGCGTTTCGGCCACCAGGTGCTCGAGTTGCGCGCGATCGTTCACGTCGGTGGGTACCGCGTGCCCTGCTCGTCCAGCCGCCTCGACCGCAGCCACGGTGCGTTCGAGATCGCTCTCGGTGCGCGCCGCGCACACCACGTCGGCGCCGGCCTCCGCGACTGCCTTCGCGGTAGCCGCACCGATGCCCTTGCCCGCGCCGGTGACGAGCGCGACGCGGTCGGTCACCGCGAAGCGGTCGAGAATCATGATTGGGTCTCCTGGCTGACGAAGCTGGCGAACTGCGACGGGAACGAGAACGCGCCCGGCGGATCAGTTCGAGCAAGCGACTGGTAGTCGCGCCGCGCGAAACGCCATCCATCGGCGCCACGCCGGTAGCGGTCGTGGTACACGCCGAACGCGATCGAGAACTCTTCCGAGGCGTGGTCGCGCCGGATCTCGCACATGAACACGCGTCCGGTCGCAACGGTTGCGTCGACACCATCGCCGACGGCCACCACTGTGTTCAAGATCACGAATTCGAAGAAGTCAAAACGCTCGATGGCGCCGCCGATGAACTCGCCCAATGGCAACGGGCCGGAGAACTCGCGAGCCTCGGCCGTCACCGTGTCGACCCGGATCATCGCCGTGGCCTCGAACAGATCGACGAGCTCAGCCCACGCGCGCCGGTTCACCACGTCGGCATAGGCCGCCTGCAGACGCGTGATGGCCACGTAGTCGCGCGTATCGTCGAGAGCTTCGCCGGGCTCGGTCGTCACGGTTGCAGCTTGGCCTCGCTCGCGGTCGCCTGTCATACCGTGGGAGCCGATGGCGAAGAACGTGCTCGGCACCGACCTCGAACCGTGCGGGTTCGACCCGGTAACCGGCTTCTACCGCAACGGATGCTGCGACACCGGGGCCGACGATGTGGGCGTGCACGTGGTGTGCGCGGTGATGACGGCCGACTTCCTCGAGTTCAGCGCTGCCGCCGGCAACGACCTGTCGACGCCGCAACCCGGATTCGCAGGTTTGCAGCCCGGCGACTCGTGGTGCCTGTGCGCGTCACGCTGGCAGGAGGCCTTCGAAGCCGGCCACGCTCCCCAAGTGCGTCTCGAAGCCACCCACATCGCCACCCTCGAATGGGTCACCCTCGCCAATCTCCAAGCAAACGCGTCATAGGGCTTGCGCGGGGCGGCAACCAGAGCACCTACCCGCGAGCGAAGCGAGCCGCTCGTGCGACGGGAGCTCGCAGCGAAGCTGACTGAGCGGGACCGGCAAGCGGAGCGCCAGCGGAGCTGCCGGTACCGCGACGGAAGCGCAGCAATATTCACGCGTCGTAGAACATTGGCGCGTGCAGACCGATGATCGTGCGGTCGCGGTCGGTTTCGGCGCGTTCGATCGCCTCGGGTGAGAGTTGGTTGGCGATGTCGGTGGTGCGCAGGCGCTGCGCGATGTCGCGGCGTCCGTAGTGCACTTGGAGGAACAGGCGGCCGTGGCCGACGCCCGGCTCGGCCGGGAGCCCGCGGTGCCACACGTCGGACACGAACAACGCGACATCGCCGGCCGCAGCCGTGACGCGCACTGGCGGCCGGCCGTCATAGTCGAGGTCGGCTTCGCGCATCCGCTCGAACGGCGCGAGCCGGCCGCTGCGATGGCTGCCGGGCACCACTGCGGTGGGTCCGTCCTCGAGCCCGCAGTCGCGCAGGTAGATGTGCGCACCCACGGCGAACACCGGGTACGGGATCCGGTCGTCCCACGGCACGTCGGCGGGTCGCGGCACATGCGGTCCGGCATCGCAGTGCCACACACCGCCCTTGAAATCGGGTGGGTTGCGCCAGGCCGTGTTGGCGATCACGTGGCAGTCGTCGCCGAGCAGCGGCTCGATCACTTCGCGAATGGCCGGATGCGCGACGGCACGCTGGCACGCGGCGCTGCGGTTCAACATCTCGTAGCGGAACTCGTCCTTGTCGGGCCGATTCCGCTCCGAGGGGTACTGCGCGAAGGTCGCTTCGATTTCTGCGGCGATCGCGCCCACCTCGTCGGCGTCGAACACGCCCGGCAGCACCGCATAGCCGTCGCGCTCGAGCTGCTGCGACGCTCCCGGTGCAGGGCCGTTGTAGAGCGTGAGGTTCTTCAGCAGCCGGCGGATCATGGCTCTCCGGTCCCGCGCGCTCGACCGATCAACTGTCGATGCCCCACCAGCGCACGGCCTTGTTGATGCGCTGCATCATGTCGTCGTCGAGCTTGGGCAGCACGTCGAGCGCGCCGAGGTTTTCGCGCACCTGCTGCGGCCGGCTCGCCCCAGTGATCACGGTCGACACGCGCGGGTTCACCGCGCACCAGGCCAGCGCGAGTTGCGCGAGCGTGCAGCCGAGCTCTTCGGCGATCGGGATCAGCCGCCGCACCTTTTCGCTGCGGCTCTGCTCGGTCACCATGCCTTCGACCCACTCGTAGCCGTCGAGCTTGGCGCGGCTGTCGTCGGGCACGCCGTCAAGATATTTGCCCGAGAGCAGACCGCTGGCGAGCGGGCTCCAGATGGTGAGCCCTAGACCGACGTCGTCGTAGAGGCGCGCGAACTCGGTTTCCACCTTGCGGCGGGTGAGCATGTTGTACTGCGGCTGTTCCATCACCGGCGCGCGCAAGTGGTGGCGTTCGGCGATGTCGTACGCAGCACGGATCTCGTCGGCGCTCCACTCCGAGGTGCCCCAGTAGGTGGCCTTGCCCGAGGCAACGATGTCGCTCATTGCCCACACCGTCTCCTCGATCGGCGTGTTCGGGTCGGCGCGGTGGCAGAACAGCAAGTCGACGAAATCGAGCCCCATGCGTTCGAGCGATCCGTCGATCGACTGCAAGAGGTACTTGCGGTTCAGCGTGTCCTTCATGTTGGGGAGGTCGTGCAGCCCCCAATACACCTTGGTGGACACCACGTAGCTGTGGCGTTCCCAGCCGAGCTTGTCGATCGCCGCGCCCATGATCGACTCCGACTGCCCAGCCGCGTACGACTCGGCGTTGTCGAAGAAGTTCATGCCGCCTTCGTAGGCCTCGTGCATGCACTCGACGGCGCGATCGATATCGAGCTGCGAGCCGAAGCTCACCCACGAACCGAGCGACAGCACACTCACCTGGAGGCCGGATCGGCCGAGGCGGCGGTATTCCATGAGACGTTTCCCCTTCTCGCGGCGACGCCGTCGAGATTAGGGAACGGCGCGGATGGTTGTGAGGAGCCCGACGACGAGACGCTTGCCGATCACACGCCCGACAGTGTGAGCGTCACGTTGTCGGCGTAGCCGTTGTTGTAGCCGGTGCCACTGCCGTCGAAGATCAGCTGCACGAACACCGAACGAGCACCCGCGGGCACCTTGGCGGTGGTGAGCCGGTGCAGCAGCTCGGTCTTGCCGCCGCGCTGCGCCTCGGTGACGTTGCCCACCGTCTTGCCGCCGCTGATGAGCCCGCCGCTCGCGTTCTTGAAGTCGACCTCCATCAAGGCCGCGTCCTTCGAGCGCCCGTTGCCGCCGAACCAGCCCGCGATCGTGAACGTGACCTTCCCGCCCTTGATCTTGGTGACGTACTTCGACAGCGAGATGTTCTGCACCGCGACCTGGTCGGGGAACGTCGAGTCTGCCGGGCCGCCGGCGAAGAAGTTCTTGCCGCGGTTCGGCGGTGCGGGTGCAGTGGTCGACGGGAAGTTGGGCGAGCCGTACTTCACCGCGGTGAAGTCGGTACCGGTCTCGCGCGTCCAACCAGGAACGTTCACCACGCCACCGGTGCCGCCGGCCGCGGCCTCAGCGGTGCCGTTCTTCAACAAATTCGGCGACATCGCCGCACCAGCCGGCGCGCCGGCAGCCACAACCATCGCCGCGATCGCAGTGCCACATGCCGCGACCCGCGCCACCCTCGAGATTCCAAATCCACGTGTCATCGTGTTCCCCTTCGAGTTCCGAATGTGCCCGCCGCCGCACCGGCGGTATCGCCGTACGCGTGCAACGCCAACGGGTTGGACAGCATTACGAGTCAGACGCCGTTGAGGTTCAACGACAGGTTGTCGGCGTAGCCGTCGTTGTACGAGGCGTCGAACCTTTTGAGCACCAGCTGCACGAACGCGGTCGTCGCCGTCTTCGGCACGCTGTGAGTAACGGTTCGCTGCAGCATGCCTGTGACGCTCTTGCGCTGTGCCGCAGTGACCGGTCCGGCCGTGAGCGTGGCCACCACAGCCCCGCTGCTGTTCTTGAACTGCACCACGAGACTGGCGTTGTCGGTCTGGCTCGAGAAGCCGCCGAACCATCCGGCCGCCGTAGCCGTCACCGCGCCGCCCTTGATCTTCGTCGCGTAGCTCGCGAGCGAGATCGTCTGCGTTGCGATCTCGGTGGACTTGGTGTCCGAGCCGCCGGCGAAGAAGTTCTTGCCGCGCGTGCTCGGTCCGGGCGACGACGTGGTGGGGAAGCCGCCAGCCGCGCCGTACTTCACCGCGGTGAACGTCTTGCCCATCGTGCGAGTCCAGTTCGGGACGTTGACGGTTCCGCCGGTGCCGCCGGCCGCCGCCTCGGCACCGCCGTTCTTGATGAGGTTCGGCGATGCCGCCGCATGCGCAGGCACACCCCCGGCGAACATCGTGGCGGCCATTGCCGTGCCGCACGCGAGCGTGCGCGCCGCCACCGAGAAACGTTTGCTGCCGATCACGGCATCCCCTTCGGTTTCCATGGCCGCCACCCAGTCGCCACGCACCGTACCGACGCAGTCACTGCGTCGGCAAGGTCACATCCGGACGCGTTCGGACTTCGGGTCGTACAGCGGGCGCAAGGAAACCGTCAGCGAAGACCGGGTGCCGGCGACATCCACCTCCCACTCGCCCTCGTCGATCCATGCGGCATCGACGCGATCGGGGACCTCCACCATCGCCAAGCCGACTGCACCGCCGAGGGTGAACCCGTACGACGCCGAGCGCACATCGCCGACGGCGACACCGTCGCGATACACGATCTCGCCGTGGTACAGCATCACGTCGGGGTCGCGCAGAAGCACCTGCGCGAGCCGCCGCGCCGGCGGGCCCGCCTCGCGCTGCGCGGCGACGGCGTGGCGTCCGATGAATTCGCGCCCTTCGCCGAGGTCGACGGCGAAGCCCAGCCCGGCTTCGTACACCGTGTCGGTGTTGTCGATGTCGTGCCCGTAGTCGCGGTACGCCTTTTCCATCCGCAGGCTCGCGAGTGCCTTCAAACCTGCGTGGCGCAGACCGAGCGGCTCGCCGCGTTCGACGATCAGGTCGTACACGTGGGCGGCCTGCTCGGCCGGCACATACAGCTCGTAGCCGAGCTCACCGAGGTAGGTGATGCGCACGCACAGCACGCGCGCAAAGCCGATATCGATCTCGGCCGCGGCGCGAAACGGGAACGCGTCGTCGGTCATGTCGGCCGGCGTGAGCGCCGCGAGCACGGCGCGCGAGAGCGGGCCCTGCACGTTGAGCTGCGCGTAGCCCGAGGTGAGATCGGCCACGTGCACCCGCAGCTCGTCATCGAGGTGCCGCCGCATCCATGTGTGCACGTGGCGGTGCGCGGTGTCGGACGCGACCACCCAGAAGCGATCGTCGGCAAGCTTCGTGACCGTGAGGTCGGCTTCGATGCGACCACCCTCGTTGATCCACTGCGTGTACGTGATCATGCCGGCATCGCCGTCCACACGGTTCGCGGACAACCGGTCGAGGAACCGGCCCGCGTCGGCTCCTTCCACGAGGAACTTCGCCATGAACGCCATGTCCATCACGATCACACCGGTGCGTGTGGCCTCGTGCTCGGCGCGCCAGTGCTCGAACCACGGCGGCCGGCTCCATGTGAGCGCGTCAGGATCGGCGGGCGCACCAGCTGGCAGGCTCGTGGCGTACCAGTCGGCGCCTTCCCATCCGCTCACGTCGCGGAAGTACGCACCGCGCGCCGCGAGCCGGTCGTGCACCGGCGAGCGCTTGGCGCCACGCGCCGTTCGCATCGATCGATTCGGGTAATGGCACTGATACACCATGCCGAGCGACTCGACGGTGCGCGTGCGCCGGTACTCGGGGTTCGACTGGTACGTGTGCAATCGGTCGATGTTGAAGCCGGTGACGTCAACGTCGGGATGCCCGGTGGTGATCCAGTGGGCGAGCATGCGGCCCATCCCGCCGCCGGTGAGGATCCCGACCGAGTTGAGGCCCGCGGCGACGAAGTAGTTGCGCAGCTCCGGCGACTCGCCGACGACGGGTTGCAGGTCGGGCGTGAAGCTCTCGGGTCCGCAGAAGAACTTCTTGATGCCGACCTCGGCCGTGATCGGGACGCGCGCCATCGCAGCCTCGACGTACGGGGCCATGCGGTCGTAGTCGGGAGGGATCTCGCCGAACGAGAAGTCGTTCGGGATGCGGTCGACGTGCCACGGCGCGCACACCGTCTCGAACAAGCCGACGAGCAGACCGCCGACCTCTTCGCGGATGTAACCGAACGACGCGGGGTCTTCGAGCACCGGCAGGTTCGG
>DASXZO010000066.1:0-16706 GCA_036501845.1 Acidimicrobiia bacterium | reverse complement strand
GATCCTCTCGATCGCCGACGGACCCGCGCCCCGCTGCCGCGCCGCAGCACACTCGCTCTTCAACGCGGTCATCGACCCGGTCTTGCCGAGCGCGAGAAGCTGCGCTTCGGAGTCAGGGTCGGCGCTGGCCGCGCCGGCGATCATCTTCGCCTTCCCCGGCGACAGCTGGCCTTTCTTGACTGCGGCCGCGACCTGCGGGAGATCGTCGAGTTGCGCGCCGAACTCGACCGCGCCGTGCGCGTCGCTTTTGGTCGTACCGGTCTTGTTCGCCAACCACGACTCGGGCGAGCGCGCACCGTCGTGCTTCCAGGCGTCGGTCTGATCGACCCGGCGCATCGCCAGAGCCTTCAACGCCACCGCGAACCGTTCGATATCCGCCGCCGCGCACACGATCCGCTGCGCCTGCCTCCCCGTAAACAGATCACCATCGAACGCTTCAGTGACCGCGGCGAGGACATCGTTCACGCCGTCGAGCTGCTCGAAGATCGTCGCCCCACTCACACCCTCATCATGACAGGGGGGTGAGACAACCGAACCCCGAAAACGCCGTGTTCGCAAAAGTATTTTGCGAAAATCTCCCGAGTCGTGTTCGGTATCCGATACGCAACTCGCTCACATTTCAGAGCGGGCGCGGGAACGTCGACTACGGCCAGATGATCGAGGACTACGGCACGATTGATGACGATCACCGCTACGCGCGCGCGGTCTGCACTTCGATCGAGAAGCGCATCTTGAGCGGCGATCCGCTCGCGAGCAAGACGAGCAGTTATACGTGGAGCTCCGGAACGATACGAATGTAAGCAGGGCTTCACGCGTTCGACGAACGACGTGCGGCAAGAAGGCCGAGAACCACGCGCCTGCCGTGCCGCTGCACTTCTCCCACGCCAAACTTCTGCCGGGCCCGCCAGGCGTTCACGAAGAGGGCCGGTAAGCCGATCCCGGCATTGCCGCCGCGGTCGCGAGGTTCCGTGGAGCATCACGCAGCTCGCCGAGCTGCTCGACTGAGTACGTGCACGACTGCGCGTCCGGACGCACCGCGTTCTTCGGCGGCCGCTGGACCGAATCTTGTCCAAGGAGTGCCCGCCACTTGAGCGGCTCACCCGACACGCCGCCGATTTGGCTGTGTGACGAGCATTTTCGAGAAGTCGCCGACGCGGGCCACGTCAAGGACCAGAACATCAGCAAGGCCGACTTTCAGCGCCGTGAGCGGAGTCAGGGCCGAGGCGAGCCCAAGCGCCAATTCTGGCAACGTTCGTCGAACTGAGCCACTCAAGAAATCGAGCAGAGCCAGGCCTTTGCTGTCGCGCGGAACTGAACCGTGTGGTCGTTGATCAGTGCGAGCGCCACCACTCGCCGAGGTAGTGGGCGGCGGCGAGGTAGGTGCCGGCCCACGCCGGGTCGTCGTCGGCGGCGAGCAGACACGCGAGCGTGTACTTCACCACATGCGCGTCGTCGTGCAGCGATGCGAACGTGACGAGATCCGTCACGTTGGTCGGCGCGTCGATTGTTGCTGCGTCGTCGAGGCGACCCAGCGGTTCGAGTCCGTGCGCGGCGCGGAAGCCCACCACGTACGTTGCCGCCACGGCGAGCGCGGTGCGCGGCGTCACGCCGTCGCCCGCGAGGGCCAACACCGCCTGCGGCATCGTGAGGCAGTGCGTCCATCCGTAGGGTGCCTGCTCGGGGTCGTCGTGCAACATGCTCCACGCCGCAGCGCGCAGCAACGTGTGGCGCTCGGTCGTCTGGTCGGCGTGGTCGGCGTGGTCGATCAGTGTGCCGAGCGCGTTCGCAGCCGCGCCCGACTGCTGCGCCTGCGACATCAGCGGGAAGATGAAGTCGCTTCCCGGGCGGCCGAGGTGCGGCACCGAACGCAGCGCGCCAGCGAGATCATCGTGCTCGTTCGCAGTCGCGTCGCTCGCGCTCCGGAACCAGTCGAGCCGCCAGTCCGGGTGTCGTGCGAGTTCGCGCACAGGCCCGCGTAGCAACGAGGCCGGGAGCCGACCGGACGCGACGGTCGGCAGTAGGTACAGGCCGATCGGCGTGTGTGCCGCGGCGCCGAGCGCGTCGACCACCGCTTCGCCGAGCAGCTGTCGCAACTCACCGGGCGCGGCGTGCGCGGTGAGCCAGATCATCGTGGCATCGACGTCGTCGAGATCAGATGCGGCGATGGCGCCGGCGAGGTGCGACACGGCGGCCGGTGGATCGTCGAACCGGCGCGGGGCGGGTGCTGGCGCGGCCGGGCCCGACGCGGTGAAACGGTCGGTCAGCGTCTCAATACGCGCAAGGGCTGCGAGCCGGGTCTCGGCGTCGAGGTAAGGCAGCAGTCCTACGCGCGCCATGAGCTCGAGCGGCGCGTGGAGTACGAACGAGTCGGCCGGCGCTTCGCGCGGCACCGCGATCGCTGCGGCGGCATCGAGCACCGTCGGGGGCAATGGTGTGGTGGCGAGCATTTGGATATCTTGCAACTTCAAGTGAACTTGAAGTCAAGAGGAATTTGCGATGACGGTTCAGGAACAGCTTTCGATCGGCGAGGTCGCCCACCGGTCGGGCGTCGCCCCGTCGGCGCTG
The DNA here is from genome assembly GCA_036501845.1 of Acidimicrobiia bacterium. Lineage (GTDB taxonomy): Bacteria > Actinomycetota > Acidimicrobiia > IMCC26256 > PALSA-610 > JBBREP01. Next base: position 14,141 of record DASXZO010000066.1, on the reverse strand, counting down.
CGCTTCTACGAACAGCAGGGCCTCATCCGCGCAACTCGGTCGGAGGGCAACCAGCGCCAATTCGATCGCGACGTGTTGCGTCGAGTGGCCGTCATCCGGGTGGGTCAGCGCGTGGGGTTGTCGCTTGGGGAGATCCGCGAGGCGCTGGCGTCGCTGCCCGGCGACCGCACGCCCAACGTGGCGGATTGGGAGCGGATGTCGCGCCGCTGGCGCGCCCGCCTCGACGAGCAGATCGCGGTGATGCAACGCATGCGCAACGACCTCAGCTCGTGCATCGGCTGCGGCTGCCTTTCGTTCAAGCGCTGCAAGCTCTACAACCCTGACGATGCCGCCGCCGAGCTCGGCGACGGCCCCCGCTACCTCTTGGGGAACACGCCTGACGACCTCGAATGACGCCCCGTTCGGGCGTAGCGTGGGGATGCGATCGACGAAGATCGAGGTGATCGACGACGAGCGTCGAACTCAACCACACCATCGTGTACTCGCATGACAAGCACCGGTCGGCCGCGTTCCTGGCGGGCGTGCTCGGCCTTCCCGTCGGTGCATCAATGGGCCATTTCGTGCCCGTGGTGATCGACGGCGTCACGTTCGACTTCGACGATCACGACGGACCATTCACGCCGCAGCACTACGCGTTCCTCGTGAGCGACGACGTGTTCGACCACGGGTTCGCGCGGATCTGCGACGACGGCATCGAGTACTGGGCCGACCCTGGTCTGCAGCGGCCCGGAGAGATCAACCGGCGCGGCGGTGGTCGCGGCGTCTACTTCCGCGGCCCCGACGGTCACCTCATGGAGCTGCTCACCGTCGCCTGATCACGAACGCACACGCGAATATCTCCAACTTTGTTTGATCCAATTCGTCGGCGGCTACGTACTAGTTGTCGTGATCAGGATCCGCGCGGCCCGCGCCGCGGCACTCGTAGTTGTGGTCTTCGCGCTCGGAGCGGCGGCGTGTAGCTCGTCGAGCAGTAAGGCCGCCAGCACCACCACGGCCTCGTCGGGGTCGACGACGCCTTCGAGCGGCGCGACGAGCACACCGGGCACGATCACGATCAAGAACTTCCAGTTCACCGGCGGCCTCACGGTGAAGACGGGCACGCGGGTCACGGTGCACAACGCCGACTCGACCACGCACACCCTCACGGCCACCGGCGGGGCCTTCAACACGGGGCAGATCTCGCCGGGTTCGAGCGCGTCGTTCGTGGCGCCGAAGCCCGGCACCTACCCGTTCCACTGCAACATCCACAACTACATGACTGCGACGCTCACAGTCACGAGTTGAGCGGACGTCGGCATCCTTCGTCTTGCCGGCTCCGGACAACTTCTGAACTCGCAACAGCCAGTTACAACACGCACAAGGAGGAGCGAGTGGCAATCGATGAACGCGGCGTCAACGACCTCATCGCCGAGTCGGACGACCTGCACAGCGACGCGATGCGCGCGACACGCGACAGCCTCGACGAGCTGACCGACACCACAGCGTCCAACCCTGCGTCGCGCGACCGCGACGTGATCGACGCGTTCGCAGGACGCCGCACCGATCTCCTCGCGGGCGCAGCGTTGGCTGGTGGCATGCTCGCCACGGGTGGTTTGCTCGCCGCAGTGCTCCGCTTGTTCGAGGGCACGGCGTTCGCCGACCAGAGCACCGACGTGCAGATGCTGCAGACCGCGGCCTCGCTCGAGAACCTCGCCGTCGCCACCTACGGCACGGCGTTGGGGCTCGATTTCATCGGTGGCAGCAAGGCCAATCCGGTGGTGAAGGCCTTCGTGATGAAGACACGGGCGCAGCACAAGGATCACGCCGATGCGTTCAACGCCGCAGCCGCGTCGGCTGGCGGTAAGAAGCAGATGAACCCCGACCCTGTGCTCCTCGGAGTGGTGAACTCGGCGAAGCCGACGCTCACCACGCCGGCAGCCGTCGTCGGGCTCGCGATCCAGCTCGAGATGGGCGCCGCCGAGACCTACGTGGCCAGCACCGGCGCGGCGTCCGACGTGAGTGCTCGCCAAGTGTTCGCCAGCGTGATGGGCGTCGAGGCGCAGCATGTCGCCATCCTCATGGCGGTGCAGGCGCTGCTCGCGGGCGGCGCGCCACAGCTGATCGCGCTGCCTCCCGACCTGGCGAAGCTGCCGGCAGCGGCCGGCAACATCGGCTTCCCCGACTCGTTCTACAAGACCGACATGGCCCGCCCGGCCTCCGAAGGTGCCGTCAAATGACCACGCATGAACCGATTCCCGTGACCGAGCGCGAGCTCGCGGCGATGACGCGCGATCTCGACGAGTTGCATCACGAGACGATGCCGGCTGTGTACGAGTCGGTTGCCGAATGGGTCGAACAGACCGACGCTGCACGCGTTGGCCGCAGTGGTGGCACCCGGCGCGCGTTCCTCATCGGCTCGGCCGCGACCGTCGGTGCCGCGGTGCTCGCCGCGTGTGGTTCGTCGAGCTCCAAGGCGAGCCCGTCCACGTCCGCCGCGGCAGGCGGCACTCCCACATCGTCGGTCGCAGGCAGCGTCGACCTGCAGGTCGCCGCGCTCGCCACCTCGCTCGAGAACCTTGCGGTGGCCACGTATCAGTCGGGCATCGATGCCGCGACCGCAGGCAAGCTCGGCACGGTTCCGCCGGCAGTCGTCACCTTCGCCAAGACCGCGCAGGGCCAGCACAAGGACCACGCGGCCGCGTGGAACGCGATCCTCACCGGCGCGGGCAAGCCGTCCGTCAGCGGTGTGGACATGACGGTGAAGACGGCAGTGGTCGACCCCGCGTTCGCCAACGTCAAGGACGTCACCGGGCTCGCCAAGCTCGCGCTGCAGCTCGAAGAGGTCGCGGCCGCCACGTACCTGTCGGGTATCAGCGTGCTGAAGAGCTCGGGTGGCGTGAAGACGTCGGCGTCGATCCAGCCCGTCGAGATGCAACACGCCGCGATCCTGCACTTCGTGCTCGGCGAGTATCCGGTGCCCGACTCGTTCGCGCAGACCACCGGCGCTCGCACCCTCACCGACAAGATCGGCTGAGCCCGCTGGCCCTCCGCCAGCGCTGTGGCCCCGGCGGTATGCCATCATCGAGTGGTGGCGCGACGGCGGGGAGTGAAGCTCGGCGCGTGCGCGCTCGCCGCCGTGTTCGCCGCGGCCGGTTGTAGCGGCGGTGCCAAGAAGCCCGCGCACGCTGCAACCCCGGCGCGCAGCACGAGCGGTTACTGCAAGGGCACCACGCCGGGCACGCAGGTGGTGGTGTACAGCACCACCGGTCTCGACTACTGGTACAGCGACATCCTCACGGCGTTCGAAGACAACTGCCATGTGAACGTGGTGTTCCAGTCGGACACGAGCCCGAACATCGAGCAGCAGCTCGAGATCGACAAGGCGCAGCCATACGCCGACGTCGTGATTGCCGAGGCACCCGACCTCACCAAGGCCGATCAACACGGTCTGCTCGTTCCCGGAGGCACTCCGGGATCGTCGGGGGTTCCCGCGAGCCGCTGCGCGCCACATCGCGACTGGTGCGACGTGATCGAGAACTACATGTCGTTCGTCTACAACCCGACGCTGGTGAAAGACCCGCCGTCGACGCTCGACGATCTGCTCGCGCCGCGGTTCGCCGGTCATCTGTTGCTCTCCGACCTCGTGCTCGCCGACGACGGTCGCAGCTTGCTCGACCTGCTCGATCTCACCGAGGGCCGCGCCGCGACGTTGCGCTACATCACTGCGCTCGAACACTCGGTGAAGTCGCATTGGATCACCACCGACACGATGAGCCGGCTCGTGTCGGAGGGCCAGGCGCTCGTGGCCAACGGCAACTTTCGCGAGAACCTCAACGACATCCCGCAGTACGGCAACCTCGTGATCTGGTTCCCCTTCGTGGGCGTGCAACGCACCACGATCGCGATGCCCTACGGCGCCGCGCTCGTGCGGGGCGGGCACCATCACGCGAACGCCGACGCGCTGCTCGCGTTCATGTGGTCGAAGGTTGGCCAGGCGGCGGTGGCCGACGCGCCCGGACTGCCCGCGCGCACCGACATGGACCCCACCGACTGTCGATCGCAGGACATGCGCAAGCGCCTGGCCGATGTGCGAATCATCCGGCCGAATTGGGAGCAAGTGGCGCGCGATCAGCAGGTGCTCGACGCCGCCTGGCAACACCTGAAGCACGCGCCCTATGGAGTTCCGCCGCCCGCTACCGGGATTCCCCCGCTCGAACCGTGTTAGGTCGTCGAGCTCATTCGCTGCGTGAGGCGTTCGACGGTCGGCGCTTCGAGCACGTCGACCACGCGGCCGTCGGTGAGCACCACCACGGTGTCGCCGGCACATGCCGCGGCGAGGTCGTGCGTCACCAGGATCACTGTTTGTCCGAGTTCGTCGGTTGCCATGCGCAGGATGTCGAGCAGGCCGCGTCCCGACGCCACGTCGAGGTTTCCCGTGGGCTCGTCGGTGAGCAGCAGGCGCGGCCGTCCGGCAAGGGCACGCGCTGCCGCGACGCGCTGCTGCTCACCGCCCGAGAGCTCTGCCGGCCGGCGGTCGAGAAGATCGCGCAGGTGAAGACGGACCACGAGTTCGTCGATCCAGTCGCGCTCCGGTGTGCGACCGGCGATCATCGACGGCAGCGCGATGTTGTGCTCCACGTCGAGACTGGGGTGGAGATTGAAGCTCTGGAACACCACGCCGATCTGCTCGCGCCGCACCACCGCGCGCCCCCGACGGCTCAAGCGGCCCAGCTCCACGTCGCCGAGATACACCTCGCCCGACGTGAGGCGATCGAGACCGGCAACGCAGTGCAGCAACGTCGACTTTCCCGATCCGGAGGGCCCGACCACCGTCGTGAACCGACCGGTCGCAAAGTCGATCGTCACGCCGTCGAGCGCTCGCACCTCGGCGTTCGTGTTACCCGCTTGATACGTGCGGACGCCCTCGACCACCCGTGCGGCCGGCGCCGCGGTGTGGGTGCGCACGATCAACTCCAGCACTGGGTCGAGCGACGAAACGCGAACTGTAGCGTCACGCTGATGGCGGGTGTGGGGCCAGGTTCGCCGTGTTGAAGTTGCTCACACGCGGGTTGCAGGCGCGGTGGCGGCAGTACGTGCTGTCGGCGACTGCGATCGCGATCGGTGTCGCGCTCGTGTCGGGCACCGTGATCCTCGCCCAGAGCGCACGTGCCTCGTATTCGAAACTGGTGCATCAGGTGTCGTCGGGGATCGACCTCTACGTGCGCGGTCCCGAAACCGATCTGCATCAGGGCATCGCCGACTTCGCGCCGGTATCCGACTCGCTGCTGCACCGCGTGCGCGCCGTTCGGGGTGTCGCCGAAGCGCAAGGCCAAGTGGTGCGCCTCGGTCAGCTCGTGAGCACGGGCGGAGAATTCCTCGATCCGAACCGGCCCACGTACGTCTACAGCTGGATTGCCTCGAAGAACCTGCTGCCGTTCGTGGTCACGTCGGGTCGCGCGCCGATCGCTGACGGCGAGGTCGCGATCGGCGTGTCAACGGCGCGCGCCGCGGGTGTGCACGTTGGTGACCGCGTGCGGCTGTCGGTCGACGTCACCACGCCGCGCCTGGCCCGCGTCGTCGGGTTCGTGGAGCCGACCACTGGCGGCGATCTCACCGGCGCGAGTGACGCGTTTGCGAGCGCGTCGTGGCTGCAGCGCGTCACGGGGATCGGCGACCGGTGGGATCTGATCGAGGTCGCGGCTGCGCACTCGGTGAGCGTCGAGACGTTGCGGAACCGCATCAACGGCGTGATCCCGCAGGATCAGACATCGGTGATCACGCGCGCCGAGTACAACAACGCGCAGCTCTCGAATCTCGCGCAGCGCTCGAGTTCGCTCACCGCGATCCTGCTTGCGCTCTCGCTCCTCGCGTTCGTCGTGGGCTGCGGCGTCGTCTTCACCACGTTCAGCGTGCTGCAGTCGCAGCGCACCTCCGAGCTGTCGCTGTTGCGAACGATCGGGATGGCGCCGTCGCAGGTGTATCGGTCGGTGGTCGGCGAAGCGGTGGCGGTGGGGCTGGTGGCCGCGGCGGCTGGTGCACTGGCCGGCGTGCCGGCGGCGTACGCGCTGCGACGGCTGGCGGCGCTGAGCGGTCGCGACAGCGATGTCGGGCCGATTCATTTCCACGTGACGGTGGTGATCGTCGCCGCGCTGCTCGGTGCGCTCGTCTGCGCCGCGATCGCCACGATTCCGGCGCGCCGCGCCAGCCGCGTCGCGCCCGTGGCGGCATGGCGCGAGGCCCAACCATCGGCCCCGCGTTCGATTCCCGTGAGGCTGGCGTTCTTGCCGGCGGTGGTCGGCGTCGCCGGCGCGATTCTGTTGCTCGTCGGCGCGCTCACAAACGGCGCGGCATCGGGCCTCGACGAGGCGGGTGCGTTCGCGATCGCGATCGCGGTCCTCCTCGCCTTGCCGGTGTGCATGCCGGCGCTATTGCGTGTGCTCGGCGCGTGCGCGACGCGGATCGGAGCGGCTGGCTCGGTGGCGGGAACGAGCGCGACGGCGAGCCCCCGACGCGTGATCGCGCCAGTGCTTGCGCTGATGCTCGGCCTGGGAATGGTCACGACGGTCGCGGTGCTCGCGTCGTCGGCGCACGCGGCGATGCGCCAGCTCGTGTCGCGAGCCGACAAGGCCGATTTCGTGGTGGTGAGCGACAGTGCACCAGGCATCGACGTGGAGGCGCTCGAGAAACTCGCGGAAGCTCCGTCGATTCGCGTCGTGAGCGAGAAGGGCGACGACACGTTCCGCCAAGCGGGTCACACCGAGCAGTTCACCGCGGTCGACACCGACACTGCGAGCCTCGTGTTCAACCTGCAGGTGGAGTCGGGCACGCTGGCGCACTTCACGGACGGCGACATCGTGCTCACGCGCGAAGCGGCGCAGCAATGGAAGTACCACGTGGGCGACTACATCCCCGTGCGTTTCGGCATCCCGCAACTGCGTTACCTGCGCGTGAGCGCGATCATCGCCGACAACGGGATCACGCACGACTGGGTGATCCCGTTCGAGACGTATCGCCGTGGTTTTCTGAGCGCGCCGATCCGTGCCGCGTTCATCAAGGGCGCGCCCGGCACTCCGCACGCCACGCTCGAACGGCAAGTCGACGTCGGCGTGGCGGGCTTTCCCGGCGTGACCGTGCTCGACGCCGCCACCTACGCGCAGTCCGAGGCGGTGAAGGCCGAAGGCCCGATCGCGCTGGTGCAAGCGCTCGTGGGGCTCAGCATCGTGGTCGCGTTGCTCGGCGTGGCCAACTCGCTCAGCCTCTCGGTGGTCGAACGTGCTTGGGAGCTCGGACTGCTCGACGTGCTCGGAATGACACCGGCGCAGGTGTCGCTCACCGTGCAGTGGGAGGCCGTGTTCATCGCGATCGCCGGCATCGTGTTCGGTGTGGGCGCGGGTTTGGTACTCGGCCTGGGGATCGCGCAGGGCGCGAGCGTGCACGGCTTCACGCGCCTCGCCGTGCCGTTCGGCACGATCGCGGGTGTGTCGCTGCTCGTCGTGGTCGCCGCCTTCGTTGCGGCTGCCATCCCGGCGAGACGCGCCGTGAGCCTGAGCGAGACCGCGTCGGTGGCGCGGATCTAAGCCACTTGGAAGATGCGCTGGAAGTTGCGCAGGCTGCGCGCCGGACCCTTCACGTGCAGCTCGCCGCACTGGCGCGCGTCCTTGAGCGAGATCCGGCCCTGGCGAATGCGGATCCACACGTCGGCGCTGGCATCGATCTCGAGATCGGCCTCGTCGCGCGTCGCGCCGCCGCCCTTCACTGACGAGAGCGTGATCGGTTCGCCGTCGATGCGGAGCAGGTACCGCTCGTCGATACCTTCTGCGGCACTCGCGTCGAAGTAGTTCCGTACGGCCACTGCAGCTGCGGCCGCGGGCCGAATCGTCTTGCCGTCGTGCGACGGTTCGAGCAACGGCATGCCCCAGCGGGCGAGTTCGCGCAGGATCGGTGCCGTGCTGCGCCCGCGCTCGGTGAGCGCGTAGATGGATCGGTGCGGCGACGATGACGGCTTCGTGGTCACGAGGCCCTCGTCGAGCATCGTGCGCAACCGCTGCGTGAGCACCGTGGGCGCGATGCCCGGAAGGTGCTCGCGCATGTCGGTGAAGCGTTGATCACCGAACGAGAGCTCGCGCAGGATCGGCATTGTCCAGCGGTCGCCGAGCACGTCGAGGGCTCGGGCGATGGGGCAGTACTGCTCGTCGTAGCGCACCGGTGTCGACATCGTTCTCCCTCCCTCTTGCATTCTAGTCGTTTGACGATACTATTACTAGTAGTTTGAAGCTACTGATGGAGAGGGCGGTGGGTCGTGCTGCAGCGTGACGACGAAGCGACCGGCGGCGACTTGGTGGGGGAGTTGCCCGATGGCGACATGATCGAGGCGGGCGAGTTCGCCACGGTCGAGGTCAGCGTGTCGAAAGAACGCAGCCCGCGCATTGTGCTCTTCTCGACGGGTCTTGCCGTGTTCGCGGTGTTCCTCGACACCACGGTGGGCTTCGTCACCTTCCCCGCGATCAGCGCGCAGTTCCATGCGGCTGGCCCCTCGACCGTGTCGTGGGTATTGAACGCCTACACCCTCGCGTTCGCGGCGTTGCTCATCCCGGCCGGGCGCTTGGCCGACCGCATCGGTCGTCGCAAGATGTTCCTCGTCGGCGTGGTGGTGTTCACCATCGGGTCGATGCTGTGCGGCCTCGCGCCAACTGTCGGTGTGCTCATCGCCGCGGAAGTGCTCGAAGCGGTTGGCGCGGCGATCCTCGTGCCCGCATCGCTCGCGCTCGTGTTGCAGAGCTTCTCGGGTGCGCAGCTTCCTTTTGCGGTGGCGATCTGGGGCGCGATCGGCGCGGCTGCAGGTGCGGCGGGGCCGGCACTCGGGGCCATGATCGTGAACTGGCTCAACTGGCGGTGGGCGTTCTTCCTCAACCTGCCGGTGGGCATCCTCAGCCTCGTACTCGGTCGCGCGGTGCTGCCCGAAGGGCGTGAAGCGAATCCCGGCCGGCTTCCCGATCCACTCGGCGTCGTTCTCGTCACTGCTGGTGTGGGTGTGCTCACCTTCGCGATCGTCAAGACGAACGACTGGGGTTGGAGTTCGGCTGCGTTCGCGGTGACCGCGCTCGTGGGCTTGGCCTTGATCGGGCTCTTCGTGGTGCGCTGCCGTGCCGTGTCGAACCCGCTGATCCACCTCGGCATGTTCGGCGTGCGCAACTTCCGCTGGGGTTCCGGCGCCATGTTCGTGTACGCGATGGGCTTCAATGCCATGTTCCTCGGCAACGTGCTGTTCCTCACGATGGTGTGGCACTACTCGATCCTGAAGGCCGGCTTCGCACTCTCGATCGGCCCTGCGATCGTCGCCGCGACCGCCCCGAAGTTCGGCAAACTGGCAGCGCGCGTTGGTCAGCGCGCGTTGCTCATACCCGGCGGGATCCTCATGGCCGCCGGCGGCGCGTACTTGATGGTCCGCGCCACGGTGCACCCGGACTACCTCGGCGTGTATCTCCCGGCGTTTGTGATCACCGCGTTCGGCGTGTCGCTCTCGCTCCCGCAGCTGTCGTCGGCGGCGGTGCAAGGGCTCGCGCTCGACCAGTTCGCCGCGGGCTCGGCGATCGTGTCGGCGATGCGCTATCTGGGCTCCACCTTCGGCGTGGCGCTGGTGATCTCCTTCACCACCGCAGCAGGCGCGCACCTCACGCTCGCCGACTTCCACCACGTGTGGTGGCTCCTCATCGGCGCGATGCTTGCGATGTCGGCGTTGTCCATCCGGCTGACGCGCGTGGTCGTGATCGAGCCGGCGGTCGAACAAGCGCTCGTGCCGGAGGGCGACGAGGTACCCCTCGCGCCGGCGTTCGCCGAGTGCGGATAGCTGTGTGCGGCGGCGCTCGCGGATCGTTTGCGCGTATCGCTGATCACTCCTACGGTCGCACCGTGCAATACGAAGACATTCGCGTGGAAGACGACGACCACGTGAGGATCGTCACGCTGAACCGGCCGGCCCGCCGCAACGCCATGACGTGGCGCACCCATGCCGAGCTCGCCGACGCCATGGCGGCCGCCGACGAGGACGACGACGTGCGGGTGGTGGTGCTCACCGGCGCGCCGCCCGCGTTCTGTGCCGGCAGCGACATGAGCGCGGGCGATCACACGTGGGAGGCGCCCGCCGACGCACCGCGGCGTGCCGGTCGGGAGCCGTATGAGGTGCGCAAGCCGGTGCTCGCCGCGATCAACGGGCATGCGATCGGCATGGGCCTCACCTATCCGTTGCAGTGCGACGTGCGGTTCGTCGCGGCCGACGCCAAGCTGTCGTTCGCGTTCACGCGACGCGGTGTCGCACCGGAACTGGGTTCCAATTTCTTGCTGGCGCGCATCGTCGGGTTCTCGAACGCGGCCGACCTGCTGTTGTCGGGCCGCACATTCAGTGGTGCAGATGCTGCGGCGATCGGTCTCGCGTCGCGCTCATTGCCCGCCGACGAGGTGTTGCCGGCGATGCTCGCGTACGCGCACGATCTCGCCACCGAATGCTCGCCGACGGCGTGCGCGGTCGTGAAGGAGTTGCTGTGGTCGGCGCTCGATCTCGGCCACGGCGACACGAGACGCGTGGAGGAGCGCCTGTTCGTGTGGCTGTCGAGGCGCGACGATGCCCGCGAAGGCGTGATGTCGTGGACCGAACGCCGCTCACCTGAGTGGACGGGCCGGCCGTCCGACCGCCCACCGTGGTGGTCGGGCCGTACCGACTGAGATCGGCTGGTGGTCAGCATCTACACAGCCGGTCCGCTCGGATTCAGCGAGCCCGGCCGCCGCTACCACCGCGAGGTGTTGCTGCCCGCGCTCGCCGATGCGGGGTTCGAAGCGCTCGATCCGTGGGCGCTGCCGCTCGAGCTCGAGGCGGTGCTCGCGTTGCCGGTCGGCGATGCCGAACGACTGGTCCGGCTGCCGGGCGTGAACGCAGAGATCGCGCGCCGTAATGCCGCGATGATCACCGCGAGCGACGCGATGCTCGCGGTGCTCGACGGTACCGACGTCGACAGCGGCACCGCGGCCGAGATCGGTTACGCCGCCGCGCTCGCCAAGCCGATCGTCGGATTGCGCACCGACTTTCGCATCTCCGGCGACAACGAGGCGGCGACCGTGAACCTTCAAGTTGAGTGGTTCATCACGGAGTCGGGTGGCTCGATCGTCTCCGACCTCGGCACTGCGGTGGCGCGATGCCGTGCGTGCATTCGCTGAGTGCCGGCGCGCTACACGAGGCCGAGTAGCCCTCGGAAGAAGAGCCAGAAGCCCGCGAGCAGGTAGAGCCAGTTGATCACCGCGTCGCGATGCATGTCGATGTAGGTGCGGATGCGGCGCAGGCGGTCGGCCGCGCTCGAGGGCGAACGCCACGCGAGCACCTCGAGCACCACGATGCCGGCGGTGGTGGCAAGCGCAAACGCGAGCATCCAGAAGAGGCTCGCGCCCGCGCCGAGATCGAGCCGCGTGATGTCGATGCCGGCGGCGATCATCACCGGCCAGGTCTGCACGAGCCCACCAGCCACGAAGGCGCCGGCGTAGCCCATCGTCGCAACGTGGCGTTGCCATGCGGGTTCGGGTTTGGCCAGCTTGGCGTCGGCGAGCCGATCGAGGTGCGGCCGGCGCCGCCGCCGGAACCAGAGCGCGAGCAACACCACACCGAGGGCCAACTCGAAGGCGAGGGTCCATTTCCCGACGGCGTTGCTCGACCTCGGCGATGCTTCTGCTCCGAATACCGACGCCGCCACACCGATGAGCCACACGGTCACGATCCACCCGACGATGAACGCGACGCCATTGCGTGGGCCGCGATCGGTGGCCAGCACCAAGCTGAACGACACCAGGCTGAACGGTGACGCGGCGGCGGTCACGGCCAACACGAGCAATGTCGTCAACGTTGCCGACGTCATCGGAAGGTTCCGCCTACCGGTTCGGGTCGTTGGTGCGGTCGCTGGCCGGTTCTGGGGCGCCGTCGGTGAACAGCGCGGCCCATGCTCGGCCGACCTTGTCGTCGACCAGCGGCACGCGCCACGAAGGCCGGCGGAACACCACGGGGTGAGCGGAGCCGGCACCGAAACGGGTCCAGAGCGCTGCGTTCAACACCACGGCGAGCGTGACGATGCGGCCGACGAAATACGCCCACAACAGCAGCACGATTGCGACGCCGATGCTGCCGTACACCTGGCTCTTGCTGGCGACGTAATGCGGGAACCACACCACGGTCACCACGTGCAGCAGTTCGACGCCGAACGCGAACAGCATTGCGCCCGGCACGAGCGCGATGAGCGGGCATCGCCGGTGCGGGAACCAGGCCGACGCGAGGAACCAGAACGCGAACGGACCGAGCGTGAAGAGCATCAGCAGGATCAGGCCGCCGATCGCGTTGCGGGCGCGCAACGCGGCGATGGCGAGCGAGGCGGCGAGCAACAGCGTGATCACGCCGATGTACACGACCGCCGCGCGGTTCGGACGCGACACGCGCGCGCGAGGAACGTCCCACACGAGCGTGTGCACGATGTTCAGCACCTTCACGAGCGATCGCGACGCGAGGAACAAGGCATAGAGCGCCACGGCGCACGCGCTGGCTCGGGCCCAGCCGGAGAAGTGCGCAGCGTCAGACACGCTCTCGGCCATGAGCGCGGCCACGCCGCGACCATGGAACAGCGACGATGGTTGCGTGTCGGTGAGGTCTGCAACGAATCCCGACGCGATCACCACAACGCACGCGTACGGCACTTGGAACAGGAACAGTCGGAACCCGAGCGCCGCCGCGAGCACCGGCGCGCCCGTATCGGCGTCGTAGCTGAACGCGTCGAACGCGAATCCCACCGTCGGCGACGTGGTTCGAGCGGCGTCCAACTGTTCCCGCCGGCCCCGCACCCACGCCTCGGCCCGCACGCGCCGCGATCGCGGTCCGTCTGGCGCCGGTTCCGGCGCCGGATCCTCCATCCTGCGACTCGAACAGGGCCGCGGCCCCAGCGCATCGCCGCTCGCGGGTGAGCCGGCCTGCGCGACGGCCGCGGGGTGCCGCGGTGGAGGCGCTCCTACGGCGTGCGTTCGGCGAGCGGTTTGCCGCCGGTGGTTTCGCCGACCGCGGTGCAGGTGGTCGGCGCGTTACACGCGACCGCGGCGAGCGGGCCCTTGCCGGGCGTGGTGTCGGTGGTCCAGGCGGTGCCGTTCCACCGGTCGACCAGCTCTCGCTCGACGAATCCCGGCGGGTTGTCGGTCCAGCCCACCGCAACACAGCTCGATGCGCTCACGCACGATGTCGCGGCGAACGACGAATCGGAGATGTGGGCGGGTGCTGGTGTGACCACGATCGACCACGCGTGGCCGTTCCACTGCTCGAGTACGCGCCCGATCGCGCCGGTCGAGTCGTTCGTTGACGAGCCAACCGCGAGGCAGTCCGTCGCAGTTGGGCAGGTGATGCCGTCGAACTCGCTGGGCGCGGTCCCGTGTTGAGGCCGCGGTGGGCTTTCATCGAGCGCCCATCGGCTGCCGTTCCAGTGGGCGGCCATGGGCTCCATTGGCCCGATCTCGGAATCCACGAAGTAGAAGCCAACGGCCTCACACCAGTTCGTCGCCCGGCAGCTGACCGCGCGCAGCCCGCCTTGGCCGTCGCCGGGGTCAGGGAAGCTGGCCAGCGACCAAGCGGTCCCGTTCCAGCGCAGCAGCAGCGGTGATTGGTCGTCCGAGGCGCCGGTTGCGAAGCATTCGGTCGTGGCCGGGCACGAGACGCCGGTCAGTTGATCAAACACCCCAAAGGCCGGGTTGCTCGATGGCGGCGTCGCCTGCACCGCCCACGTTGTGCCGTTCCAATGCTCGGCGATCGAGAAGGTCTGGTTGGGTGTTTTGGAAGGTGATTCGTAGCCGACCGCCTCGCACCACTTCGCCGACGTGCAGCTCACACTCGTGAGCCGTGCGTCCTCGCTACCGGCGATCTTCGGGGTCGGCTGGCGCGTCCACGTTGCGCCATTCCAGTGGAGCACCAAGGCGCTCGCAGTGTTGGAGACCCCGACCGCGAAGCAGCTGTTCGCAGCGATGCACGTGATGCCTTTGAGTTCCAGGCCAGCGTTGGGCGTCGTCATCACACGCCACGTTGCCGCGGGCGCCGACTGTCGTGCGGTCGCGGCCGCGGCGCCGCTGTTAATTCCGATCGCCGATGTTGCCAATAC
>DASXZO010000065.1:0-51426 GCA_036501845.1 Acidimicrobiia bacterium | reverse complement strand
GTGTCGGGGTCCCCGTACTACAGCGGCTTCTCGGGATCGTTCACGGTCGATCTCGCCGACCTCGATCCGCCGCCGGCGACCACGACCACAAGCGTGGCGCCGAGCACGACATCGATCGGCTCGCCGCCGACAACCCGGCCGCCATTGACCACCGCCACGACGTCGACGATCGCTCCCACGACCACGACGGCCGCGGTGTCTGCGGTGGCCGCCGGCGGCAACGACGACGAGCTCCCGCCCACCGGCACGACGAACTCGCTCGCCCTCACCGGCGCCGCCCTCGTCGCACTCGGCGCTCTACTTCTCGGCCTCAACCGCCGTCGACGCGCAACCGCCTAACCCACGCGCGCACGCGGTCACACCGCAGTCGTTCAGGCCGAGCCGGCGATTTCAACGGTGGGGGAAGACATCGACCGGCTCGGCCCACACACTCGATCGGCCGATGACGGCCGTGCCGCATCCCCCACTCGGGGGTTGTGAAGCGCCCGGCTGCAGTCCGATGCGCTCCACGCAGAACGAATGTCGCTGCGACCTGGTGCGATGAAGCTCCGGGGGAGAGACTCGAACTCTCAACCTAGCGGTTAACAGCCGCTTGCTCTGCCGGTTGAGCTACCCCGGAATGTCCGGCCTGGGGCGACCGGAGCGTGTGACGTTACCAGCGGGCCGGTGACGTGCTGCGAACACATCGGCACGGCGACCGGCCCGGAGAAGACGAGATCCGCGAGAGAATGCGTGCCGTGGCCCCGATCCGCGTGGTGATCTTCGATCTCGACGGCGTGGTGCGGCATTTCGAGCCCGCCGCCGCGACCGAACAGCGCCTCGGCTTGCCCCCAGGCTCGATCGAGGCCGCGGCCCTGTCCACGGCGCTCCTCGAGGGCGCGACCACCGGCCGGATCACGTTCGAAGAATGGATCGAGGCGGTTGGAGTGGAGCTCGAACGCCAACATGGGCTGTCGGCGCGCGCCGCCGCGGCAGCGTGGGCCGACCTGCCGGTGTGGGTGGACGACGATCTCGTCGCCCTCGCCGAACAATTGCGCGATGCCGGAACGACCACGGCCATCCTCACGAACGGCACTACCCGCGTCGAGAGCGAGTGCGCCACGCTCGGCATCCCTGACCACTTCGACCATCTGTTCAACAGCGCGCGCATCGGCTACGCCAAACCCGATCGCCGTGTGTTCGAGCATGTGGTCGGCGCGCTCGGCGTGGAGCCGCACGATTGTGCGTTCACCGACGATTCCGCGGCCAAGCTCGCGGGCGCCGTCGATCTCGGGATGGCGACGCATCACTACCAGGGCGTCGAGCCACTCCGAGCCTGGCTGCGCAACGAACTCGGCCTCACCTGCTGACGTCTCTGTTTGGCGAGATTCGGGGCGATCGCCCCGGAATCGGCCAAACAGAAAGGCGCGCTTGGGTCAGGAGCCGTCGAGGTGTTCTTTGAGGCGCTGCGAGCGGGCCGGGTGGCGCAGCTTGGCGAGCGTCTTGCTCTCGATCTGGCGGATGCGCTCGCGAGTGACGCCGAAGGCGCGACCCACTTCTTCGAGTGTGCGGATCTGGCCGTCGTCGAGGCCGAACCGCATCCGCACCACTTGCTGCTCGCGCTCGTTCAGCTCGAGCAACGCCTCCTCGATGTCGGCACGCAACATCTTGAGGTCGGCGGCCGCCGACGGGGCGATCGTGTTCGGGTCTTCGACGAAGTCACCGAGGAAGCTGTCGTCCTCTTCGCCCACCGGCGTCTCGAGCGACACCGGCTCCTGCGAGATGCGCTGGATCTCGCGCACCTTCTCGGGCGTGAGCTCCACCTTGGCGGCGAGCTCGTCGACGGTGGGCTCGCGTCCGAGCTCCTGCACGAGCGAGCGTTGGATGCGCAGCACCTTGTTCATGGTTTCGACCATGTGCACGGGGATGCGGATCGTGCGCGCCTGGTCGGCGATCGCACGCGTGATGGCCTGGCGGATCCACCATGTTGCGTAGGTGGAGAACTTGAAGCCCTTGGTGTAGTCGAACTTCTCGACGGCGCGGATCAGGCCGAGGTTGCCCTCTTGGATGAGGTCGAGCAACGCCATGCCGCGACCCACGTAGCGCTTGGCGATCGACACGACCAGCCGCAGGTTCGCCTCGGTGAGCTGCTTCTTGGCCAGCTCGCCGTCGCGCGTGATCGCGAAACGGTCGATGCGCCACGCTTCCTCGACCGCGTAGGCGTCGAGGTCGATCGGTCCACACGGCATGCCGCACGCGTGGTGCAGCAGCACGAGCACGTGCGGCACGTGTTCGGCCGCATCGAGCTCCTGCTGCGCGAACGATCCGGCTTCGATGCGCTGCGCGAGCCGCACTTCCTGGTCGCCGGTGAGCAGCGGGACGCGCCCGATCTCCTTGAGATACATGCGCACCGGGTCGAAGCTGCCGCCTTCGGCATGGGTGCGTCCGGTGGCCGGCGCGAACTCGTCGCCCACGAGCGCGCGCCGTGTGCTCGCTTCGCCAGGGCGGCTGATCGGCGACGAACTGACCGCACTGCGCCGGTGTTCGCTGGCGCCGCGGCGGCCCTCTTCCTCGCGCTGGCGGTCTTCGAGCTCGAGCTCGTCGCGGATCTCGTCCTGGACCGTGACCCCAGCCGCTTCGATCACCGCGTAGATCTCGGCAAGCTCACCGGTGTCGGGCTGCAGGTCGCGCAACGCCGCGAACACCTCGGCCGAGGTGAGCACGCCGCGCTCCTTGCCGCGCGTGACGAGTTGCGAGACTGCAACCTCGACGACCGCGTGCTCGACGGTGACGCGTTGTGTCGGATTCGCGCTGGGTGACGCGGCGTCGGATGCCGACGTCTGCTCAGTCACGTCCATGATGCTCGCCACTGTCCGTACCGATCGATGCCGTCCACGCTACCAACTCATCGGCGATACGCACGGCCTCGTCCCAATTGCCCGCGTCCCGTGCGCGCACGAGCGCGTCGACCAATGACTTGATCGCCGCACTGCGCGCATCGCCTTCTCGTAACATCGTCGCGACGAGGCGCTGACTTGATGCCTCGACGAGGTTCACGATCACCCTGCTGGCCAGCACTTCGTCGTTGTCGGTGCCCGTGGGCTCCTCCACTGCAAGCCGGTGCAGCAACGACGCGGTTTCCTCATCGGCGGCCGCAATCGCCGCGTCGTAGGTGGCCGATTCGAGCAGGAGCTCGAACGCGGCACGAAGACGAAGATCGCCGAGCAGCGACGCGTGCACGTGCGGTGCGACCAGTTCGGGCGCGTTCACGATCCAGCGGAGCGCGTCGAGCTCGCGACGGTCGTACGAGACTCGACGTGGCGGAGCACCCGGCGCGTTGGGATTCGAGTTCGAACGCGCGCCGATCGATGGCGCCCCGCCGCGCCGCACCTTCACGACCTCGTCGCGCAGGCGTTGCACGTTGTCGGTGCGCAACGTGGCCGCGGCGCGCATGACGTATTCGTCGCGCACGAAATCGTTCGGGTGCTGGGCGATGATGCCCACCGCGGCGTTGGCGGCGCGCGCCTTGCCCTCGATCGTCGACAGGTCGGCGCCGGCGAGTGCGCGGTCGAGCCGGAATTGCAGGAACGGTGTGGCGCCTTCGACTGCCTTGGTCAGCCGTCCCGGATCGTCGTGCCACAGATCGCCGGGGTCGTGCCCGGCCGGGAGGTCGGCCACCTGGAAGGCGACGTCGAATCGTTGCTCCCACTGGTAGCAGCGCTCGGCCGCAGCCTGGCCCGCGGCGTCGGCGTCGTAGGCCAGCGTGATCTTGCGGGCGAGGTTCTTCAGCGCCACGAAGTGCTCGTCGGCGAGCGCGGTGCCGCACGTGGCCACCGCGTTCGGTACGCCCGCGAGATGGAACGCCATCACGTCGGTGTAGCCCTCGCAGATCACCACCTCACCCCGCGCGACGATCTCGCCCTTCGCCCAGTGCAGCCCGTAGAGCAGCGTGCTCTTGCGGTAGATGGGCGTCTCGGCCGTGTTCTTGTACTTCGGCGGTGGCGCCACTCCCGATGCATCGGGCAGTGCACGCCCACCGAAGCCGACTGCGTCGCCGCGGTTGTCCCAGATCGGGAACATCAAACGATCGCGGAACGCGTCCTGCAGTTTGTTCGCGCGGTTGACGAACGCGAGGTTCGCGCCGGTGATGTCGTCGCGCGAGAACTTCGCCTTCTGCAGGTGGCGCGACAGCTCGTCCCAACCCGGCGGCGAGTAGCCGAGTTTGAACCGGCGCGCCGCGTCGCCGTCGAAGCCGCGACTGCGCAGATAGCCGCGCGCGTTGCGGGCATCGGCTGCCTCGAGCAAGCGCTCGTGGTAATAGTCGATCGCCGCCGCGACCGCCTCGTTGAGACGGTTCTTGCGCTGACGGTCTTTCGACACGTTGGCATCGTCGTAACGCAGCTGAATACCCGCACGCGACGCGAGCCGCTCGACCGCTCCGACGAAATCGAGGTGTTCCACCTCGCGCACGAACGTGATCGCGTCGCCGCTCTTTTGGCAACCAAAACAGTAAAACGCGCCGAGCTCGGGGTTGACCGAGAAGCTCGGTGACTTCTCCTTGTGGAATGGGCACAGGCCCGAGAAACGGCGCCCGACGCGACGCAGGCCGACATGCTCCTGCACGAGCGCGACGAGATCGGTGGCCTCACGAACCCGCTGCACGTCCTCGTCGAGGATGCCCATCGCGCAAGGGTAGGCGGCTCGTGCCGGCGCTGCTCAGACGCCGCTCGGCAGCGCGTCGAGGCGCCACCCGAGCAGCTCCACGCCGAGCGCGAGCGCGTACCGGTCGGTCATGCCCGACACGTAGCGCACTGCGATTGCTGCGGTGTCCGGCATGCCGGGCTGCAGCTGCGGCGACCATCCCGTGGCGTCGTGCGGCAGCCGGGTGGGCGCGTCGACGAAGTAGTCGACGAGGCCACGCAGCAGCGCGATGACGCGATCCGCCTGGCGCACCGACGCCGGCCGTAGATAGATGTGCTCGAAGTTGAAGGCGCGGAACTCGGCCAGCGCAGTGGCGAACGGCTCGCGCATGACGACGAGCCCGGTGGCGTCGACGCCGTCGAGCACCGCGTGCACGAATCGACCGATCTGCTCACCGCGCGCCCGGCCGACGACGTCGGCGACTGCGTCGGGGAGATCAGTGGTGGCGAGCACCCCGGCCCGCATGGCGTCTTCGAAGTCGTGACACACATAGGCGATGCGGTCGGCCCACGCGACCACCTCACCCTCCGGCGTGGCCGGCGCGGGCCGTCGCCACGAGTGGTTGCGCACGCCGTCGAGCGTCTCCACGCACAAGTTGAGCGGCGCCAGCGTGACGTCGGCACCGAACACGGCATGGTCGTAACCGCCCGGGATATACGGCGACAACGCCTCCTCACTGGCATGCCCCGCAGGACCGTGCCCGCAATCATGCGCCAGCGCGATGGCCTCCACCAGCGGCACACACAACCCGACGGCCCGCGCAATACCCGTGGCCACCTGAGCCACCTCGATCGCGTGCGTCATACGAGTGCGCAGATGGTCGTCCTCCGGCGCCACGAACACCTGACACTTCCCCGCCAACCGCCGCCACGGACGCGAATGCTTGATGCGATCCAGATCCCGCTCGAAGCACAACCGGTACGGATCCGGCTCTTCCCCCCGCGCCCGCTCCCCAGCCCCCACAGGCCGAGTAGCCCCCGGCGCCATCGCCCCATCAAGCGCCGCCTCGCGATCCTCCCGCCGCAGCACCCTCCCTCCCACAAACCCCTTCGAATCTGCGTGAGCGACCCCAACCGCAACGTCGGACACCTCGCGGACGACCATGCAGCGACCGTACCAACGGGTTGAGACAACACCGCGGTCCGTGCGCGCGGTCCTCTCGCACGTCTCGCCTCGAAGAGGCGGGACGGCGGGCGAGGCGCCGGACGTCGTGGAGCGAGCCGCCAGGCGAGCGGAGCGGCGGTGGGTGGGTGGGGTCCGGCGAAACGCCGGCCGTCCCGCCTCCGCGCGGCCCGGCGGAACGTCGACCCGCCCCGCCGACTCAGGCCGTTGAGCTCTGGCCCTCTGCGTCCAATGCTGCATGGGCGGCCGCCAGGCGGGCGATCGGCACGCGGTAGGGCGAGCAGCTGACGTAGTCGAGCCCCACCTCGTGACAAAACGCGATCGACGCCGGGTTGCCACCATGCTCGCCGCAGATGCCGAGCTTGATGCCGGGGCGGGCGGCACGACCTTCTTCGACCGAGATGGACACGAGCCGGCCGACGCCCTCGCGATCGAGCTCTTCGAAGGGGCTCACGCGCAGCAGCTTGCGCTCGAGGTACACGGGCATCATGCGGCTCTCGACGTCGTCGCGGCTGAAGCCGAACCCCATCTGCGTGAGGTCGTTGGTGCCGAAGCTGAAGAATTCGGCGATCTCGGCGATCTCGCCCGACGTGAGCGCGGCGCGTGGCGTCTCGATCATGGTGCCCACGAGGTACTCGATGGGTTGACCTTCTTCGGCGATCACCGCGTCGGCCTCTTCGCGTGTCCACTGCTCGAGCAGCGCGAGCTCTTCGCGGTTCACGATCAGCGGGATCATGATCTCGACGATCGGCGTGCCGCCTGCGGCCTTGCGCCGGCACGCGGCCTGGATGAGCGCGCGCACCTGCATCCGGTAGAGCCCCGGCTTCAAGATGCCGAGTCGACAGCCACGGATACCGAGCATCGGGTTGAACTCCGACCACGCGCGCGCGGCCGCGAACAGCACTTGGTCGCGTTGCGTGAGTTGGCCGCGCGCTTCCTTGGCGACGAGCTCCTCGATGTCGGGAAGGAACTCGTGCAACGGCGGGTCGAGCAACCGCACGGTCACGGGCAGGCCGTCCATCGCCTCGAAGATGCCGATGAAGTCGCTGAGCTGCTGCACGCGCAGCGCTTCGAGCGCCTCGGCCTCTTCGGCGTCGTCGGCCGCGAGGATCATGCGTTGCACGATCGGCAGCCGGTCACCGAGGAACATGTGCTCGGTGCGGCACAGGCCGATGCCTTCGGCTCCGAACTCGCGTGCGCGCACCGCGTCTTCGGGCAGGTCGGCATTCGTGCGTACCTTGAGCCGGCGGATGTGGTCGGCCCAGCCGAGCACGGTGGCGAAATCGCCCGTGGGCTCGGGGGTGACGACGGCGACTTCACCGAGCACGACTTCACCGGTGGTGCCCGACAGCGAGATCACGTCGCCTTCGTGCACGACGGTGCCGTCCACCGCGAACTGCTTGCCGGGAACATCGATCTTCAATGCGTCGGCACCACAGATCGCGGGCGTGCCCATGCCACGCGCCACCACGGCCGCGTGCGACACCAGGCCGCCGCGACTCGTGAGGATGCCCTCGGCCGCGATCATGCCGTGCAGGTCGTCGGGCGACGTCTCGGGGCGCACAAGGATGACGCGCTCCCCTGCTTCGTGCGCAGCCTCGGCTTCGTCGGCGGTGAAGTACACCTTGCCCACTGCCGCGCCCGGCGACGCGTTCAGACCCTTGGCGAGCACTCGGTACTCGGCCTTCGGGTCGAACTGCGGGTGCAGCAACTGGTCGAGTTGCGCGGGCGTGACCCGACGGACGCCCTCGGCCGCGTCGATCATGCCTTCGCCCCGCATCTCGACGGCCATGCGCAGCGCCGCGGCCGCGGTGCGCTTGCCGACTCGGGTCTGCAGCAGGAACAGGTGGCCCTGCTCGATCGTGAACTCGATGTCGCACATGTCGCGGTAGTGCTGCTCGAGCGTGTGCATCACCTCGAGCAACTGCGTGTGGCACTCGGCAAAGTCGTTCGCCATGGCGTCGAGCGGCTCGGTGATGCGGATGCCGGCCACCACGTCTTCGCCCTGCGCGTTGGCAAGAAAGTCGCCGTACGGCTTGTTCTCACCCGTGCTCGGGTTGCGCGTGAACGCGACACCAGTGCCGGAGTCGTCGCCCTTGTTCCCGAACACCATCGCTTGCACGTTCACGGCGGTGCCGAGGTCGTCGGGAATCTTCTCCATGCGCCGGTAGTCGCGGGCGCGGCGGCCGTTCCAGCTCCGGAACACAGCCTCGATCGCGAAACGCAGCTGGTCGAGTGGCGCGTCGGGGAACTCGACGCCGGCCTCTTGCTTCACGATCTGCTTGAACGTGGCCACGAGGCCGTGGAGCGCGTCGGGCGAGAGCTTGGTCTCGTTCTCGACGTCTTCCTTCTCGACGAGATCGTGCAGCGCCTCTTCGAACATCTCGCCCGGTACGTCGAGCACGATCTTGCCGAACATCTGCACGAACCGGCGGTAGCTGTCGTAGGCGAAGCGCTCGTTTCCGGTTTGCCTTGCGAGACCGACGACCGACGCGTCGTTGAGACCGAGGTTGAGGACCGTGTCCATCATCCCCGGCATCGAGAACGGCGCACCCGATCGCACGCTGACGAGCAACGGGTCGGCGCCGTCACCGAGCTTCTTTCCCATCTTCTGCTCGAGTGCTTCGCGCGCCGCCGAGACCTGTTCCATGAGGTCGGGCGGCAGCGAGTTGTCGCGGTTCATGTAGTCGTTGCACGCCGCGGTGGTGATGGTGAAGCCACCGGGAACGGGCAGTCCGAGGTTCGTCATCTCGGCCAGGTTGGCGCCCTTGCCGCCGAGCAGGAACTTCTGATCCCGGTTGCCTTCGGCGAAGGCGTACACCCACTTGTTGGTCGTGCTGCTGCTCATGCTCATCCCTCGACAACGACTGTGTGGGCGATGCGGTCGTGCCAGCCCTGGCGCTTGGCGTTGCGCGAGAAACTGGTGACTCCGAAGATGGCGACGATCCATGCGATCTGGGCGAGCTGACCGAGGAACACGCCCGCCAGCACGATGAAGCCGATGATCACGCCGTAGCGCACGAAGCTCGCCTGCCATCCCGCCGGCGTCACTGCGTCCTCCTTCATCAGCTTGAGCTTGCGGATCGACTTGCCCAGCGTTCGACCGGTGAGCGCGGCGGGAATCACGAACACGAGCATCGCGAGCACGCCGGCACCCACCAACACGCCGCGACCGAGCCCATCGAGCAGGCCGCGCGCCTTGGTCTGCTTCTTCTGGTCATTGTCGAAGTTGGTCTGCCAGGTGTTCTTCAGCGCGTTGTACTTCTTCTTGTCCGCGGCCGACGTGCCCTTGGCATCGCGCAGCTTGATGTACTTGTCGATGTTCGCCTGGTCGTAGTTGTCGAGCTTGTCCTGCAGGTCGTCGACGTACTTGTTGATCTCGCCGTTCGTGTGGTCGACGACTGCCTTGTTGCCGTGCTTGACGTCCGTGTAATTGACCTTGGCGGGAACCGACTTGTCGGTCTTGCCGTCGGAGAGCTTGCCGGCCACGAAGCTCACGCCCACCACGATGATCAGCACGCAAAGGATCGCGTCGGTCACGAGCGAGAACGCGCGGTCGCGGTTCGAGGCAAGCGTGACGCCATTGATCGCGGCGTCCTGTGCGATGGGCTCGCGCCGCTGGCGCGGCGCACGTTCGCGCCCGTTCCGGGCCGAGCCGCGCGTGTTCGTGCTCGACGATGCACGCCCGTTCGACGACGCGCGCGTCGCTCCCACCAACTCGGGCACGACCACGTCGTCGTCGGCCTTGGCCTCGGCGAGCTGGTCGTCGTACTTCGCCCGCTGCGCGCTGTCGGACAGCACGTTCCAGGCTCGGTTCAACTTCGCGGCACTCGATCGACCTCCCTCGCTGTCGTCGAGCTCGCTGCGCCGCGAGCGATAGGCATCGCGGATCGTGTCGCGATCGGCATCGGGCGAGACACCGATCAGCGAGTAGTAGTCGTCGACAGGCATGGTTCGATCAGTCCTCGTATCCGGTGGGGCGCGGCACGGAACGCTTCCTCAAGCGTCCAGGCGTTCGCGAAGGTGGTCGAGCAGGTGGGCGACGGGCACGCGCACCTGCTCCATGGAGTCGCGCTCGCGGATCGTGACCGCATGGTCGTCGAGCGACTCGAAATCGATGGTGACGCAGTAAGGAGTGCCGATTTCGTCGAAACGCCGGTAGCGGCGCCCGATCGCGCCGGCGAGGTCGGTGTCGATCTGGAAGTGCGGGCGCAACAGTGTGGCGATCTCGCTCGTGAGCGGCTGCAGATCGGCCTTCTTCGACAATGGGAGCACGGCCACCTTCACGGGCGCCAGGCTGTGATGCAGGCGCAGCACCGTGCGCTTCTCGCCGCCCACCTCGTCCTCGTCGTAGGCCGCGAGCAGGAACGCGAGCGTGGCGCGATCGGCGCCCGCCGCAGGCTCCACCACGTAGGGCACGTACTTCGTGCTCGTTTCCTGATCGAAGTACACGAGCTCCTCGCCCGAGACCTCGGCGTGGCGCATCAGGTCGAAGTCGGTGCGTTGCGCGATGCCCTCCAGCTCGCCCCAGCCCCACGGGTAGTCGAACTCGATGTCGCTCGTGCCGATCGAATAGTGGCTGAGCTCATCGGGATCGTGCGGGCGGATGCGCAACTGCTCGGCCGGAATGCCGAGCGCGGTGTACCAGTCGTGACGGTGCTGCACCCAGTACTCGAACCACTGCGGGCTCTCGTCGGGCGGCACGAAGTACTCCATCTCCATCTGCTCGAACTCGCGCGTGCGGAAGATGAAGTTGCCCGGCGTGATCTCGTTGCGGAAGCTCTTGCCGATCTGGGCGATGCCGAACGGCGGCTTCTTACGCGTGGTGGTGAGCACGTTCTTGAAGTTGACGAAGATGCCCTGCGCGGTCTCGGGCCGCAGGTAGGCGACGCTCGCGTCGGTCTCCACCGGGCCCACGTTCGTCTTGAACATGAGATTGAAATTGCGCGCGTCGGTGAAGCTGTCCTTGGCGCCGCAGTTCGGGCACGTATGCGTGTCGGTGAGGTGATCGCTGCGGAACCGCTCCTTGCAGTTGCGGCAGTCGACCAGCGGGTCGGTGAAGGTGGCGACGTGACCGCTCGCCTCCCACACCTTCGGGTGCATCAAGATGGCGGAGTCGAGACCCACGACGTCGTCACGTAGCTGCACCATCGAGCGCCACCACGCCTCTTTGACGTTGCGCTTGAGGAGCACGCCGAGGGGGCCGTAGTCCCAGGTGGAGCGGAAGCCGCCGTAGATGTCGCTCGATGGGTACACCAGCCCGCGCCGCTTGCACAGGTTGACGACGCGTTCCATCAGATCGGAAAACTCGGGCTGGCCGGCCATGAACCTGTGAATTTACCGCCGACCAGGGCGTTTTCTTGGAGGGTGGCGGTTAGAGCAGCACCGCGCTCTTCAGGCGGCGCTCCAGGAAGTGCTCGATCGCCATCAGGGCAAGGCGCTCGACGTCGTGGGCCGCGGTCCCCGGCGGTTCGGCAAGGGCTGCTTGCAGGCCACCGCCGAGGATGAGCCCGAGCAGCGCGAAGGCCTCCGGGGACAGGCGCCGGCCGCCACCGATCGCGCAGCGTTCGCAGAGGCCGCCACCCTCGTCGAGGTCGAACGACACCAGCGGCGGCGGCGCGTCGCAACGCGCGCAGCCGTCGAGCCTCGGCTGGTAGCCCTCGAGCGCGAGCAGCTTCCAGAAGAAGGCGGGCGTGACGATCGGGTTACGCAGTTCGGCCAGCGTGCGCAGCGCACCGGTGAGCATGCGGTAGATCGCCGGGTTCGCCTGGCGATCCTCGGTGAGGTGGTCCACGGCCTCGAGCATCGGCACCGCGTGCGTGAGCAGGCCGTAACGCTCGCGCAGCGCATGGTTCGACTCGACGGTCTCACACTGCGTGACCACGTCGAGGTCGCGACCGGCGTAGAGCTGCAGCGCGATGTGGCTGGTGGGTTCGAGCCGCGACCCGAACTTGCTCTGCGTACGCCGCACACCTTTGGCGACGGCGCGCACCTTGCCGTGGCCCTGCGTGAAGATCGTGACGATGCGGTCGGCTTCACCGAGCTTGATCGTGCGCAGCACGACGCCCTCGTCGCGATACAAGCCCGGCATAACTACATCAGTGTAGTTAGGTGAGTGAATCTCCGGTGGAGGGGTCGATGACCTCGCTGACCAGCGAGACGCGGTCGCACGGGAAGCCGCCGCAGCGGGCGTGCTCCATGATGATGTCGGGGTCGGGCGCCACGTAGACGCAGTAGATCTTGTCGTCGGTGACGTAGCTCTGGAGCCAGCTGATCTCCGGCCCGAGGCTCGCGAGGACCTGGTTCGACTTCTGCGAGATGGCGCGCAGTTCGTCGGCGCTCAGCTTGCCGGCACCCGGCAGTTCACGCTCGATCACGTACTTGGGCATTGCGGTCTCCCCATGTTTGGGTCGGTGTGATAAGATACCGACAGTCGGTATGGTACATACGCACGGTATGCATGTCAACAAGAAAGTCGCCCAGGGCGCCGAGACGCGGGCTGCGCTGCTCGAGATCGGGCGCCAGCTCTTCGGTGGCGCGGGCTTCTCCGAGACGTCGATCGACGAGATCGTGGCCGCCGCCGGCGTCACGAAGGGCGCGTTCTACCACCACTTCTCGAGCAAGGATGACTTGTTCCGCGAGGTGTTCGAACTGGTCGAGCGCCAAGTGACCGACACGGTCGCGCCGAGCTTCCTCGAGGCCGACGCGTGGGACGCGCTCGTGTGCGGCTGCCTCGGCACGCTCGACGCGCACCTCGAACCCGCAGTGCAACGCATCTCGCTGCTCGACGGCCGCGCGGTGCTCGGCTGGGAAATCGCGCGCCAGATCGAAGCGCGCTACGGCGCGGTGCTGTTACGTGGCGCGCTACGACGGTCGATGGTGGCCGGCGTGATCGAGTCGGTGCCGCTCGGACCGCTCGCACAGATGTTGCACGGCGCGCTCACCGAGGCCTGCCTGGTGATCGCGGCGTCGGATGATCCGGCCGCAGCGCGCGCCGAGGTAGGTGCGCTCGTGGTGCGCATCCTCGACGGCCTGCGCCCCATCCGAAGCGACGCCCTCACCCCCAGCTGAATCCCCGCCCCCGTGCGCTATGCGTCGTTTGACTTGCATATTGCAAGTCAAACGACGCATACGCGAACCGGTCAGATGGCGCCGAAGCGTCGTTCGCGTGCTTGGAACTCGCGCACCGCGTCGTAGAGATGCTCGCGACGGAAGTCGGGCCACAACGTGTCGGTGAAATAGAGCTCCGAGTATGCGATCTCCCACAGCAGGTAGTTGGAGATGCGGTACTCCCCCGACGTGCGCACGAGCATGTCGGGGTCGGGCATGTCGGGCGCGTAGAGGTAGCGATGGATCGTCTTCTCGTCGATCTTCTCGGCACGTACGTCGCCGCGTTCGACGTCGGCCGCAAGGCGGCGAATGGCGTCGACCAGCTCCGCGCGGCCGCCATAGTTGAACGCGAACGTGAGCGTGAGGCGACGATTGCCACGCGTCAACGCCTCGGTCTCCTCGATGTGGCGGCGCACGCGTCCGGGAACCCGCCCGCCGCGCCGACCGATGAAGCGGACGCGCACACCCTTGCCGTGCAGCTCGTCGCGACGGCGCACGAGAAGCTGCTCGTTGAAGTTCATGAGGAAGCGCACCTCGTCGAGCGGGCGACGCCAGTTCTCGGTGGAGAACGCGTACACCGTCATCCAGTCGAGCCCGAGCGCCAACGCACCCTCGACCGTGTCGAACAGCGCCTCTTCGCCCGCGGCGTGCCCGTCGGTGCGCTTCAACCCCCGGCGCTGGGCCCAGCGCCCATTGCCGTCCATCACGATCGCCACATGCTTGGGAAGGTGCCGCTGATCTATCCCGGGAATGGGCACGGTCTGAAGGTAGTGGCCACGCCAGGCGAAGCCCGTTGTCAACTCGCGCCTCGCGCGGAATCTGCACACAAGCACTCGCTCCGACGCGGCGAGCGGGCACTCATGCGGTACAACACGGCCCATGAGCGAGCTCACCGCGCAGCGAAGCGGAGCAAATGGACACTGGACGGTCATCATCAATCCCGCCGCGGGGCGCGGTCGGCGGCGAACGCATGTGCCGGCGCTGCTCGACGCCATCGAGGCAATGGCGCGCGCCGGCACGCCCGTCGAGGTGCACGTGTCGACCTCGGCTGCCGATGCGCTCGCGTCCGCAGCGAAGGCGGCGGCGAACGGGCGTGATCTCGTCGCCGCAGGAGGCGACGGCACGGTGGGCGCGATCGCGGGCGTTGCCGCCGATCACGGAGTTCGCATGGCGATCGTGCCGTGCGGTTCCGGCAACGACTTCGCGACCACGCTCGGCTACGACACGAGCGCGTCGCCCGCCGAGACGCTCGCGGTGCTCGGTGACGGCGGTGTCGACCGCACGATCGATCTCGGGCGGGTCAACGACCGCTGGTACTGCTCGGTGACCGCGACCGGGTTCGACTCCGAAGCGAACCGGTGGGCGAACGGAGTGACCCGTCTCACAGGCACGCCGCTCTACGTGGCCGCGGTGGTGCGCACGCTCGCCAGCTACCGCCCGCATCCGTTTCGCGTCACCGTCGACGGCGAGCAGCACGAACTGCGCGCGTGGATGGTGTCGGTGGGGAACAGCACCACGTACGGCGGCGGCATGCGGATCACTCCCGATGCCCGCCTCGACGACGGCCTCGTCGACGTGTGCGCGATCGACGGCACGGTGGTGTCGCGGCCGAAGCTCCTGAGGCACTTCCCGAAGGTGTTCAAGGGCGCGCACGGCGCGATCGAAGGTGTGGAGATGTGGCGAGGCGCGAGCGTGACCATCGAGTCGCTCGATTCGTCGGTGCCCATCGAAGTGTTCGCCGACGGCGAGCGCGTCGGTCCCCTACCCGCGACGATGCGCGCCGTCGCCAACGCCCTCACCGTGCGAGTCCCAGGGACGAGTGCATAGTCCTGCAGGCGCGGCGAACGGAGCCGCGCAGGAGCGTCAGCGACTCAGCAGCGGAGTGAGTTCGCCGCGGAGCTGACTGAGCGGGACCGGCAAGCGGAGCGCCAGCGGAGCTGTCGGTACCGCGACGGAAGCGCAGCAATAGAGGCGCTATTTGACGACGAGCGAGGCCTGCATGCCCGCGGCGCGGTGGCCGGGGACGGTGCAGTAGAAGGTGTAGGTGCCGGGCTTGAGCGTCCAGGCGAAAACCTGTGGTCCACCGCCGCCGGCGGCGCTGGCGAGTTGCGGCGACTGCGGTCCGGGCGGGTCGAACGCAAGCGTGTGGCCCGCGGCGCCGCCGTACTTGATCTCGACGCAACCAGCCTTGGCGTCATAGCTCGCCTTGTCGAAGTGCAACGCGGCTTCGGCGTTCACTGTGATCGTGGCCGTCACCGGCGTGCATGCCACCAGCGTGGCCGCCTTCTTCTCCTGCGAGTGCCCGACCGTGATCCAACCGGCGAGCGTGACGCCGAGGAGGGCCACCGCGGTGAACACCGCGAGCGACTGTGTGCGCATGCGCGGCGAGTTCGACAGGATCGCCGCGGCAACGAGGATCGCCGCAGTGATCAGCGCAGCAGTGACGATCGCGATCGTGCCCTTGCCCGACAGGAACACGCGCGAGATGTTGACGACGTAGAAGATGATGATCGCCACCGAGATCAGCGGCACGAGCGCGGGCAGCACGTAGCGGTCGAGATACGTCTGACCGCCGGTGCTCCGCTCGAACACGCGACGCTTCTTCGGGGCTTCGACCTCGGTGGTGCCGCCAGCCGCGGGCGTCTCGGCGGCGGTACCCGATTCGACCGACGTCGACTCGCCCGCGGCCTCGTCGGGCGCGGCGTCGGTGTCGGTGGTCGCGGTGGTGCTCTCTTCACTCATGAACGATGCAATCCCAGCAACTCGCGGGGTTCGAGGTCTTGGTTCGCAGCTGCGACGGCGGTGGGCCGCCGCTTCCTGCGCTTTGGATCATGGGTGTGCGCGAACGACTCCTCGGTCGCCGACCACTTGAAGAACACGATAGCGATCGCAATCCACAGCAGTAGACCTATGCCGATCTTCATGATCAGCCCGGCGATGCCTTCGTCGGACACCACCGAGATTCCCCAGAGCCGCGGGAAGTGTTCGTAGTCCTTGTAGAGCGGCGTATCACCGAATGTGAGCACTCCGGACGGCAGCGTGGGCAGAATCGATTGCGTGAACAAATAGAACATCTGCATCAGCGGTTCGAACCGCGGCACCTCGGGCAGCGGTGAGAGCACCGGCATCCACACCACGAGACCGGCCAACAACACCAGCGTGTGCAGCAGGAAGTGCACCGAGCCGCTGTGCAGACCGGCCGACACCACCGCGGGCGTGTGGATCACGATGAACACCACGTTGAACACGATCACCGCGGCGAAGAAGTGGCACAGCTTCTGCGCGAGCTTGAGTGTGTGCGTCTTCTTGAGCGCCAGGCGCGCCATCCAGGCGGGCGTGGCCAGGAGCAGGAACGGCGCGGCAACCATCGAATACAACAGGTGCTGCACCATGTGGACGCTGTAGAGGTAGCGCTCCGACAGTTCGTGGATCGGGTAGTCGGACGCGATCCAGATCGCCATCAGCGACACGATGAAGTAGCGGACCTGCGACGCCTTGATCACCGGCTCGTTCGGCTCCACCAGCTTGGGGCCGACGAGCCGGATCAGCAGGTAGTAGGTGAGCGCGATTGCACTGACCACGAGCCAGACGTCGGGATGCGGCGACCACGACGGAAAGGTTGCGCGCGCCGTGTTGTAGGCCGCGAGCACGTCAGCCTCGGTAGACGTTCGACGAGTTCATCAACCCGTGCAGCATCAATGTCACGATCATGAAGACGAACAGCGCCAGCACGATTCCCATGATGAAGAACCGGCGGAGGATGCGCGCGTCGGTCTTGAGGTGCATGTACCAGGCCACGACGAGGGAAAACTTCGTGAGCGCGAGCGCGAGCAGCACCACGATCATCACGTTCGTGTTCAGCCCGGTGGCATACGACACCGCGACTTCGATGCCCGTGATCACCACGAGCACGACCGCAATCATCACGTACTGGCGCGGCTGCGGATGCAGGTGTTCGTGGACAACGACTTGACCGCGCTCGACCGCAATGATCTCGCCGCCGCTGCCCGAGAGCAGCTCGCCCGTGGTGCCGGTGGTCATGTCTCAGCTCACCTGCCTCTTACTTGTACGGGACGAGGTACACGACCGTGAAGATCACGATCCACACGATGTCGACGAAGTGCCAGTAGAGACCGGCGATCTCCACCGCCTCGGCCTTCTCGGGACCGAGCTTGCCCTGCATCGAACGCTGCAGCAGTGCGAGCAGCCAGAAGATGCCGACGGTGACGTGCGCGCCGTGCAGGCCGGTCATCACGTAGAACGTGCCGCCGAAGGTGCCCGTGGAGAGGTGCAGACCCTCGCGGTAGAAGTTCGTGAACTCGTACACCTGCCCGGAGATGAACGTGAGGCCGAACGCCGCGGTGGCCGCGAGCCAGATGCGCAACCGGCGCATGTCGCCGCGCTGGATGGCCGCAAGCGCGAGCACCATCGTGAGCGAGCTCATCAGCAGGATGAAGCTCGTGCACGACGTGAACGGGATGTCGAACAGGTCCTTCGGGTGCGGGATCACCTGGTGCGTGGCTTGGGCGACGGCGACGTCGCGGCCACGGAAGATCAGGTAGGTGGAGATGAACGAGCCGAAGAACAGCGCCTCCGACGACAGGAACACCCAGATGCCGAGTTTGGCGTGGGACAGCCCCGTGTTGGTGGCGTGGTGGTCGTGCGAACCCTGGATGCCGTGACCGGCCTCGAGCGCTGCAGGAGGGACTTCGGCGGCGACGGTCGCCATCAGTGCTCCTCCTCGGCCGTGCTCGGCTCGAACGTCCACGCGCTGAGGCCGAACATGGCCACGAACACGCCCACGCCGAGGATCCACCAGTTCTTGTACACGAAGCCGTAGCCCATGATCGGCATCCCGAGGGCGAACACGAGCGGCCAGTACGACGGTGACGGCAAGTGGATGTGCGACGCCGCCACTTCGATGTCGTGCTCACCTGCGTCGCTGCCACCGGACGGCAGACGCACGAGCCGGCCTTCCTCGTCCTCGGTGTACTTCTTGTGCCAGAAGTCGTCGAACGCGTGCACCTCCGGGATCTCGAGGAAGTTGTACGCGGGCGCCGGCGACGGGATGCTCCACTCCAGCGTGCGGGCGTCCCACGGGTCGCCTTCCACCGGTTGGCGATTCGCGCGCGACACGAACACGTTCACGATGAAGATCAGCACCGACAAGGCGATGATGAACGCGCCGACCGTCTCGAGCTTGTTGTAGATGTCCCAGCCGAAGCCGGTGCCGTACGTGTAGGTGCGGCGGGGCATGCCCTCGAGACCGACGATGTGCATCGGGAAGAACGTGAGGTTGAAGCCGATGAGCATCGACCAGAAGTTGAGCTTGCCGATGCCGTCGCTCAGCATGTGCCCGAACATCTTCGGCCACCAGTAATAGAGGCCACCGAAGATCGCGAACACGAGCCCGCCGAACAACACGTAGTGGAAGTGCGCCACCACGAAGTAGGTGTCGGTCTGCTGTGCGTCGCTCGGCACGATCGAGTGCAACACGCCCGACAGACCGCCGATGGTGAACATGGCGATGAAGCCGAGCGCGAACAGCATCGGAGTTTTCAACCGGACCGCGCCGCCCCACACCGTGCCGAGCCAGTTGAAGATCTTGACGCCGGTGGGCACGGCAATCGCCATGGTGGCGATGCCGAAGCCCGTGGTGGCTGCGGGACCGATGCCGGTGACGAACATGTGGTGCGCCCACACGCCCCAGCCGAGGAAACCGATTGCGATGCCCGAGAACACCACCACTCGTGCACCGAAGAGCGGCTTGCGGCTGAACACCGGCAGGATCTCCGACACGATGCCCATGCCGGGGAGGATGAGGATGTACACCTCGGGATGGCCGAAGATCCAGAACAGGTTCTGATACAGCAGCGGATCGCCGCCGTTCGTGGCGTTGAAGAAGTTCGTATGGAAGTTGCGATCCATGTACACCTGGATCAGCGCTGCGGTCACCGTGGGCATGGCGAACACGGTGAGCACCGCGATCACGAGGATCATCCACACGAACACGGGCATGCGCAGCAACGTCATTCCTGGCGCGCGCATGTTCAAGATCGTGACGATGAAGTTGAGGCCGGACGTGACCGACCCGATGCCGAGCATGATCAGACCCACGGCCCAGAAGTCGGCGCCGTGGCTCGGCAGGTAGCCGTTGGCGTACGGCATGGACGTGAGCGGCGTGTAGCCGAACCAACCGCCGTTCGGCGCGCCGCCGAGCAGGAAGCTCGAGTAGATGAACAGACCACCGAACAAGAAGATCCAGTAGCCCAGCATGTTGATGCGTGGGAACGCGACGTCGCGCGCGCCGATCATGAGCGGCACGAGATAGTTGCCCAACCCGACCGCCATCGGCATGCCGAGCAGGAAGATCATCGTGGTGCCGTGCATCGTGAAGAGCTGGTTGTACATCGCCGCGGTGAGCACGGTGCCGTTCGGCTCCCACAGCTGCACGCGGATCAGCAACGCCTCGGAGCCGCCGACGCAGAAGAACACGAGCGCGGTGACGATGTAGAGGATGCCGATCTTCTTGTGGTCGATGGTGGTGAACCAACTCGTCCAACCGGCGGTCTTCGTGGGCCGTGCGAGTCGGGGCCGGGCTGCGGGCGCCGGCGCGTACGTGATCGCCCGTTCGACGGTCGTCATGCGCATGCTCCAGGCTTGATGGTGGTCACCATGACTCCGCTCACTGCCCGGTGAAGTTCTTGGTGGACAGCAGGAACCTGGCGATGTCTTGAGCAGTCTGTTTGCTCATGGGTTTCACCGGGTCGTTCTTGAACGACGGCATGCCCACCTTGCACGGACTCGACGTGGGAATGATCGATCCGCCCTTCCCGCGTTCGGGGCACTCGTTGTATTTGCCGAAGTCGCTGGTGCTGTGGCGCGGCGCGTCCCAGATCCACTGCCACAGGTTGTCGAAGTTCAGCGTGAACGTGGCACCGCCGAACGACGTGCGGTCGGCGAGGTGCGTGAGACTCGGCCCGCGGTATGCGGTGCCCGGATCCAGCGTGCCCTTCTCGACCTTCGCGTCGTTCCCCGGCGTCTCACCTTGGATGTAGTGGCAACTGGTGCACGAGTACACCGAGGTGAGCTTGTTGAACGTGGATACCTGCGTCTGCGTCCAGGGTTGCAACTGGCTCTGGTACCACTTGTTGAAGTCGCTCTGGGTCTCGACGAAGGTGCGGTTGCGCATGTCGGCGTGACTCAAGCCGCAGTACTCCACGCACTGCCCGAAGAACTCCTTCGGATGCCCGTCGGTGGCGAGGTCTTTGTCGGCGATCAGCTGGAAGTGGTTCAGGTGACCCGGCACCACGTCGCGCTTGCCGGCGAGCGCCGGGATCCAGAACGAGTGGATCACGTTGTCGCTCTTCAGCGTGAACCACACCGGCACACCTTCGGGGATGTGCAGCTCGTTCGACGTGAACACCTGGTGCGACGAGTCGACGTTCGTGTACTGGAAGTCCCAGAACCATTGCTTGCCGGTGACCGTGATCTGCATCGCGTTCTTCGGCTGCGCCGCCTGCTCCCAGATCAGCTTGACGGTGAACACCGCCATCACCATGAGGATCAGTGCCGGCGCGATCGTCCACGAGATCTCGAGCGTGGTGTTGCCGTGGATCTGCACGGGGTTCTCGTTGCCGGGACGCTCACGGAAGCGGACGGCCGCGTAGATCACCCCGAGGATCACGCCGACGCCGATGATCGCGGCGATGATGAAGAAGGCCGTGAAGATATTGAGGTCGTCGCGTGCGATCTTGCCGGCTGGGTGCAGCGTGCTCTGGGCGTGCGTCGCGCTCGAGCAACCAGCCGCGACGAGCACACACAACACGGCGATCGCGGTGAGCTTGGTGGGCTTGCCGCGCCGAATGGTGGGTTTGCGCATCGAACCTTCCCGCACTCGTGCCCGAGTCACGAGCATGGCTGGAGGTGGGACCGAACCTGCGCGGCGACTCTATCCGTCATGAATCACACTGGAGCAACTTGTGAGGTGGAGAAATCGCTACGCGATCGCGCCCTTGTGAAAGGGGGTTTCTCAATATCCGAGACGGTCGAGTGCGGCGGGTCGCTGTTGCCAGTCGGGGTCGACCTTCACGCGGGTCTCGAGGTGGACGCGCGTGCCGAGCAGCGACTCCATCTCGAGGCGCGCGGCGCGCCCCGCACGCTTCAAGCGTTCGCCGCCTTTCCCGATCACGATGCCCTTCTGCGACTCGCGCTCGACGCGCACGATGCAGCGCAGCGCGAGCAGTGGCTCGCCCGACTTGGTGGTGCGCTCCTCGACCTCGTCGACCGACACCGTGATCGAGTGAGGCAGCTCCTCGCGTGCCCCCGCAAGCAACTGCTCGCGCACGAGCTCGGCGGCGAGGAACGATTCGGGCTGGTCGCTCACCGCTCCCGGCGGGTAATACGACGGGCCTTCAGGTAAACGCTGCTCCAACTCGGCAACGAGCGCGTCGAGTCCCGCGCCGCTGCGGGCCGAAATCGGCACGAACGCGTCGAACTCGCCGAGGTCGCCCGACGCGAGCACGGTGAGCTGGTCGGCGACGGCCTCCTTGGTGGCTACGTCGGTCTTCGACACGACGGCGATGCGAGCCTGCGGTTTGGCCCGGGTCGCCAGGTCGGCGACAAAGCGGTCACCAGGTCCGACGCGCTCGTTCGCGGCCACGAGCACACACACGATGTCGACCGAGGCAAGCGACTCGACCGCGCGCTGGTTCGTGCGCTCGCCGAGCACCGTGCGCGGCCGGTGCACGCCCGGCGTGTCGAGCAGTACGATCTGTGATGCCTGCGTGGTCCGCACACCACGGATTGCGGTGCGCGTGGTCTGCGGCTTGTCGGACACGATCGCCACCTTCGTGCCGACGAGTGCGTTCACGAGCGTGGACTTGCCCACGTTGGGCCGTCCGACGATGGTGACGAACCCCGACCTGAACACACCGTCGCCCTCAGGCGTCGAGATCAACTCGCTCATGGGTGGCGGTCGGTGGTGTCGCCCGACGCGACCGCCGGCTCGTTCGGAGCCCGGTGCGGCGGGGCCGCGGGCGCGGCGGCGAGCGGCACGCGCCTGATCACCACCGACACGATGCGGCGGCCGTCGACCATCTCGGCCACGAACTGGTGCTCGCCCACCGTGACCGAGTCGCCCTGTTCGGGCACGTGGCCGAGCTCGTTGAACACGAGCCCGCCGACAGTGTCCCAGTCGCCATCGAGCTGGCAACCGAGCTCCTCTTCGATCTCGCCGATCGGCGTGCGCCCGGGCACGCGCCAGCGGCCGTCGGCCAGACGCTCGAGCTCCTCGGTGGGCGCGTCGAACTCGTCGGTGATCTCGCCGACGATCTCTTCGAGCAGGTCCTCCATGGTGACGATGCCGGCCGTGCCGCCGTACTCGTCGACCACCACCGCCATGTGGAACTTGCGGGCCTGCATCTCGCGCAAGAGGTCGTCGACCTTCTTCGACTCGGGCACGTACACCGCGTCGCGCAGGTCGCGACGGATCGACGCGTTCCCCTGGCCGGCAGTGGAGCGCGCCACGAGATCCTTCAGATACACGAGGCCGGCGATGTTGTCGGTGGTCTCCTCGTAGCAGGGAATCCGCGAGAAGCCACTGTCGATCATCACCTTCACCGCTTCGTCGACGGTGGCGTTGCCCTCCACCGCGCGCATCTGCGTGCGCGGCACCATCACGTCGCTCACCGGCGTGTCGCCGATCTCGAGCACCGAGTGGATGAGCTCCTTCTGCTCGTCCTCGATCGCCTCTTCGTCGGCCGCCACGTCGACCATCGCGAGGATCTCGGCCTCGGTGACGTAAGGGCCCTTGGGTAAGCCCTTGCCCGGCAACACCACGTTCGCCAGGCCGATGAAGCCGCGCACGAACACGCGCAACGGCTTGAAGCGGGCCATGCCGACGAGCAGGGGCGACAGTGCGAGCGCCGCGCGCTCGGGGTGCTTGACCGCATAGGTCTTCGGCGCCACCTCCGCGAACGTGAAGAAGATGAACACTTCGGCGATGGTGCCGAGCAGGAAACCCACCCAGCCGCCCCAACTCTCGAGCAACGAGCCGAGCAAGGTCGCCGACGTCATCTGCGCCACGAGCACGATCAGCAACACGCTGTTCAACGTGTTCTCGGGTTCGTCGAACAGGGTGAGCAGCCGTTCGGCGCGGCGATCGCCGTCTTCGGCGCGCGTGCGCAGCTTGATGCGCGACGCACGTGTGAACGCGGTCTCGGCGAGCGCCATCACGCCCGACACGAAGAACAACACCACGATCACCGCGATCGTGATGGCGTTACTCACGGTGCATCTCCTGCGCCCCGAACTCGGCGAGCAGCGCGCGCTCCTGGCGCTGCATGCGTTCGGTCTCGTCGGGCTCGGCGTGGTCGTAGCCCACGAGGTGCAGGATTCCGTGCACCACGAGCAGCGAGAGCTCCGACTCCACCGACTGGCCGCGCGAGTGCGCCTCGCGGGCTGCGAACGACGGGCACACCATCACGTCGCCGAGCAGCGTGGGAATGTCGTCGGTGGCATCGACCGAGCCGGGACCGTGCCCGCCGGTGTCGGGTTGACGGCCGCCGGGGCCGAAGTCCTCGTCGATCGGGAACGCCAGCACGTCGGTGGGCCCCATGTGTTCGAGGAACTGCTCGTTGTACCGGGCGATGGTGTCCTCGTCGACGAACAGCAGCGAGAGCTCGACGTCGTTCGGCACGCCCTCGCGTGCGAGCACGAGGCGCGCGAGCCGTACGTAGCGATCGAGGTCGACGGCGACCGCGTTCTGCTCGTCGGTCGCGTGCAGTGTCGGATGATCAGTTTCGGATGGCATCAGGGTCTTCAGGTCGGTGCACGCCCGTTCCCGAGAGTCCCCCTTGTTTCGATCAGTGGCCGCGCCCACGCGCGCCGTCGTGCGCAGCGTAGGCATCGACAATGTCCTGGACGATCTTGTGCCGCACCACATCGTTGCTCCCCAGCTCCACGAAGGTGAGACCGGGCACGTCGGCGAGCACCTTGCGCACCTGGAGCAGGCCGCTGCGGCCCCGGCCGTCGGGCAGGTCGATCTGGGTGACATCGCCGGTGACCACCGCACGAGACCCGAAACCGAGGCGCGTGAGGAACATCTTCATCTGCTCGGCCGTGGTGTTCTGGGCCTCGTCGAGGATGATGAAGCTGTCGTTGAGCGTGCGGCCGCGCATGTAGGCGAGCGGCGCCACCTCGATCGTGCCGCGATCGAGGAGCCGGGCGACGGCCTCGGCGTCGAGCATGTCGTAGAGCGCGTCGTAGAGCGGGCGCAGGTAGGGGTCGACCTTGGCGAGCATGTCGCCGGGCAGGAAGCCGAGGTGCTCGCCGGCCTCCACCGCGGGACGCGTGAGGATGATGCGGTTCACATCTTTTGCCTGCAGCGCCTGCACCGCGAGTGCCACGGCCAGGTAACTCTTGCCGGTGCCGGCCGGGCCGATCGCGAAGGTGATCGTGTGCTCGCGCACTGCGTCGACGTAGCGCTTCTGCCCGGCGGTCTTCGGCCGGATCGTCTTGCGGCCACGCACCACTTCGGTGGAGAGCACTTCGCTCGGGCGCACTTCGGCACGCAGCATGTCGATCGAACGGGCCACACCGTCGCGGTCGATCGACTGGCCCGACTCGAGCACCAGCACGAGCTCCTCGAAGAGCCGACCGACCCGCTCGGCTTCCTCGGACGGTCCCGTGATCGAGATCTGGTTGCCGCGCACGTGGATCGCCACCGGGAAGGCG
This sequence comes from Acidimicrobiia bacterium, assembly GCA_036501845.1. GTDB lineage: Bacteria > Actinomycetota > Acidimicrobiia > IMCC26256 > PALSA-610 > JBBREP01. The sequence continues at coordinate 26,778 of DASXZO010000065.1, read as the reverse complement.
CCCTCGACGATCCGCAACAGCTCGTCGTGGGGACCGAGCAGCTCGGTCATCAGGTGATTACCCGCGACGACGTGCACCTGCACGGTGCCAGACGGTGGTGACGCTGCGGGTGGCGACGACGTCACGGACAGCTTTCAGCCACGCCGCGCGTGCACCGCGGTGCGCGCCAAGCGCATGGCCGCCCGGAATGGGCCGCCTGGAATGTGCCGCTCTGAGTGTGTACGTGCCGGTACGTGACGCTGAGCCTATTGGCTGAGCGGCGTGGGCACGCGGGCAACTCCGGCGATCAGACCGAGCTGGGCGAAGCGCAGGCCCATCTCCTCGATCGTGTGCCCGAGCACCGCAGCGAGCACCCGGAGGTCGTCGCGGCGGATCGTGAGCAGTCGACCGTTGAAGTCCTGGCGCTCGAGTTGGATCGACGTGGCGAAACGGCCCAGCACCGCGGCGTCGGCGTCGTCGTTGTCGTGGAGGCGCTGCAGGTCGATCGTGATGCCATGGCTGAGATCGACCGCGGGACGGTCCGCACCCTCGGCGAGGTTGATCTCAGCACCGAAGAGCTCCTTGGGGAGCAATTGGTCGGACGGCACCTCGTAGATCTCCGCGAGGCGCAACAAGCGCGGCACCGAGATTGCGCGCTCACCGCGTTCGTACGCGCCGAGCACCGATGCCTTGAACTCCATGTTCGAACGGGCCTCCACGTCATGCAACGAGAGACCTTTCTGCCGTCTGATTGCCCGCAGACGATCTCCGACTCGCATCCCGCTCGCCACCTGTTGGTTCTCCTCAGTTGTGCGGCGCCCGCCGACGTACCCCGATGGGACCATACCAGCACTCTGCGTGAAAGTCGCGGAATGCCGAGGCGTCACTTGTGGATACCCGAACAACATTTGTCAACACGCGTCGCGCCGGTCACGCCGCTCCGTGAGCAACGCGACCGCGGCGATCGGCGCGGTCTCCGCGCGCAGCACATATGCCCCCAAACACAGGCAAATGTGTTCGCCAAGGTCTGTCATGTCGCGTGTCGAAAGCCCGCCTTCTGGACCGCTGACGACGATGATCGCGCGCGCGTCGGCAAGCCCGCCAGTGTCACTCGGCGCGCGCTCCGGTGAGCGCGTATCACGCGACGCGACCACGACGCGCGCTCCGCGCGACGCGAGCTGTGACGGCGTTGCGGGCGCGTCGACGCGCGGAACGCGACTGCGCCGGCACTGCATCGCGGCTTCACGCGCGACCGCGCGCAGGCGCGCGGTGAGCGTCGCGGGATCACCGCGGTCCCAGCGCGCCACGCAGCGCTCGGCCACGAGTGGCACGATCGCGTCGACGCCGAGCTCGGTGAGTTGCGCGACCACGACGTCGAAGCGGTTGCGGCTGATGAGCGCGGGCGCGGCGACGATCTCGTAGCGGGGTGACGCCTCAGTGTGCAGCTCGCCCGACGCGACCAGGTGCAACGAGCCCTTCGCGACCGCGCCAACGCGGTAGCGGCGCCACCCACCGTCGCCGTCGGCCACGGTGAGGCCCTCACCGACGTCGATGCGGCGGGCGCGCTGCAGGTGATGGCCGTCGGCGCCGCCGATGTCGAGCTCGTCGTCGAGCGCACGGCCGTCGTCGACGAACAGGTGCGCGGCGATCCCGGGCTCGGCCGCGGGGTTGGCGGGTTCTGGACGCGGCGCGGTGGCCGGGCTCACTGGAAGGCGGAACGGATGCGGGAGAAGAGTCCGTCGCGGTGCTCGTGGACCTCTTCGCCGCGTAGCTGTGCGAACTGCGTGAGCAACTCGGCCTCCTCGGCCGAGAGCTTCGTGGGCACGTCGACTGCCACGTGCACGTCGAGGTTGCCGCGCCGGCCCGACCGCAGCGACGGCACACCGAGGCCGTGCAGCGTGAACACGCGGCCGGGCTGGGTGCCCGAGGGCACGTCGATCTCTTGGTCGCCGTCGAGCGTGGGCACCGTGAGCGTGGTGCCCAGCGCGGCCTGAGTCATCGCGATCGTCTGCACCGAGTGCAGGTCGTCGCCGGCGCGCTCGAGACCGGGGTGCTCAGCAACGCGCACAGTCACATACAGGTCGCCCGCCGGGCCACCGCGCGGTCCGGCCGGACCGCGCGACGACAAGCGCAGACGCTGACCGGTGTCGATGCCGGGAGGGATCTCCACTTCGAGCTTGCGTTCGGAACGCACGCGACCGTCGCCGTGGCACGTGTGGCACGGCGACGGGATCACCTGACCGGTGGCGGCGCACTGCGGGCACGGACCACTCGTGACGAGTTGCCCGAGGATCGAGCGCCGCACCGATCGCACTTCGCCGCTGCCGCCACAGCTCTCGCACGTCTGCGCATGCGTTCCCGGCGCGCAACCCGAACCTTCGCAAATGTCGCACGCGACCGGCATCGTGACGTCGAACTGTTTGGTGCCGCCGAACACCACCTCTTCGAGCGTGAGGTCGAGCAGTGTCTCGGCGTCGGCGCCGCGCCGCGGACCAGCGCCGGCGCCGCGCTCGTTGCCGAACGGGTCGCGTCCGCCGAAGAACGCGTCGAAGAGATCGTTGAGCCCGAATCCGAAGGCGTCGCCACCACCCGCGCCGGCGCCGGGCGCGATGCCCTCGGGGCCGAACATGTCGTAACGGCGGCGTTTTTCGGGATCGCTCAGCGCCTCGTAGGCAACCGAGATCTCCTTGAAGTGCTCGGACGCGTCGTCGTCGCCGGGATTGGCGTCGGGATGGTACTGACGCGCGAGCTTGCGATACGCAGTCTTGATCTCGGCGTCGTTGGCGCTGCGCGACACGCCGAGGATCTCGTAGAAGTCCCTGATTTGGCTCACCGCGAAAGTTCCCTCGAGAGCTGCTGCGAGATCGTGCGGACCGCGGCTTGTGCTTGGCGGTAGTCCATGCGCGTCGGGCCGAGCACTCCCACCGTGCCCGCGAACGCGCCGTCGACGAGGTAGGGCGCGAGCACGAGCGAACACTCTTGCAGGTCGCTGCGCTTGTGCTCGCTACCGATCGTGACCGTGAGCCCAGGGCCGAGCAGTTCGCGCATCATGCCCACGACCACCACGTGCTGTTCGAGCAGGCCGAGCAGCCGTGACACCGACTCGGGCGAGGTGAACGCCTCGCTCTCGGCCGCGAGCCGCGACGCGCCGCCCACGAACAACGGCTCCGACGACGTGGTGCGGCCCACGAGCGCGTCGAGCGCGACGCGCGCGATGTCGTCGGCGTTGCCGGCGCGCACCGGGCGATCGTCGTCGGCACTGCCCGTGCCCGTGCGCGGTTCGCTCGGTACCGCGTCGGCAAGTTCGGTGCCCACGAGCTTGTGCGCGAGCGCCACCTCGGCTCGCTCGATCAGCGGGTGCGGGATCTCCTCGTCGAAGCGCACGATCTCGCGCTCGACGGTGCCGTTGCCGAGCACCGCGATCACCAACACGTTCACCGTGTCGAGCGGCACGAGATGCACGGCGCGCACCATGGTGGCGTCGACCGTGGGCCCCACCACCACTGCGGCATGACGCGTGATGCGCGCGAGCAGCTGGCTCGTGTCGTGCAGCAGTTGGTCGATCACGCCGGTGGCGCTGTTGAAGAACTCGCTCACCTCTCGGCGCTGCGGGCTCGGCAGCGTGGAGATCGGTGCGAAGTGATCCACGAAGAAGCGATAGCCGCGGTCGGTGGGCACGCGCCCGGCCGACGTGTGCGGTTGGGTGATGAAGCCCTCCCGCTCGAGCACGCTCATCTCGTTGCGCACCGTGGCCGCCGACACGTCGAGCGAGCGGCGCGCGACGACCGTCTGCGACCCCACTGGTTGCGCGGTCGCGACGTACTCCTCGACGATCGCCTTCAGGATCTGCGATTTGCGCTCGTCGAGCGTGTCAGCCGGATCGTCACCGGCGCTGGGGTTGGGCTTCGAGGTGCTCACAGGTTTGGCACTCAATGGTACCGAGTGCCAACACCCGCGAGGAGCAGTCGCGCGGTCACGTCGGTGGCGAGCAGCCGGCCGCGGCGGGTGAGCACGACCCGGCCGTCGTCGGCAACGGTCAACATCCCGGCATCGGTGAGCTCGGCCACGGCCGCGGCCGGTCCGGCGCGCTCGGCGTAGCGCTGCGCCGGGCCCGAGCTGGTGCGCGGCGCAATGCCTCGGTTCGTGCGCAAGGCGAGGCCGAGTGCCTCTTCGGCGTGCGCGTCTGGCGCGAGGTGTTCTGCTCCGGCTTCGGGCGACTCGCCGGCGCGCAGTGCCGCGATGTAGCGGTCGGGCGTGCGAACGGTCCAGCTCCGGCGCCCGCCGCGATGCGCATGGGCCGCACAGCCGATGCCGGCATATTCGCCGCCGGTCCAGTAGAGGAGGTTGTGGCGGCTCTCCTCACCAGGCTTGGCCCAGTTCGAGATCTCGTACCAGTGGTAGCCCGACGCCTCGAGGCGGGCGTCGGCCAGCTCGTACTTGGTGGCCTGGTCGTCGTCGTCGGGCGCGGCTTGTTCGGCTGCGGCGACGCGCCGGCCCATCGGCGTGGCCGGCTCGACGGTGAGCGCGTAGGCGCTGATGTGATCCGGGCCGAGCGCGATCGTGGCGTCGAGAGTGGCGGCCCAGTCGTCGACCGTCTCACCCGGCGTGCCGTAGATGAGGTCGAGATTGACGCGTCCGATACCCGCCGAGCGCGCGTCGGCGACGGCCCGGCCGACGTTGTGGGGCACGTGGGTGCGGCCGAGCGCGCGTAGCACGTGCGGCGCCATCGACTGCACCCCGAGCGAGACGCGGTTCACGCCGCCGGCCGCGTACTGCTCGAGCTTGGCCGCGTCGGCGCTGTCGGGGTTGCACTCCACCGTGACCTCTGCACCGTCGGCTCGCTCGATCGCATCGAGCACACGCAGCAGCTGGTCGGCGGGGAGCAACGACGGGGTGCCCCCGCCGAAGAACACGCTTGTGGCTGCGGGCATGTCGCGCTGGCGAGCGAGATCGAGCAGCAGCGCGTCGACGTATTGGTCGATGAGGTGCGCGCGGTCGGTCCACGTCGCGAAGTCGCAGTAGTCGCACCGGCTCGCGCAAAAGGGGATGTGGACATACACGCCGAACGGCACGGTGCCCATCATCGCGCTCGCCGCACTTCCCACCGCCTGGCCGCGGTCCCTACGCTCCCCGCCCGGTGGACACGGTTCCCGCGCTCGAGCTGGATGAGAACGAGGCAGCCGGCGTGCGCGTGGAAGGCGCGCGGCACACCGGCGCCGTCTTCGAGCGCGCGCGGCTGCTCGACGTCGAGCTGGTGCGCTGCGACCTGTCGGGGTGCAACTTCGCCGAGGCGCAATGGCAGCGGGTGACCCTCGTCGACTGTCGCGCCACCGGCATCGACCTCTCGCAAGCGACATTGCGCCATGTGACATTTCGCGCGTGCAAGCTCGACGACGCCAATATTCGGCTGGCCAACCTGCGCGACGTGCGCTTCGACGACTGCGTGCTCACGGGCACCGAACTCATCGGCACGCGGTGTGAGCGCGTGTGGTTCGCGGGCTCTGATCTCGCTGGCGTCGACGTGTCGCAAGTGCGGGCGAAACACGTCGATCTCCGTGGCGCCCGGCTCGACGGCATCAAAGGCATCGGTGCGCTGTCAGGCGCCGCGATCAGCCGCGAGCAACTCGTGACCCTTGCACCCACCCTCGCCGCTGCCCTCGGGCTCACGATCGCCGACGACGAAGACGCCGGTTGAGCTTCGACGCGGCGCGACGCCCCGAAGACGCCCTAGGCGGGGCGGGCGCGCACAAGGAGGCGCGTGTGGGGATCGTCGGGGCCGTTGCGCCCGGTCGACACCACGCGCCAGCCACCTTCCGCCACCCACGCGAGCGCCGTGGCCGCGTGCGGCACTGTGAGCACGGCCTCGCCCGACTCGGCAAGCGCGTCGATCCGCGCCTGCTCGCGCTCGCCGGGCGGCCCCTCGCGCGTCGAGACGCTCGCAACGAACTCACTGCCGGGCGCGGCGCGGCCCGCCGTGGTTGCGAGCAGCCCGCGGAACGCGTGCTCGGGCAAGTAGCGAAGCAGCCCCTCGCACGTGAACAATGTGCGCCGCGTCGGATCATGGCCGGCCGCCGCGAGCCGGTCGCCCCAATCGGTATCGATGAAGTCGGCGGCCACGAACACGATGCCGTCGAGCGGCGCGCCCACCTCGTCGAGCCGGGCGCGCTTGTCGGCCTGCGTCGCGGGGTGGTCGACCTCGAAGAAGGTGACGCCGGGGCTGTGGAACCGCAACGCCCGGCCGTCGTATCCGGCGGCGAGGATCACGATCTGGTCGACCCCGGAGCGCAACGCGCGGATCACGGCGCTGTCGAAGAACCGCGTACGCGTCACGAGGAAGGCGCGAAAGCCGTCCTCGCCGCGGCTCGCCTCGTTGCCGCGGTCACGATCGCGATCGCGCGGCACGTAGCCCTCGGCGAGCATCGCGTAGAGGCGCGCTTCGGCGTCGGCGTCTCCAGTCGGCCATGCCGGCCGGTCGAGTCGCGAGCGGCCGAGCGCCACGCCGCGGGCCGTCAACGAAGCGGTGTCATCGCGCATGGGCTGATCTCAGCACACCGCGACAGGTGCTACGGCGTCGGCGGTGCGTTTGCGATCAGCGGGTAGACGAGCGCGCCACGGTCGGGTGTGTTCGTCGCGGGCACGCCGACCGCCGCGGCGATGTCGCTCGGAAGCGGCTGGCCACTGCCCACAGCCGGAGACGTCGGAAGCAGCGAGTAGTCGCCCACACTGGGATTGTTGAACACCGGCGACGTGGTGTAGCCGATGTACTCGATGCTGTTGGTGTCGTAGCCGGTGCCGGCGCGTAGCGTCTTGATGTTCGCGTAATGAGCGATCGCGGTCGGCGGAATGCGCGTCCACGTGGCGATGGAGGTGGGCAACTTCGAGCTCGATCGCGCGTACACGTTGCCGTCCATCGCGGTGATCATGGTGGACGCGTCGTGGATCTTCGGCTTGTCGAGGTCCTCCGTATAGAGCAGCGGGCCGATCGAGCCTGCGGCCGGCGCGGCCAGGATGTTGTTCATCAACTGGTTCGACGCCGTGATCCACGTGATGCCCTCGGCGATGAACGTGGGGTTGGTGTCGACCCGGCCGTCGTCGTGCACGCTGAGTTGGTAGGTGAGGTTGTCGGCCAGCGTGTTGTTGTAGACACGCACGAACGTGGTGCCCGAGAGCTTGATGCCGGCTTGGCCGTTGTCGATCGACACGTTCGAAGCGACCATGCCGTACGCGGTGATCTCCACGTAGATGCCATTGCGTTCGTTGCCGCGCGTGAGGTTGTCGACGATCGTGGGGTTGTAGCTCGACACATCGAACCAGATGCCGTTCGCGTGGTTGTCCTGCACGATGTTGTTGCGGATGATCGCGTTGGCGGTGGTCGTGAACTTGATGCCCGACGCCGAGGCCGCGGGCGAGAAACCGGCCCAGAAATGCTCGTAGTTGTTGCCGGCCACGAAGTTGTTCTCGACGTCGACGTTGTCGGCCTTGTTGCCGTGCAGGCCCGTGTAGCCGTTGTCGATGAACAGGCTGTTCGTGACGACGGAGTTCGCGCCGTACAACGTGAGCCCGCGGGATGCCGAGTACGCGAACACGTCGCGATCGAAGGTGACGTTCGTGGCGCCGTTCGTGATCACCATCGCCGGGATCGGCGTGAAGTTCCAGTACGACGCGTACTGCTCGATGCCGACGCCGCGCAACGCGCTCCCCGACGCTCCGGCGGCGAACTGCATCGCGTACGTCTGCGTGCTTGCCTCTACGGTGGTACCAGTAACGGTCGGGTCGTCACCGATGTAGAGCGCTTGCTGCGAATAGTCGACGTAGAAGGTGCCAGGCCCGACCGCAGCGAGGCTCGCCACCTGCGCGAGCGGCTGGCCGTTCACGAACACCATGTCGGGCATCCCCGCGTTGGGGTAGTTCGGGTCGATCGCGCGCGGGTCGAAGCACGTCTGGCAGAACTGGGTGGTCCAGCCCGCGTGCTCCCACACGCCGCCGTCGGGCCGGTCGCCGAGGTCTTGCGTCCAGTCGTTCACCACCACGCCGCCCGACAGCCACACCTGTTCGTGCGGGTAGGCCTGGATGGTGACCTTGCGGCGCAGGATGCCGAGCGCCTCGCGATAGGTGCCGGCGCGCAGCACGATGGTGGCGCCGGCCTTGGCCAGAGTGATCGCGTGGCCGAGGGTGGCGAAGGGCGCGGTCAGCGTGCCCTTGTTCGTGTCGGCGCCGTGCGTGGAATCCACGTAGAGGGCGCCGGCGGGGATCGCATAGTTGCTGTCGGGCACCAGCAAGCCGGCGAGGTCGCCGGCCTTGGGGGCAGTGGCGGGCCGAGTCGTCGACCTCGTTGCCGGGGGCGACGCCGCGGCCGGCCGAGCGAGCATGACACCCGCCAGCGACAGCGTCGCCACCAGTGCGAGCGCGCGCGCCGGCCCCGTGCTGCCCCAACGTCGCCCGTTCACAACACCCGCCCCTCGTGGCACGCCACCAAGCGGTCAGTGTATTTGTGGCCGTGCCGCCACGCCAGGTGGCCTCGGCCGGTTGCGGCGCCATTCATCTGCCTCAGCACAAACCTCTGACGCACGATGGAGTGCGGGCGCCACGCCCGTGGCCGCCCGTACGTGACCTCACGCCACGGGCGCGGCGCCTTCGCCGATCGGTGTCGACGGAGTCGTGGCACCAGGCGCCTTCTCGACGCTCAGCGCGTAGGCCTCGATCTTCCCCTGGAACAGGAAGCTCGAATAGGCGTGCGGATTGCGGCCGAGCACGCCGGCGGAGATCGGCGCGGTCCTGCCCGGCGAGATCACCCAGAGTTGGTACACGTGACCCTGCGGCAGAGCCGGCATGTGGTCGACGCGCAGGAAGCCGCTGCCGTCGTTGGCCCGCACGACATGGGCAAGCGTGCCGTTCTTGCCCACGATCGCAGTCTGCGAACCGCCGTGCGACACCACCTGGTTGAACTGCGCGGCCACGCTGTGCGCCGGCGTGGTGTTGTGCCGCGCCGCGAGCAGCACGATCGCGATCGCCGCCGCGGCCACGAGCAACGCCGCGACCGGGAGCGGCACGGCGCGGCGCCGTCGCTCGGATCGCAACTGGTCGCGCGTCGCGTCGTGCAACGGCACCACCTCGGCCGGCGCGACAGAGGGCGCGGGTTCGTGGATCGCCGACTGGATGTCGTCCCACACATGCTCGTCGATCGGCTCGCGCTGCACCTGCAACAGCGCGAGGAGTGCCGCGGTCTCGCGGAGTTCGTCCACTTCTTGGCGCGCGTTCACGTTGTCGTGGAGGTATTGCTCCATCTCGAATCGCTCGACGGGCTCGATCGCGTCGAGCGCGTACGCACCGAGAAGCTCGTCGAGTTCGGGTCGACTGTTCGCGTTCATAGCGTGCTGTATCCCGCATCGATGAGCGCCGCTCGGAGCCTCAGCAGCCCGGCTCGAATACGACTCTTGACGGTTCCTTCCGGTTGCTCGAGGAGCAGCGCGACCTCGCGGTAGCTGTGCCCTCCGAAGTACGCGAGCTCGATTGCCTCGCGTTCGCCCTGCGACAGGGTGGCGAGCGCGTCGCGCACCGCCTCGGCCTGCGCCAGGTCGATCACCTCGCGCTCGAACTCTTGCGGCACCTCGACGCTGCGGCGCGCGTCGCGTTCTTCGCGGTTGCGGCGCGCGGTCTCGGCTCGAAGCAGGTCGACGCTGCGCCCGTGCACCTGCGCGAGCAAGTAGGCGCGCAGGCTGCCGCGCTCGGCGTCGAAGCGATCGGCGGCATTCCAGAGCCGCACGAACACCTCTTGAACGATCTCCTCGGCAAGCGTCCGTTCGCCCAGGACGCGCCGGGCGAGCCCGAAACAGGCGTCGGCATGGATCCCGTAGATCTCGCCGAGCGCCTCCTGATCGCGCCGGAGCACGCCCTGCACGAGGCGTACGTCTTCACTCCGCGCGCCGGCCGCGGCCGGGCCGCCCTGATCGGGCTCGGGAGGGCGCGTGAGATCGTTCACTCGAGCGCTGTTCGGAGCCGGACCCCACCTTGGATGGCGGCCCGGTTCGAGTTGGGCAATCGGAGTGACCAGTGTGGCCGTTCTTGTACGGTGCGAGGCGTGGACCTCGATTGGCCGCCCGAGGCGATCGCGGCCCGCCGGGCCGCCGAGGCCGTGCTGGCCGATCTCACCGAGGGTGGCGGCTTCGCGCCCGACGCGGTCGCCCGGCTGGCCCAGGCCGGCTACTCGGCGCCGCATTGGCCTCGTCCGTGGGGCCTCGACGCCTCGCCGTGGGAGCAGCTCGCCATCGACGATGCCCTGCGCTCGGCGGGGGCGCCGCGGCCGCTGAATCCGATCGGGATCGGCTGGGCCGGGCCCACCTTGCTCGCCGCGGGCAGCGCCGAGCAGCAGGCGCGCTGGCTCCCAGCCCTGCTCGACGGGCGGGAGCTGTGGTGCCAGCTCTTCTCGGAGCCCAGCGCGGGCAGCGATCTGGCCTCGCTCCGCACCACCGCCACCCGCGACGGCGACGAGTTCGTGGTGCAGGGGCAGAAGGTGTGGACCACGCTCGCGCACGTGTCGCGTTGGGGGATCCTGCTTGCCCGCACCCGCAACGAGCCCGGTGTGAGCGACCAGGAGTCGATCACCTACTTCGTGCTCGACATGCAGTCGCCCGGGGTGACCGTGCAACCGCTCGTGCAGATGACCGGCACGCACGAGTTCAACGAAGTGTTCCTCGACGGCGTGCGCGTGCCGGCTGCGAACGTGGTCGGCGAGGTGCACGACGGCTGGCGGCTGGCCAAGGTGACGCTCGCCAACGAGCGCGTCTCACTGTCGGGTGAGGGCGCGTTGTGGGGTCGCGGGCCGACCGCGCACGACGTGCTCGACCTGGTGCGGCGCGCGGGCGGCACCACCGACGCCGCGCAACGCCAGATGCTCGCTCGGTTGTTCATCGAGGCGCGCATCCTCGAGCTCGTGCGGATGCGCACATTGCTCGCCCGTCTCTCGGGCCGCGAACCCGGCCCCGAAGCATCGGTGCGCAAGGCGCTGTCCGATCCGCACGGCCAGCACGTGATGCGCGCGGCATTGGAGCTCGCCGGTACCGACGGCCTGCTCGCCCACTGGTCGCCGTGCGGCAGCGCGCCCGACATGTGGGCCTACGGCTTCCTCTACTCCCCTGCCCTCACCATCGGCGGCGGCACGAGCGAAGTCCAGCGCAACATCCTGGGCGAACGAGTCCTCGGCCTCCCCAAGATGTAGGAGCGTCGTAGGACGTCGATAATCGAAGTCCTACGACGCCCGGTGGGTGGAATACTTGTTGGCGACGCCCAGAGGCCGAGGAGGCGAGATGCGCCAGACATCCATGTTCAGCACGAAGAGCACGTTCACTTCGGAGGGCATGGGGTTTGTCACGCACGCTGAATCTCGGAATCCTGGCGCATGTAGACGCCGGTAAGACCACACTCACCGAGCGACTCCTCTACACCGCGGGCGTCATCGACGCGGTCGGCAGCGTCGACGCGGGCACCACGCAGACCGACTCGCTCGATCTGGAACGGCAGCGCGGCATCACGATCAAGTCGGCGGTCGTGTCGTTCGTGGTCGACGACGTGGCCGTCAACCTGATCGACACGCCGGGCCATCCCGACTTCATCGCCGAAGTCGAGCGGGCACTGAGTGTGCTCGACGGCGCGATCCTCGTGATCTCGGCCGTGGAAGGTGTGCAACCGCAGACGCGCCTGCTCCTGCGCGCATTGCAACGCCTGCAGGTGCCCACGTTGATCTTCGTCAACAAGATCGATCGCGCCGGCGCCGACGAGGAACGTGTGTTGCAAGCGGTCGTGCGACGCCTCACGCCCGACATCGTGGCCATGGGAACGACGCGCGGTCTCGGCACTCGTGCGGCCGAGTTCGTTGCGTTCGACGCCGGTGTCGCCGTCGATCGCTCGCAGATCGAAGGTGGGCGTGTGTATCCCGTGTTCTTCGGCTCGGCGATCACCGGCGCCGGCATCGCGCCGTTGCTCAGCGCGCTGGTCACGCTGTTGCCCACCGGCGACGACACCGACAGCAGCGCCAGCGAGCCGGCTGCCGGTCGCGTGTTCAAGATCGAGCGAGGTCGGGCGGGCGAGCGCATCGCCTACGTGCGCATGTTCTCGGGCGCACTCCACGTGCGCGATCGCACGCAGTTCGGCACCGGCGGCAAGGGCAAGGTCACGTCGATCGACGTGTTCGCACACGGCGCGTCGGCGCGCGCCCGCTCGCTCTCCGCCGGACATATCGGCAAGGTCGTCGGACTCGCCGACATCCGCCTCGGCGATGCAGTGGGCGGCGCGAGCCAGCCATACGCCGAGCATCAATTCGCGGCGCCGGCGCTGGAGACCGTGGTCGCGCCCGCAGATGTCGCCGACGCCGGCGCGCTACGCGTCGCGCTCGCGCAGCTCGCCGAACAGGATCCACTGATCAACGTGCGCCAGGACGACGCGCACCACGAGATCCGGGTGTCGTTGTACGGCGAGGTGCAGAAGGAGGTGATCGCCGCAACCCTCGCCAGCGACTTCGGCATCGCCGTGACGTTCCGCCCCACAACGGTCGTGTACATCGAACGTCCAGTCCGCACCGGCGCAGCCATCGAGTTGCTGCAGGACGATGCGAATCCGTATTCGGCGACGATCGGCCTGCGGATCGAGCCGGCGCCCTCGGGATCGGGCATCGCGTTCCGGCTCGACGTCGACACCCGCACGGTGCCCACGTACATCTACCGAACCCATGACCGCTTCGTCGAGCACATGACCGAGCACGTGCGCGGTGCGCTGGCCGCGGGTCTGCACGGCTGGGAGGTGCACGACTGCGTGGTGACGATGACCGATTGCGGCTACTACGTGGGCGACGGGCCGCATAAACCGACGCGACCGACGCCGCGCACCAGCGCGGCCGACTTCCGCAAGCTCACACCGCGCATCATCAAGGCCGCGTTGACACGCGCCGGCACGGTGGTGTGCGAGCCGGTGATGCGCGTACGAGTCGAGACACCGTCAGAATCGCTCGGCGCCGTGATCGCCGCGCTGTCGCGGCTCGGTGTCGCGATCGACGCGCCGGCAGTGCAAGGCGACCTGTCGGTGGTCGCCACCACCCTGCCCGCGGCAGAGGTCCAACGCCTGCGGGCGCTCCTGCCCGGACTCACCAGCGGCGAAGCAGTAGTGGAAGCCGAACTCGCCGGCTTCGACCCGATACGAGGGGCGTCGTAGAGCGTCGCTATTCGACGCCTTACGACGCCCGGCGCGAGCTGGCGCTATTCGTCGAGGCGGAGGGCGGCGACGAAGGCTTCTTGGGGCACCTCGACGCGGCCGATGTTCTTCATCTTCTTCTTGCCCTCCTTCTGGCGCTCGAGCAGCTTGCGCTTGCGCGACACGTCGCCGCCGTAGCACTTGGCGAGCACGTCCTTGCGCTTGGCCTTCACCGTTTCTCGGGCCACGATCCGGCCACCCACCGCGGCCTGGATCGGCACGTCGAAGAGTTGGCGCGGGATGAGCTGGCGCAGCTTCTCGGTCATCTTGCGCCCGTAGTCGAACGCCTTGTCCTTGTGCACGATGCTCGAGAACGCGTCGACGGGTACCGCGTTCAACAGCACGTCCACCTTCACGAGCGCGCTCGCGCGGTAACCGGCGGGCTCGTAGTCGAGCGACGCGTAGCCGCGCGTGCGCGACTTCATGGCGTCGAAGAAGTCCATCACGATCTCGGCGAGTGGGATGTCGTAGATGATCTCGACGCGATCTTCGCTGAGGTAGTCCATGCGTTGCAGCTCACCGCGGCGGTTCTGCGCGAGCTCCATCAGCGTGCCGATGTAATCGGTCGGTGTGAGCATCGTGATCTTCACGAACGGTTCCTCGATGGCCTCGATGCGCACCGACGGCGGCATCGCGCTCGGGTTGTCGATCACCTCGGTGTCGCCGTCGGTGAGACGCACGCGGTACTCCACGTTGGGCGCGGTCGCCACGAGGGTGAGGTTGTATTCGCGCTCGAGGCGCTCGCGGATGATCTCCATGTGCAGCAGGCCGAGGAAGCCGCACCGGAACCCGAAGCCGAGCGCGCCTGAAGTCTCGGGCTCGTACGTGAACGAGCTGTCGTTGAGCCGCAGCTTCTCGAGCGCCTCGCGCAGTTCGGCGAACTCGTCGCCGTCGACCGGGTACAGGCCACAGAACACCATCGGCTTGGGGTCTTTGTATCCCGCCAGCTCGGCGCCGGGCCGGGCCGCGTCGGTGACGGTCTCGCCCACCTTGGCCTCGCCGACGTCCTTGATCCCGGCGATGAGGTAGCCGACCTCGCCGGGACCCAGCGACGCAACGGGCGTGGGCTCGGGCAGCCGCACGCCGATCTCTTCGGCGTCGTGCGTGGCGCGCAGCTGCACGTACCGCAGGCGCGCGCCACTGCGCAGCACGCCGTTGAACACGCGCACTGCGCTGATCACGCCGCGATACGCGTCGTAGTACGAGTCGAAGATCAGCGATTGCAGCGGCTCGTCGGGGTCACCTTGCGGCGCCGGGATGCGCTCCACGATCGCGTCGAGCACCGACTCCACGCCTTCACCGGTCTTGGCCGAGATCCGCAGCGTCTCGTCGGCCGGCAGACCGAGCACCTTCTCGAGCTCGGCGGCCCGGCGCTCGGGTTCGGCCGCGGGCAGGTCGATCTTGTTGAGCACGGCCACGATCGTGAGGTCGTGCTCGAGCGCCTGGTAGCAGTTCGCGAGCGTCTGAGCCTCGATCCCCTGGCTCGCGTCCACGAGCAACACCACGCCTTCGCACGCCGCGAGCGAACGGCTCACCTCATAACCGAAGTCGACGTGGCCGGGCGTGTCGATGAGGTGGATCACGTGGTCGCGCCATTCGACGCGCACGTTCTGCGCCTTGATCGTGATCCCGCGCTCGCGCTCGAGATCCATCGTGTCGAGGTACTGCGCGCGCATGTCGCGCGCATCCACCGCGCCAGTGATCTCGAGCAGGCGGTCGGCCAGCGTGCTCTTGCCGTGATCGACGTGGGCGATGATCGAGAGATTGCGGATGTGATCGAGCGCGGTCACGAACCTGCCTGGGGTGGTGAAACGGACCACTCAGGGTACGGCCTCACCTACTGTCAGCCCGTGACGCGGCTGGCAGTCGTGGGGTCGATCAACGTCGACTTCGTCTGGCACGGGTCGCGGCTGCCCGCGACGGGCGAGACGGTCGGCGACGGCGAGCTGGTGCGCAGCTTCGGTGGCAAGGGCGCGAACCAGGCCGCGGCCGCGGCGCGCCTCGGTGCCGACGTGACGTTCGTGGGCGCGGTCGGCGACGACGATCTCGGTGCGGCGGCGCGCGCCGACCTCGCGGCGTCGGGGGTCGACTGCTCGGCGCTGGTGGTGATGCCAGCGTGCGCCACCGGCGTGGCATTGATCAACGTGGCCGACACGGGCGAGAACACGATCACGGTGGCGCCGGGCGCGAACCACAGGGTGGAGGTCGACGCCATCCGTCTCGTGCTCCAACTGCCTGCGTCGCGTCCCGACGTGCTGCTCACCGGCTACGAGATCGGCTCGGCGCGCGCCGCCGGCGCGTTGGAAGCCGCCCGAACGTTCGGCATCGCCACGATCTGCAACCCCTCACCGGCCGAGACCGGCCTCCCGTCGTCGCACGTTGCGATCGAGAACAGCGACGTGGTGATCGTGAACGATCTCGAGGCCGACGCCTACGGCGGACCCGGAGCGCTGCTCGGGCTCGGCGCGCAATCGGTGGTGGTCACACACGGTCGCAGCGGCGCGTCGTGCTTCGACGCATCGGGCGTGGTGCGCGCCGACGGTTTCGACATCGATGCGGTCGACAGCACCGGCGCGGGCGACGCCTTCTGCGCCGCCTTCGCGCTGCGGCGCGATCTCGTGTTCGCGTGCGCGGCAGGCGCGCTTGCGTGCCGCGCCCTCGGCGCGCGAGCTGCGCAGCCGACAGTTGCCGAGATCGAAGCGCTCCTCAGGGAGCAGCCGCGATCGCGGCCGTGACCACCTCGAACGCGGGCGCGGCGTCGATGTGCTCGGCCCACTCCACGTTGCCGTGCCCGCGAGCCCAGCTGCGCCGATCGACGAGGGTCATCCCACGTGTGTGCTCGCCTTTGGTCTCGATCGCCACCGGAACGCGCGTGCCCGCGAACAGCTCGGGGTCGGTCACCGCGAGCACCGCGCAAGGATCGTGAAGCGCCGCGACGTCGCGCCGTTTCGTGAGCGCGCGGACGTTCTCGAGGTAGGCGGCAAGGAAGCCCGCGCAGAAGGGCCCGAAGCCGTTGCCGAGGTTGCGCAGGGCTGTGACGAGCGCGTCGTCGACGTTGAACTGGTGCGTGAGGTCGAGTCCGCACATCAGGATGCGCTGCGAGCCGCAACGCAGCACCACGTCGGCGGCCTCGGGATCGAAGTTGATGTTGAACTCGGCCGCGGCGGTCACGTTGCCGAACGTGCCGCCGCCCATGATCGAGATGCCGGCGATGCGCTGTGCGAGCCCGGGATCGCGTTCGAGCGCGAGGGCCACGTTGGTGAGCGGCCCGGTCGCGACGATCCACACGCCCGGCACCGACTTGCTCACTTCGACGAGATAGCCGACCGCATCGTCGGAATCGACCGTGCGAGTGACGTCGGGCAGCACCGCACCCGCCAACCCGGTCTCGCCGTGCACGTGCTCGGCATGGCGCGGCGCCGGGCCGACCGCAGCGAGGGGCGCAGCCGCACCTGCGTGCACAGGCACGTCGAGGTCGAGCAGCTGCACCAGCGCGAGCGCGTTGTGCGTGGTGTAGCCGAGCCCCACATTTCCGGCCACCGTCGTGATGCCGACGAGCTGGGCCCGGTGCGCCGCGACCGCGATGGCAACCGCGTCGTCATGGCCGGGATCGCAATCGAGCACCACCGGCACCGTCACCCGCTCATTCTGACCCCGTGGTCCCACGAGGATGTCGAAATCGCCATCGTGGTGGGACAACGGGGCGCTACGGGGTGAGGGCGGGCGTCCTGCTACGTTGTCACGGCTCCGCGAACGAAGGTCTCATGGCGAACATCAAGTCACAGAAAAAGCGCAACCTCACCAACGAACGGCGCCGGCTGCGCAACAAGGGCGTCCGCTCCGAGCTGAAGACCCGGGTGAAGGCCGCGCGCACCGCGGTCGATACCGGCGCCGACGGTTCCGACGCGCTCGTGCAGACCGCGCAGCGCCGCCTGAACAAGGCTGCGAGCAAGGGTGTGCTGCACAAGCGCCAGGCCGCACGGCGCACGTCGCGCTTGATGAAGGCCGCGGGCAAGGCTTCCGCCTCCGCCTGAGCCGTACGCGGCTCGATCAGCCCCGCCGGTTCGCCGGCCGGCGGCCCGAACCCGACGGACGCACCGTTCCTGACGCGCCCGAACGCCGTGCGAGCGCGGCGAGGCGCGCCACCAGCAGCTCCACCACCGTTTCCGACGGGAGCGCGCGGCGCCCCGCGATACCACCGCGCAGGTCGAGGTCGGCCTGCGCGAGGTGCCCGATCGCCTCGGTGAGCCCGCGAGTGCCCAGCCGTTGACTGGCCGCGAGGCGTAGCCCGGCCGGGTACTCCTTGATACCGAGCACCCGCGCCGCGACCTGCTTGCCGGTCACGTCGGGCGCGTCGAGGCGCAACAGGCTCTCGTAGTGACGGTTCAGCATGCCCATCACCTGCAACGGATGCTGCGGGCGCGGGTTGCGCGCGCTCGTGGCGCGCAGGAGACGCTGCAAGGTTTCGAGTGCGGTGGCGCTGTCGCCCGCGTCGATGGCGTTGGTGAGCACGTACGGAGCCACCGTGCCGCTCTCGCCCAGATACGGCATCACATCGTCGCGGTCGAGCGATGCGCCCGCGCCGAACGTGGATTCGAGCAGCGCGACGAGCTCGGGCACGCGGCCGGCATCGTCGCCGAGGTGCGCCACCACGGCCTGGCGTGCATCGGCCGACACGCGAAGTTGCGCCTGCGTGAGCGCGTCGCCGAGCACGTCGTCGGTCTTCTCGGAGGTGGGACCGTGCACCGGCGCGCCCGCGGCCTTCAACGCCTTGTCGAGCGCCGCGACCACACGGCCACCGCCGTACACGAGCACGAGGAACACACCGTCGAGCGGGTCGGCCACATAGTCGGCAAGCAGCGCGGCCTGATCGGCCGAGAGCGCGCCGATATCGCGCACCACCACCACCCGCCGAGCGGTCATGAACGGCGGACTCTCGAGCGCGGTGAGGATCTGCCGGAACACCGGCGCCGCCTCACCGCCACCGGCATCGTCGTCGACTTCGGTGTCGCCGTCATCGACCGCGCTGGCGGCGCGACGCCGGCCGGCAATCGTGAAATCCTCGAGCGCGTAGAGCCGCGGCTCACCGGCCAGCAGCTCGTCGGCGAGGCGCGCCACCTCGTCGTCGCGCAGGATCGGGTCGTCGCCCCGCACCAGTTGCACGGGTGCGTCGCTCACTGGTCACTCCCTGCTTCGGCGATCGCCGCGAAGGTGCGCGTGACGCGCGCCACCGGCGCGACATCGCGCGTGTACACAAGACGGGCGCCGAGCTGCACGGCCCAGGCGACCGCGGCGAGGTCGTTCCCGCCTGCGAACGCCACTGGGTACGCCCGCACCACCGAGTGCGCCACGCTGCAGAGGGCGGCCACGAGGGCGCGGTCGCCGCGGCCGTCGGGGCCGGTCTCGAGCACGATCTGATCGTCGTCGAGGCCGCACGATGCCGCAAGCCGCGCGTGGTCGCCCGTCGGGTCGGTCACGAGCAACGCCCCGTCGCGCACTGCGACGGCGTCGAGATACTCGGCCGTGGGTGGCGCGCCCGCGCGCACAAGTGTGGCACCGGCGTCGAATGCGTCGCGCGCCTCCTCGAGGTCGTCGGTCTCCACGCCGATGGGCAGGGCGTGCTCGGCGCGCAACACCGCAACGTCGTCGGCCGACGCGCGCCACGTGAGCGCAAGCATGTCGGCGCCGCCGGCCACATGCTCGCTCGCGATCGTGAGGAACGAGCCGGCCTCGGACGACCCGGCGCCGTCGAGCACCCCCACTACGAGCGCGCGCGAGGTGATGTCGACCGAGCGACCGTCGAGTCGCACCGACGCGGCGCGCGGCGCGGGCGCGTCGTCAGCCATCGCCGGTGCTCGCCCCCGCGCTCATCAGTGGCGACGATACCGCCGGGTTGCGACCGCGGCGCCGGGTGAAGGCGGCGGCGCCGAGCACGAGCACGCTTGCCGCCAACGCGACCAATACCGGCGAGCGCGCACTCACGTGCGCCACCTCACGAGTCCACCACAGCATGGCCACCACCGGCACGAACGCGACCTTGGCCACGAGCGGTGCGACCGCGCCGACCACCGCGATCGGGATCGCCAGCACCGTGATCGGTTCGGCGGCCGGCACGGCCAGCAGGTTCGCGGCAGGTGCGATCCAGGCCACGCTCCCGAACACGGCGACGAGCACGGGAGCCACGCCGATCTGCGCTGCGATCGTGACCGCGAGCACGGTGCGCATCCACTGCGGGCCGGGCACCCGCTGCTCGATCGGGCGCGCCAGCAAGGCGATCCCCGCGCAGGCCGACGCCGAGAGCTGGAAGCCCACCGAGTGCACGAGGAAGGGGTCGGCGATCAGCAGCACGATCACCGCGTAACACAGCGATCGCAGCGCGTGGATCGAGCGTCCGCTCACCCGCGCCGTCATCACGATCAACGCCATGGCACTGGCGCGGAGTACCGACGGCTCGAAGCGCGTCATGGCCGCGAACACCACCACCACGGCCGCGCCGAACAGGAAGCGCCCGACGATCGGCAACCGGCGTTGCATCGGCCGGACGAGCGCGAGCACAAACGCCACGTTCGCGCCCGACACCGCGAGCAGGTGGCTGAGACCCGCATCGCGAAAGTCGGCGGTGGTGCCGTCGTCGATGGCGCGGGTGTCGCCGAGGATGAAGCCGTCGAGGAGCGCATGATCGGCCGGGCGCAGCGGCGCCAAGCCACGCTCGATCACGCTGCGCAGCGCGTTGGCAAGACCGAGGTAGGGCGAGCGCGTCGGCGCGGCCGCGACGACGCGCGCCACATCGAGGCGCGCCACGGCGTGCTGCCACACGTATCGAGCATCGAAGCCGGTGAGCTCGCGCGGGTCGCCTTCGATGTCCACCACATCACCGGCGGCGAGCGCGCCCACCTCCGACTCGCCCTGCGCGCTGGCATTCAGCAGCACCGTGCGATGCAAGCGCTGCCACGCGTCGGCGGTGTCGGGCGCGGCCGCGACACGAAAGCAGTCGACCCGCAGGAGCGCGGTCGTCGAGAACCGCCCGGGATCCGGATCGCCGACGAGCACGCCGTGCACCACGATCGGGCGCGGATCGTGCACCAGCGGCACGAGCGCATGATGCGCCACACCGTCCTCGGCCCGCGCGGCGCTCACAAGTGCGATCCCGATGCAGCACAACACCGCGGCGACGAGGCGGGCGCGGTGTTGGCCCGCCATCGCGAGCAATCCGGCGATCGCGAACATGGCGAGGCATTCCCGCGTCGCAGCTCCTACGGCCACTCCGGTGCCGGCCAATACCGCGACGATCGTGGCGATCGTGCACACGACCGGCCCCGTCTGCGCTCGGATCGCGCTCACTCCTGCCTCCGTTCGCGCCGCCAACTCACACGGTGACGAGCGGTTGCAGGTCGGCAAAGCGGCGGTCGCCGATGCCGCGCACCTCGCGCAGTTCGTCGACCGAACGGAACCCGCCGAGCCGGGTGCGAGTGGTGATGATCGCCTGCGCCAGCGACGGCCCGATGCCAGGCAACGCTTCGAGCTCGGCTTCCGATGCCGTGTTCAGATCGACCGGTCCGCTCGGCGCGGCGGCACCCGCGCCGCCACCATCGCTCCCGCCTCCACCGCCCGAGCCGCCGCTCGTATCGCCTGTGCTGCCCGCTGGCATCGGGCTCACGTGCTCGCCGACCTTGGGCACATAGACGCGCACGCCGTCGACCAGCTTCGCCGCAAGGTCGAGCGCATTCGGGTCGGCATCGCCGCGAGCACCGCCGGCCGCCGTGATCGCGTCGACGACGCGTGCGCCGAACGGGAGCGTGACCACTCCGGGGCGCACGACCGCGCCGGCCACCGACACGATCACCGGTGCGATCGACGAGGCGGTGGTGCTCGCCGACCCGGTGGCCGGCGCCGAAGGCGACCGCGACGCACCCGCGCTCGATGGCGGATAAGCATTCGCGCCCGCGGCGCCGGCCGGCGAAGCCGCGCTCCCCGACCGGGCGGCCACGAACGCGAGCACGCCGACCACGAGCACGACCACCAGCAGCACGCTCGAGATTGCACGGACACGGGTGCGCGCTGGCGCACCCTCGAGCCGGGCACGCGCCCGCGCGACAACCTCATGCCATTCCATGACGACCTCCTCGCGATCTGACGGCGAACCGTTGAGGGAGGAGGAAGCCGCGTCAGCGGCCGAAGCGGGCGCAGCCGGAGCGCGCCGACGACGAAGTTACACGACGAAGTTCACGAGACGGCCGGGAATTGCGACCACCTTGCGCACGGCCTTGCCGGCGAGCAACTCGGCGATCCGTTCGTCGGCGCGCGCCGCGGCCTCGCATGCAGCGGCGTCGGCGTCGGCGGCCACGGTGATGCGCGCACGCACCTTGCCGTTCACCTGCACCGGGATCTCCGCGGTGGTCTCCACGAGCAGCGCGGGATCGTGCACCGGGAACGGCTCGTAGGCGAGCGAACCCGAGTGGCCGATCCGTGACCACAGCTCTTCGGAGATGTGCGGTGCGAGCGGTGCCAGCATCAGCAGCAACGGTTCCACTGCGGCACGCGGCGCGCGGCCGCGCGACTCGACGATGCCCCACACATGGTTGTTCAACTCGAACAGCCGGGCGATCACCGTGTTGAAACCCAATGCGTCGACATCGCCGCGCACCGCGGCGATCGTGCGGTGCAATACGCGCGCGGTGTCGACATCGAGTGCTTGGTCGTCCACGTGCGGCTCGCCGGTGTCCTCGTCGATGCACACCCGCCAGAGTCGTTGTAGGAAGCGGTAGACGCCGACCACGTCGCGGGTCTGCCACGGCCGCGACGCGTCGAGCGGGCCCATGAACATCTCGTACATGCGGAACGTGTCGGCGCCGTAGTTGTCGATCATCTCGTCGGGCGTGACCACGTTCTTCAGGCTCTTGCCGATCTTGCCGTACTCCCGCGCAACCGGCGCGTCGTCGAGGAAGTAGCCGCCGTCGCGCTCGACGACGTCCTTTGCTTCCACGTAGAAGCCGCGGTCGTCGGTGTAGGCGTAAGCCTGGATGTAACCCTGGTTGAACAAGCGGCCGAACGGCTCGGCGGTCGACACATGGCCGAGGTCGAACAGCACCTTGTGCCAGAAGCGCGCGTAGAGCAGGTGCAATACCGCGTGCTCCACGCCACCCACGTAGAGATCGACCATGCCCGTCGGCGCGCCGCCATGGGTTGCGCCGGCCCAGTAACGCTCCACCGCCGGATCGACGAACGCGTCCTCGTTCGTGGGATCGAGATAACGCAGGTAGTACCAGCACGATCCCGCCCATTGCGGCATCGTGTTCACCTCGCGCGTGTACTCCTTGGGGCCATCGCCGAGGTCGAGCGTGACGCGCACCCAGTTTTCGGCGCGCGCCAGTGGCGGAGCCGGCAACGCGTCGGGGTCGTCGCTCACCGTCGGCGCGAAGTCGAAGAGGTCGGGCAACTCGATCGGCAACATCGACTCCGGCACCGCGCGCGGGCCGTACGCGTCGTACACGATCGGGAACGGCTCACCCCAGTAGCGCTGCCGGCTGAACAGCCAGTCGCGCAACTTGTACGTGACGGTCGGTTCGCCCCGCTCCGACGACTCGAGCCAGTCGGTCATCTTGCGCTTCGACGCGGCCACATCGAGACCGTCGAGCGACACCTCGTCGTTCGCACTGTTGATCGAAGGACCGTCGCCGGTGAACGCCTTGCCGTCGAAGTCAGCCGGCGGTTGCTTCGTGCGCACGATCGGCAGCGAGAACTCTTCGGCAAACTCCCAGTCGCGTTCGTCCTCGGCCGGCACGGCCATGATCGCTCCGGTGCCGTAGCCCATCAGTACGTAGTCGGCAATGAACACAGGGATGTACTCGCCGGTTGCCGGGTTCACCGCGTACGCGCCTGTGAACACACCCGTTTTCACGCGACCTTCCGCGGTGCGTTCCAGCTCCGACTTGGCCGCCGCGAACTCGCGATAGGCCGCGACAGCTTGGCGCGGGCTGCGCTCGGCGCCGAACAGCCCGCGCCATTCCTGCGGGCAGCGCGGCCATTCGTTCGGTGTGATCTTGTCGACGAGCTCGTGCTCGGGTGCGAGCACCATGTAGGTGGCGCCGAAGAGCGTGTCGGGGCGCGTGGTGAACACGCGGATCGACAGGTCGGTGCCGTCGACGTCGAAGTCGACGAGCGCGCCAACGCTCCGACCGATCCAGTTGCGCTGCATCAGCTTGATCGGCTCGGGCCAGTCGAGCCGGTCGAGGTCGGCGATCAGCCGGTCGGCGTACGAGGTGATGCGCAGCATCCACTGCTTCAACGGGCGCTTGAACACGGGGAAGTTGCCGCGCTCGCTGCGACCTTCGGCGTTCACCTCTTCGTTGGCGAGCACCGTGCCGAGACCGGGGCACCAGTTCACGGGCGCTTCGTCGATGTACGCGAGGCGATGGCGGTCGACGTAGTCGCGGCGGGCGGCCGCGTCGCGCGCCGACCAAGCCGCGCCGTCGTCGTCGGGTTGGCGAGTGCCCGCGTCGAGCTCGGCGGTGAGTTCTGTGATCGGGCGCGCCCGGTCGGCGTCGGCGTCGTACCAACTCTCGAAGATCTGCAGGAAGATCCACTGGGTCCAGTGGTAGTAGCTCGGATCGGCCGTGCTCACGCCGCGCCGCGGGTCGTGCGCGAGGCCGAGCGAGCGCAGCTGATCCCGGTAGGTGGCGATGTTCTCGGCGGTGGTGACGCGCGGGTGTTGCCCGGTCTGCACCGCGTACTGCTCGGCGGGAAGGCCGAACGCGTCCATCCCCATCGCGTGCAGCACGTTGCGCCCGAGCATCCGCTGGTAACGGGCGAACACGTCGGTGCCGATGAACCCGAGCGGGTGGCCCACATGCAGGCCCGCGCCGCTCGGATACGGGAACATGTCGAGCACGTAGAGCTTCGACAGCGCGGCGCGCTCGGCGTTCACGTCGGCCAGCAACCCGTGAGGGTTCGGCGCCCAGAACGTTCGCTCGGTCTCCCAGCGATCCTGCCAGTGCTGTTCGATTGCGTTGGCGAGGCGCGCGTCGTAGCGATGCTTGGGAATGTCGTTCGCGGCGCCGGTATCTGCAGGAGTCATTCGGCCCGGAGGCTAGTGAACGAGCGTGTCCTCGACTCCCGAAGTTGTCGGTCCGTCGGACATCTCACGCAGGGTGCGCACCGGCGAACACAGCACCCAGAAGCCGGCAAGCATTCCGCCGATACCTGCGACGACCAACGTGGGCCGCAGACCGATGGCGGTACCGAGCGCGCCGCCAATGAGCGCGCCGAACGGCATCGTGCCCCACACCATGAAGCGCATCGACGCGTTCATCCGACCCTGGAGGCGCGGTGCGGTGATCACTTGACGAAGGCTGCCCTGGTTCACGTTGTAGACGACGCCGGTGAACGAGAACAGCGCCCATCCGACCACGAACCACGCGAAGGCGCTCGAGCGCGGAGCGAGACCTACGAGCAACATACCGATACCGCTCACGAAGATCGACCACACGATCGTCGGGCCGACGCCGAAGGGACGCGTCACTCGCGCGCACACCAACGCGCCGATCACCGCGCCGGCGCCGCCGAACACGAATGTGAGGCCGATCGTGCCGGCCGCGTAGTGCAGCTCGCGCACGGCATACACGATGTACACCGCCGAGATCATCGACGAGAAGAGGTTCGACGTTGCCGTGCAGAACGCGATCGGACGCAGCATGGTGTGGTGCCACACGTACGCCATGCCCTCGCGGATCTCGGTGCGCAAGCGCGGCCGCATCCCGGGCGGATGCTTTTCGACCGGAGGTTCGGCCGTACGGATGAAGGAGAGGAACACCGCCGAGCCCACGAAGCTCACGGCGTCGACGAGCACGGCCGTCACCGAACCGATCCACTGCACGAGCAGACCCGCGAGACCGGGGCCGGCGACCTGTGCGCCTGAGCGGCTCACCTCGAGCTTGGCGTTGCCGTCGGCAATCTGGTCGCGGTCGACGAGCGACGGCAGGATCGACATGTTCGCCACGTCGAAGAACACGGTCATCACACCGTTCGCGAACACCACCACGTAGAGCTGCCACATCGACAGCGCGCCGAACGCGTGGACGATCGGCAGGCTGGCGAGTGAGGCGGCCCGGCCGAGGTCGCAGATCATCATCACGGGACGGCGGCGGACCCGGTCGACGATCGCGCCGGCCGGCAGCCCGACGATGAGGAAGGGTGCGAACTCCACGGCGGTGAGCGCGCCCACTTGGAACGTGCTGGCGTGGAGCACCTTGATCGCCATGAGCGGGATGGCGAGCATGCTCACCTGGGTGCCGACCTGGCTCACGGTCTCCGCCGACCAGAGGTGCACGAAGTCGCGGTGATGCACGAGCGAACGCGACTCGCCAGTACCAGGGTCGGGATCAGCGTCGGTGCTGGACTCGCCTGCCACCGATTGAGTATCATCAACCGGTTGGCATCTGTCAATCAGACCCGGCGCACGGCCACTCCGGAAGAGACCCGCGCCCTCGCCCACCCGCTGCGACTGCGGATCATCCGCCTGCTCTACGACCAGCCACTGTCGAACAAGATGCTCGCCACCCGTTTGGACGAGCACCCGGCCACGGTGCTGCACCACGTGCGCACGCTGGCGCGTACGGGCTTCGTCGAGCCGGCGGGTGAGCAGCCCGGCGCGCGCGGCACCGTGGAAAAGCTGTATCGCTCCACGGGAAAGTCGTGGGAGCTGTCGATCGACGAGCCCGACGACGCGATCGCTGTGTCGCGTGCCGGTCTCGACGCCTTCGCCGTGGAGCTACGCGAGGCGGGCGACGACTTCGACATGTCGCGAGTGGCGCTGACGATCACACCCGAGCGACGACTCGAGCTGCAAACTCGGATGTTGGCGCTCCTCGACGAATACGCGGGGCACGACGATGCCGACGGCGAACGCTGGGCCATCTTCGTCGCCTATCACCGCCGCGCGTAGTCGTGATGTGCCGTGGGCATCGCCGGTGACACCGACGCCACACCGCCACCCGGGGCCGGCGGGCGCGGCGGCTTGCTCGGCGTGTCGAGCCATTCGTGGAACAGCGTCTTCAACGAACGCCCCGACACGTGCTCGGCCAGCGCGATGAACTGCACCGTGTCGCCGTTGCCGTAACGGTGTTCCTTCGCCCACGTTCGCAACACCTCGAAGAAGCTTTTGTCGCCGATGGTGTCGCGCAGTGCCTGGAGCGTCATCGCGCCGCGGTCGTATACGGGATCGCTGAAGAGCTCCACCGGCCCGGGAAGCACCGACGGCCCCGGCGGCGCGGTCCACACTGACGAGTTCGCCGGCGCGGCATAGAGACCGTCGAAGATCTGCTGCGGGGTCTGCTGCCCGATGTGCCCCGACCACAGCCATTCGGTGTACGTGGCGAAACCTTCGTTGAGCCAGATGTTCGGCCACGTCTGCAGCGACACGCTGTCGCCGAACCATTGGTGGGCGAGCTCGTGCACGAGGATGTCGTCGTCGACGCCGAAGGTGAACGTGGGCCGCGTCTGGGTTTCGAGCGAGTAGCCCACCTTGGGTTCGTTCACCGAGATCGCGCCAACGCTTTCGAACGG
>DASXZO010000064.1:0-2859 GCA_036501845.1 Acidimicrobiia bacterium | reverse complement strand
GCCGCCTTCGGCGAGACGGCACGTGCCGTACTCCTTGGCCTGCTTGCGCACGAAACGCGCCGGAAGTCCGGTGCGTTGCGACAGCACTGTGGCGATCGGTACGCCGCCGAGCTCGAGGCCGGCGAGCGCGTCGACACCGTCAGGCACATGGCCCACGAGGGCGTCGGCGATGGCGGCGAGCAGCGAGGGGTCGGCTTCGAAGAGGTACTTGTCGAAGTATTCGTTGCTCACCACACCGGAGCGCAACGTGAACGTGCCCGTGATGTGCGCGCACTCGTACACCCGAGCTGCGAGCTTCGTGCGATCAGTCATGTGCACCCTCGGTCGTGTTGCCCGTGACCGATCGTACGAGCCGGGCAACCGCGACGCGCTCGGTGTCGGTGAGATTCGGGTCGCATCCGTGCAGCTCGGCGGCGTACGGGAAGGCCGCGACCGCGGCCGCGCGGTCGGTGCGCGACACGAACGACTGCACGAGCGCCTTGCGGAACGCGCCGATGATCTTGGTCATCAGCGGTGACGACGGCGGCTCACCGGTGCTGAGGAGCATCCAGGTGAAGGCAATGTCGGTGCCGGGCTTGCCGCGGGCCGAGTTCGTCCAGTCGATCAGCACCGGCCCGTTCGGTCCCATGATGATGTTCAGCGGGTGCAGGTCGAGGTGCAGCAGCGACCGGCCGCCGTCGCCGGCGTCGTGCAGCCATGTGGGCGCGATCACCTTGTGCACCGCGTCGTGGAACTCGGCCAGGATGCGGCCGGCACTGCGGATGCGCCACGGGCCGTGCAGGATCCAATCGACCATCGTGGGCCCGGCGATGCGATCCATCACGATCTCGGTGTCGTCGGCCCGCAGCTCGTGCACGGCCGGCACCGGCACGCCGAAGCCGCGCGCCAGCTCCATCACGTTGGCTTCGTACGCGAAGGAGAAGCCGGTCATCGAGCGCCGCAGCACGCGGTCGTTGCCGTATTCGAAGATCTGCGCGGCCCGCCCCGCCGCGATGAGCCGTCCTGGTTCCACCACCAACCTCGACTGACTTCAGACGATGCGCGAGTTCGACTTGCCCCAGTACCGGTCGCGGATGAGGCGCTTGTAGAGCTTGCCGGTGGCCTGGCGCGGGAGTTCGGGATCGAAGTCGAACGCCTTCGGGCACTTGTAGTGCGCGAGATTCGCCCGGCAGAAGGCCATCAGCTCGGCCGCGAGCTCGGGCCCCGCCTCGTCCCAGGTGATGGGTTGCACCACCGCGTGCACACGTTCACCCATGTCGGGATCGGGAATGCCGAACACTGCGGCGTCGAACACGCGCGGGTGCGTGACGAGCAGGTTCTCGGCTTCCTGCGGGTAGATGTTCACGCCACCCGACACGATCATGAAGGTGCGGCGGTCGGTGAGGTAGAGGTAGCCCTCTTCGTCGAGGTAGCCCATGTCGCCGACGGTGGACCAGCCCTTGGCGTTGATCGCCTCGGCCGTCTTGGCGTCGTCCTTGTGGTAGGCGAATGCCGGCCGCGACGACGCGGGCTCGAACCACACCGTGCCCACCTCGCCCGACGGCAGCTCGTTGTTGTCGTCGTCGAGGATGTGGATCACGCCCACCGCGCTGCGCCCCACCGAACCGGGATGCGCGAGCCAATCTTCTGGCCCAATGATCGTTGCGCCGGCGCCTTCGGTGGCTGAGTAGTACTCCCACACGATCGGGCCGAGCCACTCGATCATCCGCTGCTTCACTTCGACCGGGCACGGCGCCGCCGCGTGCACCGCCGACTTCAACGTCGACAGGTCGTAGCGCGTGCGCTCGTCGTCGCTGAGCTTGAACATGCGCACGAAGTGCGTCGGCACCCACTGGCTGCACGTGATGCCGTACTGCTCGATGAATCGCAGCGCCTCGAGCGCGTCGAAGTGCTCCATCACCACCACGGTGCCGCCGAGCCGCAACGTGCTCATGCAATAGAAGAGCGGCGCGGAGTGATACAGCGGCGCGGGCGACAAGTAGATCGAGTCCTGGTCGAACCCGAACACGTTGGTCATCAGCGCGAGGTTGCCGGGCATCTGGCCCATCGGCTCGCGCCGGATCGAGTACTTGATGCCTTTGGGGCGCCCGGTGGTGCCCGACGAGTAGAGCATTGGAGTGCCTTCGCACTCGTCGGGTACGGGCTCGGCCGGCTTCGCCGCGATCGCGGTCTCGTAGTTCTCGTAACCCTCGAGGTCGCTGCCGACGATCAGGCGCAGCTTCAGCCGTGGGCAGAGCTCGACGAGTTCAGCTGCGACGGCGCGAGTGCCTGCGCTCACGAACAGCACCTGGGCGTCGCAGTCTTCGATGATGTAGGCGGCTTCCTCGCCGGTGAAGTGCCAGTTGACGCACGTGTAGAACAGGCCCATCCGCTGCGCGGCCCAGCAGATCTCCAGGTACTGGGGGTTGTTGTCCATCAACACGGCGACGTGGTCGCCGAAGCGCAACCCGGCATCCCAGAGCAACTGCGCGCACTGGTTCGAGTGGTCGTCGAGTTCCTTGTAGGTGACGGTCTCGCCCGACTCCGCCATGATCACGGCGGCTTTGTCGGGCGTGACCGCGCCCCAGTGCCCTGGATACAACGCCTACCTCGTGTTCGCTTCGCTCAGAACGAGGTGATGACGCTGCGCACGACCTCGCGGTTCTCCATCGCGCGGAAGGCGTCGTTCACTTCGTCGAGCTTGATGTGACGCGACACCATCGATTCGGTGTCGAGCCGTCCCGTCTCGATGAGGTCGACGAAGCGCTGGAAGTCGCGGCGCACCTGCGCCGAGCCGTACTTGCAGCCCTTCAGCGTCTTCTCGTTGAAGAACAGGTCGAACGTGGGGATCGTGAGCTGGGCGTCGGAGCGGGTCATGCC
>DASXZO010000063.1:0-42040 GCA_036501845.1 Acidimicrobiia bacterium | reverse complement strand
CGGCTGCGGCAACACCCGCAACCTCGAAGTCGACCACCTCGGCGCCGGCTGGGCGCTCAACGGGCGGACCAGCGTCGACGACGTCGCCCTCAAATGCGGCCACCACCACGACCTCAAAACCTACAAACACTGGACCGACGGACCACTACTCCCCAACGGCAAACGCACACTCAACCCACCCGCCAGCCGACCACCACCCGACGGATGAGGTCAGGGATTTGGGAGTTCGCCACCGCCGTACGGGTTGTCGATCACGTAGCGCCAGGAATGGTCCGACTGTCGCCGCGCGACCTCAGCCGTCCGCGCGCCCACTTCGATGCCGTCGGCCAAGAAGTGCCAGTCGTTGCTGAGCAGGGCGACGTCGCCGGTCTCGACCGCGAACCGAGTCGTCATCTCGATGCGTCCGCCGAGCGCGATGAAGCCGGCCCATTGGTCGCGGATCGCGTCCTTGCCGCGGACGAACTCGCCTTCAGGCGTGGCCATCGCGGCGTCGTCGTCGTACAGCGCCACGAGCGCGTCGACGTCGCCGGCATTGAACGCAGTCTCGACCTCGCGGTGCAGATCCCCAGGTTCCATGACCGCAAACCTAAGGCGCAGCGGCCCGATCAGCGCAGGTAGCCGGTGACCATCACAGCTCGAGGCGTCGAAGACTCGTTGACGCGATCGCCCGCGGCAATGAGGCGGCTGCCCACGAGCACGACGAACGCAGGGTCGCGCACCGAGGAGTAGCTCGTGTGCGCGACGCCGTTGTTGCCGAACCCGGCGTCCCAGGAGCCATTGCCCAGGAACGAGTCGAACTCGACCACAGTCGGCGATCCGGCCGTTCCGCCGATCAACAGGCGGTTCTTGCTGTCGACCACCATCACGGGCGACTCGGCGACTCCGACGCCCACCTCGCCGCCGTTGTGGAAGCCCTTGTCGACCTGCCCCGACGACGTGAATGCCTTGATCAGATCGCCGAAAGTCACAAGGATGCGCCCGCTCGGCGTCGGCAGGATCTCGCTCGGATCGTTGTCCCCGACCGAAGAGATCCCAGCGCGCCCGCCGTCGCCGAACGTCGTGTCGTACCCCCCGTTCGGCGTCAGCCGAGCGAGCACCGACAGCGACGTGTTGTTCATGAACACGTAGTCGACGCGCACGAGTAGTCGACCCGACGAGTCGATCGCCATCCCTTTCGCGGCGCCGTTGTCATAGCCCCAACCTCGGCCGGTGCCGAAGTTCACCCGGCCGTCACCCGCGAAGTTGGGATCCCACGCACCACTCGAGGCGAGCTGGCCCACGCCCGAGATGTTCTCGTTGTAGATCAGGTACTCGAACGTGACGGCGCCATTGAAGCGGATGAAGGCTTGCTCCGGAAGAAAGTTCGTCACGGTGATGCCGCCGTGACCGCCGAGACTCGGGTCGGGTGTTCCATCGGCACGGAACCGGTACACCATCGTGCGCGCAGGATCGCGACCGCCGATATCACCGCTCTCGACCACCTCGATCGCGCCACCGGTGACCTCACGCAGCGCGATCGCCTCTCCGTAGAAGGCGGGTACTGCGACGCGCCCCGCGCGGCCGAAGTGCGGATCGAGCGCTCCCGACGGCGTGAGCGCGTCGATGCGCAGCTCGGCGCCGTGGGTGGAGGACGTCTGCACCTGCGCGACCCAGGTGCCGCCTACCGAACGCGGCTCCAACAAGGGACCGCGCCCATTGCCGAGATCGAGCGGTGCAACGCCGTCGCCGCTGAAGGTGCGGTCGGGTGTGCCGTCGGTGTTCAGCCGATACAACTCCACGCCTTGCGGGATCGGGCCGCCGAATACGACCTTGCCGTCGGGCTGCTCGTACATCGCCGTCACACCTTCGAGCGACGGCGATGCGGTGAACGATCCGTTTGACCCGTACGTGGGGTCGACATAGCCCCGCCCCGTGGTGGCGGCATGGGCGACCGGCGCAGCAACGGAGACGGCGACGCCGAGACCCAGAGTGAGCGCGAGCGAACGCGCGGCGAGTGCCTTCATACGTAGGTGAACGTCAGTCGAACAGATCAGGTTGCTCGCGGGTGATCATGTCCCAGAGCGGCTGGAACCCGAAGTAGGCGGCGACCGGCGAGCCGGTCTGGTCGTGCGTGGAACGCGCGACGTCGTCACGGATGAGCTTTGGTGTTCCCGCGGCCTCGGCGAGCAACTGCGCCTGGCAGCTGCGCTCCATGGTGATGAACGACCACACGGCCTCGTCCACCGAGTGGCCGGTGGTGAGCAAGCCGTGGTTGGCAAGGATCGCGGCCTTCTTGTCGCCGAGCGCGGCGGCGATGCGCTTGCCCTCGGAGAGGTCGAGCACCACGCCCGTGAAGTCGTCGAACAGCGCGTGGTCCTCGAAGAACGCGCAGGCATCCTGGGTGATCGGATCGAGCAGGCGGTGCAGCGACGACCACGACTTGCCGTACACCGAGTGCGAGTGCGCCGCGGCCACGATGTCGGGCCGGGCGGCGTGGATCTGCGAGTGGATCGCGAAGGCGGCGCGGTTGACCATGGCGGTGCCCTCGACCACCTCGCCGGTGTGATCGACGCAGATGAGGTCGCTCACGCGGATGTGCTTGAAGTTCATGCCGAACGGGTTCACCCAGAACCGGTCGGCGAACTCGGGATCGCGCGCGGTGATGTGGCCGGCGACGCCCTCGTCGAAGCCGAACTTGCCGAACAACCGGAAGCCCGCTGCGAGCCGCTGCTTGCGGTGCAGCCGCTCCTCGGCAACGGAATCGAATTTGGGGAGATACCGGAGGTCGAGCGTCAGCGCCATCGCCGAATTCTAAGACTCGCTGAGGGCGCGCAATATCGGCGAGCCGGCGGGTGTTCCATTGGACTACGGCGGGCCCTGCTTTCCCGGGCGTGCGCCCCTCACGGATCGGACGTGCGGGCCCGTCGCACACGGAGCGCCGACGGCCCGCCCCCGCCGGCGCTCTCTCTATGCATGGCCAGATTCGCGCTCGGGCGCGGCGAACGGAGCCGCGAAGAAGCGAGGGACGAGCGCCTGAGCAACGGAGTGAGCTCGCCGTGGAGCCGACTGAGTGGGACCGGCAAGCGGAGCGCCAGCGGAGCTGTCGGTACCGCGACGGAGGCGGAACAATTCAAGCAGGCAGGCCGATGGTCTTGGTCTCGAGATACTCCTCGAAGCCGGCCACGCCGTGTTCCCGACCGCTGCCCGACTCGCGGTAACCCCCGAAGGGTGAGTCGGGGCCGAACCACTGGCCGCCGTTGACGGCCACCGTGCCGGTACGGATGCGGCGGGCCACCCCGAGGGCCCGGTCGAGCGAGTTCGACGTGACCGCGCCCGACAGCCCGTAACGAGAGTTGTTGGCGATGCGCACGGCGTCGTCGTCGTCCTCGAACGGGATGACCGCAAGCACGGGACCGAAGATCTCCTCCTGGGCGATCGTCGAGTTGGGGTCGACGTCGACGAAGAGGGTCGGCTGCACGAAGTAGCCCTTGTCGAACTGCGTGGCCGGGCCGCCGCCGACGAGGCAGCGCGCACCTTCCTGCTTGCCCTTCTCGATGTAGCCGAGCACCCGCTCGCGCTGGCGTGCGTTGATCAGCGGGCCGGCCATGTTCTCGAACTCGTTGGGGTCGCCGTACGCGAACGACTCGAAGCCGGCCTTCACGATCTCGACGCCCTCGTCGTATCGCGAGCGCGGGAGCAGCAGGCGCGTGGTGATGGCGCATCCCTGGCCGCTGTGCATGCACACCATCGACGCGCCGGCGAGCGCATCGGGGAACTTGGCGTCGTCGAGCACGATGTTGGCCGACTTGCCGCCGAGCTCGAGGAACACGCGCTTGAGGTTGGCAGCGCCGCGCTCGGTGATCCGCTTCCCCACCGCGGACGAACCCGTGAACGAGATCATGTCGACATCGGGCGAGCCGGTGAGTACCTCGGCCACCTCGGCCGGGTCGGACGCAGTGACCACGTTGAACACGCCCGCCGGGATATCGGTCTGCTCGGCGACGAGCTTGCCGATCCATGTGGCCGAGAACGGCGTGTCGGGTGCGGGCTTCAGCACCACGGTGCAGCCGGCCGCGAGCGCCGGCGTGATCTTCGACAGGTTGAGCATGAACGGGAAGTTCCACGGCGTGATCGCGCCGCACACACCGATCGGCTCCCTCACGACGAGTCGGTTGCTGCGCATCCCGAAGAACTCGTGCGCGCCGAGCTCGTACTCCCACTGGTAGCGCTCGGCCAGCTCGATGTCCCAGATCATGTCGTCGATGCAACTATCCTGCTGGATCGCGAATGTGAGCGCGATCGGCGCGCCCACCTCGGCCACGATCTGCGGGCGCAGCTCTTCCTTCGACTTCAGCAGCGCGTCGTGCAGCTGCATGAGGCCGCGAATGCGCAGGGCGCGATCGGTCGACCATGCCGACTCGTCGAAGGCGCGACGGGCCGCGCCGATCGCCCGTTCCATGTCGGCCGCGTTGGCGTCGGCGACTCGACCGATCACCTCTTCGGTGGCCGGATTGATGTTGCCGTAGGTGCGGCCACCCTCGGCTTCGACGAGCTTCCCGTCGATGAGCATCCGCGATTCGAAGTCCATGAAGTTCTCTTTCTCCTCTGACTGTGGCGTCACCCTACGACGGTGTCGAACACGATGCGGGCGGTGGTCTCGACCACGTCGTCGCGCGACACGCCGAGCGCGGCGAGGTCGGAATGAAACGCAGCCATGCGCTCGATCAGTGCCATCAGCGCGGCGGCCGCGGCCATCGGCGACAGGTCGGGAGCGATGCGGCCTTCGGCCTGATGCGCGCGCACCTGCGCGGCAAAGCCTTCGAGGAACGGCCGGTTCGTGCGATTGCGCGTCTCGCGGAACCGCTGATCGCCCTCCTGGGCCGCGAGGTTGCGGGTGTGCAACACCGCGCTGTGGTCGTCCCACACGTGGATGAAACGCTCCACGAGCGTGCGCGCTCGGGCCAGCCCGAGCTCGGCGTCCCATGGATCGTCGAGCAAGCGCGCGAGCGGCTCGACGTCGCGCGCACCGATCTCGTCGGCGAGTTCGAGCACGGCCTCGTCCACATCGCGGAAGTACTGGTAGTAGGTGGACGAGCTCGTGCCGACGGACCGGGCGATGTCGACCACCCGCAGCTCGAGCACGCCGCGGTCGCGCAGCAACACTCCCGTTGCATCGAGGAGCCGGCGGCGCGTCTCCGCGCCGCGCTTGCCGATCGTGCGGCCGTCGAGCGCGCGTGCGTCGCTCGCGGTCATGGCCTCAAGAAGCAACTTCGAAGTCGACGAACCCCAGGTCGTTCCCCGCCGGGCGGAAGGTTGCCTGCACGCGCATGCCGATCGAGGCCGTGTCGGGCGGTGTTGCCGGCATCGCGGCGAGCACGCGCGCACCCGGCTCGTCGAGCTCCACGAGCGCAACCACGAACGGCACGCGATCCGGGAACGGCGGCACACCGTTCTGGCGAATCACGGTGAAGGTATGCAACGTGCCGCCCCCGCTCGCCGTGACCCACTCCACGTTCCACGAGCCGCAGTGCGAGCAGAGGATGCGCGCGTAGTGCTGGTAGAGGCCGCAATCATTGCAATGCTGGATACGCAACTCGCCGCGCGCCGCGCCCTCCCAGAACTCACGGTCGTCGGCATCGGGCGACGGGATCAACCACTTCGGCGACTCGGCCCAGGGATCGTCCACCTTCACTTGCTCTTCGGCGCTCACTTCGGGTCCGTTCCGAGCACCACGGTGCCCTGGGTCGACAGCCAACCCCCGCTGCCGTTACATGCGGCGATCTCGGCGCCCTGCACCTGGCTGTCGCCGGCTTCGCCACGGAGTTGGCGCGCCGCCTCGCACAACAAGAAGAGCCCGCGCATGCCGGGATGCGTGTTCGACAGTCCGCCGCCGTCGGGGTTGGTGGGCAAGGCACCGCCGAGGCGCAGATTGCCGTCGGCCACGAACGGACCGCCCTCGCCCTTGGGCGCGAAGCCGAGGTCTTCGAGGGTCACCAGCACCGTGTAGGTGAACGAGTCGTAGGCGCAGAACACATCGACGTCGCTGGGAGTGATCCCGGCGTCGGCGAACGCCTTCGGACCGCTCACCGCGGCAGCGGTGCGGGTGAGGTCGGGCATCGCCTGGATCGAATGGTGCGTGGTGCCGCCGGCCGCGCCGCGCACGTACACGGGCCGGTGCGCCAGCGCGGCGGCCTTCTCGGCCGTCGTCATGATGATGGCGCAGCCCCCGTCGGAGATCACGCAGCTGTCGAGCTTGTGCAGCGGATCGGCGACGAGCTTCGACGACAGCACGTCGTCGACCGTGATCGGGTCCTTGTACATGGCCGTCGGGTTGCGGGCCGCGTGCTCGCGGGTCTGCACGGCGATCGACGCGAGCTGCTCCGACGTGGTGCCGAACTCGTGCATGTGGCGCCGGGCGGCCATCGCGTAGGCGCCGATGAGGGTGAGACCGGCGCCGATCTCGTAGCGCATCGGCCCGGGCGGCGACGCGAAGCGACCGCCGCCGCCGGTGCCGAGCGTGCGCCCGAACTGCGAGAGCTGGTTGTTGCCGTACACGATCGCGACGGTGTCGACGTCGCCGGCCTGGATCGACCGGTAGGCGTGCATCGCGTGGAACTCGAAGCTGCTGCCGCCGACGCTCGACGATTCGAGCCAGCGGGGTTGGATCCCGAGGTACTCGGCCACCAACACGTCGTGCATGCCGCCGTAGCCGGCGCTGGCCAGCCCTTCGACGTCGTTCTTGGTGAGCCCGGCGTCGTCGAGCGCGCCGCGGAACGCCTGGGCGATCAGTTGGGTGGCGGAGCGGCCCTCGGCGACGGGTCCGTCGCTGTGCCCGACTCCGACAATGCACACGTCCCGTTGCACCTCTTACCTCTTGTTCGCTTCGCTCACGGGCCGGTGGGCCTTCCCTCGCTCTGGTCTCGCGGTCCGAGTGACGTGGCTTGCAGTCGCTCGGCTGCCGCAGCCGACGCTAACGACAGTGCGCGCGGCGGCGCCAAACTCACGTGAGCACAAACACCTTGCGGAGGTGCGCGTAGGCCGTGGCGAGGTCGCCGGGCCCGCTGATCGCCACGGCGTAGATCCACGAGCCGTTCACCACCACGAGCGCGTTGCCGTCATGGGAATCGAGCGACACCTCGGCGGTGAGCGCCGCGAGCCCGTCGTGACGGGTGGTGCCGGGCACCTCCACCTCGAAGGCGCCGGCCCGGCCCGCGAGGTCGCCGGCGGTGGTCAACGGATCGGCGCCGTCGGCGTCGAGCGTGCCGGCGGGCACCGAGAACCACACCACGTCGATCTCGTAGGCACCCACCCGAGACACCGCGACTTCGGCGCTGCCCTCGAGGCCGGAACCCAGTGTGATCTGCGCACTCGTCACGGTGGGTTGCGTCGGGAGGCGCACGTGGAAGCCGGCGCCGCCGGGAGCGAAGGTGGCACCGGCGTTGTGCTCGGCCCACGGTCGCAGGGCGACGGGAATCGGTGGATGAGTGAAGCGGTTCCAGGCGACGAAGAGGCTCACCACCGCCACGATCAGGGCGAGCGGTCCGATCACCGGGATCCGCCAGCTGCGGCGGCGCTCGTCGTCGCTGTCGAGCCAGGCGCTCTCACGCCGCGCGACCCGGCGCGGCAGCGGCGGAGGATTCCAATCCCGCGCAGCACCGGGCGCAGGCGCGGCGCCCCGGCCGGGCACGTCGAGATCGGGCCGGGGCCCGGTGATGCGAGTCGATGCCGCCCGCACGAGCGGCTCCATGGGCTCGGCGTGGCCGAGCGGCGTGCCACATCGCTCGCACTCGTCCCACGAGGACGGCACGAGGTATTCGCACCCCGGGCACACCTTCACCAAGTCAACATCGGCCCAACGGCGCTCCCGGCTTGAAGCACCGGCGCGGCAGTTCTCAGCGCGAGAGCGCCACGCAATGGTGTTCGGTGCTCCCGAAATGGGTGTCGAGCAGCCACGCACGTTTGAGATAGAGGTGCACGTCGACCTCCCAGGTGAAGCCCATCCCGCCGTGCACCTGGGTGGCGGTCTTGCCGTTCACGATCGCCGCTTCGCCGGCCACCACCTTGGCCACCGACGCGGCCCGGGCCACATCTTCGGAGCCGGGTTCGGCGAGTGCGGCGCCGGCCGCGTACACGGCCGCGCGGGCGACTTCGGTGCGCACGGCCATGTCGGCGAGCAGGTGCTTGATGGCCTGGAACGACCCGATGATGCGGTCGAACTGCTGGCGCTCCTTGGCGTAGGCCACCGACAATTCGGTGAGCCGCGACGCCATGCCGACCGCGTAGGCAGCAGTGAGTACCGCGCCGCGGAGTCGCAACTGCGTCACCTCGGCGTCGGTGCTCGGCGCGCCGGCGGGAAGCGTGTCGACGCGCAGCAGCGGCGTGAGCGGGTCGAGCGGCCAGGTGACGGGTGAGCCCTGCAGCGCGGCGCGTTCCACCATCGACGCGCCGCTGTCGGCGATCACGAGCACGCGTTCGATCACGTCGGGGTGCTCGACGTACACGTGCGACGATGCGCCCGGCTCGACGTGGCTGATGGGCACTGCTGTCGATGTCCCGTCGAAGCCGTCGAGGCCGGCCGCGAGGAACGTCGCGACGAGCGGACCCGGCACCACGAACTCGCCGAGCTGTTCGAATACCACGACGGCGTCGGCGTAGGTGAACCCGTCGGCGAGGAGCGAGAACACGCCGGCCTCGGCGAGCTCGTCGTGCATCGCACGGTCGTAGCCGGCGCGCACTCGGTCGGTGCCGAAGCGACCGTCGAGCAGGGCGCTGATGCCGTCACGCAGCGCGACCTGATCGTCGTCGAGATCCAAATTCATCGCGGTTCCCGAGGGAGGCCGAGCACGCGCTCGCTGATGATGTTGCGCTGGATCTGGCTCGCGCCGGCAGCGATCGTGAGGGCGAGCGTGCGCAGCCGTTCCTCGATCAGCTCGTTGTGCTCGATCGCGAGCGCATCGCGGTCGAGGGCGCGAATGCACAGCTCGCCGAAGCGCTGGCGGGCCTCCGAATAGGCAAGCTTGATCATCATCGAACCGGGGCTCGGGCGGCCTTGTGCCTGCTGGCTCACGTTGCGCTTCGTGAGCGACCACAGCGCTTCGAACTCGGCGCGGCAGCGGCCTAGCTCCACGCGTTGCGCGTCGTCGTGCACGAGCGGCGCAACGTCGGCCGCGAGACGCAGCGAGTCGATGAGCTCCGACACGAATGCGGTGCCGCGCTCGTACTTCAGCGTCACGTTGGTGACGCGCCAGCCGTCGTTCTCGGCACCGACACGGTTCGCAACCGGCACACGCACGTCGGTGAGGAACACCTCGCAGAACTCCGAGCTGCCCAGCACCGTCTTGATGGGTCGGATCTCGATGCCGGGCAAATCCATCGGCAAGATGAGCCACGAGATGCCCTTGTGCTTCGGCGCGTCGGGATCGGTGCGCACGAGGAACTCGCCCACGTCGGCGATGTGGCCGAAGCTGCACCAGATCTTCTGCCCGTTGAGCACGTAGTCGTCGCCGTCGCGCTCGGCCCGCGTGCGCAGCGACGCGAGGTCACTGCCGGCACCAGGCTCCGAGAAGCCCTGGCACCACACCTCTTCGCCGCGCAGCACGCGCGGCAGGTGCGCGGCCTTCTGCGCGTCGCTGCCCTCTTCGATCAAGGTCGGGCCGGCGTGCAACAACCCCACGAAGTTGCAGCCGACGTAGGGCGCGTTGGCGCGCGTCGTCTCCTCGAAGAAGATCAGCTGCTCCGTGGGCGACGCACCCCGCCCGCCGAACTCGGCCGGCCAGTGCAGGCCTGCGTAGCCGGCGTCGAACAGGCGGCGCTGCCAGTCGGTGTCCCATGCTCGGCGCGCGGTCCAATCCTCACGATCGGGCTGGACCGGCACGTGGGCGAGCGCCTTTGTGAGCCACGCGCGGAGCTCGGCGCGAAACCCCTCGTCAGCTTCCGAATACGCCAGCTCCATCGGGCGCGCACGGTAGTGGAGCGAGCATGCCGCGCCCGATGCGACGCGGACGCGTCCGCCTGGCCGCGTCGGGGCGAGGCCGAGGCGCGTGGGACCGGTTTTGTCACGATTCAATCGGTGTGGGGGCGATTGGTGCGCGACAAAAACGGGTGCGGCGCGTGCGGGTCAGCCTTCGCCGATCCAGCGGTAGCCGATGCCGGGCTCGGTGAGGATGAGGCGCGGCGCGCTGGCGGCGTCGCCGAGCTTCTTGCGCAACTGGCCCACATACACGCGCAGATACTCGTTCTCGGTGCCGTAGCCGGTGCCCCACACCCGCCGTAACAGCTCGGCGTGGGTGAGCAGCTTGCCGGGGTTCGTGGCCAGCTGCTCGAGCAGCAGCCATTCGGTGCGGGTGAGCCGCACGACGTTGCCGTCGACGGTGATCGAGCGCAGCGCAAGATCGATCTCGACGTTGCCGCTGCGCACCTTCGTGGCCACCGGCGGGCCGGCGGGCGCGCGGCGCAACACGGCGCGCACGCGTGCCACGAGCTCCTCGGTGTCGAACGGTTTGGTCACGTAGTCGTCGGCGCCGGCGTCGAGCGCGCGCACCTTCTCGCTCTGACGATCGCGCGCCGTCAACACGATCACCGGCACGGCACTGAACTCGCGCACACGCGTGAGCACGTCGATGCCATCGATGTCGGGCAGGCCGAGATCGAGCAGCAGCACGTCGGGCACGCCGTCGGCCGCAAGCACGATCGCGCCTTCTCCCGTTGCGAGCTCGTGCACGTCGAAGCCGCGGGCGCGCAGCGATGTTCGCAGCGCGCGTCGGAGCGCGCTGTCGTCCTCGACCACGGCAACAACTGGCGCGTGCGCAGCGCCGAGCGGCGCGTCAGTACTCATGGCCCCTCGGGAGACGCACCACGAACGTGGCGCCGCCCCCTTCTGTGTCCTCGACCCAGACGCGACCACGATGCGCGAGCACCACCGCCTTCACGATCGCCAGACCGAGCCCGGTGCCCTCGGATTCCGAGCGCTTGCCAGCCCGGTAGAACTCGTCGAACACCTTCGGCTGCTCCTCCGCCGGTACGCCCGGCCCGTGATCGACGATGCGGAACTCCACAATGCCGCGCGATTGCGTGGCGACCAGCTCGATCGGCGACCCTGCGGGTGTGTAGCGGATCGCGTTCTCGAGCAGGTTCGTGAGCGCCTGGTCGAACGCCGTGGGGTCGAGCACCACCTCGTCGAGCTGGCTCGCCACGTCGATCGACACCTTGCGATCGCCGAGTAGCGGGCCGAGCCGGTGCACCGCGGCCTGCAGCACTCCGTTCACGTCGACGGCCTGGGGCGCGAGCTCGAGCCCGCCGGCGCGGATCCGACCGAGGTCGAGCAGCTTGGCGACGAGGTTCGCGAGCCGCATCGACTCGTCGTGCACCGCTTCGGTGAGCTCGCGCCGCTCGTCTTCGGTGATCGTGTCGCCCGCACTGAGCAGCGCGCTCGACGACGCCTGGATCGCCGCGAGCGGCGTGCGGAGGTTGTGCGAGACGGCCGACAACAGGCCGGCGCGCGTGCGCGAGATCTCGGCCGCGGCGTGCGCGGCTTCGGCGGCTCGCTCGAGCTCGTAGCGCTCACGCGCGGCGATGTCGGCTTCGATGGCCCGCCGCTCGGCGTCGACGCGCAGCTCGGTGACGGCCGAGACGATGGCGCCCACGGTGACCGCGATCAGGCCGAAGGTGATGAGGGCGATCGTGTCGTCGCCGTCGCCGACACGCAGCGTCCAGTGCGGCGACGTGAAAGCCAGGTTGAGGAGCGCCGCGGCGGCGACGGCGCCCAGGAGACCCCACGACCGGCCGAGCAACGCGCAGCACACCACCGCCACCAGCAACACCAGTGAGGCCTGCTCCACATCGAGGCTGCCCGCCAGCCCGATCCCGGTGGCCGCGGCCACCAGACCCGCGACCATCACCAGGCGCGCCACGAACGGGAGCTCACCGAGGCGATCGAGCAGGTGCACGGCCTGGAGTCTGGCAGCAGCGGGGTCTTCACGAGTTCTTTACGCGCGGGCCCCCGTTCCTTGCGGGGGCGCTACGAGGCCGCGCCTTGCATGGTTGCGATGGCCACCACCGACACCACTGACACCGAGTCCGCCGGGTCTACGACCGCCGCCGCGCCGCCCGCGGCGGCGAATTCGCTGACCGCACGCCGACCGGCGATCGAGCTCCCAGAATCCCGCGGGTACAGGGTCAAGAAGCGCATCCTCGGCCCGGCACTCACCACCGACCAACTCGAGCATGAGCGACTCGGCATCCCCACCGCCGTCGCGGTGTTCTCGTCGGACTGCATCTCCTCGTCGGCCTACGCCACCGAGCAGATCCTCACCGTGCTCATCGGCGCGATCGGGATCGCCGCGTTCAGCCTGGTCGTCCCGATCACCTTCGCCCTGATCGTGGTGTTGATGTTCTTGATCCTCTCCTACCGGGAGACGATCAAGGCCTACCCCACCGCAGGTGGCGCGTACATGGTGACGCGCGACAACTTCGGCCTGCTGCCCGCGCAGGTGGCCGGTGTCGCGCTGCTCACCGACTACATCCTGACCGTCGCCGTATCGGTGTCGGCAGGAACGGCTGCGCTGGTGTCGCTGGTGCCGTCGCTCGGTGCATGGAGCGTGATCATCTCGGTCGGCTTCATCGCGATCATCGCCGGCGGCAACTTGAAGGGCGTGCGCGAGTCGGGACTCGTCTTTGCGATCCCCACCTACTTCTTCATCGGCATGGGCGCGCTGCTGTTGACGATGGGGTTCTTCAAGTGGTTCAACGGCGACCTCTCGATGCTGCATCCCGGGATGGCGCACGGCCACTGGCCGGCCGGTTCCATCACACGACACGGTGGTCCCGGTAACGGTCTTCTCTACGGTGCCGCGCTCTTCGTCGTGCTGCGTGCCTTCGCATCTGGCGGCGCGGCCGTCACCGGCGTCGAAGCAATCTCGAACGGTGTGACCGCGTTCCGCAAGCCCGAGTGGTTGAACGCCCGCAAGGCGCTGTTCATCATGGGCGGCACGCTCGGCACCTTGTTCCTCGGGCTCTCGCTGTTGTCAACGAAGGTGAAGCCCGCCGTGTTCACGAGCGGCACGCCGACGGTGATCTCGCAGATCGCCCAGGAGGTGTTCGGCGGCCGCAACGCGCTGTACGGCGCCATGCAGATCGCCACGTTGCTGATTCTCGTGCTCGCCGCCAACACAAGTTTCGCCGACTTCCCACGGCTTGCAAGCTTCCACGCCGGCGACAACTTCATGCCGAAGCAGCTCACCAAGCGCGGCCACCGGCTCGTGTTCTCGAATGGCATCATCGCCCTCGCCGCGTGCGCAGCCGGGCTGGTGATCGTCACCGATGCCAAGGTCGACCGCCTTATCCCGCTCTACGCGATCGGCGTGTTCACGAGCTTCACGCTGTCGCAGGCGGGCATGACGAAGCACCACTGGACCAAGCGAGAGCCGGGGTGGAAGCACGGCATCTGGATCAACGGCATCGGCGCGGTGTTGTCGTTCGTGGTCGACATCATCATCGCGGTCACGAAGTTCACCCACGGTGCCTGGTTCGTCATCATCCTCGTGCCCGTGATGGTGGCACTGCTCGTGCGTCTCAACCGCCAGTACGAAGCCGAGGCCGACGAGCTCGAGCACGAGGCGCGCGCCGCTGCGGCCGCGCCAGTACTCCGGCGTCACGTGGTGATCGTTGCCGTCGACAGGCTCGACAACAGCGCGGCGCGGGCCATCCAGTACGCGCGGGCGCTCGTGCCCGACGAGCTGCGCGCCGTGCACGCAGCCGTCGACATGCGCGCCGCCGACGAGCTGGCGCAGGAATGGACCCGGCTCGGGCTGTCGCGCGTGCCGCTCGAGATCGTGGAATGCGCCGACCGGCGCGTGCCGCGCAGCCTCGCCGAGGTCGTCGCCCAGGAACTCGCCGACGGCGACACCGAGGTGACCGTGCTCGTGCCCCAGCGCCAGTACCGCCGGAGTTGGCACCAGCTGCTGCACGACAACACGTCGAAACACATCGTGGAGGCGCTGGCGGGTTTGCCCCACGCGAACGTCACGATCGTGCCGTATCAGCTCAGCGCGCGCCGCGCGACAGGCGAGCACGCTGCCGAACGCGCGGCAGCTGCGCATCACAACGACGCCGAAGGTGACAGCGAGGTGCACGCATGACGTTCCTGCAGCGTTGGCGCGAGCGGGGCGCTGACCAGTGTTGGCCCCACGACGAGGAGACGAGCGCGGCGACCAACCCGGTCTTGCGCATGACCGCCCGCGCCGTGCCGATCGCCGAGACGCAACTGCGCACGCCAGTGGTGGTCACGGGCAAGGTCACGTCGGTGCGGGTACAGCCGCGCGCGGGCGTGCCCACCCTCGACGCCACGATCGTCGACGAGACCGGGCGGCTCGTGGTCACGTTCCTCGGCCGGCGCCACATCGGCGGCATCGAGCCCGGTCGCAAGATCGTGGTGGAGGGTGTGATCGGCGACGCGCGCGGCCGGGCCCAGATGCTGAACCCGATCTACCGCCTGTTGTGAGAATCGGGCCGTCGATCCCGTAGCGTCGGAGCCGGCATGGGAGTCGACGCCACCCAGCACACCGAGCGCACGCAGTACCCCGCCGTCCCGACCAATCCCGGTGGTTCGGACGGCGGTGCAGGCGTCGAGCCGCCCCACGGATACGGCGGCGGGGGTGGCGGCAACGGTCCGGATCGCAAACGGCGCTGGCGCAACCGCATGCCGCTCATCATGGTGATCGTGCTCACCGTGATCGGCTTCGGTACCGCGATCTACGACGCCTTCGCGCCCACCACCGAGGAGCCACTCAACGCCCAGTCGCACGCGGTGGTGCAACACGCCTGCGACACGGCGTACCACACGCTCAAGGCACTGCCGCCGCTCACCCACTCCACGACGCGCACACAACTCGAAGCGCGGATCCTCGAAGAGAACCGCGTGTTCGACACGATGGTGGCGAAGTTCGCAACCGTCACACCGACGAACCACGACGGGCTCGTCGCGTTGCGCGACTGGACCGCCGACTGGCATTCGATGCTGGCCCGGCGCGCGTCGTACGTCGGCGATCTGCGCGCGACGGCGAAGCACATCAACTTCCTCATCCCGATCGTGAGCGGAGGCGGTCCGGTCACCGACCGCATGAACCAGTACTCGCGCACGCACGAGCTCAACCAGTGCCTCACCGAGAATTTGCAATTGGAGACGGTCGACGCCATCCGCCAGTACCCGACCACCG
Organism: Acidimicrobiia bacterium; assembly: GCA_036501845.1. Lineage (GTDB taxonomy): Bacteria > Actinomycetota > Acidimicrobiia > IMCC26256 > PALSA-610 > JBBREP01. The sequence continues at coordinate 26,849 of DASXZO010000063.1, read as the reverse complement.
ACACCGTCAGCGACGAGTGAGGGCCACGCGCTGATGGCCAGACACTGATGGCGCGGCTCGAGGGGAAGGTGGCGCTGATCACCGGCGGCGGCAGCGGTATGGGCCGCGTCGCGTCGCAGCGGTTCGCGGGTGAGGGCGCACGGATCGTGGTGGTCGACGCCAATGCCGACGCCGGCGCGGCCGCGGCGGCGGAACTCGGCGAGCAGGCATGCTTCGTTCCCGCTGACGTATCGAACGCGGCCGACTGCGAGGCGATGGTGGCGCGCGCAGTCGAGACCTTCGGCGGCCTGCACGTGCTCTACAACAACGCGGGCGTGTTCCCTGCCGACGACGGCGGCGTGCTCGACACGCCCGAGGCCACTTGGGAGCGCGTGATCGACATCAACTTGAAGGGTGTGTGGCTCGGCTGCCGGGCCGCGATCCCCGCGATGATCGAGTCGGGCGGCGGATCGATCATCAACGTCGCGTCGTTCGTGGCGCTCGTGGGCGCGGCCACCGCGCAGATCGCGTACACGTCGAGCAAGGGCGGCGTGCTGTCGATGACACGCGAGATCGCAGTGGAGTGGGCCCGAAAGGGAATCCGCGCCAACTCGCTCTGCCCGGGCCCGGTCGACACGCCTCTGCTCGCCGAGCTCATGTCCGATCCGGAGCGCAAGGCGCGCCGCCTCGTGCACATCCCGATGGGCCGGCTCGCACGCGCCGAGGAAATCGTGGAAGCGGCGCTGTTCCTCGCATCCGACGAGTCGAGCTACGTCACCGGCTCGTCGCTCGTGGTCGACGGCGGCATCACCGCCGCATACGTCACCCCCGAGTAACTCGCGAGGGGCGTCGTAAAGCGTCGCTATTCGACGCTTTACGACGCCCGTCTGCTCGCACGTAAGCTCCGCGGCCATGTCGGTGCCGGGGATGATGATCGCGGCCGAGCTCGCCGACCAGATCGAGATGGGGCGGATCGACACCATCCTCGTGGTCTTCCCCGACCTGCAGGGCCGCTTGATGGGCAAGCGAGTGACCGGCCACTACTGGCTCCGCCAGATGCGTCGCGGCGAGGGCGAGCTGCACGCGTGCAACTACCTCCTCGCGGTCGACGTCGACATGACGGCGCTGCCCGGTTACAGCTACGCCAGTTGGGACACCGGTTACGGCGACTTCGCGCTGCGGCCCGACCTCACCACCATCCGGCGCATCCCATGGCTCGCCGCCACCGCGCTGGTGATGTGCGATCTGGTCGACGAGCACGAGGGTGCACCGATCGAGGTGTCGCCGCGCCGCATCCTGCAACGTCAGGTCGCACGTGCCCACGCGCTCGGTTACGACGTGATGATGGCGTCGGAGCTCGAGTTCCTGCTCTTCCGCGAGAGTCTCGACGAGGCGGCGGCGAAGGGCTTCGACGGCCTCGCACCGCTCTCGAACGTGGTGCTCGACTACCACATCCTGCAAACCTCGCGTGACGAGTCGATCATCCGCGCCATCCGCAACGGCATGGACGGCGCCGGCGTGCCGGTGGAGTTCAGCAAGGGCGAAGCCGAGCTGGGCCAGCACGAGATCAACCTCGAGTACACCGATGCAGTGACGATGGCCGACCGGCACGTGATCTACAAGAACGGCGCCAAGGAGATCGCGCACCAGCACGGCCACGCGATCACGTTCATGGCGAAGTACGCGATCGATCGCGTCGGCTCGTCATGTCACGTGCACTCGAGCCTGTGGAACACCGACGGCTCGCGCTCGCTGATGTGGGACAACAACGCCAAGTTCCATCACTCGGAGGTCACATCGGGCTGGCTCGGTGGTTTGATCGCCACCGGACGCGAACTTGCGTGGATGCACGCGCCCACCGTCAACTCCTACAAGCGCTACCAACCGGAGTCGTGGGCGCCGACCGCGCTGGTGTGGGGCGACGACAACCGCACGTGCGGCTTCCGGATGGTGGGCCACGGCGAATCGTTCCGGGTGGAATCGCGCATTCCGGGCGCCGACGCCAACCCCTACCTCTCGTTCGCCGCGACGATCGCGGCCGGTCTGCACGGCATCGAGCAGAAGCTCGAGCCCGGCGAGCGTTTCGCCGGCAACGCCTACGTGGCCGACGACGTGCCGCGCGTGCCGTGGAACATCGCCGAGGCGGTCGAGCTGTTCGAGCACTCGTCGGTCGCGACCGCTGCGTTCGGCGAAGACGTGCACCACCACCTGGCGAACACCGCCCGGCAGGAATGGGCGAGCTTCAACCGTCACGTCACCGACTGGGAACGGCGCCGGAACTTCGATCAATGGTGAGCGGCGCGCCCGGCGGAGAACGTGGGGTGCTGGTCGGCGTGACCGCGCGGCGCTTGGCCGCAGGTCGCGTTACGGGCTGGCACGCCGACGGCGTGGGTGAACGATCGAAGTACCTCGAACGCGTGCGCGCGGCAGGCGGTCTGCCGGTGGTGCTCGACCCCGCGGTGGCCACCGAACCCGGCGCAACCCTCGCAACCGGCGCAGTGGAGAGACTCGTCGAGCGACTCGACGCGGTGCTGCTCACCGGCGGCCCCGACGTCGCGCCCGGCTGTTACCACGAAGCGCCCCACGCCACGGTGTACGGCACCGACGACGTGGTCGACGGGTTCGAGATCGCACTCGCGCGGGCCGCGCTCGACGCGCGATTGCCGTTGCTCGCGATCTGCCGCGGCATCCAGGTGTTGAACGTGGCGTGCGGCGGCACGTTGCACCAACACATCCCGGAGCTTTCTGGAGTGTCACCGCACGGCCGGCCTGGCGAAGCCGGCGGCGAGTGGTTGCACACGGTGATGCTCGAGCCCGACTCCAGGCTCGCACAGGTGATGGGCAGCGATCGCCCCGCATGCTCGTGCCATCACCATCAGTCGGTCGACCGCGTGGGCGACGGGCTGCGTGTGGTCGGGCGCGCCGGCGACGGCATCGTGGAGGCGGTCGAGCCCGACAATCCGGACCGCGGTGGCTTCGTGCTCGCGGTGCAGTGGCATCCCGAGGACACCGCGGCCGATGATCGCGCCCAACAGCAACTCTTCGATGCGCTCATCGAGGCCGGGAGGGCGACGAACTGATCGTGGGGAGTCAATCGTGAGGAAACACAGCATGCGAGTGGTAAGGGTGCTCGCGGTGATCGCGCTGCTCGGCGCCGCGGCCGCCTGCTCGAGCAGCGCGGCCAGCACACCGAAGGGCGCTCGCGCGTTCTCGATCGCGGGCCACCACGCGGTCGAGCTCGGCACGGGCACCACGGCCGTGGTGATGATTCACGGCGCCACCACGCACAAGGACTCGTTCTATCCATTGATGCCCGCACTCGCCGCGGCGGGCTACTGGGGCATCGCCTACGACTACGACTCGTCGGGCTCGGCCGATGTCGCCGAGATCGTCGCGTACGCGCGCACGCATGGCGCGCAAAAGGTCGTGCTCATCGGTTCGTCGCTCGGCGCGCAGCACGCAATGGAGGCGGCCGACTCACTCCACGTGAACGCGGTGGTCGCGTTCTCGGCCGAGATCGAGCGCACCGTGAAGGAGCCGTTGCTCGCGATCGCGTCTGAGCACGACGGCAACACCGTCACCTACGCAACCCAAAACGTGCACAACGCCGGACCGAACAGCCAGCTGACGATCGTGAGCGGCAACACTCACGGCATCGACCTCGTGAACCCGCACCCCGAGGCGAAGGCGACGGTCACGAAGTGGCTCGCCAAGATTCTCGCCTGACCGATACGAACGATCGATACGGATGTGATGCAGCAGCCCCCGCCGCCGGGTTGGTACGCCGACCCCTGGAACGCCGGGCAGTCATGGCGTTGGTGGGACGGCGTGCAGTGGAGCGTTGCCGGGCATGCCTTTCATCCGGAGCATCGGCGTCAACTCCGCGAGCGGGCGCGCCGCGCAGGACGGTGGGTGCGTATCGCGCTCGTTGCGAGTGCGCTGCTAGGTCTGTTCGTCGGCGGGCTCACCGCGGCGATTCTGTCGCCGGTCCACGGTCACCTGTTCACCACAAACCCCGACGGCACCCTGCGAGCGTCGCACCAATTCAGAACGCTCCAGCTCATGACGATCCTGCCCGGGATCGCGTCGTTGGCCGTCACGGGTATCGAGATCTGGTGGCTGACGCGAATCGGCGAGTTCGCGCAGGCTTCGGGTTGGCCCTCGGTGCGCAGCCGCACGCTGGGCGCGTGGAGCCTGATCATCCCGGTCGTGAATCTCTGGTTCCCCTACGAGGCGATCCGTGACTCCAATCCGCCCGGACACCCCACGCATTTCGCGCTGCGGTGGTGGCTCTGGAAGGTGATCGGTCCACCATGCGCAGCGATCGCAGTATTCGTCACCGCGCTCACCGGCAACGTTGTGGCGATCGCGATCGCACTCGCGTGCGAGGCCGCAGTGCTGCTCGTGGTGGCGGTGTTCGGTTTCCACCTCGTCGACGAGCTCGACGACACGCAGGACCGCTCGCTCGCCGCGGCCTGATCGCGATCAGGGGAAACGGTCGGGGCTCAAGAGCGCGTCGGTGCCACCATCGGCGAACAGCGTGGATCCGTGCACGTAGCGCGCGCCGTCGCTCAGCAGCCACACGATCACGTCGGCAATGTCGTCGGGCTCGCCGAAGCGACCGAGCGGGATCGGTAAGCCGCGAATGAGATCGCCGGTCTCGGGATCGTCGAGGCCCTGCTGGAGCAACGGCGTGAGGAACGCGCCCGGCGCAACCGCGTTCAGCCGCACGCCGCGCTCGCCGAACGACTGGGCGCGCCGGCGCACGGCTTTGCCGATCGCCACCTTCGACGCCGCGTAAGCCACGGCTGGATGCGCGTCGCGTGCAAGTAACTGCGCGCCGTCCTCGTCGTCGTCGAGGCACGCCTCGGCGATGGGGCCACTCGCGCCGGGCGTCATCGTGGTGCTGTTCGAAGAAATCATGACGGCTGCACCCCCGCTCACTGCGCTCGCGCCCCCAGGGGCGTCTGGACGCTCGCTCGCGCTCGCACGACCCGAATCGCTCCTCCGTCGCTCCTCGGCCGCGGCGGCGAGCTCGTCGACGAGCCCATCGAGCGTGGCGATCGCCCCGAAGTAGTTGACCGCAACGATCCGCTCACCCGGGTGCTGCGGGCCGAGGCCGGCGCAGGGCACGAGCGCGTCGAGCACGCCGCCACACGCGCTGCGCAGCCCCGCGATCGCGGCGACGCGGCCACCGGGGGCCGACAGGTCGGCGGAGATCTCGCAGCCCGCGATGTCGACGCCGATCACGCGCGCGCCGTCGGCCTCGAGCCGAGCCCGCAACGCCTTGCCGAGGCCCGACGCGGCACCCGTGATCGCGACGGTTCGCATCTCTCACTCCCCCAGCAATTGCTTGCGGAGCTCGTGCTTGGGCACCTTGCCGCTCGGGTTGCGCGGCATCACCTCGACGATCATCACCCGCTCGGGGATCTTCTGATTCATGAGCCCCACGCCGCGGCAGTATTCGAACAGCGACGGCACGTCGGGCGGATCGCCGGCGTCCTTGGGCTGGATCGCCGCCACCACCATCTCGCCGCGGTCGGAGTCGGGAATGCCGAACACCGCGACGTCGGCCACCTTCGGATGCCCGTAGAGCGTGTCCTCCACTTCCTTGGCCGACACGTTCTCACCCTTGCGGATGATGATGTCCTTGATGCGGCCGGTGATCACGATTGTGCCGTCGTCGAGGAAGCGCGCGACGTCGCCGGTGCGGAAGAAGCCGTCGGCGGTGAACGCGTCCTTGTCGAGCGACGAGTCGGTGTAGCCGCGCATCACCTGCGGTGCCTTCACCACGATCTCGCCCTCGCCGGTCTCGGTCACGTCGGTACCGTCGAGCGCGATCAGCTTGATCACCACGTCGTGGTTCGGCGTGCCCTCACCGCGAATCTTCGAATCGTCGGGCGCCTCGACATCGGTCTGGGTGATGATCGGCGCCTCGCTCAGCCCGTAACCGGAAGTGATGCCCTGCGTGGCGCTCGGCACGACCTTGCGGATCTCGTCGTGCTGTTGCGGCGGCTTCGGTGACCCGCCGCCGGGAAAACCGCGGATCGACGCGTAGGCGTCGGGCTGGGCCTGCGCCTCGGCGATCATGAGTTGGTGAATGGCCGGCGCGCCGTTGCCGAGCGTGATGCGGTGCTTGCCGATCAACTCGGTGGCGAGCTGCGGCGAGAACGCCTCCATGAGCACCGCGGTCGAACCGGTGAGCAGCGGTGTGAACACACCGATGATGATGCCGCCCACATGCGTGAACGGGAACGCCACGAGCGCGATGTCGTCGGCGACTACGTGCGTCTTGTTGGCGTAACCGATGGCGGCGGCCATCACGCTGCGGTCGGTGTGCTGTGCGCCCTTGGGATCGCTCGTGGTGCCCGACGTGTAGAACACCCAACGCACCGGGTCGTTGCTCGGATCGTTCTTATCGACCACGGTCGCGGGCGGGAGCGCCGCCGCATCACCGTCGGGGTTCCAGTGGTCGGCGACGACGGTCTCGAGACCGGGCCGTTCCGACGCCACCTCGGCCGCCATCGCCGCGTAATCGAAGTTGTTCCACGTGCTCGGCGTGATGAGCACGCGCGTGCCGAGCTGGCCGGTGATGAAGCCAAGCTCTTTGTGCCGGTAGATCGGCAGCATCGGGTTCTGGATGGCGCCGAGGCGGCACAGCGCGCCGACGAGCGCGGCCGATTCGATCCACGTGGGTAGCTGCCAGCTCACGTGCACGTCGGGGCCGACGCCGGCCGCCGCCCAGCCCGCGGCGGCGTGCTCGACCATGTCTCGATACTGCGCGAACGTCATCGAGCGATCGCCGGCGAACAACATGATCCGATCAGGCGTGGCGTCGGCGCGCCGCTCGATCAGCTCCCACACCGTGCCGGCTGTATCAAAGATGCGCTCGCTCATCGGGCGGTGAGGCCGCCGTCGAAACTCACGATGGAGCCGGTCATGTAGCGGGCGTCGTCAGAGAGCATGTGCGCGATCGTGGCCGCCACCTCGTCGGGCGACGCGCTTCCCAGCGGCGTCATGGCGTTGGCGATCTCCTTGAACGACGCGCCCTCAGGGATCGACGCGCCGAACACACCCTGGAGCGGCGTGTCGATACCCCCCGGCGCGATCGCGTTCACGGTGACGCCCTTGCTCAGATACTCGACCGCCAGCGCGCGGGTGAGGTTGACCACCGCGCCCTTCGACGCGCAGTACGCGGCCGAGAACGACTGGCCCATCAAACCGGCATTCGACGCGACGGTCACGATGTGGCCACCGCCGTCGAGCAGATACGGCATCGCGGCCTGGCACACGAGCATCGTGCCGGTGAGGTTCACGGCGATGATGCGTTGCCACTCCTCGAACGGCATCTCGACGAAGTCGAAGAAGCGGCCGATTCCTGCGCACGTGACCACCAGTTGGACGCGCCCGTGGTCGGCGTTGACGCCGTCAACCGCGGCGCGCACCGAGGCCGGGTCGCTCACGTCGCACTGGTAGGCCCGGGCCTTGCCGCCCGCGGCCACCACCGCGGCGACGGTCTCATCCGCGCCGCCAATGGCAATGTCGAGACAACCGACGGTGGCACCTTCTGATCCCAGCCGGGTGGCCACGGCACGACCCAATCCCGACCCGGCTCCGCTGACGACCGCAACGCGGTCCGAAAATCTCTGCACGGCGGGCGAATCTAACAACCCGTCAGATCCCGTCCACACGCCGAGATCGCGCTGAGCGGGGCAACCACAACTTCTACTGCTGGAAGCCCGCATTCGCCGCCTCGTATCCATGGCTCGTGGAATCGCTCGAGCCCGGGCGCGACGTGTGATGCTCAGCTATGCGTTGGCGCGGTACGTGTGCCGACGAAGCGGCCGATCACCGGGACCTCCCACAACGACTCGATCTGCATCGAGTCGCCGGGCCGGCCTATGGCCCGGCGTGCTCACGGAGCGCGAGTGGGCCCCGCCGCTCCCGCAGGCTCGGGTGCGGCCACGATCGTGGAGCGCGAGTCGGCCTCGGGCGGGATGTGGATGTCGCTGAACACGACAACCCGCGCACCGGGCGGGAGCGCGAGCTCCTGGCGAACCGGCGCGTGCGTCGACGCCTCGGCCTCATGCCCAGCGCTCATCGCGCCGATCACGGTACCGGCCATATACGCGGCTCGACGCGCGCGGGCCCAGGCGGGAAGCCCTACGCTGCCGCTCGGCCCGGCTCCAGCACCGGGCCCTTCCGCGGACACAAGGGGATTTCACGCATGCAAGAGCTCGGATCTGGTGACACGCGGCATCGGCCGATCGCGCTGGGGGGCGCGCTGGTCACGGTGGTAGAGCCGCGGCGCGGCCAGGAAGTCGCGTACAACCGCTGGTACGAGCGCGACCACTTCTACGCGGGCTGCATGATCGGCGCCTGGACGGTGCAGGGCGGTCGTTACGTGGCCACCAAAGATCTCAAGGCGCTGCGCTACCCGCTCGAGAACGACGTGATCCCTGACCCCACCTCGGGCAGCTACGTGGCCATCTATTGGATCCTCGCCGGCAAGTTCGCCGAGTGGATGGAGTGGGGCACCGCGCAGGTGAAGTGGTTGCACGAGAACGGCCGCATGTTCACCGAGCGCGACCACATCCACACCGTGATGTACAAGTACCGCTCGCGCTACGAACGCGAAGACGGCGTGCCGGTGGAGCTCGCACTCGATCACCGCTCGCCCTACTGCGTGCTGTTCGTCGGCGAGCCGATGGAAGGCATCGGTCTCGACGACATCGACGGCTACCTCGCGCGCTACGCGCTCCCCTACGCGGTGGCGGCCGAGTTCACGCCGGTGCCGTTGCTCGGCGACGCGCCGAGCGACGTGCCCCGCAGCGACGGCGGCCTCCGTTTCACCGTGTTGTGGTTCGTCGACGACGACCTACCCGCGCTCTGGGACAGCACGTTCGCCAAGCTCGGCTCCGACCTCGAGGCCGCGGGCATCGCCACCACGAAGTTCTGCGGTCCCTTCCGAGCCACCATCCCCGGCACCGACACCTACACCGACCAACTCTGGTGACGTGACCGTGGGTCAGTAGTTCACGATGAAGGCGTCGCCGTAGCCACCCACGTACGCCGTCGGCGCGAGCGGCAGCTGCGGTGAATCGGTCTGGCCGACAGCAGCAATGTGGTGGCCGTCGGGCGATGTCGCGACGCCGTAGCCGTACTCGTCCTCAGCGCCCCCGAACTGGTCGAGCTGCCCGGTGACGTCGATCGGCGGCTGCTTGTCGACGAAGACGTCGGCTCCGCCTGCGCTCCCGTCGAACCCGACGATCCTCGGATTGTTGTTCGGCGTCAGCGTGCTGGTCGTGTCGCCGGTGATGATCATGTCGCCGCCGTGGTCGACAGTCACCGCACGCCCGAAGTCGTCGCCCGAGCCGCCGATGCGCTGCACGAACCACGGTGTCCCGCTGCCCGAGAGTTGCATGACGAAGGCGTCGATGCCGCCCGCGTACGGCGCCGCCGGTAACGGCAAATGATGCTGCGTGAAGCCGGTGACATCGATGTTGCCGAATCGGTCGACAGTGAGCCCGCAGATGCCTTCGTTCTGCGAGAGATTGAGGGTCTCACTCCACTGGAGCGCGCCCGCAGTGGTGTAGCTCATGAGTTGGCCGAGACTGCCGACGACCACCTGTCGGTTGTGGCTGATACCAACTCCGGCGCAGAGCCACGAGACGTTCAAATTGTCGTGCCGCCAGACCTCGCCGCCCGACGAGTTGAACGCGATCAAAAAGCCGTTGCCAGTCGATTGGGAGCCGGTCACGTAGCTGTTGCCGGCTGCATCGACGGCGATCGCGGCAGGCCCCCAATCGGCAGTCTGGTGGATCCACCGCATGGTGCCGCTCGGCGTGAACTCGGTCTCGAACATCCCCGGATGGGTCGTCTCCGGCGCCCCAGGAATGTGACCCGCGGTGCTACCGATCACGTGCACGTTGCCCTGCCCGTCAACTGCTACCGCCACCGCGTCGTCGTCGGCCGACGACCCGAAGTCGCGCCGCCACACTTCCGTACCATCCGGCGCGTAGCGCACGACAATCGCATCGAAGTCCGTTGCTGTGTGCGGGCGTGCGTCGTCGTCGAAGAAGCCGTGCACCTCGCCCACTGCGTACCAGCCACCGTCAGGCGCGGCGGCCACACCCTGGAACTGATCGTCCTGTGCGGTACCCACATCACGCGCCCACTTCGCGCCATCGGTTGCTATGAGGTCGCGGCGGACGTCGAACCAGATCGGGCTGATGGTGCTCGCCGGGTTCAGCCAGAGGATGTCGGTCTGACCGTCACCGTCGAAGTCGCCGGCAACCGGTCGATACAGACCCTGGATGCTGCCGTAGCCCCTCTGAAACGTGAACGTCGGGAACCGCGAGTACCAGGCCTCGCTGTAGCTGCCGTGTTGCGCGTACCAAAGGACGTCACCGCGGTAGTTGCGGTCGTTCGAGCCTTCGAAGTTGCCGGCGATCGGCGTCGAAGCCACATACGGGCCGCTGGTCGGGTGCACCGAGAAGCCGTGGAACGGCGAGCCGAACAAGATCTCATCGGCGCCCGGCGCGTCGACCACCAAGTCGTCACAAGCGTCACCGTTGAAGTCGGCAGCACGCATAATTGCGTGGGGAGGGATTGAAACACCTGCCCATCGCCACTCAGTGTTGCCGGCAGCGGTCCAGATGAAGCTATGACCGCCGAACGGGTACGAAGCCCACACGATGTCGGTGCGCCCGTCGCAGTTGAAGTCACCAGCCGTCGGTTGGTAGTCGCCGCTGATGCTCATCATGCGCGTCGTGAACGTGCGGTTCGAGTGGCCGTACCAGATCCAATCCGGCGCGTCGCCCGGCCCGTACCAGAACACGTCGGAAATGCCGTCGCCGTTGAAGTCGCCGACGAACGGTCGGTAGCTGCCGTTGACGGCAACTGGCACCTTCGTGAAGCTGCCCCGCGAAGCGTTCGCGTAGGCCACATAGTCCTGCGCGGTACCGGGTGCGTAGAGGAACACGTCGTCGCGGCCGTCGCCGTCGAAATCACCGGCGATCGGCTGGTAGTTGCCACCCAGCGAAGACGCCACACTCGTGTCCGGGTGTGCCGTGCTCGGTTGTGCTGATGAATTCGAGGGAACCGACCGCGGCGCGTCCGGGCGAGTCGCCGCGGACGACGGCACCGCGCCCACCGCCATCGCGACGATCGTAGTGATCGCAACTATCGCCCAGGCTCGCACTCCCACGCGAGCGAGCGTAGTTACGCGAGCGCGGTCAGTCCACTGTGAGTGGCGATATGACGTTCGAGCGCGGCGCGGTACACGTCGACGGCTTCGGGATCGGGTTCGTGGACGTCGGCCACCTTGATCAGTGACGCCACATCCGCGACGTCGAGGTCGCCCAGCTGCACGAGTGCGAGGAGCGCAGCGCCGCGAGCGTTGGCGTGCTCGGGCGCGTCGAGCCGATGCACCGTGGCGCCGCACGCGCTGGCCAGGATCTCGGCGAACAGCCTGGCTCGTGCGGCACCCCCGCCCAGCGTCAGCTCGCGGTACTGCACTCCCGTCATGTCCGACACGGCCGGAACAAGCCACGCGGCATTGAGCGCCACACCTTCGTAGACGGCGCGCGCCAGGTCGGCGCGCGTCGTCGACAGCCCCATCCCGAGAAAGCCGCCGCGCATGTCGTCGTTCGGAGCCGGCGCGAGCGAGCCGTGCAGCCACGGCAGAAATTGCACGCCGCGAGCGCCGGCTGGCACCGACGCTGCAGCCGCTTCGCACCGCGCGTAGGCGTCGGCTGGTTCGGCCGCGACCGTGAGCGCGTCATCGGGATAGACGACGCCCTCGACGAACACCTCGAGTGCCTTGCCGCCCACTCCGTTCTCGGCCATCACGAACCATTGGCCGGCGAGTGGGCTCGGCATCGTGGTGATGGCGCGCCCGAGGTCGTGCGCTTTGTGGTCGAGATGAGTGGCCAGCACCGACGTGGTGCCGACCACGAGTGCGGCGCGCGACGAATCGATCGCGCCACTGCCGATTGCCGACGTGATGGAGTCGACGGTGGCCGGCATCACGATCGTCGCAGCATCAAGCCCGAGATGCTGCGCGGCTTCGGCTGTGAGTGGTCCGAGCGGCGTACCCGCATCGACGATCGGCGGGAGCAGCGCGCGGTCAACTCCCGTGAACCTCACCAGCTCGTCGTCGTAGTGCACGTCGTCCCAGACGCGATTGTCGGTGCACATCAGCGGGAACGCGGTGTTCGGCGACGCGGTGACACGTCCGGTGAGCCGCGCGGTGACCGCGTCGGCCGGCTCGACGTACGACGCAACGCGCGTCACATGATCCGGGTGCACTGCTCGCAGCACCGAGACGTGACCCACGTCGTCGTCGGCCAGCGGGATCAAGCCGTGCACGTCGAGCCAGCGGCCCCACAGGTCGTGGCGGGCGAGCAGCGGGTGCACCGGCGTGCCGCGCCGATCGGTCCACATGACCACGGGCGCGACCGGCACGCCACGCTCGTCGACCGCGACCACCGACATGTACTGCGCGGTCACCGCGACCACGCCGACGGCCACCCCTGCGCTCGCGACTGCGCGCCGACCCGCGCGACCGAGCGCCTGCCACCACTCCTCGGCGTCCTGCTCGGCCCCGCCGTCAGGCGTGTGCCGGGTTGCCAGCGCCTCGTAGGCCGCGGCGCGTACCACGCCCCGATCGTCGACGACGGCGACCTTCAGTCCGCTCGTACCGAGATCGATCGCGAGCACGTAGCGTGACACGGCCGGAACCTAACCGAGCAACGCGAACAACGAGGCAGATGAATGGCGAGCAGCTTCTATCCCTACGCCGACGAGTTCACCGTGACGCGCGGCATGCCCGAGCACGGGCGGCCACGCGACGAGATCGTCGCCGAGCTGCGCGACATGGCGTCGCGTGAGGACGCGTCGTGGGAGAACGGCAAGGTGTCGGGGTCGATGTACTGCGGCGACCACGACCACTACGCCTTCCTCGACCAGGCCTTCTCGCTCTACGGCCACATGAACGCGTTGCAACGCGACGTGTGTCCGAGCTCCACCCGCTTCGAGGGCGAGATGATCGCGATGGGTCTCGACCTCATGCATGCGAGCGTGATCACCGACACTCAGCCCGCGGGTCTCGTGACGAGTGGCGGCAGCGGCAGCATCCTGCACGCGATGCTCGCCTATCGCGAAGACGGCGCACGCCGCGGTATCGAGCGCCCCAACGTGGTGAAGCCGGAGACCGGCCACCCTGGTTTCGACAAGGCCTGCCACCTGCTCGGCATCGAGTTGCGGATCGCTCCGATCAACCCCGACACCACGCTCGCCGACCTCGACGAGATGCGGGCCCGCATCGACAGCAACACGATCGCGCTGATCGGCTCGGCCGGGAACTACGGCTACGGCACGATTGACCCCATCGCCGAGCTCTCCGATCTCGCGCTCGAGCGCGGAGTGGGCCTACACGTCGACGGCTGCCTCGGAGGCTTCCTACTGCCGTGGGGCGAACAGCTCGGCTACGACATCCCGCCGTTCGACTTCCGCATCCGCGGCGTCACCACGATCTCGGCCGACACGCACAAGTACGGCTACGGCCTGAAGGGCAGCTCGTTGCTGCTGTTCCGCGACCAGGCGCTGCGCGACGGCCAGTACTTCTTCCAGACGAGCTGGAGTGGCGGCAAGTACTGCTCACCTGGGATCGAGGGGTCGCGCTCGAGCGGTCTGCTCGCAGCTACATGGGCGTCGATGGTGTCGCTCGGCCGTGAGGGCTACCTGCGCTATGCCAAGGCGATCTTCGAGACCGCGTTCGCGATGCAAGCCGACGTGCGCACCCATCCCGAGCTGCGGATCATGGGCAACCCCACCTTCTGCTTCTCGTTCACGAGCGACGAGTTCGACGTGTACCACGTGAACGACGCGCTGCGTGAGCGGGGCTGGCGGATGAACGGCCAGCAATACCCGAACTCGATCCACATGTGCGTCACCCGGCCGCAGACCCAACCGGGAGTGCGCGAGGCATGGACGGTCGACCTCGCGGCGGCTGTCGACCACGCCCGCGCGCACAAGGACGAGCCAGCGAAGAGCAGCTCGATCTACGGCGGGGTGTCCGGCGGCATGACCCCCGAGGCCGACGAGTTCATCCGCGCCGTGATGTCAGACATGATGGACAAGCACCAGGGATTGCCTGCGTGACTATTGCGGCGCCTCCGGCACCGCGGCGAGCGCCCTGCGCACGCATCTCGCTCCTCCGTCGCTCCTGCGCTGCTCCGGTCACCGCGCCCCTTCGAGTCGCTGACAGCCCCACGCGCGCGGTAATCCGTCTCATGTGATCGCCGATGATCTGCTCGCCGCTCGCGAGCAGATGGCGTTCACGCTCGGATTCCACATCATCCTCGTGCCGTTCGGCGCGGCGTTCCCCACGATCACCCTGATTGCGAACTGGCGCGGCATCGCGCGCAACGACGGCGCCTCGTTGGAACTCGCGCGCCGCTGGTCGAAGGTGATGGGCGTGCTGTTCGCCGTCGGCGCGGTCACCGGCACGGTGCTGTCGTTCGAGATGGGCCTGCTCTGGCCGGGCCTGTTCGGCCACTACGGCGCGGTGGTCGGCGTGCCGTTCGCCATCGAAGGGCTGGCGTTCTTCAGCGAGGCGATCTTCATCGGCATCTACCTCTACGGGTGGAACCGCATGTCGCCGTGGGCGCATTTCTGGTCGGGCATCCCCATCGCCATCGCCGGAATCGTCGGCACCTTCTCAGTGATCGCCGCGAACTCCTGGATGAACCAGCCTGCGGGCTTCAAGGTCGGGCCGGGCGGCAAGATCACCGACGTCAGCCCACTGAAGGGCATCTTCAACCGCGCCACCGCGTACGAGGTGCCGCACATGCTGCTCGCGTCGTACATGGTCGCGGGCTTCGTGGTGGCGTCGGTGTACGCGGTCGGCATGCTCAAGGGTCGCAACGACGAGCGGCACCGGCGGGCGTTCGCCATCGCCTTCACTGTGGCCGCAATCGCGACGCCGCTCCAGATCGCGGTGGGCGACTACGCGGCTCGCGCCGTGTTCCACGACCAACCGTCGAAGTTCGCCGCAATGGAGCTGACCACCCACTCGGGTTCGCACCAGGCGTTGCATCTCGGCGGAGTGCTGATTGACGGCAAGGTCGTGGGCGGCATCCCGATCCCGAACGGCGACTCGTTGCTTGCCGGGTTGTCGGCGTCGACGAGCATCAAAGGCCTCGACTCGATCTCGGCGGCGTACCAGCCTCCCATGAACATCGTGCACCTCGCCTTCCAGCTCATGGTCACGATCGGCTTCGGACTCCTCGCGCTCGGTGTGTGGTTCGGCCTCGTATGGCGGCGCCAGCACGGCCCACCGGAGAACCGTTGGTTCCTGCGCTGCGCCGCGTGTGCCGGCGTCGCCGCCGTGGTGGCGCTCGAAGCCGGATGGGTCACCACCGAGGTCGGTCGCCAACCGTGGATCGCCTACCGCGTGATGCTGACGCGCGACGCGGTCACGAAGTCGGGTGGCGTGTGGTTCACCTTCATCGCGATCGTCGTGCTCTACACCGGCCTCGCCACGGCCACGGTGATCGCGCTGCGCCGCATGGCGCGCAATTGGCGCGCTGACGGCGAGGCCCAGACCGATCGCGCCGACGACGCCCCATATGGCCCGCGCCCCGAGGTCGCGTCCAGGTGAGCAGTCTGGCGGCCGGTGTGCTGTGGATCGGCGTGGTCGCGTATGCGGTGTTCGCGGGCGCCGATTTCGGCGCCGGGCTATGGGACCTCGTCGCGGGCGACGCCGAACGGGGCGCGCGACCGAGGGCTCTCATCGACCACGCCATCACACCGGTGTGGGAGGCCAACCACGTGTGGCTCGTCTTCTGCCTGGTGATGCTGTGGACCGCGTTCACCACCGTGTTCGTGGCGATCATGCACCAGCTCGCGCTACCGCTGTGGATCGCGGCCATCGGGATCGTGTTGCGCGGGTCGGGATTCGCATTCCGCAAGGTGGCCACCCGCACCACACATCAGCGTCTCTACGGTGCGGCGTTCGCGGCTTCGTCGGTGATCACACCGTTCGCGATGGGCATGATCGCCGGCGCGATCGCGTCAGGACGGGTGACAGTGCCGCCCCACGCGCCCGCGTCGTTCCCGTGGTGGAACCCCACGTCGGTGATGGGCGGCATCCTCGCGGTGGCGACCTGCGCGTATCTCTCAGGCGTGTACCTCGTGGCCGATGCGAACCGCGTGGGCGACCACGAGCTCGCGTCGTACTTCACGCGCCGGGCGATCGTTGCCGCGTTCGCGGCCGGCGTGGTGGCCCTCGCCGGCATCTTCGTGCTCTCCACCGACGCGCACCACATCTTCGAGCGGCTCGCCGGTCGCGCGCTCCCGATCGTGCTGCTCTCCGCCGTGGCCGGACTCGGCGCGCTGTGGGCGTTGCGCAGCGGCCGCATCTCGCGCGCACCGCGCGCGCTCGCGACGATCGCAGTCGCGAGCATCGTCGCCGCGTGGGGTGTGGCGCAGTATCCCGACTTGCTTCCCGGCCAGGTCACAATCCAGCAAGCCGCGTCACCCGACGTGACACTTGTGTGGCTGGTCGGCATCGCCGTCGCTGCGGTGGTGATCGTGGTGCCCGCGTTCGCGGTGCTCTACGCGCTCGACCAGCGCAACGTGCTCGAAAGCTGAGCGCCACTCACCGCTCTCCCGAGTCGGCGGGCGGTCACGCCGCCGGTAGCGTTTGGTCGACTCACCCGGCGCCTTCTTTCCCTCTGGAGCATTCTCATGTCGCTGCGCGCGCTCGCCCGCTTCTGTTACCGGCGCCGGTGGCTCGTGGTGGGCGCGTGGGTGATCGCGCTCGTGGGAATGAACGTGCTCTCCGGCGCGATCGGCACCAACTTCACCACCAACTTCAGCGCTCCGAACACCGAGTCGACGCGCGCGCAGAACTTGCTCGCGGCGCACTTCAAAGCGCAGTCCGGCGACTCGGTGCAGGTGGCGTTCGAGGGCTCGCCTTCGATGCAGGACCCGGTCGTGAAGGCCAAGGTCGAAGCCTTCAACACGGCGTTCGCCAAGGTGCAGCACGTGCTGGCCGTGAGCGACCCCTACACCACACCTGGCAGCATCTCGAAGGGCGGCACGATCGCGCTCTCCACCGCGCAGCTCGACGCCAAGGCGCAAGACGTGCCGAATTCCGTCGGCCGCCAGATGATCTCGCTCGCGGAGCAGCACTCGACCTCGCAACTCGAGGTGCGCCTCGGCGGTCAGCTCATCCAGCAATCGGAACGGGCGAAGCCGCCGTCGAGCGAGGGCATCGGCATCATCGCCGCGATCATCATCTTGCTGATCGCGTTCGGATCAGTGCTGGCAATGGCGCTGCCGATCGCGGTGGCCCTCGCTGGCATCGCCGTTGGATTGCCCATCATCGGCCTGCTCACGCACGCGTACCCGCTGCAGAGCTTCACCACCACGTTGGCCACCATGATCGGCATCGGCGTGGGCATCGACTACGCGCTGTTCGTGGTGACGCGCTATCGCCAGAGTTTGCACGCCGGGCACACGCCCGAGGAAGCCGTGATCACCGCGATCGACACGTCGGGGCGCGCCGTGCTGTTCGCCGGGCTCACCGTGATCATCGCCCTGCTCGGCATGCTGGCGATCGGTTTGTCGTTCATCAGCGGCCTCGGTCTCGGCGCCGCCTCGGTCGTCGCACTCACCGTGCTTGCTGCGGTCACGCTCCTTCCCGCGGTGCTCGGGTTCGCGGGCACCAACGTCGACAAGTGGCGCTTGCCGTGGGTGCACGAGGACGACGGGAAGCGCGAAACGATCTGGCACCGCTGGAGCCGCTTCGTGCAGCGGCGGCCCGCGGTGCTCACTGTCACCGGGCTCCTGGTGATGATTGTGCTCGCCGCGCCCGTGATCAGCATGCGGCTCGGCTTCGTCGACGCCGGCAACAACCCCACGTCCACGCAATCGCGCCAGTCGTATGACCTGCTGTCGCGCGGCTTCGGGCCGGGATTCAACGGTCCGTTCCTCTTCGCGATCCAGCTACCACCCACCGGCGACCACACCGCGCAGCTCGCGTCGCTGCGATCGGCCGTCGCGTCGACACACGGCGTCGCGTCGACGACACCGGCAATCGTGAACCCCGCGGGCACCACCGCCGTGATGCGCGTGTACCCGACGACGTCGCCGCAGGACGCGGCCACCGGTTCGCTGCTCCATCACCTGCGCAACGACGTGATCCCGCAGGCAACCGCGGATTCGGGCGTGAAGGTGTACGTCGGCGGCTTCGCGGCGACCAGTGACGACTTCGCCAAGCTGCTCGCCCAACGCCTACCCCTGTTCATCGGCATCGTGATTCTGTTGAGCTTCCTGCTGCTCATGGCCGTGTTCCGGTCGATCCTCGTGCCACTCAAGGCCGCGATCATGAACCTGCTGTCGGTCGGCGCGGCTTACGGCGTGATCGTCGCCATCTTCCAGTACGGCTGGGGCAAGCAACTGGTCGGCGTCGGCAAGGAAGGCCCGATCGAAGCCTTCCTACCGATGATGATGTTCGCGATCCTGTTCGGGCTGTCGATGGACTACGAGGTGTTCCTGCTCTCGCGCATCCGTGAGGAGTATGTGCGCACCGGCAACAACAGCACCTCGGTTGCCGACGGCTTGTCGGCCACCGCTCGCGTGATCACCGCGGCGGCGGCGATCATGTGCACGTTCTTCCTGTCGTTCGTGCTCGGCGACAACATCATCATCAAGCTCTTCGGTGTGGGGTTCGCGAGTGCGATCTTCATCGACGCCACGGTCGTGCGCTTGCTCATCGTGCCGTCGACGATGGAACTGCTCGGCGACGCGAACTGGTGGCTGCCGCGCTGGCTCGATCGGATCCTTCCCCACCTCGACGTGGAAGGACACCCGTCCGACGAAACGACGTCCGCGCCCAAGGACGCGGGCGAGCTCGTCGGTGTCGGAGGCGGCGACTAACACCTCATCGCCCTCACCGCTCACTCCATATCCCAGCCGCCGCATTCGACATCGAGTTATTGCCATCATGCACGCGCGAGTGCATGATGAGGCCCGAGAGGGGCAACTACTCGGAGGACAAATGTTGAAGCGAACGCTCGTTTTGGGCGTCGCGGTCGCGGCCGCCGTCGGCGTCACGACGGTGCCAGCGAGCGCGGCGTCGCCCGCATGGGTGCTGCAACAACCGGCGCCCAACGCCCAACAACAAACATCCGGTCTCGCGTCGGTGAGCTGTTCATCGGCTACCGCCTGTACGGCAGTCGGCGGTCGCTTCGGCGACGCGCCCAACACCCAAGTGCCCGAGGTGCAGCGCTGGAACGGGTCCGCCTGGACCCGTCAAACCGCCGCGGCACCCGCGCCACTCGCGTCATTCGCCGGGGTGAGCTGTCCGAGCGCGACGTTCTGCGCCGCGGTCGGCCAGGCTGGAGAATCGAGCAGCCCGTTGGTGGAGACGTGGGACGGTCACACCTGGAAATCCGGCCCGTACCACTCGTCGGACTTCGGCCAGTTGTATGCGGTGTCGTGCGCCTCGGCCACGGCCTGCGTCGCCGTCGGCTTCCTCGGCAGATCGCTGCTCACCGAGCAATGGAACGGGCACGGCTGGACCACGCGCACGGACGACTTCGGCGGAGGGCGACGCTTCCGGTTGAACGGGCTGACCTGCTCGTCGGCGAGCAACTGCATCGGCGTCGGCACCACGCTGGGGAACGGCCGGCCCATCGCGGGCCGCTGGAACGGTGCGAGTTGGACGACGAGCATCCTGGCCCAACCGCGCAACACGTACGCCCAACTCGACGGCGTGTCGTGCATCAACGTGCACGACTGCTATGCCGTCGGCTTCTCCACAATGCAGCAGTCGCCGTATTCGATCCGGCACATGGTCCAGCATTGGAACGGCAGCACCTGGTCGATCGTGTTCACGCCGTCGCCGTCCGGGCTGCAGACCGAGTTCAAAGCCGTGTCGTGCGTGACCGGCGAGTGCGCGGCCACCGGGATCGCGTTCGACAACGCGCAGGAGCAGCACGCAACCACGTGGGAGCCGTTCGTCGATCGCTGGGACACCCACACGTGGACGCTCGACTCCGTGCAGCAGACACCGCTTCCGCAGGGCATTCTCGACGGTGTGAGCTGCACGGCCACGAAGAGCTGCGAAGCCGTCGGCCAGACCTTCCAGGGTGGCGGTCAAGGTGAGACCCCGATGATCGATCGCTACAGGTAGCGCGGAGGCGGGGCCGCCGATGGCCAATCGGGTTCGTTTGGGGTCGAACGCAACACGCGGCGCACTCGCCGTCGTGCTGCTCATTGCGGTGTGCCTTGCCATCACAGCTGGGGGCGCAACCGCGCACACACCTCACGACGTGGTCACCGTGGTGGTGCCGTCGCCGGGGTTTGCCACGGACCACACCGTGTTCGTCGTGTCGCGCGACGAATTGCTGCGGTCCACCGACGGCGGCCAGACCTGGCAGGAGATCGTCTCGGGCATCGTGCGCGCCGATGTCGACGGGCTCGCCGCGGCACCGACGGACGCGTCGACGCTGTACGCGGTGCTCAGCGGCGGGGTATTTCGGTCGACCGATCACGGATCGTCCTGGCAGCCGACGGCGTTCGCGAACCGCACCGACATCGCCGAGATCGTGGTGTCGCGCACGAACGCGACGACGGTGTTCGCCGGGAGTTCGGGCGGGCTGTTCCGTTCCACCACCGGTGGGCAGTCGTGGGCCTCGGTCGGCAGCTTCGGCGCAGTGACCGCGCTCGAGGCTCCGGTTGCCGGTCGGGTCGTCGTGGGTGATGCCTCTGGGGCGATCTTCGTATCGACAAACGACGGCACCACATGGTCCCAAGCCCACGGCACGCCATCGGGCGTGCACATCAGCGCGTTGGCCACGCCGCCTGGCACCCCAACTCCGGTGTTCGCGGGCACGAGTTCGGGGCGGCTCTACGAATCGAATGACAGCGGCGCCACGTTCACCGCTACGGGAAGCGGCCTTCCTTCCCAGGCGATCAACGGCATCACGACGTCGAGCCGCGACGCAACGACGCCGACAGTGTGGGTATCGACGGTGCACGACGTGTACCGCTCCACCAACGGCGGCTCGACGTTCGCGGCGAGCGCGTCGGGACTCACCACCGATCCGCAGGCCACCCAATGGGGTGTTCCCGACTTCTACGGCGTGGTAGCCGCGCCGACGTCGAGCGGCGACGTGCTCTTCACTGCTGCGTTCACCGGATTGTTTCGCTCCGCCGATCTCGGATCGTCGTGGTCCGAGTTGCAGACACAGGTGGAGCAGATCGCCGGCCTCGCCGTATCGCCCAACTTCGCGCAGGATCACATCCTCGTGGTCAGCACCTACGTGAAGGGTGCGTTTATCTCCCACGACGCCGGCGCGACCTGGACGCCGATCGACGTGGGGCTGGGCGCGCCGCAGGTGGGGAACAACGAGTACCTACCGCTCTGGCGCGAACACGACGTGGTGTACTTGCCGAACGTCGTCCACGACCACACGCTCTTCCTCGCGACCATCAACGACTTGCGGCGGTCGACCGACGCCGGCGAGTCGTGGCAGACGATCAACCCAGAGCCTCCGGTCAAGGGTGACCACACGAGATACGTCATCGCCACGTCGCCCAACTACACGACCGATCACACGTTGTACCTCGGCAGCGAGGACGGCCACGTCCTCCGCTCGACCGCGAGCGGCGATGCCGGAACCTGGACCAAGATCGGCACACTCCAGGGTTTCGTGCGATCGATCATGGTGAGTCCCGCGTTCACCACCGACCACACGATCTTTGTGGGCACCCTGTTTCACGTGTACCGATCCACGAATGCGGGCGCGACGTGGCAACAGATGGCACCGAAGGGCGGCGAGGCGATCCTCGCGATCTCGCCCGCGTACGCAAGCGATCACACCGTGTTTGCCGGCACGCAGCACGGTATGTACGTCACTCGCAACGGCGGACAGACGTGGACTCTGAACAGCACCAGGCCGTTGTCCGCGTCGGCCCAGATCGAAGCCGTGTCGGTGCCGCCGACGTTCGCGTCCGATCACCTCGTGCTTGTGAGCGTGTCCGGACGGGGCCTCTATCGCTCGGCCGACGGCGGCACCACGTTCGCCGCGACCGGCCCGTCGCTGCTCGCGAGCAACATCATCATCTCCGACTACGAGGGCGCGAACCCCACGTCGCTCCCGATTGTGTTCTCGCCGACGTATTCCACCGACCACACAGTGTTCGGCTGGTTCGACAACGTCGTCGTGCGTTCCGCCGACGCGGGCGCGCACTGGACGGTCCTGTCATTGCCGCCTGCCGCGTCGTTCCTCGCGCCGCCGTCGACGAGTGAACCGCTGCCGGTTCCTACCGTGCGCGAAGGCGGCCCGGGAACCCAGACCACGGTGCAGATCCCCGTCGACCTGTCCTGGCCGTTGCGAAAGACCATCACCGTGCACTGGCACACCGTCGACGGCACGACCACCGGTGTCGCGTCGTCGAAGGACGGCGACTTCGTGGCCGCCTCCGGGGCGCTCACCTATCCGATCTCCGCCACGCGCGAATACATCAGCGTGGTCGTGAACGGCGACGCCAAGGTCGAGCCCGACGAGGCGCTGCTCGTGCAGCTCACGTCACCGACGAACGCGACGCTCACCGGTGATGGTCAAGTGAAGGCGGTCATCGTCAACGACGACCCGTAGCGATTGCGTGGCCGGGGTGACAGGTCGAGTCGAGTGCGAGACTTGTGTGGTGCGAGCGCTCTTGGCTGCGATCACGTGCCGCAAGCACGATCTCGATGCCAACCTCGCAACGCACCTCGAGCTGCTCGAGGGTGCGGCCCGGGACGGCTGCGAGCTCGCGGTGTTCCCAGAGTTCTCACTCACCGGCTCGGTCGACCCGCTCCACCATGCCGAAGATGCCATCGCAATCGACCACGCTGGAGTCGGCGCGCTGGTCGCGGCGACGCAGCAGTACGGCGTCGCCGCGGTGTTCGGACTGAGTGAGCGCCGCGGCGACGAGCACTTCATCACGCAACTCGTCGCTGCCGACGGCCAACTGATCGGCACCCAACGCAAGCGCCACCTCGGCGAAGACGAGCAGGGCTACTCGATCAGCGCCGACACGGTTGCGAGCAACCTCGGCGCGCATCGCATCGGGATCGTCATCTGCGCGGAGGCGGGCGTCGACTCGACGTGGGACGCCACGACGAGCGCGGGCGCAGAGGTCGTGCTGTTCTGCTCGGCGCCCGGCCTCTA
Organism: Acidimicrobiia bacterium; assembly: GCA_036501845.1. Taxonomy (GTDB): domain Bacteria; phylum Actinomycetota; class Acidimicrobiia; order IMCC26256; family PALSA-610; genus JBBREP01. The sequence continues at coordinate 3,636 of DASXZO010000063.1, read as the reverse complement.
CGGCCGTTGCACCGACGAGGCGGCGTGGGCCGCAGGCTTGCGGTGGTGGGAAGGCTGCGGGCTCGGCGACGCGCGCCGCCACGCGGAACGGCTCGGCGTGTGGGTCGCGATGGCGACCCAGGCCGGCACCACCGTCGACGAGGACTTCCCCGGCCTCGCCGCGCTGATCGCGCCCGACGGCACCGTGGTCGACCGGCTCGCCGACTGGCGCGAGGGAACGCTCGTCGTCGATATCCCGTGACGCTCGCGCGTCACACGCAACCGCGCGCTAGTCGAGGACGCGCTCGCCCGGCGTGAACTCCACCGGGATGCGCTTCACGCCGTTGATGAAGTTCGAACGCAGGCGGTCGACCGCACCCGACGCGTGGATGTCGGGCATGCGCCGGCTGATCTCGTCGAAGATCGACACGATCTCCATCTTGGCGAGATTCATGCCGAGGCAGTGGTGCGGACCGTGGCCGCCGAACCCGAGATGCTTGTTCGGGTTGCGCGCGATGTCGAAGTCGAACGGGTTCTCGAACACGTCTTCGTCGCGGTTGGCCGACGGATACCACATCGTGATCTTGTCGCCGAGCTTCAGCTCGAAACCCTTGTACTCCACGTCGCGAGTGACGTTGCGGCGGAAGTAGATCACCGGGCTCGCCCACCGCACGATCTCGTCGGCCGCCGTGCCGAGGAGGCTGGGGTCGGCACAGAGCTTCTGCCACTGGTCGGGATGCTCGAAGTAGGTGAGCATGCCGTGCGAGATCGCGTTGCGCGTCGTCTCGTTGCCGGCGACGGTGAGCAACATGAAGAAGAGGTCGAACTCCATCTCGTCGAGCTTCTCGCCGTCGACCTCGGCATCGAGGATGGAAGCGACGATGTCGTCGTAGTGGTGGTTGCGGCGCTCTACTGCGAGCTCGTTGGCGTAGGTGAACATCTCCACCTGCGCGTTCATCGTGTCCTCTTCCGACACGACGTACTCGGGGTCGGTGGAGCCGACCATCGAGTTCGTCCAGTCGAACAGCTTCTTGCGGTCTTCCTGCGGCACACCGAGGATCTCGGCGATTGCCTGCAGCGGAAGCTCTGCCGCGATGTCGTTGACGAAGTCGCAGCTGCCCTGCTCGATCACGGAGTCGATGATCTCGGTGGCGCGACGCTTGATCGTGGCCTCGAAGGCCTTGAGCACCTTCGGCGTGAACGCGCTCATCACGATCTTGCGATAGCGCGTGTGCTTCGGCGGGTCCATGAACAGCATCATCGAACCGATGCCGGCGGCCTCGCCCGGCGGGTCGATGATCATCACGCCGCCGGTGTCGAAACCGGGTGCGCGCTCGGACGAGTACGTCTCCCAGTCGCGCGAGAGCGCGAGGACGTCTTCGTATTTCGTGAACACCCAGTAGCCGCGCGTCTCCGCGTCGGGACCCTCGTGCCAGAAGATCGGGTGCTCACGCCGGAGGTACGTGAACCACTCGTGCGGGAACTCCCGCTGGAAGCGGTCCATGTCGTTCAGGTCGATGTCGCTGAGGCTCATCTCGCTCGTCGTCACGACGCGAATAATAGAACGCGTTCCACTCCGAGTGCAGCGATCAGCCCGATGCCGGTCCCGACGTCGCTGACGTGCGCGGTCAGGCGCTGATCTTCGGCTGCACCTTGGCCGCGAACAGCTCCAGGCTCGCCCAGGCCAGATCGGGCGGGAGCCCGCCGGCGAGGGGGTGGAAGTTGAGGGCGTGCACGGCCGTCGCCGGGTCGGCCGCGGCGTCGGCGAGCCGTGCCAGGATGCCGTCAGGTGTGTCGACCCAGAGCGTTGCGGTGGCGGCACGCAACCCGTCGAGGTCGTCGGCGTGCACCACCGGCATGGAGTGCTGGCCCGGTGTCTGGTACGACGCGTAGGTCTGGGTCTCGTAGAGCAGGAAGGGCCCGATCTCGGCCCAAGCACGTTCGGGGTCGTCGGTGACGTGCACGAACGTGGGCCCGTTCGGGTGCGTGACGAAGCCGCCGGTGTAGCCGATCTTCTCGGCTTCCTCGTTGTAGGCCTGCGGCAGCTCGGGGTCGGCGTTCATCGGCATCATCGGCAGGCGCAAGCGCGCGGCCCGGCGCGCCGCCGCGGGCACGCCACCGCCCACCATGATCGTGGGGTGGGGCTTCGTGATCGGCCGCGGCGTCACCGAGATGGTGCGGCCGCGCCAATCGAAGCGCTCCTCGGTGAGCGCGCGCACCACCACGCTCACGTACTCCTCGAGCACCTTCGTGCGCTCCTTGTGAGGCACGCCGGCCATCTCGAACTCCTCGACGCGGTACCCGGCGCCGAACACGGTGATCAAGCGGCCCGGCGCCGCGCAGTCGATCACCGCGATCTGCTCGGCGATGCGCACCGGATCGTGCAGCGGCAGTAGGCACGCCGACACGAAGAACGGAATGCGTTCGGTGCGCGCCATTCCCATGGCCGCAACCGTGAGCGGCGCCGAGATCCAGCCGTCGTCGACACCGTGATGCTCCGACACCACGTTCATGTCGAAGCCCTGCGCCTCGGCCCAGCGCCACATCTCGAGTGCGGACGAATAGATCTCCGACGACGACGCGGGCCCGAAGCCCGGCGCGCGGAAATCCTGCCGCATGGTCAGCATCACCTTGCTCATCGCCACCCCCGCTCGTTCACAACGCGCCCCCACTCACCAGATGTGGGCCGATGCGTTCACCGAACGCCGCGGCCTGGTCGCAGAATTCTCCGATGTCGCGGGCGCGCAGCCGCACCTGCAGATGGTTCACGCCGATCGCGCCCATCTCGTTGCACTTGTCGACGATGCGCTGGTCCGAACCGGCGACCGTGTACTCGCCGTCGAAGTCCCAGCCAGCATCACCGACGTAGACGTACTCGTGGATGTAACCGATGTCGAGACGGGCGTCGGGGCGCATCTTGTCGCGGTGCACGCGGATCGCCGCGATCGATTCGGCCATCTGCTTGCGCGGCGTGCCCTGCGGGATCCAACCGTCGCCCCGCTCGGCCACACGCCGCAGGGCCGGCGCGCCCGACCCACCGATCCACACCGGGGGGCGCGGCTGTTGCACTGGTGCAGGCTGCTGCGGATCGGAGGCCGACCATGCGTCGATCACACCGTCGATCGCCGCGTCGAGCGCCTTGCCGCGCGTGTCGAAGGGCACACCCAGCGCTTCGAACTCTGGCGCAAGATGGCCGGCGCCCACACCGAGGATCACGCGGCCGCCCGACAGCGCGTCGAGGGTGGCGAAGTGCTTGGCGGTCTGGATCGGACTGCGGTACGCGGCCACGTACACGTTGGTCATGAGACGCGTTTGTATGGTGACCGCGGCGAGATACGACAGCGTCGACACGGGGTCGTACCACGTGTTCGACATGCCGCCCTCGTTGGCCGCGGCCGGCGGCACCTGCACGTGGTCGCACACCGCCACGTAGAAGAAGCCGGCGTCGTCGCAGGCTTTGGCGGCGCGCACGAGTTCGGCCGGGCCCACTCCGGGTTCGCGTTCCCACGCCATCGCCGTGCGCACCGATTTCGCCTGCACCGGCAACTGGATGCCGTACGGCATCACGCCATCAGGCACGACGTTGACGGTCACCACCGCCCACTCCCTATGCGTCGTTTGACGGCCATAGTGGCCGTCAAACGACGCATACGCGAA
>DASXZO010000062.1:0-51897 GCA_036501845.1 Acidimicrobiia bacterium | reverse complement strand
ACGCTGTCGCGCACGAGGATGTCGCTGTGCGCTATGGCCACCGTCGCCGCCGACACGGTCGGGACCGTAACGACGAGTCAACGTTGCGGGGCAGGGGTGGTCACCCCTCGCGCGCGGCCGGGGATTTTGCACCCGCCCCGGCGCCCGCCGCAGTGCGGTCGCCTGCACTTTCTGGACGCGCCGGCACGAGGCCTTCGGCAATCGCGACCGCCACCGCTTGGGCACGATTGCGCACACCGAGCCGCCGGTAGAGGCGGCTCTGAGTGTTCTCGACCGTCTTCACCGCGATGCCGAGCGCACGCGCGGTCTGCTTCACGGACACGCCGCTCACGATCAGCTCGAGCACAGCCTGTTGGCGCGGCGTCAGCTCGATTCGTGGTCGCGTCGACCACAGGTCGGTACGGAGTCGCTCGACGACACTGCGCGTGTCGCGAGCCGAGAGCGCGAGCTCGCCGCCGAGCACCGTGCGCACCGCGAGCAGGAACTCGTCGACCGAGGCCTCAGCGGTGATCACGCTGTCGGCCCCTGTCATCACTGCTTCGACGAGGTCGCGCGGCCCGGGCGTGGCGTCACGCACGAGCACGCACGGCAGCCCGCGGCTGTGCGCCCAAGCGACCCGCGCGAGGTCGTCGCCCACCGCGACGGCGAGATCAGCGTCTTCGAGATCGACATCGGTAGCGCAGGCGAACTCTGACTCGAGGTCGGCGTCGTCGCTCACCTCGCCGTGCGGCGCGTCGCGCACGTCGAACCCGGCCGCACGCAGGGCACCCTCGACACCGCCGCGGTGCCATCCGGTGCCGCTAAGCGCCACGCAGGCTTCGCTCATGTCTCACCGACTGCAGGCGCCGCATGCTGAATCTCGTGATTCAGCAGGCCGAGCCGCAACGCCACTGCAACCGCGTGCGACTGGCTCTGCACGTCGAGCTTGCGGAACACACGCTGCTTGTGGTTCTCGACGGTCTTCGAGCTGATCAGCAACTCGTCGGCGATCTGGTTGGCGGTGAGACCCCGACTGATCAGCTGGATGACGTCGCGCTCGCGAGGAGTCAATTCGGCCACCGGCGGCGGCACGACGCGGAGCGGCACGGTGCGGTCGGAGCTCCACCGGCGCGGCGTGCCCAGCAGGTCGACCACGCCTTGGAGCCCCGCCTCCGACGGCATGATCTCGCGCACGCCCACGCTGCGAGCGCGCCGCGCCGCGACAGGGTCGAGCGCACTGGCGATGCCGATGACCCGCAGCGTCCGGCGCGCCTTGAGAGGCCCGCCGAGCGCTCGCCACAGCGCATCAGTCGCGCCGTCGAGGCTCACGATGGCGGCGGTGAGGCGCCCGCGCAGCGACAGCTCGAGCTCGGCGACGTTTCCGCAGGCGGTGACGTCGAACTGCCCCCCGAGAAACGCCGCCAACCCCTCACGCACGAGCCGGCGCGGCTCGTAGATGACGATGTGACCCTCAGCCACCTGCCCCCGGACCTTTCGCGCCGCCTCGATCCTCCGGGACGCGTGCGCGAACTCCCGCCGCGCGCTCGCCCGCCTTACGTTCAGGGCCCCACACCCGTGCCCTTGTGCCACGCAGCATCGCACACCGTGGGATCGAGTGCACATTTCGTGGCGAAACGACTCGGAACCGAAACCGACTCTTCACCGAGTGGTGCAATCTTCGAGTCACCACGAGGGGACGCGGCCAGTCCGGCGAGGCGTCAGCGCTGGCGATCGCACGGACGCAGCGCGGTGACCTTCGTCGTCGAGGTCGATGAAGTGCATCTCTTCGCGTGCTTGCAACCAGCCCGCCGCGAAAATCACCGCGAATACGAGGCCGAGCACAGCGAGCAAATTGCGCACGACGTGAAACGCTCGGGTCATGCCACCCACTTCCCGCCGATCCGCATTCCACGGATCGACGACGACCCACCAGCCGGCGAGACGCGCCGCCCCCTGCTTGTGTTGTCGCAGACCATGCCAAACCGTCATTTCGGGCCGCTTGCGTCGAGAGAGCAGGGCCCCTTCATCGGTGCACGGGACGTTGTGCGCGGCGCGGCGCGGCTCGGCGCTCAGCCTTCGCCTGGGGTGACCAATCCCGACTGCATTGCCACCGCGACGGCCTGCGAGCGATTGCGCACGCCGAGACGGCGGTAGAGACGGCTCTGGGTGTTCTCCACCGTCTTCACCGCGATGCCGAGCGTGCGCGCGGTCTGCTTCACCGATTCGCCGCGCACGATCAGCTCGAGCACCGAGCGCTGGCGCGCAGTCAGCTCGATTCGCGGTCGCAGGGTGCCGCGATCGCGCCGCAGCCGGTCGAGCACGCGGCGCACGTCGCGGGACGAGAGCGCGACCCCGCCGTCGGCGATGATCCGCACCGCCTCGTAGAGGTCGGCCACGCCGCTGCTGTCGGTCATCACCCCGTTGGCGCCCGCGAGCAACGCCTCGACGAGCTCGTCGTCGGTGGGTGCGTGCGAACGGATCTGCAAGCAGCCGACGCCGTAGCCGCACGCGGTGCGAACCCGCTCGAGTCCGTCGCCGACTACTACGACCACATCGACGAGCGCGTCGCGTTCGTGCGGGTACCCGGCGCCACGGTGAGGATCGTCGAGCGCGACGATCGAACAGCCCGCAGCCAAGAGCGCGTCGCCCGTGACATCGCGCGCCCAGCCGTCACCGATGACGCCGACACAACGCGCGAGCACGACCATGACTCAGCTCCCGGCCGCCGCCACTGGCGAGCGGGCCGGGCCGAGCAGTCCGAGGCGCATCGCCACCGACACGGCGTGCGACTGGCTCTGGACGTCGAGCTTGCGGAACACGCGCTGCTTGTGGTTCTCGACGGTCTTGGTACTGATGTGGAGTTGCGCGGCGATCTGGCTCGCGGTGAGTCCGGTTCCCACGAGCGATACGACCTCACGCTCCCGCGGCGTCAGGCTCGGGATCGTGACGCGCGCTTCGGTGGCGCGCAGGGTGATGGCGCGCAGGTAGGGCGCGGTCGGTGCGCGCAGCAACTCGACCACTCCAGCCAGGCCGATCTCGGGCGCGGCGATGTCGGTGATCCCGAAGGCGCGCAGGCGGCGTGCCGTGAGTTGATCGAGCACGCTGGCGATGGCGAGCACTCGGAAGCGCCGAAGCTGCGCACCCACTCGGCCGAGCGCGGCCGCGGTCTCCAGCGCGCCACCGTCGAAACTCACGACGGCGAGCCCACCCGGACCCTTGAACGCCGCGACCAGCTCATCGAGGCTCGCGCACGATTCCACTCGGAAACCGGCGCGCTGCAGGTAGCCGGCCAGACCTTCTCGTACGAGCCGTCGTCGCTCGTACACCACCACCCTGTCCATGCCCGTGCCCCTCCCGCCGTGTCCACACTCGCAACTCAAGCCACAGAAGTTGTGTATTTCCTCAACACTCACACATCATCTGGAACTCGCGCAAACCGTACGAAGGGAGCGCCGCGGCGACCATCACCGCTCGGTACTGCCCGCGGTTACTGCAGCCCTGTAATCCTTCGCAGCGTGGTTCGGCGGTCACGCAGTGAAATCAAAGAAGAAGTGTCCGCCCACTTCGGGAAAACGTTCACGAGGTCGGTACCCTCGAAATCACCAACAGGAAGCACCGGCCGGGAAGCAACACGAGGGAGCGTTTGGTGAGCCCAAACGGAGGGCGTCGAATCCCCGAAGCGACCGTCGCCCGCCTCCCTGGCTACTACCGGGCACTCCTGGAATGCGCTGAGCAGCAGCTCGCCACCATCTCCTCGGACCGCCTGGCCGAGCTGGCCGGCGTCAACGCCGCCAAGGTCCGCAAGGACCTCTCCTACCTCGGCTCCTACGGCACCCGCGGCGTGGGCTACGACGTCGAGTACCTCCTGCACGAGATCAGCCGCGAGCTCGGGCTCACCCAGGACTGGCCGTGCATCATCGTGGGCGTCGGCAACCTCGGCGCCGCGCTCGCCAACTACCGCGGCTTCGGCGCCCGGGGCTTTCGCATCGTGGGCCTGCTCGACGTGGCGCCCGAACGCATCGGCCAACCCATCGGCGAGCTCACGATCGAGTCGATCGACCAGCTCCGCCAGGTGGTGGCCGACCGCTCGGTGTCGATCGGGATCATCGCCACGCCGGCCGGCGAGGCCCAGCACGTGGCCGACCTGCTCACCGACGCGGGCGTACGCTCGATCCTCAACTTCGCACCGGCGGTGATCACCGTGGCCGACGACGTGTCGATGCGCAAGGTCGACCTGGCGACCGAGCTGCAGATCTTGAGCTTCTACCAACTGCGCGGCCTCGGCGCGCAAGTCGCGCCCGCATCGGGGCAACCGCCGACGCACGCCCTCGCGGGGGACGCCCGCGCGTGACGCCTGGCCCGGACCCGGGACGGCCGGACCTGCGGGGCTGGCCGGTGAACCTGCTGGTGGCAGGCCGGCGGGTCGTGGTGGTGGGTGCGGGACGGATCGCCGCCCGCAAGATCGCGTCGCTGCTCGCGCTCGACGCCGAGGTGCACGTGGTGGCACCGCAGTTCGGTGCCGAGGTCGAGGCGTGGCGGGCCGAGGGCACCGTGTCGGCGACCCGGCGGCCGTTCACGCCCGCCGATCTCGACGATGCGTGGCTCGCGGTGACGGCCACCGACGACGCGGCAGTCAACGCCGCGGTGCACGACGCCGCCGAGGCCCGACGTATCTGGTGCAACAGTGCCGACGACCCAGCGAACTGCTCGTTCACACTGCTCTCGGTGTTGCGCCGCTCCGACGTGGTGGTGGCGATCGGCACCGGTGGGCGTTCGCCGGCTCTCGCCAAGTGGTTGCGCGGCCGGATCGAAGCCGAGCTGGGCGACGACGTCGGCGCGCTACTGGATCTGCTGTCGGAGGCCCGCGAAGAGATGCGCGCCGACGGTCGCTCCACGGAAGATGCCGATTGGCAGTTGGCGTTGCAATCCGGCATGGTGGAGCTCGTCCGTGACGGCCGGCTCGACGAAGCCAAGGAGTTGTTGCGCTCGTGTCTGTGATCGTCGTGGGCCTCAACCACCGCACCGTGCCGGTGGGCCTGTTGGAACGCATGGCCGTGCCCGAGTCGCGCCTCACCAAGGTGCTGCACGACCTCGCCTCACGTGAACACCTGCTCGAGGTCGCGGTGCTCTCCACGTGCAACCGCACCGAGATCTACGCCTACTGCTCGCGCTTCCACGCCGCGGTCGGCGACGTGGTGGAGTTCCTGTCGGAGTACTCGGGTGCGGCGCCCGACGAGTTCAACGACCACCTCTACAGCTATTACGACGAAGCCGCGGTGTCGCACCTCTTCGGCGTGGCCGCAGGACTCGACTCGATGATCGTGGGCGAGTCGGAGATCCTCGGGCAGGTGCGCGAGGCATGGCAGGCCGCGCACGCCGAGAAGGTGAGCGCCACACTGCTCGGGCGGGTGTTCCGCCAGGCCGTCGAGGTGGGCAAGCGTGTGCGCACCGAGACCGAGATCGGCCGCCACCCCGTGTCGGTGTCGTCGGCCGCGGTCGCCGTGGCGGCCGAGCACCTCGGCGGCTTCGAAGGTTGCCGCGTGCTCGTGATCGGCGCGGGCGAGATGGGCGAAGGCATGACCGTGGCGATCGCGGCGCGCGGCGTCGACGACATCTGCGTGGTGAACCGCACCGCCGAACGCGGCGAAGCACTCGCGACGCGCGTGGCGGGTCGCGTCGGCACGTTCGACGATCTCGACACCGAGCTCGTCGGCGCCGATGTGGTGCTCGCGTCCACGGGCGCCACCGACATCATCCTCGACCGCGAAACCGTCGAGCGCACCATGGCCGCGCGCTCCGACCGACCGCTCATGGTCGTCGACGTGGGCATGCCGCGCGATGTCGACGCGGGCGTCGGCGAGATCCCTGGCGTGCGCCTGCTCGACCTCGACGACCTCAAGGGCTACGCGCAGCGTTCCACCGAACGGCGGCGGGCCGAGATCGGCAAGGCGCGCGAGATCCTCGCAGCCCAAGTGGAGCGCTTCCGCGACGAGCGCGCCGAGCGACTTGTCGCACCGCTGGTCACCGCGCTGCGCCGCCGCGCCGACGAGGTGCGCACCGCCGAGCTCGACCGCCACCGGGCCAAGCTGGCCACGCTCGACGCCGAGACCGTTGCGCTCATCGAGTCGATCACCAAGGGCGTCACCAACAAGCTGCTGCACGATCCGACGGTGCAGGTGAAGCAGGCCGCGGGCACCGAGCGCGGCGAACTGCTCGCCGACTCGCTCACCACGCTGTTCGATCTCGACACGCAGTCCGATCGCGACAGCTGACCCGCGGCGCATCGCATCGTGTCGTCGGGCGTCGCTGCATCAATACGTATCGCCACGCGTGGCAGCCGGCTGGCGCGGTGGCAGGCCGAACATGTCGGTCAACTGCTCCGCGACGCGCACGCCGACGGGTTGGGCATCGAGCCCGAGCTCGTGGTGGTGTCGACCACCGGTGACGTGCAGCGCGACGTGCCGATCCACGCCCTCGGTGGCACCGGTGTGTTCGTGAAAGAGGTACAGCAGGCGGTGCTCGACGGCCGCGCCGACATCGCCGTGCACAGCGCCAAGGACCTCCCGTCCGACACGCCTGCAGGCTTGCTGCTCGCGTGCGTGCCCGAGCGCGGCGACGCGCGCGACGCGCTCGTGGGCGCGCGCCTCGACGAGATTCCACACGGCGGCACAGTGGGCACAGGCTCGGTGCGCCGCCGTGCGCAGCTGGCCGCGCTGCGGCCCGATCTCGTGTTCGCCGAGTTGCGCGGCAACATCGAAACTCGCCTCGAGCGCGTGCTCGGGCCCGAGCGGCACTACGACGCGATCGTGATGGCAGTCGCCGCGTTGCAACGACTCGAGCGCACCGACGCAATCGCCGAGATCATCGCCATCGACACGATGGTGCCGCAGATCGCCCAGGGCGCGCTGGCCATCGAGTGCCGGGCCGACGACGACGCGACGCGGGTCGCGCTCGCGGCGATCGATCACCCCGCGTCGCATCGTTGCGTCACTGCCGAGCGCGCGTTCCTCGCGGCAGTGGGCGGAGGATGTGATCTGCCGGTCGCGGCGCACGCGGTGGTGGAGGGCAGCAAGATCGTGCTCGTCGCCGAGCAGTTCGACGGAGTGGGTGCACCGGCGCGCCGGGTGCGCGTGGAAGGCACCGATCCCGAGACCGTCGGGCGCGACGCCGCACAGAGTGCGACGTGACGCGGGGCTCGACGTGACCGTGTACCTCGTGGGCGCGGGGCCGGGCGACCCCGGCTTGCTCACGCGCCGCGGCGCCGAGCTGCTCGCGTGCGCCGACGTCGTGGTGCACGACCGTCTCGGCACCGCATCGCTGCTGACGCTCGCGCGCGAGGGCGCGCAGCTCGTCGACGTGGGCAAGGCGCCCGGGCGCGCGGCAATGAACCAGGATCAGATCAACGCCACCCTCGTGGAGCACGGCCGCAGTGGTGCGTGCGTGGTGCGACTCAAGGGCGGCGACCCGTTCGTGTTCGGGCGCGGCGGCGAAGAAGCCGAAGCCTTGCGGGCCGCGGGAGTGGGGTTCGAGGTGGTACCGGGCATCACGAGTGCGATCGCGGCGCCCGCGTACGCGGGCATCCCGGTGACCCATCGCGGGCTCGCCACTCACGTCACGATCGTCACCGGCCACGAAGATCCGGCCAAGGGCCACAGCGACGTGAACTGGGAGGCGCTCGCGCGCGGCGGCGGCACACTCGTGATCCTGATGGGCGCCGGCCGCATCGCCGACATCGCGGCACGCCTGCAGGCCGGCGGCTTGCCGGCGGGCACGCCGGCCGCGGCGATTCGCTGGGGCACCACCGCGCAACACTTCACGATTCGCACCACGCTCGGCGAGGTGGCGGGCGCAGGTATCGAATCGCCGTCGGCGATCGTGGTGGGCGCAGTTGCCGGGCTCGAGCTCGAGTGGTTCGAACGCCGGCCCTTGCTCGGCCGGCGCGTCGTGGTGACGCGCGCTCGCGAGCAGGCGAGCGCGCTGCGCACCCGGCTCGAGACGTTGGGTGCCGACGTGATCGAGCTCCCTGCAATCCGCGTCGAGGCGATCCCGATCGCGTTGCCGCCGCTCGAGCATTACCAGTGGCTGGTGTTCACGTCGGCGAACGGCGTGCGCCATCTGTTCGACCACGGCCTCGCACCCGCGGGTCTCGACGCTCGCGCCCTGCACGGGTTGCGCATCGCGTGCATCGGCCCGGGCACGGCGCGCGAGCTCGCGGCGCGCGGGATCAACGCCGATCTCGTACCGCCGCGATTCGTTGCCGAATCGCTGCTCGACGCTTTCCCGAGCGCCACGACGAACGCGGCCCGGGTGCTGCTCGCCCGAGCCGAGATCGCACGCGACGTGTTGCCCGACGGTCTCGGCGCGCTCGGTTACGAGGTCGACGTGCTCCCGGTGTACCGCACGGTTCCGGCACAGCCCTCGGCCGGCGATCTCGAAGCGGTGCGCGCCGGCGCCGTCGACGCGGTGACGTTCACGTCGTCGTCGACGGTCGAGCATTTCGTCGACCTCGTCGGCGACTTCCACGTCGAGCGGGCCGATAGCCCCTGGGGGCGCGAGACGCAGTCGAGCGGGGGTGGGGTCGCAATCCTCTCGATCGGCCCCATCACCTCGCAGACCGCGCGAGCCAAGGGCCTGCGGGTCGACGCCGAGGCCGATCCGCATGACATCGACGGTCTCGTTGCCGCCGTGCTCGACGTTCTGAGCGCCACCCCCCGCCAGTAGCCTTTTCCCATGTTCCCCGAACATCGGCCGCGGCGCTTGCGGCGCACGAAGGCGCTGCGCAGGCTCACCGCGGAGGTGTCGCTGTCAGTGAGCGACCTCGTGGCGCCGCTGTTCGTGAAGGAAGGCATCGACGACGCCGAGCCGGTGCCGTCGATGCCGGGCGTCGCCCAGCACACGCTCGCGTCGCTCCGCAAGGAAGTGCGCGTGCTCGCCGGTCTCGGCGTGCCCGCGGTGATGCTGTTCGGCGTACCGGCGCGCAAGGACCCACGCGGATCGGGCGCCGACGACGCTCACGGCATCGTGCAGCTCGCACTCCGAGATCTGCGCGACGAGGTGGGCGACGCCATGGTGCTCATGGCCGACAATTGCCTCGACGAATACACCGACCACGGTCATTGCGGGCTCCTGCGCGACGACGGTTCAGTCGACAACGACGCCACGCTGGAGCGTTACGCGTCGATCGCGCTCGCCCAGGCGGCCGCGGGTGCCGACGTGATCGCGCCATCGGGGATGATGGACGGGCAGGTCGGCGCGATCCGCCGCGCACTCGACAGCGGCGGGCACACCGACACTGCGATCCTCGCGTACTCGGCGAAGTACGCCTCGGCGCTCTACGGACCGTTCCGCGACGCGGCCGAGTGCGCACCGAGTTTCGGCGACCGCACCAGCTACCAGATGCAAGTGGCCAACGCGCGGGAGGCGCTCGACGAGGTGCGGCTCGATCTCGACGAGGGCGCCGACATGGTGATGGTGAAGCCGGCGTTGGCGTACCTCGACGTGATCCACGCGATCCGCGCCGAGACCACCGTGCCGGTGGCCGCATACCACGTGAGTGGTGAGTACGCGATGGTGCAAGCCGCGGCCGAGCGGGGCTGGATCGACGGTGACGCGGTGATGCGCGAGCACCTCCTCGCGATCAAGCGCGCCGGCGCCGACTTCGTGCTCACCTACTTCGCCCGCGCCTTCGCCGAGTCGCAATGAGTCTCCAGTGAGCGCGTGGTTCGATCGCGCGCAGCGGGTGATCCCGGGTGGCGTCGACTCACCGGTGCGCGCGTTCGGCGCGGTCGGCGGCGAGCCCTTCTTCACCGCGCGTGCCGAAGGTGCGTACCTCGAGGACACCGACGCCAAGCGCTATCTCGACTGGGTGCAGTCGTGGGGCGCGATCATCCACGGCCACGCGCACCCGGCCGTGGTGGACGCCGTGCAGCGCGCCGCGGCGCGCGGCACGTCGTACGGCACGCCCACGCCCGGCGAGGTCGAGCTCGCCGAGGCCATCTGTGACCGCGTCGCATCGGTCGAGCAGGTGCGACTCGTGTCGTCGGGCACCGAGGCGTCGATGACGGCGGTGCGACTGGCGCGCGGCGCCACTGGTCGCTCGCTCATCATCAAGTTCGCCGGCTGCTACCACGGCCATCTCGACTCGCTGCTCGTGGCGGCCGGGTCAGGTCTGGCCACGTTCGGATTGCCCGGCTCGGCCGGCGTCACCCAGGGCACGGTGGGCGACACGATCGTGCTCCCGTACAACGACATCGCCGCGCTCGACGCGTGCTTCGCGGAGCGCGGTTCCACCATCGCTGCGGTGCTCGTGGAACCGATCGCCGCGAACATGGGCGTGGTGCCGCCGGCGCCGCAGTTCCTCGAAGCGATCCGCACCAACTGCTCGCGCTACGGCGCGGTGTGCGTGTTCGACGAGGTGATCACCGGCTTTCGCGTGGCGCGGGGCGGCGCGCAAGAGCGCTTCGGCATCACACCCGATCTCACGATCATGGGCAAGGTGATCGGCGGCGGCCTCCCACTCGCCGCGATCGGCGGGCCGCGCGTGTTGATGGAACAGCTCGCGCCCCTGGGCGCGGTGTACCAAGCCGGCACGCTGTCGGGAAACCCGCTGGCGACGGCGGCGGGGCTGGCCACGCTCGAGCTGCTCGATGCCGCCGCCTACACACGCCTCGAATACACCGCGACGGCGCTCGCCGGCGCGCTCGCCACCGCGTTCGACAAGATCGGAGTGGCCGCGCAGGTCACCCGGGCCGCGACGCTCGTGGGCGTGAGCTTCAATGCCGACCCCATCACCGACTACGCCGCGGCGCAGCGCGCCGACCACGCGATGTACGCGCGCTGGTTCCACCACCTGCTCGACCACGGCGTGTTCGTCGCGCCGAGCGGCTACGAGACGATGTTCCCAGGCCTGGCGCACGACCAGTCGTCGATCGACGCAATCGTCGACGCCACGCTCTCCCCCGAATAACTCCCCTATTCGCGGGGCGGGGGCTGGCGGTCTTCGTGGCGCTGGCGGATGCGGTCCATGTAGAAGAGCGAGCACACGAACAGCACGATCATCACCGTCATGGCCACGAAGGCCAGCGGACCCTGTTCCGACGCGTCGATCGGCTGCGGTGCGAGCGCGCCGGCCGGCAGCGCGGTGACCGCGAGCACGTAGAGCCCGACCGCCGCGATCATCGACGGCAGGCGCACGAAGCGCAGTTTGCTCATTGCCACTCCCTTCGCGCTCACGTGGCCGCGATGGCTGTGCTCTTGGCTTCCCGGCGTTGTGCCAGTTCCTTGGTGTGCAACGCGTACAGCGACACGAGGAACAACGAGAGGAAGGTGAGGAGGTACATCGCTGGTGGCAGGCGAATCGATCCGTAGTCGTACTGGAGGATCATCCAGAAGTGCGGAACGCTCGGATCACAGCCCGGCGCGGTTGGTTTGATGTTCGGGTTCAGCCCGCCGGGATAGAACGTGTCGCTCGGTTGCGGCAGCTTCTGGCACATCTCGACCGCGGCGTACTTCGGACGGTGGAAGATCAGCCACGGCGCATCGCCGCCCACGATGTACTCGCGCAGCGTCTCGTGGCCGTTCTTGTTGGGGACGCCGCTCGCGTCGACCGGCGCCTGGGTGAGCACCTGGGCCGACTGTGTGTACGAGTGGATCCCGGCGTACGGCTGCGCCGGAGTGGTGGTACCGGGAACCGGTGTGGCGATCACGAGTGACGCGTCGATCGCCGGCCGGAGGCTCTGGTAGTTGGCCTCGGCGGTCGGCTGGGCATTCGGCTCGTTGGCGATCTTGGCGATCTCGTTCACCGGCGAGTCGGCGAGCGTCGGCACGAGCGCGCAGGTGGGGTCTTCCTTCGGGCAGCCGATCGTGTGCCACACGGCCACGCGGCCCTTCGGGCTGTTGAGCGGTGTCTGCGTGGTGAGCCACAGCGTGGACAGGAGCGTCATGATCCCGGTGAACGCCGCGAACGCGATCATGAAGCCGAGGCGCGCACCGACGTTCGTCGACAACAGCAGGTAGGTCGAACCCATGAAGAGCACGACGCCCGACAGCACCGTGAGGATGCCGAGGATCGTCGGGTCCCAGAGGGAGGCCACGTCGGGGAGTAGCGCGTGCACGGCGGGACTCTCCTAGTTGCAGCCGCTGGCGTAGTCCAACGGCGGCTTGAGGTCGGGGCTGGTGAGGTCGAGACCACACCGCTCGTACTGCACGATCTGTTCGATCATCGCGTTGTCGATCGGCTGGGTCGGGTCGGCGTTCGGCACATAGGCGTTCGTCGTGGTGTTGCTCGCCTGGGTCATCATGCAGCCGTAGTACGGCAGCGACACCGTGGTGTCCGCCTTCTCGGCGGTGTTGCACTGGCCCGGCATGCGCCCCGAACCGATGCCGCCCTTGCCGTAGGCGATGTTCGCATCGGAGCCGTCGGCCACGAACGCGATCTGACTCAGGATTCCGGAGTGTGCGATGACGTTGCCGTTCGGGTCGCGCACGTCGGGGAAGCGACGCACCTCGCCGCCGTCGCGCAGGTTGAAGCCCAACGAACCGTTCCCACCGGGTGGACCCAGTAGCGCTTCGGGAGTGAGCTGCGCGTTGGTGGGGTCGAAGATCGACCAGTTCTGGGTGTGGCAGCGCGCGCAGTTCGTCTCGAACAGGAGCTGGCCGTCGGTGATCCCGGCGCGCCGCTGCTCCCACTGCTGCGCCCAGGTGGCATTGGTGCGCGCGGTGTCGATGGCCGTGTCGTCGGCGGCCTCGATCTGAACGGTGTGCAGGTTGCGGTCGAGGTTCTGGCAGGCGGCCGCGTCGACCGCCGACTCGGCCTTGGTGTTGCAGTGCTTGGCGATCCAGGCCTTGTTGTCGGCCGCGGTGGCCTCGGTCGAGGTCTTGAGGTCGAACTTGGCGGTGGCCAGGTCGGTGACGTAGGTGGGGCTGCTCTTGCCTTCCTTGTTCGCGGCGGCAAGTTCCTGTTTCGCTGCTCGCAGCGCCTTCGGGTCGACGGGCGACGCGGGATCGTCGTACGAATGCAACTTCAGGTTCAGGTCGGAACACGTGGTCGCGTCGGGGTCGCCCGGTTGCGGTTTCGTGGTGGCGCATTTCTTGTCGTCGTACGACTTCTGGTCGGCCGCCTTCGCCGAGATCGCGTCGGCCAACGCCTTGTTCGCCGCGGTGAGTTGATCGTCGGCCTGGCTGCGGGCCTGGTCGAGCGAACACGCGGTCTGGCCCAGCGCGGTGGTGGGCAAGCCGCCCTTACGACATCGCTGCACGTCGGCGGCGGCCTGCGCATTGGTTCCTGGAGGCAATTGGATCGAGGTGAGGTAGGAGATCAGGTCGCTGATGCTCTGCTCGTTCTTCGGGCCACCGCCGAGCACACCCCACGGTTGCATCGGCGTACCAGGACGGCCGTACTCGATGATGTCGTGGACCTCGGTCGGCGAGAACCGGTAGAGCACTGTGTTGAGTGCCGGAGCCTTCCACGTGACCGAATGGGCCAGACCCGTGGCGGGGTCGTTGTACGTGTAGGGCGCGCCGCTCCCACCGCTGCCGGCGACACCGTGGCAGTTCGCGCACTGCAGCGAAGAGGCCGGGTTGAACGTCTTCGGCATCAACGCGTTCGAGAACAGTGCCTCGCCGCGCTCGATGGAGTTCTTGTCGAAGTACTTGACCGACGCCTTTTGGCGCGCCGTCTCGCGCAACCAGTAGAGCGGGTAGGCGAGCGCGAGCACGGCGAGGAAGAACAGTGCCCAACCGAGGACGCGCTCGAGCCGCGGGCCTTCGAGTTCGTCGTCCTGCAGGAAAGGGACGAGGTTCGACGCCGGCTTCTCGACGCGGTCGCGGCGCAACGTGGCAACCAGCACCACGATGAGGCCGACCACGATCACGAGGTTGACCCAGAAGAGCACGCTCCAGACCGTGAATTGGAGCGGCTTTCGCCAACCGTTCCACGTGGCGATGACTTGTACCAAGGCGTCAGACACAGTGCGGACCCTCGGCGGCCTGCTTCGTGGTGTTCGTGCCGATGACCGGCCCGAGGATCACCGTCGATGTGTTGATCGTGAGCGTGTCACCGGCCAGGTCGACCTCGAAGCGGTCGAGGCCACGCGGCGCGGGCCCGTCGCGCTTCTCGCCGACGCGGTTGTACTTCGAGCCGTGGCACGGACACTCGAACCACTGCGCCGAACCGCACCACGGCACGCGGCAACCGAGGTGCACGCACTTCTGGTACAGCGCGACGATCCCCTTCTCCATCCCGGCGTAGATCACCGGGTCGTAGATCTTCTCGGCAGCAGCGAGCGTGGGCGCATCGGTGGGATACGGCTGGAGGTACGTGCGCGCGGCGGGCACGTAGAACGGCGCCTTCTGATTGTTCCACTGTTGCTGCGCGGCCGCGAAGCTCGCGGTGACCTTGCCGCCGAAGCCACCTGCACTGGACGGCCAGAGGAACGCGAGCAACGACGCGCCGAACGCCGGCAGGAAGCCGAGCCCGCCGACCATGAGGATGGCGCGGTTGAAGAACTTTCGGCGGCTGAGGCTCAGCTCCTCGGGGTCGAACGGTTCCCACTCGGCCACCGTGCCGGCGTCGCGCGCGACCGGCACCCCACCGCGCGCACGACCGCGGGATTCGTCGGCGCGGGCGCGGGCCTCGGCGGTCTCGACTGCTTCGAGGTCGGTGCCCGGTGCTTCGGTGGTCCCAGCGGTCGCAGACGTGGACTTGTCGCGCGACTTGGTCTCGCGTGACAAGCGGCCGGCGCCGTCACCGGCGCCGCGTGCGATCACCAACAATGCGATGCCACCGAGCAACACGATGGCGATGATTGCGAAGGCGATGCCCATGGGTGAATCGGTCCTAGCGGTTTCTACAGCTCGAAGAACACGTGGCTGGTCCAGGGGAAGACGAAGTTGAAGCCTTCACCTCGGAAGAACGAACCGATGATCACGAGGCACGCCCAGAACATCAAGAAGAGCGTGAACAAGCAGATCGCGAACTTGCGGTCGTTCGGCTTGTTCGACGGGTTCTTGTCGACGAACGGGGCGATGGCGATCAAGCCGAGCGCGACACCGGGAATGGTGACGCCCGCGACCATCGGGTGGAACATGGTGAGGAGCTCTTGCAGCCCGAGGAAGTACCAGGGTGCCTTCGACGGGTTCGGGGTCTGGTTGATGTCGGCGAGTCCGAGCAACGGCGCCTTCACCAACGCCGAGAAGATCGTGAGCATCGCAGTGAGCGACAGCATCGACGCGAACTCGATCGACAGCAGGTGCGGCCAGGTGTGGACCTTGTCCTGCGCCTCGCCCTTGGTCTGCTGGATCGAACCGGCCTTGACCACGGTGAGCAGTCGCTGGGTGTGACCACCCGGGCCGACACCACCAGGCGTGCCCGCCGACATGACCGGGGCCTTGGCACGCGTGGCGGTCGCAGTGGCGGTGCCACCGCCGCCGCCCGCACTCGCGCCGGCGTCTTCGCCACCACCAGCGAGCGCGGCCTTGCGCTTGCGCGAACGCTCGAGCAGGAACGCCGGCACACCACCGACGTCTTCGGTGATCTCGCTGGGATCGGGACCGGCCGCGGCCACCTCTTGCGGCGCGTCGGCTTCTTCGACCGCGCCGGCGTCGCCCGACGGTGTGTCGGCCGCGGCTTCTCCGCCGTCGCCTTCACCCGACAGCGCCTTGCGCCGCTCCTGGGCGCGCTTGAGGAGATGCTCTGGGATCTCGGTCATGTCGAGCGCCCTCCCTCCGTGGTGAACATCACAGCGGTCCTGAGATTCCGCCGTCCTTGCGGACGCGCCAGAAGTGGACAGCCATGAAGATGACGATGACGAACGGCAACATCAGCACGTGCAGCACGTACCACCGCAGCAGCGTTGCGTCTCCGATCTCTTTACTGCCCAGCAGCACGAAACGGATCTGCGTGCCGAACACGGGCGTGTAGCCCATCATGTTCGTACCGACGGTGACGGCCCACAGCGCGAGCTGGTCCCACGGCAGCAGGTAACCGGTGAAGCTCAGCAGCAGCGTGAGCATGAGCAGCACCACGCCGATCACCCAGTTGAACTCGCGGGGCGACTTGTAGGCACCGTGGTAGAAGACGCGGCTCATGTGCAGGAACACCGACAGCACCATGAGGTGCGCGGCCCATCTATGCATGTTCCGTACGAGCGAGCCGAACGCCACCGCGGTCTCGAGGCTCTGCACCGACGTCCACGCGTCGGTAGCCGTCGGCCGGTAGAAGAACATCAAGAAGATGCCGGTGACGGTGAGCAAGATGAACAAGAAGAACGACAGGCCACCGAGGCAGAGCGTGTAGCTGACCTTCACCGCGTGCCGCTTCACCTTCACCGGATGAAGGTGGTACAGCACGTTGTTCATGATCACGTACGAGCGGTTCCTCGGGCTGTCCGTGTAGCCCTTGCGGAACACCGATCCGGGACGGAAGATCGCGTTCCACGCCTGGCTGCCCTGGACGTTGCCCCAGACCTCGTTGCCGCGGTCCTTGAGCTTCAGCCCGATGCCACCACCGCCGTGGCCGTTCGTGCCGTTGCTGCCGTTGCCGTTCGTTGCCACCAAGATCTCCTAGAACCGCACGCCGTACGCGTAGCCGTGCCGGTTCGTTCGAACATTCGGATCGCCTTCGGCCCACTCGTTCGTGACCTTGCCGAGCACGATCACGCCCGTGGGGCAACGGTCGACACAGAGCGCGCAGCGCGTGCACACGTCCTCGTCGACCACGAAGAACACGTTGTCCTTCGGGTCGTCACCGGGCTTCTCGGTGCCCACCGCGTCCTGGATCGACGTGACCGGCAGCATGTGGATGCACTTCCACGGGCAGATGTCGACGCAACCCTCGCAGAGGATGCACTCGGCCTGGTCGATGTGCAGGAACTGCTTCGGCTTCACCGCTTGGGTGAGCCACTTCGGATCGACCTCTTGCACGGTGTACGCGCTCGAGAACTCGGGCATCGGTGGGTTCGCGTCGGTGCGTGCCACCTCAGCTCCTCACCGTGACGGGACGCCCGTAGGCCGACGTGCCCGCGGGCTGCGGCTCGGGCTCAGGAGTGGGCGCGGCGGCTTCGGCCGGCTTGTGCGCCGGACGCTTCTGCCACTTCGACACGAGAATGACGTTCACGGTCAACATGAACACGTAGATCAACACGGTGAAGAAGTCAGCCACCGCCTGTTTGTTGATCATGAAGTTGAGCCAGTGGAACGGACCAATGAGGTGCTGACCGGAGTTCACGAGCAACTTCGACGCGTTCCAGTGCAGGTACGCGTTCGAGTAGATGAGCCACTCGTGCGGGATGGTGCCGTACGACAAGATCATCAACGCGAACGTGATCAGCGCGCCGCCCATCGCCTGACCCCACGTAGGCGGCTCGGCCGGCTTCGGCCGGCGCGTGAGCCACACGATGATTGCCATCGCGATGACCCAGATCACCAGAGCCCAGAGGAGGCGGCCAGCGGGCCGGTCCCACGTGAGGTGATACCAACCAAAGATGCTCTTCGGCAGCGCGTTCGGGATGTGCACCGCGAGGGTGTGCATCATGGTCGCTCAGCTCCGGGCCGTCGGGCGCAGCAAAGTCGGTTCTGGTATCTGATGTGCCGTGTGTTTCCTACCACGCTAGAGGAAGCGGTACCCCATCCGAGCGCACCCGGAATGCGGGGTTTTCCGGCCCAAACGCGAGGCCGAACCGGCGCACAAATGCACGAGCGATCCGCGCGGCATCGCGAGTGCGCGCGAGCGCCGCGTCGGCACCATCACATTCGGCGCGCGAGCATGCTCGCGTGAGCCCTGAGCCTGATCTTCACGATGTGTTGGTCGTCGGTGCAGGTCCGTCGGGGGCCGCGTGCGCGTATTGGCTCGCGGAGCGCGGCCGGCGAGTGCTGATGGTCGACAAATCGACCTTCCCGCGTGACAAGACCTGCGGTGACGGCCTCACGCCGCGCGCGGTCCGCCAGTTGAACGACATGGGTCTCGCCGACCGGCTCGCCGATCACCAACGTTTCGACGGTCTGCGCGCGATGGGTCACGGCATGACGCTCGAGATGCCGTGGCCCGACCACCCACAGTTCCCGTCGTACGGCTACGTGGTCCGCCGGCGTGACCTCGACGACATGGTGGCGCAACGGGCCGTGAAGGCCGGCGCCACGCTCTCAGCCGCGACGGAGGCCATGGCGCCGCTCGTGGAGGGCGGCGTGGTGCGCGGCGCGCACGTGCGGGCCAAGCACGACGGCACCACGCGCACGGTGCGAGCCCGCTTCCTCGTGGTGGCCGACGGCGCCAACAGCCGCTTCGGGCGCACGCTCGGCGCCAGTCGCAACCGCACGTACCCGCTCGGAATGGCGATCCGCGGCTACTTCCGCAGCCCGTACCACGACGAGCCGTGGATCGAGAGCCACCTCGACATCCACGACCGCGACGGCAACCACCTGCCGGGCTACGGCTGGGTGTTCCCGGTGGGCGACGGCACGATCAACGTGGGCTGCGGTCTGCTGTCGACGTTCCGGGGCTGGAAGGACATCAACACCACGCATCTGATGGACGCCTTCGCGGCCACCGCCCCGGCGCGCTGGGGGATCGGCCCCGACACGGCCACAGGCGCGCCCA
Organism: Acidimicrobiia bacterium; assembly: GCA_036501845.1. Taxonomy (GTDB): domain Bacteria; phylum Actinomycetota; class Acidimicrobiia; order IMCC26256; family PALSA-610; genus JBBREP01. Next base: position 33,326 of record DASXZO010000062.1, on the reverse strand, counting down.
CCGGCGGGCGCCTGCCCACCGGCGGTTCGGTGATGCCCCACGTGGGCCCCACATGGCTCTCGGTGGGCGACGCCGCCGGTTCGGTGAATCCGTTCAACGGCGAAGGCATCTCGGTGGCGTACGAGACCGGACGGATGGCCGCCGACGCCGTCGACTTGGCGCTCGCCACCGACGACGGCCTCGCGCTCACCACCTACCAGGCCCGCCTCGACGAGGTGTACGGCCTCTATTTCAAGGTGGCGCGGCTGTTCGTGACGGCGATCGGCAACCCCGCGGTGATGCGCGAGCTCGTGCGCGTGGGGATGCGCAGCCGGCCGCTGATGGAGTGGGTGCTGCGGATCATGGCGAACCTGCTGCGCCCCGACGAGCTCGGCCCCGCCGAACTCGCCTACAAGATGGTCGCCGCCATCGTGAATACTGCTCCGCCTCAGTCGCGGTACCGACAGCTCCGCTAGCGCTCCGCTTGCCGGTCCCACTCATTCGGCTTCGCGGCGAGCTCACTCCACTGCTCAGTCGCTCGTCCCTCGCTCCTGCGCGGCTCCGCTCGCCGCACGCGAGCCTCGGCAGCTACTCAAAACCCATGCAGCAAGAACTGGATCGCGGACGCCGCCAGGATCATGAACAGCAGCGCGGCGATGGCGATGCTCGTGCCCATTCTCATTGGATTCCTCGGGGGGCGGGACGGATGGTCACGTGCGTGCCCACCGCCATGTTGGCGACCTGCGCCGCGCTCTGCCGGTCGATCGCGAGTGACACAAGGCCGTAGCTGTCGTTCACCGCGACCAGCTGGTTCGGTTTGCCGTGCGCGTACGTCGACACCCAGCGCACCGCGCGGGTCTCGTCACGCCAGCTCACCTCCATCGCGTCGCCGAAACTGACGCCGCGAGCGATGAGCATCTCAACGTCGATGTTCAACTGCACGTTGCCGAAACGGTCGACCCACAGGACCTCGCCGTTGATTGCGCCGTCGTCGCCCTCTTCGGGGAGCGGCAGCAGCCCGGGCACGAGCAGCGCAGGATCGATCTCGGTACCGAGCTCCTCGAGCGCGACGCCCGCAGCGAGGTGGCCGACCGCGGGCGCCATCACATCGCGGCCTGCGAACGTGCCGCCGGGTGCCTGGAGCTGGTACTCGGCATTGTCGAGTGAGACCGCACGGGTGGCACCGCCGAGCATGGCGACGCTCGGCGCGAGCAAGCCGTTGTCGGGTCCCACGAGATACCCGTTCTCGACCTCGACCGCGATGGTGCGCCGGCCGGTGCCCACGCCCGGGTCGACGATCGCGAGCACGATGCCCGCCGGCAAGTACTGGATCGCGCGCACCAGCGTGAGGGCGGCGGCGCGCACCTCGAACGGGGCGACGTCGTGCGTGATGTCGACGATCCGCAGCTCCGGCGCGATCTCGAGCATCACCGCTTTGCACACGCCCACGAACTCGTCGCGCGTGCCGTAGTCGGAGAGAAACGAGACGAACGGCGGCGCAGCGTCCATGACGTGGCCGACGGTATCGGTCACCTCAGAGCGCGTCGAATCGATCCCGCCTGTTCACCGCAGTGTGCCGACGTGCGGCACACTGAGCGGTGCTCAGCCAGCTTCTGTGTAACGCGACGAGAGGTACCGGTCGACATCGACCTCGGACACTCGGAACGAGCGACCGACGCGAACGGCCGAGAGCTCACCCGACTTGATCAGTCGGTACACCGTCATCGATGAGACGCGCATCACGTTTGCAACTTCTTGCACCGTAAGAAAGCGCGCTTTACTGAGCCCCTGGGCCAACGCGGTATCTCCCTACTCCGAACCCGCTGAGCGCCACCGTACGCCATCGAGTGGCCTGTTGTCCATCGAGACGTCGCGATGCAGGTGTTGAACGTGTGATTTGGCGCTTTTCTATGGCTTCGCTTCCGTCGCGGTACCGGCAGCTCCGCTGGCGCTCCGCTTGCCGGTCCCGCTCAGTCAGCTCCGCTGCGAGCTCTTTTCGCGGCTCAGTCGCTCGTGCCTCGCTCCTGCGCGGCTCCATTCGCCGCCTTGCCATCCGCTGGCGCTCCGCTTGCCGGTCCCGCTCATTCACCGTCGCGCGAGCTCCCGGCGCACGAGGGGCTCGCTGGCGCTCGCGGGTAGGTGCTCTGGTCGCCGCCCAGGCGCCGGGACATCCCGTTCAGTGCTGGCCGAGTTCCTTGGAGCGGTTGGTGGCGGCGGTGACGGCGTCGAGAAAGGCGGCGCGCACACCGTGGGCCTCGAGCGACCGCAGCCCTGCGGCGGTGGTGCCGCCCGGAGATGTGACCGCGGCGCGCAGAGCCTCGGGCCCGTCGGGGCCTCCGGCGAGGAGCTGGGCCGAACCGAGGATCGTCTGGTTCACGAGTGTCGTAGCGGTCGACCGGGCGATTCCGGCGAGCACACCGGCCTCGATCAGGGCCTCGGCGACCAGGAACACGTAGGCCGGTCCCGAGCCCGACAGGCCTGTGACCGCATCGAGCTGGGACTCGGGCACCCGCACGACCGTGCCCACCGCTTCCAGCAGTGATTCGGCCAGGGTGAGATGGAGGTCGTCGGCGTGGGTGCCGCCGGCGATCGCCGCCGCGCCGCAACGGATCACGGCCGGCGTGTTCGGCATGGCCCGCACCACCGGGCGGCCCGGTACGAGCTGCTCCAGCTCGGCGATCGTGACCCCGGCAGCGATCGACACCACGAGCGTCTGCTCGCCGAGCGCATCCACCGCGCTCGCCAACAGCCCAGGCACGTCGCCGGGCTTGACCGCGATGATCACCACGTCGGCGTCGGGCAGTGCCCAGGCCGCCGACGGCACCACCCGGACCTCGGCGAACGCGGCCTCGAGCATGCGGCGCCGTTCGGCGTCGAACTCGGCCACGCACAGATGCTCGGGCTCGATCCCCGACTCCAAGAGCCCCGCGACCAGGGCCTCCCCCATCCGCCCCCCACCGAGCACCGAGATCCGAGTCACCCGCCAAAGCTACGCAACCCTCCTCGGTCGAGGGCGGCGAATGGAGCCGCGCAGGAGCGAGGGACGAGCGACTGAGCCGCGGAATGAGCTCGCAGCGACGGCGAATGAGCGGGACCGGTAAGCGGAGCGCCAGCGGAGCTGCCGGTACCGCGACTGAACTGGAGCAAGTAGAGACGTGCTGGAGCCAGGCGACCTCCCCGATCGCCCGACTCCAGCTCTCACACAATATCACACACTCTGACGTGTGATCAGTCGGGGCGCTGGAAGGCGAGGCGGGCCACCACCGGGAACCAGCGCTCGGTGTAGGTGTAGATCGATCCGATCACCCGGTCGAGCTCGGCCGCGTCGAGATGCTCGAGCAGGGTGCGGCCGGTGAGATACAGCTCGCCGTCGGGGGCGATCGACGCCGAGGTGCCGTAGGCCTGGTGGTTCGCCTGCAACAGCAACCGGTAGACGTCGACGTGGCGGTAGCGGGGGTCGGGCAGGAAGTACACCTCGTGGTGGAGCGAGCGCTGGTGCAGATCGAAATAGATCGTGGCCGCGTCGCGACCGTCACAGCCGAAGCGCACGTACCAGCGCGGGATCGACGGGTCGAACTCGACGGTCTGCACGAAGGCCTCGTGGGCCACCGAGCCCTCGAGATGATCGTGCAGCAGCGCGAGCGCGGCCTGGTAGCGCTGCGGATCGGGCGTATCGGCTGCACCGACTCCACCCCCGCGCGGTTGCGCCTCGCGCCCCTCGGGGCTCAGCGGCACTGCACCGGCTCGGTGATCGCGAGATCGCCGAAGAGCCGGCGCAGTCGCGCGGCCGTGATGTGCCACGAGTAGCGACGCGCCGCGATCGCGGCCGCTCGACCCATCGCGTCGGCGTGCGCACGGTCGCCGAGCAGCTTGCCCACGACGGCGGCGTAGGCGTGCGGTTCGCGCGAGTCGACGAGGTAGCCGGTGACGCCGTCGTCCACGATCGACTGCAGCCCGCCCACCGCCGCCGCGACCACGGGCGTGCCGCACGACGCGGCTTCGAGCGCGACGAGACCGAACGATTCTGAACGCGAGGGCACGATGCACACGTCGGCGGCGCGGTAGTACGCGGCGAGCGCGTCGTGCGCAACCGCCCCCACGAACTGCACGCGATGCTCGATACCGAGCGTGCGCGCGAGTGCGCGCACGCGCTGCAGTTCACGCTCACCGTCGGGACCACTCGGATCGCCAACCATGATCAACTGCGTGGCGCCGTCACCCAACTCTGCGACCGCGCGCACCGCGAGATCGGCACCCTTCAACGGCTGGATACGGCCGGCGAACAGCACGACGCTGGCGTCGAGCGCGATGCCGAGCCGGCGCCGCGCGACGTTGCGGTCGTCGGGGCGGAAGCGCTCGTGGTCGACACCGGGTGCGAGTACCTCGATGCGATCGGGGTCGGCGCCGTACCGCGTCACGAGGTCGCGGCGTTCGAGATCGGTGGACGCGAGCACGAGATCGCTGCAACGCACGATGTCGCGCTCGGCCTGCGCGCGGTCGTGCTCGGGGCTCCCGGTGACGTCGACGATCCCCGCCGCCGCCTTCACGAGCGCCAAGGTGTGGAACGTGCTGACGAGCGGGAGATCGAGCTCGTGCTTCAAGCGGTGCGCGACCGCGCCCGACATCCAGTAGTGGCCGTGCAGGATGTCGTAACCCAACTCCTGGTCGTCGATCACTGTTCGGGCGTGCGCCGCGAACTCGCCGAGGTGCGCCGCGAGCTGCTCTTTGGCGATCGGCGCGCGCGGCCCGGCGTCTACGTGCAGCACTCGCAATCCCGGCTCGACCTCGATCACGTCGGGTTCGTTCGCAGTGCGCCGCGTGAACACGTCGCATTCGACGCCGGCCTGCGCGAGGGCGGACGCGAGCGAGCTCACGTAGACGTTCATCCCCCCACCATCGCCACGTCCGGGCGGAGCAAGCGGTGACGTGTGCACGCTGAACGCGGCGACGCGTAGGACACTCATCCCGTTGAAAGACAATACCCGGACGCCCCGGAGCTATTCCCTTCTACTGCCTCCGCTTCGCTTCGGCGGCGAGTTCCCTACGCACGCATCTCGCTCCTTCGTCGCTCCTGCGCTGCTCCGGTCACCGCACCCGCAGGGTGCCGCGCAAGAGCGCCCCAGTGAGGTCGCAGCGAGCTGAACGACGAGGGTTGGCGCCCCGCCGCCAACCCTCGGATTGAAGCGAGCAATGGACGCGAGCGCCAGCGGAGCTGTCGGTACCGCGACTGAACTGGAGCAAATTATGCAGTGTCGCGTTTGGCGGCGACCTCGGCCTGGAACGAGCGGTAGATGCGCACGAGCGCTTCTTTGTGGTCCTCGGTGATCGTCGTGTCGCGCAGGATCTCGGCGACGAGATCGGGTCCCTCGGAACGTTCGTCGAGCAACCCGGCCCGCTCGTAGAGCGTCTCGGCGGAGATGCGCAGGCCCTTGGCGATGCTCTGCAGGATCTCGGCCGACGGCTTGCGCAGCCCCCGCTCGATCTGGCTCAGGTACGGATTCGAGATCCCGGCCTGCTCCGACAGCTTGCGCAACGACAGGCGCGCGTTGCCACGCTGTTCCCGGATGAACTCGCCGAGCTGCTGCCAGCGCTCGAACGGGTCCGGCACGATGGCCGCGACGCGTTCAGACGTCGGCCGCGGCACGTGTCGCGAGCTCGCGCTCGACGGCCTGGATCACATCGTGGAGACGCTTGCGATCGTCGGAGAGCTCACGCTCGAAGCCGGAGAGCCGCGAGATCGTCGATTCCAGATCGCCGTCGCTCAGGTTCGGTAGCGACGCGAGTGACGCGTCGTCGGTGACGAGTTGTTCGCGCCCGTCGGGCCAGTGCAGCTCCGCGATCGTACCGTCGGAGGCGACGACGCGAGTCTCACTCGGCGTGGATCGTTCGCCACCACCCGCGAGGATTTGTGGCAGCTTCTCGATGAGCTCGGACAGCGGGCGACCGTCACGCCGGCGGTCGCGCTCGGCGTCGAGAATCTCGATGCGTGCCTGCGCGAGGCGGCGCAGATACGACACCGCGTTCTCGACCGCGCACGCCTCGTCCTTCACCGCTCGGAGCGCGACGTCGTTGCGTCCGCCGAGCCCGTCGGTGGCCCCCGGCGCAGTCAGCGCAGCAATTCGATCGATGACACACCTCCGAGACGCGGCCGGGAACACGCGGCCGATCGAGTGGACGTGGAGGCACGCTACCCCGGTGGGGCGGTCAGATCGTGCCCCCCGACACCGGCGGCAGCACCGCGACTTCGTCGTCCTCGGCGAGTTCCGTGGCCGCGCCGGCGGCCGGTTCCTCGCCGTTCACCCATACGCGCGCGGTGGCCGCGACCTCGGCCCACCGTTCGCCGTAGCGGGCGCCCGCGGCGTCGAGCAGTTCGCCCACCGTGGTGGCTTCGAACTCGTCGCTCGAGGTGCCCGCGGCCTCGCGCGCCGCAGCGAACAGCAGCAGCCGCACCACTGCCATGCCGCCCCGTCAGTCCGCCCCGTGAGTCCGCGCCGTGAGTCCGCGCCGTCAGTGCGCGTCGTGGTCGAGCGCGTGCAACTCGGATTCGATCGCGCCGAGCTCCGACTCGAGCGCGGCGATCGAATCGGCGTCGGCACCTTGGTGCGCCGGCGTTGCCTCGGACGCGGCCTCGGGCGCGGCGTCCTGGGGCGCAACGCTGTATCGGGGCGCGATGGCGATCTCGTCGGGCTCCACGCGGCTCGACGCTACTGCGGGGGCGGTTCGTCGCGGGGCAGGCTCGCGATCGCGACGGCGTCGTCGAGCAGGTCGGCGAGCACGTTGAGGCGTTCGACGGTGCCGGGCGCGCCCAGCACGCGCTGGCGGTCGAGGGGGCCGACGCCGAACCCCGACGCCACCCGGTGCACCAACGTGTCGGGGTCGTCGGGCATCACCTCGGGATCGAGCACCGCACCCACGGCGGCAGCCAACGCATACGCCGCGACGCGGACGCGAGCTGCCGCCTCGGTGAGCTCCTCGGCCGGCGGCGCGGGCGCAACCCGTTCCACCACAATCGCTCGGGGATACGGATCGGCGTCGAGCCAACGCTCGACCGTGACCGGTGCGATGCCGACCACCACCACGCCAAAACGGCCGTCGGGCGCGCGCTCGGATCGCACGACGCGGGCCAGGCACGCGATGTCGAAGCGCGCGTCGCCGCCACCCACCTCGTGCCCGCGCTCGATGAGCACGATCCCGAGCTCGCCGTCGGCGGTCGCGGGCCTCGGGTCGGTGCCACCGAGCAGCTCGGTAACCATCACGCGGTAGCGCGGCTCGAACACGTGGAGCGGGAGCAGCTCGCCCGGCAGCAGCACCGTGCCGAGCGGGAACATCGCCAACTCGCGCGCGGCGCCATCGGCGGGCATTCCGCGCGTCCTCAGTTCGCCTTGGCGCGGTACGCGGTGGCGGTAGCGAGCGCGGCGACACGCGCGTCGCCCGTGAGCGTCAACGCCGCGCGCTCGGCTTCGTCACCCGCGTCGGCAAAGTGATCGACCGATTCGAGACGCGCGGCGAGCGCGAGCCGTTCGGGTGCGCCGAGATCGGGAATCGCGCGGTGCATACACAACATCGAGGTGAGCAGTTGCGGGCGTCCGGCAAGGCGCGTTTGCGAGAGGTTCGCGAGCATCCGCGCCAGCACCTGGCGCGCCGATACCGGTTCGAGCTCGTCGGGCAAGAGCGTGCGCCGCCCCGCGAACACGGCGTCGTGACGCTCGCGACAGCCTTGTTCGTCGAGCAGCGTGCCGCCGTGGAACGGGTCGCAGAACACGCCGGAGCTCGCGTCGCGTACGAGGAAGTGGCCGGGCATGCCGATCGGGTCGACGCGCACGCCGACGCGCCGCCCCACCTCCACCACGACGACCGCGAGGCTGATCGGGATGCCGACGCGCCGTTCCACCACCGCGTCGAGAAACGAGTTCTCCGGGTCGCCGTAGTCGTGCACGTTGCCGCGCAGGGCGCAGGCACCAAACAGGTGTTCGCGCAGACCGTGGAACGTTCGGTCATCGCATCGCGCGGCGAGATCGTCGAGCTGGCCCAGCACCGCATTCACGTCGACCGGTGGCCGCAACGCCGCCGCGAGCAGCGTGGCGCCGCGATCGAGCGGCACGTCGTCACCGTTCACCAGGGTCACGAACTGGTCGAGGGCGCCCACGGCGGCACTGTACGAGCCGCGACCGCTCAGGCAATGGGAGTGGGCGATGGCGCGTCGGGGAATCGCGGCGGGCCGGCGCGATTATGCACGGGTGAGTCTCGGGAGCGCGGTCGCTCGTCGCGTCGCGACCTGCGCGCGCATCGCTGCCGCGGGTGCTGGCATTGCCGTGGTCGTACTCGGAGTGACCGCGCCGGCGGCGAGCGCGCACTCCACCGCGGGCCTGCCTTCAACCGACTGGCGCAGCCGGGTAGTGGATGTCCGCGTCGGCAACACGACCGACGCGTCATTGCGCGCCGCCACCACCGACCTCGGCCAGCACCTTCGCCTCACCGTGGCGCCGGGCTCCAGCGTCACCGTGCTCGGCTACTCCGGTGAGCCGTATCTCTGGTTCACCCACGGGCGCGTGCTCGAGAACATGCGCTCACCCGCGGTGTGGCTCAACAAGCGCAAGAGCGCGAGCCCCACTGACAAGGCGCCGAAGCCGTACAGCGCGACTGCCACTCCCCTCTGGGAGCCCATCACCGCGGGCACTACATATCGCTGGCACGACCAGCGGGTGCACGCGTTCTCGCACGACACGCGCAGCTTCAACTGGACCGTGCCGTTGCAAGTGAACGGGCAGAACGGCGCGATCGCAGGCCGCCTCGACCTGATCGCGGGCCCGTCGCTCGCCGTGCCGCTGCTCGCGATCGTGGTGGGCGCGGTGGCAGTTTTCTTCATCGCGCGCCGCCTGCCGCGAGCGATGGCCGCGCTGGCGCTTTTGATCGCCGTGCTCGCCGCGCTCCAACTCACCGGCACCTGGCAGGCGACCACGGCCGACCTGCTGCAGCGCATCGGGCCGTCGGTCTACGCAGTGGGCGCGGTCATCGCGGGCATCGCGATCGCGCTCGCCGTGGCTGCAGATTCCGAGCGCCATTACCCGGAGATCTTGTTGATGGGCGGCGTTGCCCTCGCGATCACCGGCGGCCTCGCCCACCTCGACTGGCTCACCCACTCGCAACTCCCCACCGTGTGGAACGCGGGGATGGCGCGCTCGCTACTCATCGCGCAGTTGGTTGCCGGCGTCGGCGCCACGGTCGCAGGCATCACTCTGCTCGAGGCACGCGTGAAGGTCGCCGATGCGGAGCGCGCCGCCGCCAACCCGGCGCCCGTCGCGCCCAGCACGCTCTCGCCCAGCCCGTAGTCGCGCTACAGGCGGCCTTCGTCGAGCCGGCGCTGCAGGTAGGTCGAGCGCCAGCCTTGGTAGCGGTCGCGCAGCGTGGCGAGCTTCCAGTCGGCGCCGGTCACGGTCTTGCGGCACGACGGCTCACCGCACGCGCAGTCGAACTCGTCGTAATCGGCCGCGTCGCACATCGCGTAGTCGAAGCAGATCTCCTCACCGGCGGCGATGTCACGCATGGCCACGAGCAGGATGTTGCCGACGATGCCGGTGTTCGGCGCGCACGAGTGGTTGAAGTAGTCGGCCTCCTCCTGGTCGTCGGGGCCCACCATGTAGAGGTCGTCGTCGACCTGGATGGAATGCGTGCGGCGTTCCTCGCTGAGCGTGTCGAGCTCGGCGCGATCGCAGATCCAGCCGCCGAACGCCGCAACCGTGGTGCCCGCCGCGATCGGCGCGGTGGCGAACACCCCGCGGCCCTTCGCACCCGCAGTACGCGCTTCGGCCCGGCCGCTCAAGAACGATTGCTGCATCCGCGCTGGTCTCCTTCGTCGTTCCGCCGGCGACCGTGGGACGATATCGGCGTGCCTTCCACTGTCTTCGAGCTGGTGGGCGGCCAGGCGGGCATGGACTCGCTGGTCAACTCCTTCTATACGCGCGTCGAACACGACCCTGTGCTGCGGCCGCTGTATCCCGCCGACCTCGGCGACTCGCGCCGTCACCTGGCCCTGTTCCTCGCGCAGTACTTCGGCGGGCCCACCACCTATTCGGACGAGCGCGGCCATCCGCGGTTGCGCATGCGCCACGCTCACGTGCAGATCGGGCTGGCCGAGCGCGACGCCTGGTTCGCGGCCATGGCGGCGGCGCTGGACGACGTCGCCGTTGTCGAACCGGCCCGGAGCGCGATGCTGGAATACTTCTCGGGATCCGCCGATTGGATGATCAACCACAAGTGAGCAAGTGAAGGCAATGAACAAGCGACAGCAGCAACGACGCCACGTCCGCCGGCGGGCCTCCGGGTCCGAGCACGGCGCTGCCGGCGTGGGCACCATCGACCGGCCCAACGCGGTCCGGCCCGGCCACGTCTCACCTCCCCGGGTCGTGCCGCTCGAGATCCCGCGCCCGCCCTACGTGCGCGACGGTGGTGCGCGCCCCGGCCCGTTCGCGCCCGGCAGCTTTGCCGCGCGCATGCGGGCAGCCGGCGCAGCAGGGGCCAAGGTGCTCGCCACGGTCGGCGCCGCGGTGGCACCGGGGGTCACCACCGACGAACTCGACCAGCTCGCGCACGACACCTACATCGCGCTCGGCGGCTACCCGAGCACGCTGCACTACAAGGGCTACGAGAAGTCGCTCTGCACGTCGGTGAACGAGATCATCTGCCACGGCATCCCCGACGACCGGCCGCTCGCCGACGGCGACATCGTGAACTGCGACATCACGATCTACCTCGACGGCGTACACGGCGACACCAGCGCCACGTTCCTCGTCGGCGACGTCGACGAGGAGCTGCAGCGGCTCGTACGCGTCACGCACGACTCGATGTGGCTCGGCATCGCCGAGGTGCGGCCGGGCGCGCCGATCCACGCGATCGGGCGCGCAATCCAGAACTACGCCGAGGCCGAGGGCTTCTCGGTGGTGCGCACGTTCGTGGGGCATGGCATCGGCGACGAGTTCCACACCGCGCCATCCGTGCCGCATTACTACGACCGCACCGCCAACGAGATCATGACTCCGGGCATGACGTTCACCATCGAGCCGATGATCAACGTCGGCACGTTCGAGCTCGGACGGATCTGGCGCGACGGCTGGACCGCGCCCACAGCCGACGGCTTGGCGTCGGCGCAGTTCGAACACACGGTGCTGGTCACGAACGACGGCGTCGAGGTGCTCACCAAGGGCGACGACGCGCCCCCGCGCGGCTGACCCGCAGCGGCGCATGCGACTCGGGGGCGAGCGGGCGCTGATCACCGGCTCGACGGCCGGTATCGGAGCCGCCATCGCGGTGCGCTTCGCCGCCGAAGGCGCGGCGGTGTGCATCACGGGTCGCGACGAGGCGCGCGGGGCGTCGGTAGTCGCCCAGATCGTCGCCGACGGCGGTGACGCCGCGTTCGTGCCCGTCACCCTCGACGACCACGGCGCGTGCGACACGCTTGTGGCCGCCGCAACCGACGCCCTCGGCGGGATCAGCGTGCTCGTGAACAACGCGGCCGCGGCGGGCCACACCGACGGGCCGATAGAGAACGTGAGCGACGAAGCGTGGGCGCACGCGTTGCTGCTGAACGCCACCGTTCCCTTCCAACTCTGCCGCGCGGCAATCCCGCACATGCTCAGCCACGGACACGGCGCCATCGTGAACATCTCGACACGCCAGGCCGAGCGCGCGAGCAAAGGCTTCACGGCGTACATCGCGAGCAAGTCGGCAATGAACGGCCTGACGCGCGCGATCGCAGTCGACTACGCCGAGCACAACATCCGCTGCAACACGATCAGCCCCGGTTACGTGGTGAACGAGCGGCGTGACGCAAATCTCGACGACGAGCCCGAACGGCGCGCGCGCTACGCCGCGATGCACCTCACGCGCCTCGGTGCCGCCGACGACGTCGCGCTTGCCGCCGTGTACCTCGCCAGCCGCGAATCGGAGTTCGTCACCGGGATCAACCTGCAACTCGACGGCGGGAGCAGCATCGCCCGAGGAGTGGTACTCGGGTGAACGCCACACAACCTCGCAACGCCCGCGTCTCGGTGTCGGCGATCTGCATGTTCGAACTCGACCTCGCCGGGCAGCTCGAGTTCTGGCGGCGGCACGGCATCCGTCGCGTGGGCATCTCGGTGGCGAAGCTCGAGGCTCATCCCGATGGGTTCGACGCCGGGCTCGCCCTCGTCGAGCGGTCGGTGGACGACGGCACGATCGACGCGACGAACATGATCGGCCTCGGTTCGTTCGTGCTCGCCGAGCCATCGAGCTGGCCGGCGCGCGGCCAACGCCTGTTACGCGCGATCGATGCCGCGGCTCGCCTCGGTGCGCCGCGCCTCGTGTGCACCACCGGCGTCGCCGGCGCACTCTCGTGGGAAGAGGCGGCCGACGCCTGGTGCGAAGCGATGGCACCGATCGCTTCGCACGCCGCCGACCTCGAGGTCACTCTCGCGCTCGAGCACACGCACGCATTGCGCGCCGACATCGGGTTCGTGCACACGTTGCGCGACGCGAGCGACCTCGCCCGCAGAGCCGGCACAGGCGTGTGCATGGAGATCAACGCGTGCTGGGGTGAGCGCGGCCTCTACGCGACGATCGCCGACGCGGTCGACACGCTCGCGCTCGTGCAAGTGAGCGACTACAAGGTCGGCACGCGCTGCACGCCGGATCGACTCGTGCCTGGCGACGGCGACATCCCACTGGCGCGCATCCTCGCCGCGCTGGAAGCAGCTGGATACGCAGGCGACTACGACCTCGAGCTGCTCGGTCCTCGCATCGAGTCCGAGGGCTACGACTCCGCCATCCCCCGCGCCATCACCGCCCTCAACAGACTTCTCTCTTAGCTCCTATGCGTCGTTTGACTTGCAATATGCAAGTCAAACGACGCATAGATCAGCTGATCCAGGTGACTGGGGGGCCGTGGTAGCCGCTTTGGGCGAGCACGGTCCGTTCACCGCGGGGCCAGAGCGTGCACGACACCTCGGCGTGCACCACTTCGGGCGCCGGCTCGAACGCCAGGCGAGCGAGCGGGGCGCGCGCAGTGGCCGCAGCACCTCGTTCGCGCAGCAGCTGCTCGATGCGTTGCTGCACCGGATTGGGCAAGTACTGCCACATGATCGAGTGCATGAGCACGGTGACAGTGCCGTCAAGCGGGCGCAAGTGTTCGTCGAGCCAATCGTCGGCCGACGCCGCGTCGATCGTCACCGGCAACGCGGCGGCGATCTCGAGCGCGGCGCGTAGCCGGTTGCGCCGCACGGTCTGGTCGGGCCAGCAATACGAGAGCAGCCGCTGCGCGCCGTCGGCTGTGGTGGCGTCGATCGGGCGTAGGTCGCAGGCGTGCCGTTCCACGATCACCGGCGCGGTGTCGAACGGCAACGCCGCGTCGTAGTCGAAGCGCACCTTCGAGGCCGCGTCGCCCCACCGCGCGTTGGTCGCCTCGTAGCGAAAGTGATCGAGCCGGCTGAGCAACGCCGCGCTGGCACCGATCTCGAGCAAACGGATCGGCAACCCGGTGCGGCGCGTGATCTCGGCCAGACCCGGCGCGAGCGCAGCAGCCCGGCCCACTTCGTTGGTCTGCGGATCGCACTCAAGCGCCGCGCGCAACGCAGGTGGCGGGTCGGCGCACAACGCAACGAGCGCGTCGTGCGCCACTGCGGTGTCGCCGCTCGCGCCCTCCGCGGGCCACGCAGCTGCAAGTTGTGATGCGGCCCCGTCGAGCACACAACGTTGCACCCCGCCGAGTAGCCGCAGCGCGGGCGCGGCCTCGACCGTGCACGGCGTCTGGTCCATGAGACCGATCACGCTGGTGTTGCCCGCCGCACAGTCGTCGGCGAGCGCGTCGAGCAACACGGCGTAGAACGGGGACGGCGATTCCGGTAGGCGGCAGCCCGCGGCCTGGTAGCGGAACAGCCTTTCGGGCGACAGACGTGTGCCGGTGTCACTCATTTGGGGTCAGCCATCGTCGATCGCTACGCCCACATGAAGGCGCCGCCGTCGGCCATGAACGTGTGACCAGTCACGTAGCGGCAGGCGTCCGAGCACAGGAACCAGGCCAGCGGGCCGAGATCCCATTCGGGATCACCTTGGCGGCGCATCGGGCAGCTCTCGATGAACTGGCGGTAGCCCTCACTCTGCTGCGCGCCCGCGCCCTTGTGCGTTGCTGCTGCGGGCGCGATGCAGTTCACCACGATGCCGTCCATCGCCCACTCGCGCGCCGCGGTGCGTGTGACCGCGCGGATCGCTTCCTTCGACGCGTTGTACGCGGCGAAACCGCGGCCGCCCGTGATCCCCATCGACGACGCGAAGTTCACGATGCGGCCCCAGCGTTGCGCGGCCATGTGCGGATACACCGCTTGCATCGCCCACGTGGTGCCCTTCACACCCGACGTGTAGAAGACGTCGAGGTCTTCGTCGCCGACCGTGGCGAGGTCATGCATCGGGCGGAACGTCTGCGCGTTGTTGATGAGGCCGTCGACGCGACCGAAGCGTTCGATCGTGGTGGCCACCATCGCGTCGATCTGCGCGTGATCCATGATGTTCGTGACCACACCGAGCGCGTCGGCGCCCATCGCACCGAGCTCACCGAGCACGTCGTCGAGCAGGTCGGGCTTCCACTCCGCGACCACAACCTTGGCACCGCCCTTGGCAAGGTGGAGCGCCATTCCTCGCCCGATCCCGCGCCCCGAACCCGTCACGATGATCACCTTGTCGGCAACCGTGTGCATTGCCGCGGCGTCGTGCGGCAAGGGCAGCGGGTAGTCGCCGTCGGTGTACGTCCAGGTCGTTGCGGTCATGTTTGGAAGTTATCCCCAGCCTCGGAATCGGTACGTGGAGCCGGTGTCGTGCTGCAATTTCTTCGCCGTTCGAACCTCTCGCTAGCGTCGCCCCGCGATGCAGCCGCCTCCGTGGACTGCGCGCGTCGCGTTCGTTGGCGCCCTCGTCGCCGCCGCAGTACTCGCACCAGTCGCGAGCGCTCCGGTGTCGGCCGCTGATCCCGCGCGCGAACTTGCCGCGGTGAGCGCCGAGGTCAACCAACTCGGCAACCAGTACTTCACGGCGACCACGCGTCTGCACGCCATCGACGCCGACCTCGCGCATCTGCGCACCGAGCGCGCCCACGTCGAGCGCGAGTACGCGGCCGAGCACCGGCTCGCGGTACGGCGAGCGGTCGCGCGCTACACGCAAGGTTCGGTCACCGTTCCGATGAACGCCTCCGACGCGCTCGACGAAGCAAGCGAAAGCGTGATCCTGCAACAAGCCGCCGCAACCACCAACTCGGCGATGGACCACTACGTGCAGGTGCGCACGACGATGCTCGACACCGAGCACCGGCTCGACTCACAACAACGAGCGCAACGTGCGCTCGTCAACGAGCTCGCGGCCCGCACGCAGACGTTGAACCGCGATCTCGCGTCGGCCCAGCGCTCCTACCGCGAAGAGCTCGCGGCGCGCGCGGCGCAGGCGAACGCCGCCGAGGCAGCCGCGCAGCGTGCGCACACCACGCCGCCGAGCAGCGCCAGCGCGCACACCACGACCCCGCCGCCCGTACCGCCATCGAGCACGCAGCCCGTGAGCACGCCGCCACCACCGTCACCTGCGGGCACGAACCCGCACCACGGCGACCCCTTCCTCTCGTGCGTGCGCAACCACGAGAGCCGCGGCGACTACGGGGCCGTCAACCCCGGCGGCTACTACGGCGCCTACCAGTTCGCCCCCACCACCTGGAACATCAGCGCGTCTCACGCCGGCATGCCTGGGCTCATCGGTGTGCGTCCCGACCATGCCTCGGCCTGGGACCAGGACCAGGTGGCCTGGGTGTTGTACCAGTGGCAAGGGGCGGCGCCGTGGAGCTACGAGTGCTGAGCGTGACGATCCCGCGGCTCCTTCTGGCCAATTGATGCGGATCGCGTAGCTCGATCCCCCTCCAGCCACGGATTTCGTGGCAATCTCGGTGCTGTACTGCGGATTCCCTTGTGGGAGCGCGCCCCGGCGACGCATCATGTCAAGGAATCGCCAGCCCGGACCGAGGAGAGAATCGTGGCCGAGGGCAACTTCATCGGCGGCGAGTTCGTCGCCGCTGCGACCACCGACGGCGTGGTCAACCCCGCTACCGGCGAGGAGATCGCCCGCGTCGCCGACTCGGGTGCGGCCGAGGTCGAGGCCGCGGTGCGGGCCGCGTCCGGGGCGTTCCCCGAGTGGTCGGCCCGCACGCCCCGGGCCCGCAGTGAGGCCCTCCTTGCGCTGGCCCAGCTCATCGAGGACAACGTCGACGAGCTCTCGGAGATCGAGATGCGCAATGTCGGCAAGCCGAAGTCGATCATCGGCATCGAGATGGATCTGTCGATCGACAACCTGCGCTTCTACGCCGGCGCCTGCCGCAACATGGATGCCAAGGCCGCCGGCGAGTACCTCGACGACCACACGAGCTACCTGCGGCGCGATCCGCTCGGTGTCGTCGCCGGCATCGCGCCGTGGAACTACCCGCTCAACATGGCGGTGTGGAAGTTCGGCCCCGCGCTCGCCACGGGCAACACCGTGGTGCTCAAGCCGTCGGAGCTCACGCCGCTGTCGCTGTTGAAGTTCGCCGAACTGTCGAGTGGGGTGCTGCCGCCCGGTGTGCTCAACGTGGTCACCGGACGCGGCGCGACCGCTGGAGACGCGATCGTCCGTCACCCCGACATCCGGCTGGTGTCGATCACCGGCAGCGTCAACACCGGCAAGCTCGTTGCGCGCAACGCGGCCGACACGCTGAAGCGGGTGCATCTGGAGCTCGGCGGCAAGGCACCCGTGATCGTGTTCGACGATGCCGACGTCGAGGCAGTGGTCGGGGCACTCAGCGAGGGTGCGTATTACAACTCGGGCCAGGACTGCACCGCGCCGTGCCGGGTGATCGCAGGCACGCGCGCCTTCGAGTCGCTCGTGCCGTTGCTCGACGACGCGGTCGCCAAGATCAACGTGGGCGACCCTTTCGATCCCGACGTGGCCATGGGCCCGCTGATCTCCGCCAACCAACAGGAGCGTGTCGCCGCCATGGTGGAGCGCGCCGTCGCCGGCGGAGCCGAAGTGACCGTGGGCGGCGACCGCCTCGACCGGCCGGGCTACTACTACGCGCCGTCGGTGGTGGTGAATCCCGCCCAAGACAGCGAGATCGTGCAGCGCGAGGTGTTCGGGCCAGTGGTGTCGGTGCAGCGCTTCACCGATGACGACGAAGCGATCGCGTGGGCGAACGGCGTCGACTACGGCTTGTCGGCGTCGGTGTGGACGCACGACGTGGGCCGGGCGATGCGCATGACCAAGGCACTGGACTTCGGCTGCGTGTGGGTGAACCAGCACATCATGATCACGTCGGAGATGCCGCACGGCGGGTTCAAGCAGTCGGGCTACGGCAAGGACATGTCGGCGTACTCGCTCGAGCACTACAGCGAGCTGAAGCACGTGATGATCAAGCACTGATTGGGTGAGAACTGTGTCTGCGGACGCCAAGACCACAACTCGTAACGACACCAATACCAATACCGATACTGGCATCGACGTCGAGCGCTTGAACGCCCGCGCGGCCGAGATCGCCGCGTCCGAGTCGGCGCGCCTGCTCGAGCGCACGCCGCAGTCGAAGCAGTGGTTCGAGCGCGCCCTGAACTCGATGCCGATGGGCGTTGGCTCCTCGTTCCAGCAGGGCGACCCGTATCCGATCTACCTCACGCACGGCAAGGGCTCGCGGCTGTGGGACGTGGACGGCAACGAGTACGTCGACACGCACGGCGGCTTCGGCTGCATGGTGATCGGCCACGCGCACCCGAAGGTGGCCGAGGCCATCACGCGTGCCGCGCACAGCGGCACCCACTTCGCCGCACCCACGCCCGAAACGGTCGAACTGGCCGAGGTGATCTGCGACCGCTACGACATGGAACAGTTGCGGTTCTGCAACTCGGGTACCGAGTCCACGATGCACGCGATCCGCGTCGCGCGCGCCTACACGGGCCGCGATCACGTGGTGAAGATCGAAGGCAGCTACCACGGTCATCACGACACGGTGATGTTCTCGGTGGTACCGGGTGCCGACGCGCTGGGTGGTCGCGACCAGCCTGCCACCACACCCATGTCGCTCGGCACTCCGAAGTGGCTCGCCGACTACACGCACGTGGTGCCGTTCAACGACCTGACCGTGCTGGAGAACCTGCTCGACGAGCGCGGCGGCGAGATCGCGTGCCTCATCCTCGAACCGGTGATGATGAACATCGGCATCGCCGAGCCGAAGCCCGGCTACCTGCAGGGCCTGAAGGACTTGCTGCACCGCCACGGTTGCGTGCTCATCTACGACGAGGTAAAGACGGGCACCGCGCTCGCTCGCGGCGGCGCCGGCGAGCGCTACGGCGTGCGGCCCGACCTCACGTGCGTGGCCAAGGCAACCTTCGGCGGCACGCCCGGCGCGGCGTTCGGCGGTGTGCGCGAGATCATGGCCACGATCGAGCACGGCGCGGCGCAGCAGGGCACGTTCAACGGCAACCCGCTGGTGGCGGCGGCCGCCCTGGCCACGCTGAACGACGTGCTCACGCCCGACGCCTACGTGTATCTCGCGCAGCTCGGCAGCCGCCTGGCCACCGGGTGTGCCAAGGCGCTCGCCGACAACCGGCTTCCCGCGCACACCGTCGACCTCGGCGCCAAGGGTTGCGTCACGTATCGCCCCGAGCCGCTCACGAACTACCGCGACTTCCTCGACACGAACCTGGGGCTCTACGCGGCGTCGTATCCGTGGATGGTGAACCGCGGAGTGTTCTTGACGCCGGGCGACGAAGAGCAGTGGACGCTGTCGGTGCAGCACAACGAGGCGGACGTCGATCGCTACGTCGACGCCTTCACCGACCTGTGCGGTGCCTTGACTCGATGAGGGCGGCGTGACCACGAGCCCAGCACCGGACGATGTCGACAAGGCGTTGATCGACGTACTGCAGCGCGACGGCCGTACGCCGTACACCAAGCTCGCAACCGAGGTCGGGCTGTCGGAGGCCGCGGTACGCCAGCGCGTGCAACGGCTGGTCGACACCAACGTCGTGCAGATCGTTGCGGTCACCGACCCGCTACGGCTCGGGTTCCGTCGCCAGGCGATGATCGGTGTGCGCACCACGGGCGACACCACCGAAGTCGCGCGCTCGCTCGCCGAGATCACCGCGATCGACTACGTGGTGTACACGTCGGGCAGCTTCGACCTGCTCGCCGAGATGGTGTGCGAGGACGACGATCATCTCCTCACGTTGATGAACGAGGTCCGCCGCATGCCCGGCGTGCGTGAGACCGAGACGTTCATGTACCTCCGCCTCGAAAAACAGACCTACAGCTGGGGGACGCGTTGAATTTGTTTCGCTGCGCTCAACGGCGAGCTCACTGCGCACACGGGTCGCTCCTCCGTCGCTCCCGTGCTGCTCCGATCGCCGCGGCGGAAGCAAGCGAGGTCAGGTGACATGACCACTGTGGGCGTACCGAAAGAGCTGAAGCCGGACGAGCACCGCATTGCGATCACGCCCGACGGCGTGACCGAGCTCGCGCACCACGGCGTCGCCGTGATCGTGGAGCGCGGCGCCGGTATCGACAGCTCCGTGTCGAACGAAGCACTGGCGCAGGCCGGCGCCGAGATCGTCGACGACGCCGCCGCGGTGTGGGAACGCGCCGACATGGTGCTCAAGGTGAAGGAACCGCAGCCCGACGAGTACCGCTTCCTGCGCGACGATCTCGTGCTGTTCACCTATCTGCACCTGGCCGCGTACCCCGAGGTGGCCCGCGCGCTGCTGGAGGCGAAGACCACCGGTATCGCCTACGAGACGGTGCAGCTCGCCAACGGCTCGTTGCCCCTGCTCGCGCCGATGAGCGAGGTCGCCGGGCGCATGGCGCCGCAGATCGGCGCCCATTTCCTCGAGCGCCGCCACGGTGGCAAGGGGATCCTGATGGGCGGTGCACCCGGCGTGCGGCCGGCACGGGTGGTGGTGCTCGGCGCCGGAAACGTGGGTTGGAATGCCGCGTGGATCGCGCAGGGCATGGAAGCCGAAGTGCTGTTGCTCGACCGCAACCTCGACCGCCTGCGCTGGGTCGACCAGATCCACAAGGGCCGCATCATGACCCTCGCGTCGAACGTGGGCGCCGTCGCGCGCGCGGTTGCCGACGCCGATCTTGTGATCGGCGCAGTGCTGGTACCCGGTGGCCGCGCCCCGCGCGTCGTCACCGACGCGATGATCGCCGCCATGCAGGAGCGATCGGTGATCGTCGACGTCGCGATCGACCAAGGCGGCAGCATCGAGGGCATTCACGAAACCACGCACTCCGAACCCACGTTCCTGCGTCACGGCGTGTTGCACTACGCGGTGGGCAACATGCCCGGCGCAGTGCCGCACACATCCACCTACTCGCTCACGAATGCGACGCTGCCCTACGTGGTGGATCTGGCGACGAAAGGTGTGCGTGACGCGTGCGCAGCCGACCCCGCGCTGGCCGGCGGTATCAACACGCACGCCGGCGAAGTAGTGAACGACGCGGTCGCGCGCGCAATCGGCATCACCGGTGTGCCGCTCGCGTCGGTGCTCGACGCGTAAGGAAGTCGTGAAGGCGCGCGCGTGCCGCACCACATCGCGGTGATAGTGGCGCAGCACGAGCGCAGGCCCTTATGCTGGGCGCGGCCACGGCGGCCACCAAGGAAGGGAGGACCCCGTGCTCGTACTCACGAGGCGTGCCAATCAGAGCATCATGATCGGTCACGACATCGTCGTCACCGTGTTGGAGGTGCGAGGGGACCAAGTGCGTCTCGGTATCCGCGCTCCCCGCTCGGTCGACGTGCACCGCGAAGAGGTATTCGCGAGCTTGCAGCAGTCGAACAAGGCGGCCGCCGCGTCGGCGCGCGACCACGTGCTCGACGACGCGCTCCCGAACACCCCCACCGCCGACCCGGTGTAGTTACGCAGCCCTCGCGAGCGGGGCGCGTACCGAATACACCGCGTGGGGGAGCACCGACTGGCAGGCCTCGCCGTTGCGGACGTTGATCACCACTGGGCCGAGCAGGTTCGCGGTGGCGTCCTCGGGACGCTCGTACAACGTCACGATGCACAGCACGTGCACGTCGTCGGGTGCGCACACGCCGAGCCGTTCGGCCGTGGCATCGTCGAGGTCGAACTCGTAGTCGGGGTAGTAGAGGAACGGCGACACCACCACGAACCCCACGTCGGGGTCCTGGTCGGCCGTCATCGTCATGAACGGCGATTCGTCGCCACCCCACCGTTCCATGGTGAACGCGCGCAGGTGCGGGAACCCGGGGATTCCGGCTGCGAAATGGAGCGACGCCCGAAGCGGTGCGTCGGTGACGAGAGAAGTCGGCTGCATCATGTCCCCGCGGTCAGGAAGTTCACGAGACTGGGTTGGATCACTCGCGCGGTCACGGCGAGCGCGGCCTGGTAGGCGTTCTGCTGCATCTGCATCTGCATGACGGCCTGGGTGAGGTCGGGCTCCTCCACGTTCGACAACGTCTGCTGGAGCGTGAGCGCGTCACTGGTGTTCTGACTCTTCAGCGCGCTGAGCCGCTGCTCGCTCGCGCCGACGTTGGAAAGACTCGTCGATACGTTCTTCGTGCTGGTGTCGAGCGCCGACATCGCCGAGCCGATCGCGGTGGGATCGCCCGAGCTGATCGCGGTGGACAGGTTCGTCAACGCCGTGAAGATGTCGGAGCCTGCGGCGCCGAACGCGGTGTCGCCGTTCACGTTCACCTGCATGCGCACGCCGGGCGACACCGTGCGTTCGATGCTTGCCGACGTGCCGACGTAGTTGCCCGACGCGTCGTACGCCGGCCCGCTCGCCGTGCCGGCGAAGATCGCCCGGCCGTTGTACTGCGTGTTGGCGAGACCGAGCACCGACTGGCGGATGCCGTCGACCTGCTGGGAGAGAGCTTGGAGGCCCGATTGGTCGAGCGTGCCGTCCTGGGCCTGCACCGCCGCCGTGCGCGCCGACGTGAGTTGGGTGACGATCGAGTTCAGCGTGTTGTCGGCTGAAGCCAGCCAGGCTGTGGCGTCGTTGATGTTCGAGGTGATCTGAGTGTTGAGCCCGATCGAGCTGCGGGTTTGCAGCGCGGTGACCGTGCCCACAGGGTCGTCGGACGGCACATTGATGCGCTTGTCCGACGAGATCTCGTTCTGGATATCGCCGAGACTCGCCAGCGCCTGCTGGAGGTTGGCGGTGGCATTGTCGGCAATCGACATTTGCGTGACACGGGAGATCGAGGACATCGCAGTCTTCCTACATACCCACGACACCGGTGTGGTTCACCAAGGTGTCCAGCATCTGGTCGATCGTGGTCAAAAAGCGCGCCGACGCGTTGTAGGCGTTCTGGAACTGCACCATCGACACCATCTCTTCGTCGGTGTTCACGCCGGAAACGCTCTGGCGACTCGCGTCGATCTGCTGGACGGTCGCGTCCTGCATCGTCGAGTTGCGCTGCGCGCCCTGCGAGTCGACCCCGAGGTTGGCGATCAGCGCCCGGTATTGGGCGTCGGCTCCAGTGGCCGACTGACCGAGGTCGGAGAGTTGCAGTGCGACGCTCCCGTCGAGCGAGCCACCGCTCGCGGCACCGGCAGCGATCTTGTCGGGTTGGCCGGCCACGTCGGCCGACAACGAGATGTCGGCCGCGCTCGTACCGTCGAAGAAGTTGAGGCCGGTGCTTCCATCGAGTCCCACACCCGCGGAGTGGAGCGTGTTGACATCGCTCTTCAGCTGCATGGCGACGGTGTTGAGCGACTGCTGGTACCCCGGCACCACAGTGTTGATCGTGTTGAGCAGGCCACCCGCGGTGCCGCTCGTGACGAGCGCCGCGTGGCCCGCATTCACCCAGTCGAGCGAGACCGACGAGCCCGACGTGTCGAGCGCCAGCGTCTCGGCCTGCTGGCCGCTCACGAGCGCCGACCCGCCCACGAACACGTTGACGGTGCCGTTGGCGCCGGGCCTCACGGTGGCGCCGGCGTCGGTGGCGAGCTGTTGCACGAGCGAGTCGCGCTGGTCTTCGAGCGCGCTCGGGTCGGAGCCGGACAGCGTTGCCTGGCCGATCTGGCCGTTGAGCGAAGCGATGTTCGCTGCGGTCGTGTTGATCTCCGACGTGAGCGCGCTCAACTGACTGAGCGAGTCGCTGCTGAGTTGGGTCAGCTGTGACGACATCGAGTTGAACGTGCTCGCCACGGTGGTGCCCTGCGCCAGCAGCGCGGCGCGCGCACCCGGGTCGGACGGATTGTTCGCCACAGCCGCGAAGCTCGACCAGAGGCCGTCGAGGCCCGCAGCGAGCGAGTCGT
This sequence comes from Acidimicrobiia bacterium, assembly GCA_036501845.1. GTDB lineage: Bacteria > Actinomycetota > Acidimicrobiia > IMCC26256 > PALSA-610 > JBBREP01. Next base: position 10,044 of record DASXZO010000062.1, on the reverse strand, counting down.
CACTCGGTTCGCCGAACATCGTCTCGATGCTCGACAACGTCGCGCTGCTCGTGGACAGCTGGCTCTGCGCGCCGCGTGCGAGCGCCGCGTTCACTTCGAGGTACTCGGCGCGAAATCGCGTGACGCCGGTGACCGATACTCCACCGCCGGGCGCCGAGCTGTTATTCGTCCACAAGCTCGGCCCGAACACGCCGTCGACAGGTTCGAGGTCGACCGCTTCACGCGAATAGCCGTCGGTATTGGCGTTGGTGACGTTCTGACCCGTGACCATCAGCGCGCGCTGCGACGCGTAGAGACCCGTGAGCGCGATGTTCAGGCCGGAGAAATCGCTCATCGCGACACCTCTACATCGCCTCGTCGACGATGCGCAGCACCGCGGCGCGGTCCACCATGACGTCGGTCTGACCGCGCGGCGTGTAGCCGTCGAGCTCGATTTCGCCCATCGATGCGAGCGCTTCACGCGCCGCCTGCTGACCGCGGCTGAGCATGTCGCGGTTCGAGCGCGCCACACCGTCGATCTCCTGCGCGAGTTCGAGCAGGCCGATGCGGTGATCGTCGAAGATCCCGCTCCACGGATCGGGCGCGGCCTCGACCAGTTGGCGCAGCGTGGGGTTCGAATCGAGCGCGAGGAGCTGAGCCAGCGCCTCGACGTGCACGGCGCGGTCGAGCTCGAGCCGCTTGATCTCGGTGAGCACCGACTCGACTTCACGTGTGGCGTGACTCAACCAGCGCGCTCGGCCCGAGGCCAGCACGAGCTGCTCCTCCTCGAGCTTGAACACGAGCAGCTCGAGCAGCCTGCGTTCACGCCAGAGGATGTTTGAGACGTCGCCGAGTTCCTGCTGCATACCCTCTCCCTGAAACCCGCAGATCCCCCATCGGCGGGACCGCGCGCCTGTGAAGAGGTGCGCTCATAGGCCTTTCGACCCGGTCCGACACTGGTGAAGGCGCGGCGACCGGAGCAGCGCGAGCGAGAGGCACGGACGAGCAATGACAACGGTTGCGAACACCGCCGCCGAGTGCGCGCGCGTCTGCGCGGTTGGCGCGTTTTTCCGATTCGAGGTGACAAGCCGCCTCCCGGCGTCAGGGGTTCGAATCCCCTGTCCGGCTCCAACCTGCGGCTCCGACCTTTGGGAATCAGGCATTCGGTGGCGGTCGACGCAACATATCGTTGGGAAATGGCGTACGACCGGATCACCGTTGATCCCGGACGCATGGGTGGGCTGCCATGCATACGCGACACGCGTGTGACGGTGAGCGCGGTGCTCGGCCAGCTCGCGGCGGCTCGAACCGTCGATGACGTACTCGCCGACTACCCGTACCTCGAAGCGGACGACATTTACGCCGCGCTCGAGTATGGCTCGGCCGCGGTGAGCGAGCGCGAGCTACCACTCACTCGGCCTGCGTGAGACTGCCTGGTCGACGCGAACCTCTCGCCGCGCGTGGCGGCGATGCTGCGTAACGCTGGGCACGACGCTGTGCACGTGTTCGATGTTGGTATGCATCAGGCATCCGACGATGAGGTCGTCGAGTACGCAGCTGAACAACACCAGATCATCGTGTCGAGCGACACTGACTTCGGCGCAATTCTGGCGCGTCGCGGGAGCGCCAGGCCGTCATTCGTCTTACTCCGACACCAGAACGAGCTGACACCGACCGAGCAAGCCGAACTGTTGGTGATGAACCTGCCTGACCTCGCGGTGGACCTGGAAGCCGGTGCGGTTGCGACGTTGGCCCGCTCTGCGGTCCGGCTCCGGCGACTTCCGTTTCGACAAAAGTCGTGAGCGACCGCTTCGACGCTACGTACTACGAAGACATGCGCGGGCGAGCCCGCGGTCTTTTGATTGCTGTAGCAGGAAGGTTCACCGCGGCGGAAGTAGCCGTCATCGACGAGTTGATCGATGCGAATGAGCCAGGAGTCGCGCTCGAGATGCTCTGCCAGATGCTCGCCGACAGTGACGTCCCGGTTGAGACTCGGATCATTGATCAGCTCAGTTGCCTAGCGCGCGAGATGGGCATGGCGAACCTCGCGGCCCGTTCCCAGACGCTCTCGGCCGGTCCGGGCAAGAGCAGATAACTGCCGTCGTGCCGCACTCGAGTGACCCTGATGTCACGAGTGAGATGCGTGCGCAGGGAGGTCGCCGCCGAGCGCAGGCGAGGCAAGTGTGACAGCGTCAGCGGAGCAGGCCGCGACTGACAGCAGCGGCCAAGGCGTCGGCACGCGTGCCGACCTCGAGCTTGGCGTACATGCGCACGAGGTGTGACTTCACCGTGGCGAGCGACAGCGACAGCTCGTCGGCGATCTCCTTGTTGCTGCGGCCCTGCGCGAGGAACACGAGCAGTTCGCGCTCACGGGCCGACAGCGGTGAATCGTCGCCGTTGGTTTCGACGGCATCGAGATCGATCTCCGCGAACGCGCCCGACAGGCTCTCGGTGAGCGACGGGGCCACCACTCGCTCGCCGTCGAGCACGCGACGAACGACATCGCCGATCTCGTCGACGGTCCCGCTGCGCCGGCCGATTCCGTCGGCGCCCGCGGCCAAGAGCCCGGCCAGGGCGGACTCGCGCGCCACGGTGAGCAACACCACGACCAAGGGCGCAGGTTGCTGAGCCGTGATGCGTTGCACGGTGTCGAGTTCGTGATGGTCGGCCAGCGCGCCCACGATCACGAGACCCGGCGAAATCGATGCCGCGAGTGACGTCAGGTCACGACCCGAGTGGGTATCGGCCACCACAGTGACACCGAGCGTGGTCAGCGCCGCCCGCATCCCGGCCCGCACCAGCGGCAGCTCATCGGCGACAACGGCTTCGTGCACTCCCAGGAGGATAAGAGACGCCACCACTCCCAGTGATTCATCCTCGGGTTTGCATCAAGAGTTCGTCAAGCAATTGTCGACACTCTCAATGACAGCAAACACCGTGCAGGGAGTTCCCAACGTGAAGACCGACAAGATCGACGCAGCCCGCAAGCAGTACGAGGACAAGTTGGTGCGGGAGCACCTGCCGCTCGTCGGTTACGTGGTGAGCGAGATCGCACACCGTGTGCCGGGCCACGTGTCGCGCAACGACCTGGTGTCGGCCGGCATGCTCGGACTGGCGCAGGCCGCCCGCAGCTTCGACGAGAGCCGCGGCATCGCGTTCGACCGTTTCGCATCCACTCGTATCCGTGGTGCGCTGCTCGACGAGCTGCGCGGCCGCGACTGGGCGAGCCGTTCGGTGCGCGCCCGGGCACGCGGTATGCAGCAGGCCACGGAGGAACTCACATCCAAGCTCGGTCGTACGCCGACGGGTGAAGAGGTGGCCGAACTGCTCCAGATCGAGCCCGAAGTGGTCCACAAGCTCGTCGACGACGTGCACCGCGCCACTGTGTTGAATTACGAGTCGCTCGCGCTCGACGGCGATGCCGAGTCGTTCATCGCCGTGGGCGACATCGACAGCCCCGAGGACACGATCGTCGCCCGCGAGCGTCGCGCGGTGCTCACCGACGCGGTCGCTGCGCTCCCCGACCGTCTGCGCCTCGTGGTGATCGGTTACTTCTTCGAAGAGCGTTCGATGCAAGACCTCGCCGACGAGCTCGGCGTGTCGGAAAGCCGCGTGTCGCAGCTGCGCGCCGAAGCGCTCCTGTTGATGAAGGACGGTATGAACGCGCATCTCGACCCCGACCAGGTGAGCGAGGAAGCGCGCCCGAATGGTCGCGTCGCCCGCCGCAAGGCCACGTACTACGCACAGGTCGCTACGAGCTCGTCGTACCGCGCCCGTCTCGACTCTGATCCCGAAACCGTGCAGGACAAGGCGGCACGCCTCGATCTGCGCAAGACCGCGGTCTGAAGCGAACACCCGGAGGACGCGTCATCTGAGTTCGCGCGCTGGGCCGTTGGACCTTGAGTCGTTCGGCACACGCTCGGTGAACCTCGGACGCGACGACTTACCTGCGCAGCCCCGGAGCCGACGAGGACCCTGTCAAGGCTGCTCACACGAGGCCGATAGAAGCACGAGTCGGAGGCGGTGACGTCGCCGGCGACATTCGTGCTCACGGACGAGTACGGACCCATCACGGAGGAGAGCGCTCATGCGCATCATGTCGAACATCATGGCACTCGATGCCTACCGCAATCTGAACATCACGAACGACAATCTCGAAGAGAGCGTCGAGCAACTGTCGTCCGGCTACCGGATCAACAAGGCGGCCGACGACGCAGCCGGCCTCGAGATCAGCAACGGCCTCGACGCGCAGATCAGTGGTCTGCAGGTCGCATCACAGAACGCCCAGAACGGCGTGAACGTGATCCAGACCGCAGACGGCGCGCTGAACGAGATCAGCTCCATGCTGAACCGCATGCGCGACCTTGCGGTGCAGGCTTCGAACACCGGTACGACCGACGCCAACGCGGCGGCGGCCGACCAGCAGGAAGTGAACGCACTCGCGGCTGAAATCACACGTGAGTCGCAGCAGACCGCGTTCGGTTCGAACACGCTGCTCGACGGCTCGTTCGTGAAGGTGTTCCAGGTCGGCGCGAACGCCGGTCAGTACATCACCGTCAGCCTCGGCGCCTCGCTCAACGCGTCGGCACTCGGCGTGTCGGGCCTCGGTCTCGCATCGGTCGGTTCGGCGTCAGCCGCGATCACCGCGATCGACGCTGCGATCACGAGCGTGTCGACGACACGGGGTTCGCTGGGTGCGTTCCAGAACCGCTTCCAGTCGGTGATCAACGCGCTCGGTGTGACGACGCAGAACCTGCAGTCGTCGGAGTCGGCGATCAAGGACACCGACATGGCGTCCGAGATGGTCACCTTCAACAAGGACCAGATCCTGTTGCAGGCCGGTACCTCGATGCTCGCCCAGGCGAACGCGGTTCCGCAGACCATCCTGAAGCTCCTTCAGTAACTCGACATCGCCCTTCTCCTCCGGAACCGGTTGATCAGGGTCGTGCTCCTCCTGCCGATGGGCAGGTAGGAGCCGCCCTGGTCACCGGGCGGGTGGAACGCGGCCTGTGACTGTCCGCGTCGCGGGCGGTCACCGACGAGGGACGGAGTAGACGTGGTCTCCATCTCAGGAGCCAGCTCGACGAGCGGCAGCAGCACCAACCCGGCGAGTGTCTTGTCGATCTCGGGCCTCGGGACCGGCCTCGACGACCAGCAGATCATCAGTCAGCTCGTCGCGGTCGAGCAGCAGAAGGTTGCCGCCGTCCAAGCGCAGGGCACAGTCGAAGCCAACGCACTTGGCAGTTGGTCGACCATCCGCAGCGCGCTGTCGAACCTCACCACCGCGGAGCAAGCGTTGGTGCAGGCATCCGACTGGCAGCTCCTTACCGGCACGTCGAGCGACGACAGCGTCGCCACCGTGTCGGCCGGCAGCGGGACGATGACGGGTGCGCTCTCGTTCACCGTGAACGCCATTGCGCAGGCCGGAGTCGTGCGCTCGAACAACACAATCGCGAGCCTGTCCGACAGCGTGACCAGCGCGTCCACATTCCTCGTCGCTGCCGGCGGCGGGAAACTCGGCTTCTCCTCCGTCGCGTCGGACGCCAACGTCGCGCTGGGCTCGCACACCATCGAAGTGACGCAGAGTTCCGCCGCAGCCGCCAAGTCCGGCACCACTCCTCTCGGTGCATCGACCGTGATCAACGGCAGCGACGACACGCTGCAGGTGGTGGTGAACGGCACCACCTACAACCTCACGCTCGCGTCGGGTACCTACAACGCCGCGTCACTCGCCGCGGCCGTGCAGCAGGCGCTCACCGCAGCCAGCGCCGCTGCCACCGCAACAGTGGGCGCGAACGGCGCGCTCTCGCTCGCCACCACGGGCCAAGGCAGTGCCGCGACGATCCGCGTCACCGGTGGCAACGCGCTTGCCGCACTCGGCCTCACGGTCGACGCCACTGCACTCCACGGCACCGACGGCATCGTCACGGTCGACGGCGGCGCGGCCCAGACGTTCGGCAACACCACTCCGCTGCTCTCCGGCGGAACGATCTCCTTGACCGCCGGCACCGGCCACATCACGGCCACCCTGGCCGGCGGTCTGCAGGCCGGCACCATGACCGGCAGCGTGGTATCGGCCGGTGACGGCTCGCTGCAATCGGTGGTGAGCGCGATCAACAATGCCAACGCCGGCGTGACCGCGGCCGCGGTGCAGGTGGGCACGAACGCCTACCGGCTGCAGATCGGCGCGACGTCAAGCGGTGCGGGCAACGACCCGAGCATTGCGGCGAGCGTGTTCAGTGCGACCGAGGTGGGCGGGCTCACCGCGCTGTCGCAAGGCACCGACGCGTCGATCACGGTCGGCAGTGGTTCGGGCGCCTACCAGATCACCTCGAGCTCGAACAGCATGGCCGACGTGCTTCCCGGCGTGACGGTCAACCTCGTGAGTACATCGACCGACCCGGTCACCGTCACCGTCGGACACGACGAGACGACACTTGCGAACGACGTACAGAGCATCGTCAACGCGGCGAACGCGGTGAAATCCGCGATCACCAACGCGACAGCGTACGACCCGACGTCGCAGAACGCCTCGCCGCTCACCGGCGACCTCACCGCAGAACGCCTGAGCACCGACCTCTACAACGCGATCTCGGGCATTGTGCCCGGAGCCGATCCGGCCAGCCCCGGCGTCGCCGGTCTCTCCGTCGACGACAACGGCAACTACACGTTCGACGCGAGCGCGTTCGCCACGGCCTACAACGCCGACCCTGCGGGCGTGACCACGCTCTTCGCCCAGGGCGGTTCTTCCACATCGGCTGCGATGTCGTTCGTCGCGGCCACGAACGCCACCCGCTCCGGCACATACGCCGTGAACGTGACCACCGCCGCGTCGCAGGCCACGTCGACGAGTTCGGGACTCCCGGTGGTGGGCACCACGATCCGCGCCCAAGTGGGTGGGATCGCCGCGGCGTACACGGTGCAGGCCGGTGACACCCTCGCGTCGGTGGCGGCCGGTTTGAACAAGGCGTTCTCCGACCAGAGCAACGGCCTCGTCGCCGTGGTGAGCGGCTCCAATCTCCAAATCCACACGGCCAACTACGGCTCGCAGGCCTCGATGCAGGTGGCGTGGAACGGATCGACCTTCGCCACGAGTACCGGCACCGACGTGGCCGGCACGATCAATGGCGTTGCCGCGACCGGCTTCGGTCAGACGCTCGCGGCGCCGCAGACCGACACGACGCTCGCGGGTCTTGCGATCCAAGTTTCGGGAACGCAGACCGGCAACATCGGCACGTTCACCTACACGCCCGGCGTGGCCGCACGGCTCGACCAGGTGATCCAGGACGCCACCGACTCGAGCACCGGTTACATCACTTCGGCCGAGCAGGCGCACACCGACAACGAGACGCTGATCAGCCAGCGCGTCGTCGACATGACCGACCAGGTGAACCAATACCAAACGCGCCTGCAGCAGCAATTCGCCTCGCTCGAAGCCGTGCTCGCGCAGCTCAAGAACACCGGCAGCTTCCTCAGCAGCCAGATCGCAACGCTCAGTTAGGACCTTGTGACCGCCGTTTCCACGCCCAACCCGTTCCTCGCCGATTCGGTGCTCACGGCCTCCCCGGAACGCCTGCTGATCATGCTCTACGACCGGCTCGCGCTCGACTTGGTGCGCGGTGAGCGCGCGATCGCGGCGCGTGACACCGACGAGGTGCACAAGCGCCTCACGAACGCGCAGGCGATCGTCACCGAGCTCCGCACCGAGCTCGACGTGACCATCTGGCCCGAAGGCGCGAGCCTGATCGCGGTGTACGACTACATCATCAAGCTGCTCGTCGACGCCAACATCTACAAGGACGCGACGAAGGTGGCCGAAGCCCGTGCCCTCGTTGCCCCGCTCCACGATGCGTGGAAGACCGTGGCCGGCCGAGCGATTACGAGCAACGATCTCGGGCAGCGAGTCCGGAGCTAGGGAAGGCCCACCGGCCCGTGAGCGGAGCGAACAAGAGGTAGGAGATACGTCGATGCCGCGTCACGCCGAAGAGGCCCGCTGGAATGCAGTGCTCACCCGGATCGCGGGCGAGATCGACCAGCGCCAAGAACTGATCGCGCAGGGTCGCTTGCGCACGCTGCGAGCGCCCTCGATGGACGTGCCCGACGACCTCGGTCCGGTACCGAAGACGTTGGTGCCCGAGGTGCACCAACTCCTCGAGCGGCTCGCAGCCCAGCAGGCCGTGATCGAACGCGAACTGACGGCAGTGGGGCGGGAGATCGCGCGCTCGGCGGCCGCGAGGCACGGCGCCGCGCCACTCTCCGTCGAACACCCGGCGCCCGTCGCCTTCGAAGCGCGCGCGTGACGTAACCCTCTCCGCACCGGTGCCGATGAGGTACCGACATGGGAACAAGGGGGGCCGGGAAGCCGTCTCGCGCGCGGCCGAGGCCGACGCCGACGCAGCACCTCGAGGCTGCCGTGGACGCGCTCGGGCGCGACGACGGCGCGCTCGCGGCGCGTCACCTCGATGCCCTGTTGAAGCTGGCACCCGACAATCCCGACGTGCGCGCGATGCGTGGCATCGCCGCCAACCGCGTCGGCGACTTTGCGCGCGCGGCGCGCGACCTCGGAGTAGCGGTGCGCGCCTACGGCGTGCCGCGCCCCGATACACGGGACGCGTTCAACGAGTACGCACTTGCGCTGCGCGGGGTGGACGACAACGACGCTGCGGAACAGGTATTGCGCGACCTTGTGGCCTGCGAGTCCGACTTCGGTGCCGCGTGGCACAACCTCGCGATGGTGCTGCACGCACGCGGCGCGCTCGACGAGGCCGTCGCCGCGGCCCGCCGCTCGGTGGCCGTGCGGTCCGACAATCCCGGTGCCTTGATGCTGCTCGGCAAGCTGCTGCGTGAGCAAGGTCGCCTGCTCGCGTCGCGCGCCGCGCTGCTGCGGGCGCGGACCCTCGCACCCGACGACGTGTCGATCGAGACGACGCTCGGCAACACGCTCTTCTACCTGGGCGAGATCGACCCTGCGCTCGGCTGTTTCCGGCGAGCCGCCGAATTGTTTCCCGACGAGGCGATTCTCCATTCGAACTACGCCACCATGCTCACGCACTGCCGGCGCTACGACGAGGCGATCGCCGAGCACGAGAAGGCGTTCGCACTCGACCCGACGAACCCCGACGTGGTCGTCCGCCGCGCCGCGCTGCTCCTCAACGTCGGCCGGCTCGCCGACGGCTGGCGGGCCTACGACGCGCGACTCGACGTCGAACCGACGAGCCGGCGTTGGCGCGGCACACCGGAATGGCAGGGCGAGTCGCTCAGCGGGCACACGCTGTGCGTATACCGCGAGCAGGGCATCGGCGACGAGCTGATGTTCGCGTCGATGTACGACGAGCTCGCTGCGGGCGCGGCGCGCACCATCGTGGAGTGCGACCCGCGCGTGCACACGCTGTTCGCACGCTCGTTTCCTGGTATCGAAATGCGCGAGCAGACCGAGGCCGGCAACGAGCCCTCGGCCCAACATGGCGAGGCCGATGTCGTCGTGGCGGCCGGCAGTGCCACCCAACATCTCCGCACCGACCTCCGCGCCTTCACGGGCACGCCGTGGTTGTACGCCGACGCGCACGCAGTGGCGCGCTGGGAAGGCCGCCTGGCGCACGATGTGGGCGCGGCACCGTACGTCGGCATCTCCTGGCGCAGCATGATCCGAACGTCGGAGCGCCGCCTCGAATACACGCGACTCGACGAATGGGCGCCGATCATGCGCCACGCGCGCGACGGCGCGATCCGACTGGTGCTGTTGCAGTACGACGAATGCGAACGCGAGGTCGTGGAAGCCGAGGCCCGCTTCGGTGTGCGCATCCACCGCTGGCCCGATCTCGATTTGAAGGACGACTTCGACGGCGTGGCCGCGCTGCTGCGCGCCCTCGATCTCGTGATCGCGCCGCGCAACGCCGTCACGATGCTCGCCGGCGCGCTCGGCGTGCCGACTCTGGCGATTGGGAACGTGGGCGACTGGGCCGAGTGCGGCACCGGACAGTTGCCGTGGTTCGCGTCGGTGGAATGCATCAACCGCCGCGTCGACAGCTCGTGGGAACCGGTGCTCGCCGAAGTGGGCGAGCGCGT
>DASXZO010000061.1:0-7533 GCA_036501845.1 Acidimicrobiia bacterium | reverse complement strand
CACGAGGGCACCGAAGCGATCGCCGACCGCCGCATCACGCTCGATGGCGGCCGGGTGGTGCACGACACCGCGTCGCCACCACCGGCACCGCACGCGATCGCTCCGGGTGAGCGGCCGCCGCGCGCCGCCGGCATCCATCTGTTCCGCGTACTCCCCAAGCCCGGTCCGCTCCACCGGGTGAGTGCGGCGACGAAGATCGCGGCGCTCGTGGCAATCGGCGTGACGCTCGCGATTTCGCCGGAATGGCGCACGATCGGAGCGATTGCCGCTGCCCTCGCCGTCGGCATGGTGGTGGGCCGGGTGCCGTTCGGTGCGCGTCCTCGGCTCCCCCGCTGGTTCGCAATCGCCGTATTGGTGGGGCTCAGCATCAACTTCATCGCCGGTGGCCCGCCCAACGTGCACGTGCTCGGCTCCACCATCGGTTGCGGCGCCGCGCTCGACTGGCTGCGCGCCACGTCGATCGCCGTGATCCTCCTCGTGAGCGCGCTGCTCGTGTCGTGGACCACGCCGTTCGCCGACGTTCCCGGCGCGCTCGCGACGCTCACCAAACCCGCCGGTTGGCTGCGCCTGCCAGTGGACGAATGGGTCACCACCGCCGCGATCGGGCTGCGGTCGCTGCCGCTGATGATCGACGAGGTGCGCACGATGCTCGCGGCGCGCCGCCTCCGCACCCCACCGCGCGTGCACCGGCCCCGCAGCCTGCTCGCGCAAGGTGCGAGCCTGCTCGTGGCCATCGCGATCGTCGCAGTGCGGCGCGCCCATGATTTCGCCGAGGCGCTCACCGCGCGCGGCCAGCTCGCGGTGAGCACCACGCGGGCGCGGCCGGGAATGCGCGACCTGTGCTTCGTCGCGGTGCTGGCGCTCGCGCTCGTCGCTGCGTTCGCCTGAGCCCTCAGCCCGCGATCGACGGGATGTCGCGGCTGTTGGCGTCGGCAGCCTTGCCGAGCCGCGGAAGGTGGTACAGATCCTCGATCGACCGCAACAGCGAGTAGTGGTCGTACGTGTTCGCGTCGGAGCCGTGCGGTACACGAGGACTCACCACAATCGTGGCGATGTGCCCGCCGGTGGCGTCGCCGCCGCAGCACGTGCGCGGCTTCGGGTTGTCGGTGCCGGCCTCGTCCCACGTGACCACGAGGCGCGTGTCCTGCTTCCACGCCGACGACGACCTGAGCGTGTCGTAGAGCGTTCCGATGAAGGCATCGGCAGAGGCTCGCTGCGGCCCGTCGTTGGCGTTCGAATCCTCGTTGGCCGCGTGACCGTGCATGTCGTGGTCGATGTCGGGGATCACCATCGAGAACGTGGGCAATTGATTGTTCCTGGCATCGATTGCGAACTGCGTGTACGGCACGATGTGCGCGCACATCGAGGGATTGTTCACCACGTCGTCGTAGTAGAGGAACGGCACGTGGCGGCGTGCGTAGGAGTGCACCGACACCACGTGGGGGCAGCGTGAGGGAAGACCTTGCGCGTACAGCTTCCAGCTGATGCCCGCGTGTTGCAGTTGGTCGGCAAGGTTCGCGGCGTTGTAGGTGCACGTGCCGCAATCGTTGGCCACCCCGTGCATCGAACCGCTCGTGATGGCGAGGTAATTCGGCAGTGACGGGTGCCCGACGGAGAAGTAGTTGGTGAGCACGGTGCCGTCGTGCTCCAGCCGGTCGAAGTTCGCCAGGTCGTGGGCGCCGAGGATCGTCACTGCGGCGTGGTTCTCCTCCATCACCACGATCACGCGCGTGCGCTTCGTGGTCGCGGCATGGGCGCTGGTGCTCGAACTACTACACGCGCCACAAAGCATCACAAAGGCCACTGCGAGCACGGCGACCCCACGCAGCACCTTCCGCCGTGGACGACGGCACAATCGCGCAAGCTGGTGGCCCCATCGGGTCGAAATCGGCCGCACGAGGCGCGGAGGGTAGGGCATGCGCCGCGCACTGTGGGTGCACGCTGAGGAGATTCAACGCCGCCCGTATCCGGATTCCAGCGCCAGGCGTTCGTGACGTGTACAACGGAGCGGTCACGATCGCCGGCCGGTCGCTGACATTGGTCACCACCGGCCCTGGGCAGTTCGAGAGGTGTGACACGCGATGCGCACGGGTAGCGCTGCTAATCGAGTGCGGCTGATTGCAATCACACTCGCGGGCACGATCGCCGGTCTTCTCGGCGTTGCGGCAACGGGCACAGCGGCCGTTGCCTCGCCAGCCGCGCCCGCACAGGCACCACGCGCTGCGGCGGTGTCGCCGAACTGTGGTCCCTGCAGTTACGTGGTCACGCCCACCGGCACCGGATCGCAGAGCCTCGCCTACGTGCTCGCGCACCTCGTGCAGTCCGGCGACACCGTGGAGCTCACCAACGGCGTGTACCGCGTGGGCGAGCTCGACGTGCGCGCGCCCGGCGTGACGATCCGTGCCGAGCACATCCCTGCTGCCGGCGCGGCACCGAGCGTGTGGCTCGACGGGTCGATCGTCTACCGCTACTGGAGCCACCCGTCCGCGAGCATCTGGTCGCATCCGTACTCGCAGGACTTCTGCGAGACGTCATTGCGGAATCTTCCGTGCACGCAACTCTCCGTCTCCTACCACGGCGACCAGATGTACCGAGACGGTTCGCCGGTGCCGCAGACGATCCATCCCTACGACCTGCTCACTGCCAATCCGGTGTTCTATGTGTCGCCGTCCAGCCACGTCGTGCTCACGAACGTCGACCCCGGCACCACCACCGAGATGACGAACCAGGAGACTGCACTGCAATTCGAGCGCAGCGCGGTTGGCGCGGCGCTCGAAGGCGTCGGTGTGCGGCGCTACGCAGGCAACGACCACGACTCGCACGCGTTGGCGTCGCACGAGGACTCCGCGGTGTACGTGAACGACGCCAGCAACGTCGCGTTCCGCTACGACACGTTCTCGTTCAACTCCGTGCGCGCGCTCAAGACCCAGGGTGACGTGCCGGCGTCACAGACGCCCGTAGCCGGTGCCGGCGTGGTGGTGGACCACTCCGTGTTCGACCACAATGGCGAGCTTGCAATCGACTCGGTCGACTCCGACAACATCGTCGTGAGCAACTCCCTCCTCTACCGCAACAACTACGAAGCGTTCGTGATCGAGCCAGGCGCGGTGAAGCTGCTGTCCACGTACGGCGCGCAGATCCTCGGCAACCAGTTCGTGCAGAACAACGGCATCGGGCTCTGGTTCGACCGGTCGGCGTACAACGCGCTCATCACCCACAACGCGTTCACTGCGAACTCTTGGCACGGCATCATGTTCGAGATCTCGGCGCGCGCCACGGTCGCATACAACAGCTTCAACGGCAACGGCCACATCGGGATGTTCGTCTACGAGTCGTCGAACATCTCGTTCAGCCACAACCTCATGATCGGCAATCTCGAGGGCATCAAGGTGCAGGAAGGCCACCGCACGTTGGCCAACTTCCCGAGCGGCCGCGACTCCGACCCCGACCGGCACATGCCGAGTGCCATCACGTTCAACGTGTCGGCGATCGACATCCACGCCAACGGCTTCTACTACTACCCCGCGCATTCGAACGGCGAGGTGTGCGACCCGAACCCGGCGGCGATGCCCACGGCGGCAGAACCCGATCCGTACGACGGCTGCCAGTACATGATCGTGGGGCAGGACAACTACAGCGGCGCCGAACCCAACACGCTCGGTATCAAGGCGGTCGACGACCATTACCACCTGCGGAACTGGCCCGGGAACCCCACTGGTGCGGCCGTTCCGGTGTTCACGGCGCTCTGGAAGGCACCCGCGTCGGCCTTCAGCTCGCACGGCGGGTGCGTCGGCGGCGAGAGCGGCACGGTCTTCTACCGCTGGATCACGCTGCGCGACTTCCAATGCACCGGTCAAGAGTCCGGCGGCTCCAACCCGTTCTGAGTCTCCGGAGTCAGCGGCCTTCGAACCGCGGGGCGCGCTTCTCGCGGAACGCGGTGAGGCCTTCTTTGAAGTCGGGCGAGCGTGAACTCAGTTCGAGCGCGTTGGCTTCGGCCTCCATCGCGTCGGCCAACGTGGTGGTGAGCCCGCGCTGGATGCATCGCTTGGTGAGGCCGATGGCCACGGTTGCCGCGCCGGCAAGCTCGCTCACCAGTTCGTCGACCGAGCCGTCGAGTTCCGCGTCGGGCACGGCGCGGTAGATCATCCCTGCATCGGCCGCCTCACGCCCGCTGAGCTCGCGGCCGAGCAACAGCAACTCCTTGGCGCGCGCAACGCCCACGAGCCTGGGAAGCAGCCACGTGGCACCGCTGTCGGGACTGAACCCACGCTGCACGAATGGCTCCCAGAAGCGGCTCGTCTCGCTCGCAATCGTGAAGTCGGCTGCGAGCGCGATCTGGCAACCGAGACCGGCGGCCCAGCCCCGCACCGCGCACACCACTGGGAGTTGCACCTCGAGCAACAGCTCGATGAGCCGGTGCGCCTGTACGGGCGTGCGGCGCTGGATGCTGCCGGTGCGAGGCCGCGCGCCGTCGTCCGAGTTGCGCGCCACGAAGTCGGCACCCGTACAGAAGTCGTCGGCGGCACTACGAAGCACGATCGCACGCAACGACTCGCTCGTCGCAGCCTCCTCGAGTGCGTGCACGATGCGCAACATCGCGTCGGAGTCGAGCGCGTTCTTGCGGGCCGGACGATCGAGCACGATCTGCAGCACGCCAGCCTGCTCGGTGATCGCAACACCTTCGGCGTTCGTCTCGTTCACGCCTGATATCTATAGCGTGCCAGGCACTCCGAGGAGGATGCCCACTGTGAATGACCGCGTCTACATCCACGAGTTCATCGACGTGATCGGCCATCACCGCGCGCACTACATGCAGCACATGACCGCGAATTGGAGCCCGATCGGCCAGGAGGAGCGCGGGCAGCTCTGCTACGGCGTGTGGGCGCTGCTCGGCTCCACCGGTGCGTGGCCCAAGACCGTGAACATGTGGGAACACGACGGCTGGTCGGGCCTCGCGGCGTCGTTTGCCACCGAAGCAGTCGGCCGCGGCGCGCAAGATCCTGCCCTCGAGCGGTGGTGGGCCAAGGCCGCGGAGTTCCGCAGCGGCGGTGTCGACCGCATCGTCGTCCCGGCGCCGTGGACCCGCACCATCGAAGACCTCTGCGCCGCGGGCGTGCGCGGCGACGTGTACGCGCACGAACTGGTCACGGTCGAACCCGGTTCCGCGAGTGACATCCTCGAACGCGCACGTGACGCGGGCGAGCTGCACGCGCGCCACGGTTGGGAGCTGTTCGGCGCGTTCACCACTGCGATGGCGAACGATCACGAAGCGATCCTGCTGTGGGCGATCCCGACGTGGCAGCAATGGGCCGACGGCGAAGGCGACGATGATCTCTCGCGTTGGCGGCGTGGCCTTGGTGCTCGAACCTTCAACCGCGTGCTGCTCGTCGACGCGCCGCTCTCGCCATTGCGGACGGGCCGTCAACCCGAACGTGGTGACCGCGTCGACTGGACCGACTGAGCGATTCGGCTCAGGCCGTTGCGCCGGCAGGTGACGGTGCGGCCGGATCGGACTCGGCGGCGCCGGATCCGCGGCCACCCCGGAAGCGCTCCATCATCGCGTTCGATCGTCGCTTGCTGTACTCGAGGATGCCTTCGGGATGGCGCGCGTAGGTGATCGCGCCCAGACCGAACAGCATGTACTGCACCGGTGTGGGCACCTGCGCAAACGTGTGGAACGGTTGCACATGATTCAAGAGGTACGGGATCCACACCGCCAGCACGCGCTTCTGGAACAGCACGAACGCGAACGCAGCCTGGATCGCGGCCTCCACGGTGCGGGCACCGAGCGTGACCACGATCACCACCCAGAACAAGCCCACGAACGTCTGCCAGTCGCTCGCGGTGTAGTGGCCTTCGTAGCTCGTGAGCAAACCGCCGCCGAGGCCGGCGATGCCGGCCGAGAGCCCGAAGGCCACGATGCGCGCACGCGTCGAGCTGATACCGATCGACGCCGCGCCCACCTCGCTCGCCCGTACTGCGTCGAGGTACCGGCCCGTGGTTCCCTCGCGCACGAGCACCACCATCGCCGCGACGATCGCGAGCAGCACGAGGCACAGCACGAGGAACGCCTTGTCGTGAGCGAAGTCGATGGTGCCTATCTTCGGTCTCGGTGACACCTCGGGGAAGATCCCACCGGTGACCCAGCCGAACTTCAAGAACACGTTTTCGAACGCCAGCGCGAACGCGAACGTGAACAGCGTGAGGAAGATCCCGCCGAGCCGCAGCGACGGGAGCGACACGATGATGCCGAGGATCGCCGTGACCAGCGCGCCGATCAGGATCGTGGCGATCACCGACATCCCCTGCTGGCTCGCGAGTTGCGAGCTCACAGCCGCGCCAATGCCCGCGAACGTGGCCTGCGCGAACGACAGCATGCCGCCGAGGCCCGTGATCACCACGATCGAGCAGAAGATGATCGAGAAGATCGCGATGCGGATCGCGTCGTCGAGCACGCTCTCGTTGCCGTGGTACATCACGTAATACAGGTAGATCAGGCCCGCGACGATCCAGAAGATGCGCGTGACCCGGGCCGCGCTCACGGTGCGCGTTGTTGCAACGGTTGCCGGTGGTGGCGGATCGACGCCCGCCATCGGATCAGTGGTGGTTCTTCGATGTCGCAGCCGCGGATCGATCGCGAGCACGAGAAACAACGCGATGAACGGCAGGCCCGGGCGCACGTTGGCGGCAATGACGCTGTTCGTGGGCAGGAAGCGGTTCAGCCATTCCTGCACAATGCCAAGCCCGAGTCCGGCGACGAGCGCGATGGGGATGCTCGTGAGCGCGGCGAGCACCGCGGCCACGATCGCGGCGGTCACCAACGTCGTGTAATAGACGTCCACCACCTGACCACCGGTGATCTGGGGCAGCAGCACGCCGGCCAAACCGGCGACGAAGCTCGTAAGCATCCACGCGCCCGTGCTCACGCGGCCGCTGTTCACGCCGGAGAGCTCCGACATTCGTGGGCTCTCGACCACGCCCTGCATGCGAAGGCCCACGGCGGTGTAGCGGAACACGATCCAGATCGCCAGGGCCACGAGCGCGGTCACCACGATGATCGCGATCTGGTCGCGAGTGAGGTTGACCGCGCCCCAGTTGTACACGGTGTCGCCGTTCGGCACGATGCCCTTCGAGCTCGTGGCCGCGGTCTGGTCGAACTTCAGCTGCACGAACCCGGGGATCGCCACCAACAATCCCGTGGCGGTCACGAGTTTGGCGACCTCCGACGACGATCGCAGCCACCGCCAGAACAAACGGTCGAGGATCACGCCGATCAGCGGAGCGAGCACCACCACGGCCACGATGAACGACGGGATCGCGTTCACGTTGTGCTTCGTGTGCAGCACGTAGAAGAGCGCGCCCGACGCGTAGGCCTGCACGCCGAAGGCGATGTTGAACACGCCCGATGTCTTGTACGCGAGTACCAGCCCGATCGCGAGCAACGCGTACACCGACCCGAACGCGATGCCGTCGGTGAGGCCGCCGACGAAGTTGTCCATGGTCGCTCAGGCCCTCTCGCCCGGTTCAGCTCGT
>DASXZO010000060.1:0-5138 GCA_036501845.1 Acidimicrobiia bacterium | reverse complement strand
CATCGGTCCCGACGCAATGGTGATGGGACAGGGCACGCTCGGCGGCGGGCTCGTGCAGGAGATGACGCTGTTCTCGCCCGGGCCGTCGATCTACGGCGGCACCGACCAGGTGCAGCGCAACATCATCGGTGAGCGAGTGCTCGGTCTCCCGAAAGAGCCCGGTCCCGAAAAGACCACACCATTCAAGGACTTGCTCGCGAATGCAACGCGTTAAAATTGTTGCGCGTCAGTCGCGGTACCGACAGCTCCGCTAGCGCTCCGCTTGCCGCTCGTGCATGAGTTCGAACGCGAATGACGGCGTCGCGCCGGACGGGTCGCCGGTAGCGGTCTTTGCGGCGTTACCGGCGCGCGACGTGCCGGAGATGCTCCACACCCAGATGCTCGAGGGCGACAGTGTGCTCGAACTTGCGTGTGGCGCGGGGCGTTACACGCGCGGTCTGCTCGACCTCGGACACCCAGTGGTAGCCGTCGACGAATCGGCCGCGATGCTCGCCCATGTCGACGAGCGGGCCGAGCGCGTGCAGGCCGACGTGTTCGCGCTCGACCTCCGGCGGCGCTTCGACACGGTGGTGGCCGCCTCGTATCTCGTGAACACCTGGCCGCCGCTGCTTCTCGCATCGTGCGCGCGTCACGCCGAGCTCGACGGCGCGGTGATCGTGCAGCGCTACGCGCCCGACTGGGCGCGCAACGCCGAACCCGGTGAGGCCGAGGTGGGGCCGGTGACGATTCGATTCGAGAGGGTCGAGTGCATCGACGACCGCTTGGTGGGTGACGTCACGTATCTGCTCGGCGATCACACGTGGCATCAGCACGTCGACGCGCACGTGCTCGACGACGACGAGCTCGCTCGCTACGCCAACTACGCCGGCCTTGCGTTCGACGCCGTGATCGACGAATTCGGCGAGTGGGTCCGCTTGCTGCCCCGGTAGTGCACGCGCGATTCGAGCCGTAGCCTCCCAGGGGTGACACCTGAGGCCCCGACGCTCACTGCGCTGCTCGAGTGCGAAGGCGTCGTCGAGCACTGCGAGCTGCGGTCGGCGCGAGTGGGGTTCCTGAGCCTGCACGGCGGTTTGGAGGCGACCACGTTCGAGATCGCGTCGGAGGCGGCGCGCCGCAGCGGCGCGTCGCTGTACGCGGTGGTGCAGCCCGATGAGCTGCGCTGGCACGTGCCGTCGCAATGCTTCGACCCGGGCGCGTCGCCGCAGCTCGATGCGTTCTGCTCGCACGTCACCACTGCGATTTCACTCCACGGCTACGGCGGGCTGCTCGACAGCGACGAGCGCTGGACCACAGTGGTGCTCGGTGGCCATGACCGCGTCGCCGCGACGGCACTCGCGGAGGCGTTGCGCGCGGCCCTGCCGGACTACACGTTCGTCGACGACCTCGACGCAATACCGCCGCAGTACCGCGGTGTGCACGCGGCAAATCCGGTGAACCGCACACGCGCCGGCGGTGTGCAGCTCGAGCTCCCGCCGCGCATCCGCGGCAACTCGCCAATCTGGACCGACACCCCGCGCAACGCCCACAACTTCGTCCCCGTCACCGAAACCCTGGTCGAGACGCTGAGTGCATTCGCTCGGTCATTGTGACCACTTGATCCCGGGCGGCGAACGGAGCCGCGCAGGAGCGAGGCACGAGCGACTGAGCCGCGGAGTGAGCTCGCCGCGACGGTGAACGAGTGGGACCGGCAAGCGACGAAGGAGCTGCCGGTACCGCGATTGAACTGGAGCAAATGACACGAGCTGTCGGTACCGCGATTGAACTGGAGGAATTAGAGGTGGGCACAATCGTTGTAGCGGCGGACGACGAGGCGGTCGCCGTCGACGACGAGCTCACTGATCGAGCCGTTGTCGGCGCCCTGGAACGCGAATGGTCGTGAACCGGTTGCGGTGGCGAGGAGTTGGCCGATCACTCCGCCGTGCACCACTGCGACGACAACGCCGTCGGGATGCGCGGCCACGACACGGCGCAAGCCGTCGACGACGCGCGCCTCGAAGGCTTCGGCGGGCTCGGCGCCGGGGATCACGTCCCAGCGTTCTTCGTTGAGGATGCGCGCGAACAGCGGGTCGGCCGCCGCGGCCTTGGCGCGCAGTAACCCGCCTTCCCATTCGCCGAGGAACACCTCGCGCAGGTCGGGCTCGACGATCGGTGTGATGCCGAGCGCGGCGGCGAGCGGAGCCGCGGTCTGGTGGGTGCGCTGCAGCGTGGTCACGTAGATCGCGTCGATCGCCTCGTCGGCGAGACGAGCCGCCACTCTCGCGGCCTGGGCGTGGCCTTCAGGATGCAGCGGCGGGTCGCCGTGGCCGTCGACCAGCGGGAACGGCTCGTCGGGGATTGCCGGGGCCGACTCGCCGTGCCGTACGAGCAGGACGGTGGTGGCTCCAGGCGGAGGCGTGAACTTGTGTTGTCGGAATCCCTCGGGCGGTGTCATGAAGGCCCTGAAACTACGGTGCGGCCATGGCCGAACCCGCGATCAACACTCTGCGGCTCACCCCCGAACAGGCGCGGGTGCTCGGCTGCCTGATCGAGAAGTCGGTGACCACGCCCGACACATATCCGCTGTCGCTCAACTCGGTGCGGGTGGCGTGCAATCAGACGACGAACCGCGATCCGGTGGTCACGTACGACGAACGCACGGTGCAGGAAACACTCGACGGTCTGCGCAACCTCGCGCTCGTCGGGCGCAGCAAGGCGGCAGGGGAGCGGGCGATCAAGTTCCGCCATCTGCTGCCCGATGTGCTCGAACTCAGCGGCGGCGAGCAAGCGGTGGTGTGCACGTTGCTCCTGCGCGGTCCGCAGACCCCGGGCGAGTTGAAGTCGCGCGGCGATCGGATGCACCCGTTCGCCGCGGTGGGCGAAGTGCAGACCGCGCTCGGTGATCTCGCGACGCGCGGGATCGTGCGCGAGCTCGATCGGCGCCCCGGTCAACGCGAGACGCGCTGGATGCACCTATTCGGCGACTAGCGCCGGCTAGCTCCAGATGCGGCGTTCGGCGCCGTAGGGGTCGTCCTCGAGTTCCCACGCCAGATCGATGTGCATCGTGGCGCGCCGATCGAGGTCGTAGGCCTCCCATGCGGGGATCGTTTCGTGTGCGGGCTTGCCGCTGCGTGCGAACGCGAGCCAGGCTTGGTGCAGCGGGTCGGCGATCTCACGCTGCGGCGGTGCAGCACCGAGGAACATCGACACGCCCGGTTGATCCAGGTTGTCGAACACGAACGGGATCTCCACCGCATGGCAGGAGCGGAGCGCGCCCCCGAACGCGGGCGTCGGCCAGCTGAACAAGTAGCTGAACACCTCGGCGTGCGCGTGCTGCGCTTCGAGGTGCGCGACCATCGGCATGCGGAACGCCGTGTCGGTGGCGATCGCCGTCCAGACGTCGGCGGAGCTCGCGTCGGGACGGTGTGCGCGGTAGGCCGCGACAACTGCTTGGCCGTCGCGCCTGTACTGCCGCTCGACGCGCTTCGCGATGCCGTCGTCGTCGATGGATGCGAGCGATGGGTCCATCATGTTGAACAGGGTGAACTCATCGAGGTTCGTGCCGGTGAGCAGCGTGACGCCTTCGGCCGAGCCACCGCGGATGGCATCGAGCGCGGGAACCGGCAGCACGACGCCGTCGTCGACCGGCGCGAACGGGAGGCCGTCGCCGCCGGTCTCCATGCCAAGTGCGGTCGACGCGGTGAGCAACTGCTCCACCGTCGCGGCGCGCCAAGCCGCGATGTCGCTCGCGTCGATGCCGATCGCCTCGGCGACGCGCCGCGCCCGATCGGTGGCCTGCTCGCGCGAGAGGCTCCACGATGCCGCGCCACTCTCGGCGATCACCTTGTGGAACAGCTTGCCGGGCCGCGCCGCGGGCATGCCCATCAACGTCGCGACGCTGCCGGCGCCGGCCGACTCGCCGAAGATCGTGACGTTGGCGGGGTCGCCGCCGAAGGCGCCGATGCATTCCTGCACCCACTCGAGCGCGGCCACCTGGTCGAGCAATCCGAGGTTGCCGCTCGATGCGAGCTCGGGGTCGTTGCAGCACTCGGCGAGATACATGAAGCCGAGCGGCCCGAGCCGGTAGTTGATCGTCACCAGCACGACATCGCCGTTCACCGCGAACTTCGTGCCGTCGTACCAGGGCGTGGAACCGGCACCGAACTGGAACGCGCCGCCGTGGATCCAGACCATCACGGGTCGTTGCCCTGCGACGCCCGGTGTCCACACGTTCAGCGAGAGCGCGTCCTCGCTCTTGGGGCGCGAGTCGGAGCCCATCACCTGTTCGAGGATCATCTGGTTCTGCGCTTCGTCGTCACCGAACTGCGACGCGTCGCGCACGCCGGTCCACGACTCCTCGCGCACCGGTGGGAGCCAGCGGCGTGCGCCCACGGGCGGTGCGGCGTACGGGATGCCCTTGAACGACAGGCAGGCGCCTTCGACGCCCTCGACGCTGCCGCTCCTCGTCTCCACCACAGCCATCTGCCGACCTCCGGGTCCGATCCCTCATTGGTGTGTCCGAAATGTCAAGCGTAGAGCGCTCAACTCGCCGGGCGCGGGGTGCCGACACACTCCGCATGCATCGACGCGGACATCGCCGGTTCGGGACGAGAAGGTCCCGGACCACGGTGTCCCGCCCCGCCGTCGTCGCCTGGCTCTCGGTGGCTGTGCTGCTCGTCGGGGCGGCGCTCGCTGGGGGTTCCGGCGCACTGCAGCAGGCGGCACCGCCGAACGACCAGGTGCCGCCGCCCGCCAACCCCGCGACCGTGCCCGGCTACGGCCACGACCCCGTGTCGTTGCTCGGCCCCACCCGGCTGACGCCGGCCGAGATGGCGGCCTACGCCAACTCGATCGGCCACCCACGCGCCAGTGTGCCGATCGAGCAGCTCGCGGCGATCTACCTGCAGGAGGGCGCGGCGCTCGGAGTGCGCGCCGACATCGCGTGGGCGCAGTCGATCATCGAGACCGGCGACTTCTCGTTCCCCGATCGGGGCCAAGTGCATCCGCCCGACAACAACTTCGCCGGCATCGGCGCGTGCGACTCGTGCCACTCCGGCCATCGCTACCCGAGTGCACGTATCGGCGTGCGCGCGCAGATGCAGCTGCTTCGGGGTTACGCCGATCCGAACCCGGTTCCCGACGCGATGATCCGTCCGCCGCGT
>DASXZO010000059.1:0-3787 GCA_036501845.1 Acidimicrobiia bacterium | reverse complement strand
CAAACGACGCACGTCGCGATCGGGTTATTTACTCACTATTACGACGCTGGCGTTGGCGCCGCGGCCGACGGTGTGCGCGAGTCCGACGCGTGCACCTTCGATCTGGCGCTCGCCGGCCTGGCCCCGCAGTTGCGTGACGAGCTCGACCACCTGGCCGAGCGCGCTGGCGCCAAGGGGCTCGCCCTTGCTCAGCAGGCCGCCGCTCGGGTTCACGGGCCGGCGCCCACCGAGCGCGTGGGCGCCCGACGCGAGCAGCGCGGCTTGCTCACCCGCTTCGCAGAGCCCGAGCTCGTGCCACGCCAGCAGCTCGCGCGCGGCGTCGGTGTCCTGGCACTCGACCAGGTCGAGATCGTCGGGCGCGATGCCCGCCTCTTCGTAGGCCTGCTGCGCGGCGAGCGTGCTCGGCGGCGTGATGTCGGTGTCGTCGATGCCGGCCATCGGAGTGGCCTCGCCGAGCACGCTGCCGGGCAGGTGCGAGCGCAACACCGCAGCGCGCAACTCGACCGGTCGGTCGTTGGCCGGCGCGCCGTCGGGCGCGGCGCGCAGCACCACTGCCGCGGCACCCTCGTTGGGAGAGCAGAGCATCCAGAGGTGCAACGGCTCGCACACCACGCGCGACGCGAGCACCTCCTCGGCCGTCACCGGCTTGCGGAACATTGCGTGCGGGTTGTGCACGCCGTGGGCCCGGTTCTTCACGCACACTTGCGCGAGGTGATCCTTGGTGAGGCCGTGTTCGCGCAGGAGACGTTGGGCGCGCAGCGCGAAGTAGCTCGGTGTGGCCGCCAGACCGGCCTGCTCGCGCCAGGGTTCGAAGAAGCTCGAACGGATGATGCCCTTCGGCATCTTCTCGATACCGAACACGAGCACGCTCTCGTGCTGTCCCGCTCGGATGGCACCCGCGGCGAGCTGCAGCGCGGCCGCGCCGCTCGCGCAACCCGCCTCCACGTCGACGATCGGCATGCCTGTGCGCGCGATCGCACCGAGCACCTTGTGCCCCGCCGCCACTCCGCTGTACGCAGTGCCGCAGAACGCCGCGGTAAACGCGGGATCACCCGCGTCGCGCAGCGCGTCGCGCACCGCCTGCACGCCCATGTCGGTGACGGTGACGCCTTCGAAGCGACCGAACGGGTGGATCCCCACGCCGGCGATCTCGACGCGCGTCATCGGGCCGCACCGACCGCTGGCGCGAATGCCCATACGAGCACCTCGGTGCCGTCGTCGTCGGTAGCGACACGATCGCCCACGAGCTGCATCGCCTGACCGAACTCGAGGTGCGCGGGGTCGGGCTCGGTGATGCGGGTGATGAGCCGCAACTGCTCGTGCACGAGCTCCACGACACCGAAGCCGTACGGCACGACGCCCTCGTAACCGGGCGGCGCCGCGGTGACGGCCGTCCAACCCCAGAGCGTGGCCGCGTGCGAGAGCTCCACCGGCTCGATGTCGGCCGCGCCCGTGTAGGGGCACACCTCGCCGCGCGGGAAGTGATAGCGGTCGCTCGACGGCGAGTAGCCGCCGCGCAACGTGACCGTGCCACCGTCGGCGTCGACGCTGAACACGTCGGGAGAAATCGATCGTTGCGCCGCGACCATCAGATGATCCCTGCGGCGCCGAGGCGGGCAAGCTCGTCGTCGTCGATGCCGATCTCGCGCAGCAGTTCGTGCGTGTGCGCGCCGAGCTCCGGCGCGCCGTCCGGTGCCGCAACGCCTTCACCGAGGAACCGCGGGAAGGGCGCTTGCTGGCGCACCGGCCCGATCACCGGATCGTCGACGGTCACGAGGTCGCCGCGGGCCTCTACGTGCGGGTCGGCGAAGATGTCGGCGGCCGAGTACGCGGTGGCCACCGGCACGTCGTGCTCCACGCAACGGGCTTCCACGTCGGTGGCGTCGAGTGTGCGCGTCCAGTCGGCCACGATGCCGTTGATCTCGTCGCCGCGCGCGGCCCGGTCGATGAGCTTGGCGAAACGCGGATCGCGCACCAGATCGTCGCGTCCCATTGCTTTGCAGAGCCGCGAGAAGTTCGCGTCGCTGCCGGCGACGATGCACACATGCTTGGCGTCGCGAGTGGGGTAGTTGTCGAGCGGCGCGCTGTTCGCAAGCCGGTTGCCTTCGCGCGAGCGCACCACGTCGAGCTTGTCGTAGGCCGCGAGCGTCCATTCCAGGATGCGCAGCACGCTGCCGTAGAGCGCGGCATCGATCACGCAGCCTCCACCCCCGCTCGCCTCCTCCGAACCAGAAGTGCTTCGCACGTCTGGTTCGGCCGTCGGGCTCGCGCCCCCGGGGGCGCCCCTGGCGTCGCGCCGGTAGAGCGCGGCGGTGGCGGCCTGGGCCGCGAACACGCCGGTGAGGTAATCGGAGATCGTCACGCCCACGCGCAGCGGGGGCCGGTCGGGGTAGCCGGTGAGATGCATGAGGCCGCCGAAGCCGATACCGACGCGGTCGAGCCCGGGCCGCTCGCGGTTCGGGCCGTCCTGGCCGAACATGGAGATGCGCACCACCACGACGCGTGGGTCGAGCGCGGCCGGCGCGACGTTCCAGCGCTCGAGTGTGCCGGGCCGGAAGTTCTCGACCACCACATCGGCAGTGGCGGCGAGGCGGCGGAACACGTCCTGGCCTTCGGGCTTGCGCAGGTCGAGTGTGACCGATCGGCGTCCTCGCCCCTCGACGGCCCAGAAGAGTGAATAGGGGTTTCCGTCCTTGCCCTCGGCAAACGGACCGATCTCGCGCATGAAGTCGCCGCTGCCGGGCTGTTCGATCTTCACCACGTCGGCGCCCATCTCGCCGAGCAGACCCGCGCAGAACGGCGCAGCGATGCGCGTGCCGAGATCGAGCACACGCAATCCCGCGAGCGGCCCGTTGGCAGGGTTCATGGCTTCGGTTCCCGCGGCAGGCCGAGTGTGCGTTCACCAATCACGTTGCGCTGGATCTCGTTCGTGCCCGCCCAGATCGAACTCGCCTGGTAGTAGAGCCAGCTTCGCTGCCACGCGCCGTCGGCCGGGTTGTCCGACGCGTCGCGCCACAACGGCGCGGCCTCGCCGACCACCGCCATCGCGCTGTCGTGCAACCGCTTGCTCATCTCGCTCCACCACAGCTTGTTGATCGAGCCAACCGGACCCGGGTCACGTCCTTTTGCAGTGCGCGACACCGCTCGCTGGTTGTGGAGTTGGAAGATGCGCAGCTCCACGAACGCTTGCGCAAGCCGTGGCGCCAGGCGCGGGTCGTCGAGCGCACCCTTGTCGCCTGCGAGGCGCCAAAGCTGTTCGAGCAGTTGTGTGTGGATCACCAGCTGGCGCGGATTCACGCCGCGTTCGTGCGTGAGGGTGGAGTTGGCGATGCGCCAACCATCGTGCACCGTGCCCACGACGCGATCGTCGGGCACGAACACGTCGGTGAGGAACACCTCGTTGAACTCCGACTCGTCGGTGATCTGGCGCAGCGGCCGCACCTCCACGCCGGGGTCGCGCATGTCGACCACGAAGTAACTGATGCCGGCCTGCGGTTTGGCGTCGGGGTCGCTACGAGCAAGGCACGCGCCCCAGTCGGCGAACTGCGCGTAGCTGGTCCACACCTTCTGCCCGTTCAGCAACCATCCGCCGTCGATCCGCCGGGCCGAGGTGCGCAACGACGCGAGGTCGCTGCCCGCGCCCGGCTCGCTGAACAGCTGGCACCAGATGCGGCTCGCGTCGAGGATCGTCGGCAGGAAACGCTCACGCTGCTCGGCCGTGCCGTGCTGCAGCACCGTGGGGCCCAGCAGGTTCACGCCGATTCGTCCCACGAGCTCGGGCGCGCCG
>DASXZO010000058.1:0-12853 GCA_036501845.1 Acidimicrobiia bacterium | reverse complement strand
ACAGCTCCGCTGGCGCTCCGCTTGCCGGTCCCACTCACTCAGCTCCGCTGCGAGCTCACTCCACTGCTCAGTCGCTCGTACCTCGCTCCTGCGCGGTTCCGTTCGCCGCCTCGGACAAGGCGGCGCGCAGGGGCGCGGCGTCGACGCCGAGGGATTCGAGGGCGAGGAGGGCGGCGCCGACTACTGGGCGTGTCGTGAGGGTGACGAATCTCGCGCCTGGAACCACCGCGGCGATGGTGGCGCGAAAGGCATCGCGAAACAACGGCTCGTCGGCGCGGTGCACGCCACCTGCGCCCACCACGTCGAACGTGTCGTCGAGCATCTCGAGCCGTCGCGCCACACCGACCACGTCGGCGCCGTGCTGCGCGCCGGCCTCGCGCACCACTCGCATTGCGGCGTCGTCGCCTTCGCGCGCACACGCGGTCACGAGCGGGCACAGTGCAGGCGACGCGGCCCGGTAGTCGTGGCGTGAAAGCGCTTCGAATAGCGCCGGCGCGTCGGCGTAGCCGAGCTCGCGGCACCACGCGGCGGTGAGCGTCGTCGGGGGCGTCTGCGCGTGGTACGCGCGCGCCATTGCGTGCAGCGCGTCGCGCACCATGCCCGAGGCACCACTGCCTTCGCCCCAGGTGATCGCAAGGGTGCGTGCGGTCGCACCGTCGCGATTCCGTCCGGTGGTCGATCCACCCGTGCCCGCGACCGACGCAATGCCGAAGGCGTCGTGCGTGCCGGCTCGGAGCGCGGCCACCGTGTCGTTCACGATCGTGACCGCGCCAAGCGTGCCGAGAGGCGCGAGCGCGCCGCTGAGGCGTTCGTGATCGCTCGGCCAATCGCAACCTGCGAGCGCGAAGGTCGAGGCGTCGACGGCGGCCAGTTCCGTGCCGGCGTCCCGCAGCGCGCCTTCGACTGCGTCGCGCACTGCCGCGAGCGCGCCGTCGAGCCCCACCAGCTCCCAGTTGCTTCCCGTCGCCGCGCCCATCCCGAGCACGCGGCCAGCATCGTCGACCACCACGGCGTCGGTCTTCGTGGCGCCGCCGTCGACGCCGATGACGATCACGCGCGTTCGAGGCGGCCGAGGTAGCCGGCGTGCACGTCTTGGAGGCGCTGCCACACGGCCGATACCGCCGAGGCGCCCGGCCCCAACGGGTTGGTGAGCAGCGCGAGGCGAGCTGCGTCGGTATCGCCGTCGACGGCCGCGCGCACGGTGAGCAATTCGAAATCCTTCACCGTGCGTACGAGCGCATCGACGTCGGCGCGCAGCGGTGCGGTGGGTATCGCGTGGGCGCCCGCACGCGTCACCCGTGCAGGAACCTCGACCACCACGTCGTCGGCAAGCCCGGGGATCGCGCCGTCGTTGCGCACGTTCACCACGTGCACAGTGTTCGCGTCGCTGGCGATATCGGCCATCAGCGCAGCCGCGGTCTCCGAGTAGTACGCACCACCGCGCTGCTCGAGCTCCTTCGGCTTCGTGGT
Organism: Acidimicrobiia bacterium; assembly: GCA_036501845.1. Classification (GTDB taxonomy): domain Bacteria; phylum Actinomycetota; class Acidimicrobiia; order IMCC26256; family PALSA-610; genus JBBREP01. The sequence continues at coordinate 11,383 of DASXZO010000058.1, read as the reverse complement.
GAGACCGGGATCGCGGTATTGCTCGAGCAGCGCGTGCTCGATCGCCACCACCTCCGAGGCGCGCGTCGGGTGCGTCGCCTGATGCAGCTCCCACGCCGCGGTCTCGAAGTAGTAGAGGAGGTAATAGTTCGGAATCGCGTCGATGAGTCGCACGATGTCGCCGGTCCATCCCGGTTCGCCGTCGGGCGACGGCGGGTGACGTTCGGCGTGGCCGGCCATCCCGTCGACGAGTGTGCCCACGTGGTCAACGCCGTCAGGCGTGCGGACGGCGCGTACCCAACTGAGGTGGTTCAGCCCCACATAGTCGAGGTCGAGCTCGCCGGCATCGACACCGAGCCCACGCGCGAACCACTGCGAGAACGACCAGGGCACGTTGCACAGCCCGATCGTGGTCACGTTGGAATGGCGGCAGAGCGCTTCGGTCACGAGCCCGGCCGGGTTCGTGAAGTTCAGCAGGATCGCGCCAGGCGCGTGCTCCTCGATGTCGCGTGCGATGTCGAGCGCGACGGGAATTGTGCGCAGCGCGTTGGCGAAACCTCCGACACCCACCGTTTCTTGGCCGATGAGCCCGAACTCGCGACCGAGCTGCTCGTCGCGCTCGCGAGCCGCCATGCCGCCCACGCGCATCTGGCTTATTACGAACATCGCGTCGCGGATGCCGGCGACACGATCGCTGCCCCAGCTCACCTTCCAGTGGGCACCGGCAGCCGTCGCCATACGCTCCGCCAGCGGGCCGAGCACAGCGAGCCGCGCTTCGTCGATGTCGACGAGGTGTAGCTCCTCGATGGGCAGCCGGTCGCGCCGGCGCAAGAGACCGTCGACGAGCTCGGGCGTGTACGTCGACCCTCCACCGATCACGCAGATCTTCACGACGTCAACCTGCCACGTTGGCGCCGAACATCAGGACGACGTCGACGGCATGACGCTGGATCCGCTCCACCGCACGCACGATCGCGCGCACGTCGGCTTCTGCAGCAAGCAGCGTGCGGTGCTCGACCCACACTGTCGATGCCGCGATGTGCTCGGCGTGCGGGCACGGCGTGAGGCGTGCCGCGATGCGCGGCGCTCGAACCCGGGGCGGCATGTCGTCGCGCTGGAAGAGCGCGAGCGTGGTGAGGCTCGGATAGCTCACCCCGAGCGGCACACCGTCGGCCGCGAGCGCGGCCTCGAAGGCGCGCAACGTCAGCCCCGCGAACGCGTCGGGGTGGTAGTGGAACACGAAGTAGTAGTAGCCCTGCGCGTCGAGGCGCTCATCGCGCCGCTGCGCCGCCACGCCGTTCACGGCGTCGAGCTCCCGGGTGAGCAGCGCGGCCCGGGCGTCGCGGGTGTCGAGTTGCTCCGAGTAGCGGCGGAGCTGGCCCGTGAGCACCGCGCCCTGCCACTCGGTCATGCGGAGGTTCGAGCCGTAGGTCTCGTGGTGATACCAGTGGCCGCCCGGGACGCGCCCACAGTTGATGTAGCTCTCGGCCCGTTCGACGAGGATCGGGTCGTTGCACAACAGCACACCGCCCTCGCCCGCGGTCATCAGCTTCGTCTCCTGGAACGAGAACGTGCCGAACGAACCGAAGCTGCCCACACCGCGACTGCGCCAACGGCTTCCGTGTGCGTGCGCGCAATCCTCCACGAGATGCACGCCGGCGTCGCCGCAGAGCGCGAGGAGCGCGTCGATGTCGGCGGTCGCGCCGGCCACGTGCACGGCGATCACCGCCTTCGTACGCTCGGTGAGCGCGCCGCGCACCGCGTCGACGTCGATACACATGGTCTCGGCGTCGACGTCGACGACCACCGGCGTGGCGTTCACCGCGAGCACCGCGGTCGCGGTGGCCACGAACGTGCACGCGGGCACGATCACCTCGTCGCCGTCGCCCACACCGCACGCCGCGAGCGCGGTCTCGAGCGCGTGGCTGCCGTTCGTGACTGGGATTCCGTACGCGGCGTTGTGGTACGCGGCAAAGTCGCGAGCGAAGCCGGCCGCCACGTCGCCGGAACCCGACCACCAGTTGCCGGAATCGAGCGTGGCGAGCAGACGCGTGCGCTCGCTGTCGTCCCATTGCGGCCAGCGCGGCCATGCGCTCGCGTCGCACATGGGCGTCCCGCCGAGAATGGCGGGGAGGTCGGAGCCGGTCATCCGGAGGCGACGCTATCGTCGCCCGCACGATGGCGTACAAGGTGGTCCAGTGGAGTACGGGCAACGTGGGCCGCCACGCGGTGCGGCTCATCGCGCACCATCCCGAGCTCGAGCTCGTGGGGTTGTGGGTGCACGGCGCCGACAAGGTGGGGCGCGACGCGGGCGAGCTGGTGGGCATCGAGCCGCTCGGTGTCGCGGCCACGAACGACGTTGACGCGCTCCTCGCGCTCGACGCCGATTGCGTGTGCTACACGGCCACCGCCGACCTGCGCCCCGCCGAGGCGATCGCCGACCTCATGCGCATCGCCCAATCGGGCAAGCACATCGTGTCGAGTTCGGTGGTGCCGCTCGTGTACCCGCCGCATGTGCCTGACGGCATGCGCGGCCCGCTGGAGCAGGCGTGCCTCGACGCTCGCGTCGCGTGCTTCACGTCGGGGATCGACCCGGGCTGGGCCAACGACCTGCTGCCCATCGCGCTCACCGGGCAGTGCGAATCGATCGAGCACATTCGCATGATGGAGATCGTCAACTACGCCACCTATGCGCAACCGACCGTGCTGTTCGACACCATGGGCTTCGGTGCGCCGCTCGACCACACGCCGCTGCTGCTCATTCCGGGCGTGCTCACCTTCGCGTGGGGCGGCGTGGTGAAACAGGTCGCGGCTGCAGTGGGCGCCGAGATCACCGAGATCACCGAGACCGTCGAGAAGCTTCCGGCCACACGCGACCTCGATCTCGGATTCGGTGTGGTGCGCGAGGGAACGATGGGTGCGCTGCGCTTCGAGGTACAGGGCTACGTCGACGGCGTGGAGCGCGTCGTGCTCGAACACGTCACCCGCCTCGCCGACGATCTCGCGCCGTCATGGCCGCAGCCCGTCGGCCACAGCGGCTATCGAGTGGTCGTCAGCGGCTCCCCCACGTACACGCTCGACCTGCAGATGATGGGTGCCGACGGCGACCACAACACCGCGGGCCTCGTGGGCACTGCGGCTCGACTCGTGAACGCGATCCCCGCCGTGTGCAACGCCCGGCCCGGACTACTCAGCGCCATGGACCTGCCGCTCGTGTCAGGCCGCGGCCTCCTGCAGCACTAGCGACCCGGCCGACCCGCGGGCCGCGTCCTTGCGCTTGCGGCGCCTGCCCAGCCGTATCGCGGGCGACTCGACGAAGTGCCACGACGCGTAGGCGATCGCGACCGACAGCGGGAACGAGAGCAGGAACATCGATACGGGGGTGCGCGCCACCCGAGACGCGAACAGCGCCTGCTGGATCGGGTACGAGCAGATGTACATGCCGTACGACGGGTCACCGAAGCGGCGAATGCCTCGGGCCACCCGGCCACCGAACGCGCCGACCCCGATCGTGGCGACACCGAGCCCGAGCAGGAACAGCAACGGCGCGTTCAGCAGCAGCGCGCTCACGATCGCCACGATTCCGGGGACTGCGAAGACGCGCACGTCGACACGATGTCGCAGGCGAGCGAGCAGGACACCGACGAGGAACAGCATGCCGAGTTCCAACCCGTCGCGCTCGGTGATGCCGAACAGCGATTGGTTGAGCTGGAACCGCTGCAGCACGACGCCGTAGTGGAACACCCACACTGCCGCCCCGAGCGCGAGGAGTACGAACGCCGTGCGGCGCAGCAATCCGATCACGCCGAGCGCCATCACGAGCACATAGGCCCACAGCTCGTACGGCAACGTCCAGAGCGAGCCGTTCACCGAGCCGTTCGGATGGTTGACGAACACACCGGGCAGGTGGTGCTCCATGCCGAGGAGCATCGTGCTGTTGCGCAGCCCGTACTGCAGGGTCTGGCGGCTCGTGAAGTATTCGCCCACGCTCTTCGACGACGCGATCGGGCCCACCACGCACACCGTGAGCAGCACCACCACAAGGAGCGCGGGGAAGATGCGGGTGACGCGCCGGCGTAGAAACGCGAACGCATGCGGGTCGCGCTCCCAGCTCGCGGCGATCAGGAATCCGCTGATCACGAAGAACACGTACACACCCAGGCGGCCGAACAACACCATGTAGTGCTGGCCGACGTGGAACCCCGGCTTCGACGCGGTGTGACCGGTGAGGTCGAAGCAGTGCGCCACCACCACGACCGTGGCGGCAATGATGCGAATGACGTCGAGACCGTCGTAGCGCGTCAGCGCGGGTCCGGCCGGCGTGGTGGCCGACTTCGGTGCCGCGCTCTGCGTGTTGCTGTGCGTGGTGCTCGAGGTGGGGCTGGTGCTGGCGATGCTGTCGGCGTTACCCGCTTCCGGCCTGGCGCTCACCACACCAATGGAAGCGCATCCGCCTGCCGAATTCCTGGCGAGTAGCTGAGAACCGCACCTTCGGCGATCGAGTAGTCGGGGATTCGCTTGTGGAACTCCTCGATCGCGACGCGTAACTCGAGGCGCGCGAGGTGCGAACCGAGGCAACGGTGCGGGCCTGCACCGAACGCCATATGACGGTTCTCGGTGCGCTCCCACGACACGTCGAGCGGGTCGTCGAACTCGCCTTCGTCGAGGTTCGCGGCGCCGATCAGCGGCGTGAGGGAGTCGCCCTTGCGCATCTGGCAGCCGCCGAACTCGATGTCCTTGGCTACTGCGCGCGCCACCATCATCACCGGCGTCTCGTGGCGCAACAGCTCCTCCACCGCGTTGTCGATGAGCTCGGGATGCTCCACGAGCTGGCGGCGCCGCTCAGGATGCTGCGCGAGCCACGCAATCATGCAGTCGAGTGTGGCCGTCACCGTGTCGAGGCCTGCGAGGAGCAGCAGGTGGCACATGCCGAGCAGTTCTTCGTCGGTGGGCAGACGGCCGTCGACCTTGCCGTGCACGATGCGCGACAGCAACGCCCCGTCCGGGTTCGCGCGCTTGGCCGCGATCGCTTCACGGAAGTACTTCGTGATCTCCTTGCCCGTCTCGGCACGAATGCGTTCGGCACCGTCGAAGTCGCCGGGCTCCACTTGGGGGCGGATCGTGTTGTCGCGCCACTGCAGCAGCGTCGGCAGGTCGTCCTGCGACATGCCCATCAGGCGCAGGAACACCGTGGACGGCAGCGGTGTGGCGACCTCCTCGTGGAAGTCGCACGTCTTGTGCTGCACGAACGCGTCGACGAGCGAGCCGATCAGCGCACGCACGTCGGGCTCGAGCGCGGCCATGTTCTTCGGCGAGAACTCGGGGTCGAGCAGGCGGCGGTATTTCACGTGCTCGGGCGGGTCGACCTGCAGCGGGATGAGGCGCTGTTCCTGGCCGATGCTCACCGCGTCGGGTCCCGACGAGAACACCTCGGGGTTGCGCAGCGCCGACATCACGTCGTCGTAACGCGACACGATCCACCCTGTGGATCCGTTGCCCATCATGTCGCCGCCACTCGCCACCGGGCACTCTTGACGTAGCCGGCGGTACGTCTCGCGCGGGTCGGTGGCCGTGTCGGGCATCCACAGCGCCGTGACCGGATCGAGGAGATCGCCGTCCCCTGACTCTGCAGGCGGGGTGGGCTCGGTCGAGGTGCCGTAAGTCATGGGCCGACAGATTACTGACGTTCGTGTCAGTGTCCATCCCTAGCCGCTCAGGCTCGGGCGCGATCATTTCTGCAATGGCCGATTTCGTGTTCCAAGAAGTGCTCGCGACGGGTGACGACGACACGCCGTACGAGCGGCTCGACCTCGACGGCGTGGCGCCCATCGATCTCGCCGGCGAGCGGTTCCTGCGCGTCGAGCCCGAGGTGCTCACCCGCCTGACCGCGCGGGCCATGCACGACATCGCGCACCTCCTGCGGCCCGGGCACCTGTCGCAACTGCGCGGCATTCTCGACGACCCCGAAGCGTCGGCCAACGACAAGTTCGTGGCCCTCGACCTGCTGAAGAACGCCGCGATCGCGGCCGGCGGCATCCTGCCGGGCTGCCAAGACACGGGCACCGCGATCGTGAAGGGCAAGAAGGGCCACCGCGTGCTCACGCCCGGAGGCGACCGCGAGGCCGTCGCCCGCGGCGTGTTCGACACCTACCAGCACGACAACCTGCGCTACTCGCAGATGGCCCCGATCACCGTGTGGGACGAGGTGAACACGGGCACCAACCTGCCGGCCGAGATCAAGATCGAAGCCGTCGACGGCGACACCTACTCGTTCCTGTTCATGGCCAAGGGCGGCGGCTCGGCGAACAAGAGCCTGCTGTTCCAGGAGACCAAGGCGCTGCTCAACCCGAAGAGCTTCGCCGCCTGGATCGACGAGAAACTCCGCACGCTCGGCACCGCGGCATGCCCGCCGTATCACCTTGCCGTGGTGCTCGGTGGCACGAGCGCGGAGTACGCGCTCGAGGTGGCCAAGCTCGCGTCGACGAAGTATCTCGACACACTGCCCACCGAAGGCTCGCCGCTCGGCCACGCGATCCGCGTGCCCGAACTCGAAGCCGAAGTGCTGCGGATCGCGCAGCAGACGGGCATCGGCGCGCAGTTCGGTGGCAAGTACTTCTGCCACGACGTGCGCGTAATCCGCCTGCCACGCCACGGCGCGAGCTGTCCGGCAGCGATTGCGCTGTCGTGCTCGGCCGACCGTCAGCAGCGCGCCAAGATCACCGCCGACGGCGTGTTCCTCGAACAGCTCGAAACCGACCCGGCTCGCTTCCTGCCCGAGGTCACCGACACGATGCTCGGCGGCGACGTGGTGCCGATCGACCTCAACCGTCCGATGCACGAGATCCGCAACGAGCTGGCGAAATATCCGGTGACCACACGCCTCTCACTCACCGGCAAGCTCGTGGTTGCGCGCGACATCGCCCACGCAAAGATCAAGGAACGTCTCGACGCCGGCGAGCCGATGCCGCAGTACATGGTGGACCATCCCGTGTATTACGCCGGTCCGGCGAAGACGCCGGCGGGATACGCCAGCGGATCGTTCGGCCCCACCACCGCGGGTCGCATGGACAGCTACGTCGCGCAGTTCCAGGCCGCGGGCGGCTCGCTCGTGATGCTCGCCAAGGGCAACCGATCGCGCGCGGTCACCGAGGCATGCCAGGCCCACGGCGGCTTCTACCTCGGTTCGATCGGCGGGCCAGCCGCGCGCCTCGCCAAGGACTGCATCACCCACGTCGACGTGGTCGAGTATCCCGAGCTCGGCATGGAAGCCGTGTGGATGATCGACGTCGTCGACTTCCCCGCGTTCGTGGTGGTCGACGACAAGGGCAACGACTTCTTCGAGCAAGTGGGGCGCCCAGTGGATCTTGTGAAGCACTGACGAGTCGCGAGTCGCGGACAAGGTTGTCGCGGACAAGGTTGTCGCGGACAAGGTTGTCGCGGACGGGCGCCGGCGGTTCGCCGGACCCCACCCACCCACCGCCGCTCCGCTCGCCTTGGGGCTCGCTCCACGACGTCCGGCTCTCTCGCCGGCGCCCATCCGCTCGTGTCACGAGCGGATGGAGCGAAGCGCCTGCCAGACGCGTTCTGGTGTGAGGGGCATGTCGAGGTGGCGCACGCCGAGGTGCGCCAGGGCGTCGATGACGGCGTTTTGGACTGCGGGGGTGGCGCCGATGGTGCCGGCTTCGCCGACGCCTTTGGCGCCGAGCGGGTTGAGCGGTGACGGCGTTTCTTGCGCGACTCGTTCGAAGCTGGGGAACTCGCTGGCTGCGGGGAACGTGTAGTCGAGGAAGTTCGCGGTGAGCGGGTTGCCGTCGGTGTCGTAGCGCACTTCTTCGTAGAGCGCCTGGCTGATGCCCGACGCGACGCCGCCGTGTACCTGGCCGTCGAAGAGGACCGGGTTGATGATGGTACCCGCGTCGTCGCACGCCACATGGCGCAACAACGTGACCGCGCCCGTGTCGCGGTCGATCTCGACGACGGCGACGTGCGTGCCGAACGGGAACGAACCCGCGGTTTCTTCGAAGTCGTACGCGGCGCGCAGGATCCCTTCGTCGAGCTGCGTGGATGCCGCAGTCGCGAGTTCCGACCACGAGCGTGTGATCGCCGGCGTACCGGCCACGTGGAACACCCCGCGCTCGCGGTCGAGCACCACGTCAGCAGGATGGGCTTCGAGCAGATCGGCCGCGAGCGTGCGGGCGCGATCGACGAGCGCCTCCGACGCGCGCCACACCGCGCTGCCACCCGCCTGCAGCGATCGCGAACCGCCGGTGCCGCCGCCACGCGGCACCACATCGGTGTCGCCGTGCCGCACTTCGATGCGGTCGAACGGGATGCCGGTGAGGTCGGCCGCGATCATCGCGAACGCGGTGTGATGCCCCTGACCGTGCGGGCTCGTGCCGGTGTGCACGATGGCACCCCCGTCGGGCAGCGCCTCGATGGCGCCGAACTCGCCGGACCCGTCGCCGTTGGTGATCTCCACGTAGCTCGACACGCCGATACCGAGCAGTTTCGGGTCGTTCGCAGCGCGCCGCCGTTCCTGTTCGGCACGCAGGCCCTCGTAGCCGGCCGCGGTGAGCGCCTTGTCGAGCGCGCCCTCGTAGTCGCCGCTGTCGTAGCTCGCCTTCGTGCGCGTCGAGTACGGGAACGCGTCGGGTGGGATGAAGTTGCGCCGCCGAACCTCGGCCGCGTCGACACCGATCTCTTGCGCGAAACGATCGACCATGCGCTCGATCGCCGCGGTCGCTTCGGGGCGACCCGCGCCGCGGAACGCGCCGATTGGCGTGGTGTTCGTGACCACCGAGACGATCTCGACATCGACCCGAACGAGCTCGTACACGCCACCGGCCATCAGCCGCGTGAGGTACGGCAGCATCACTCCGTCGAACGGGTAAGCGCCGCAGTCGGCGAGCACGCGCAACCGGTAGGCGAGCAGCTTGCCGTCACGCGTGCCGCCGAGCTCACACTCGTGTATCTGCGCACGCCCGTGATACATGCCGAGCATGTTCTGCGTGCGCGTCTCGGCCCAGCGAACCGGTCGGCCGAGATCGCGCGCGAACCACCCGAGCAACACCTCCTCGGGATAGTCGCCGCTCTTCCCGCCGAAGCCACCGCCCACATCGGGCGCGATCACGTGCACCTGGTCGTGTTCGAGGCCGTAGGTCTTGGCCAGACTGTTGCGCGTGCCGTGAGCGCCCTGGGTGCACGAATACTGGTGCAGCCGCGCGTCGCCACTCTCGGGCGTGTCCCACCAGGCCACCGCCGCGCGCGCCTCCATCGGAGCAACGGCCACGCGCTGATTCACGAGGCGCTCGCGTACGACCACGTCGCAACCATCGAAAATCTCGTCTCCACCAATGTCTCCACCCCCGCCACGGAATGGCGCGTGCAGCGCCACGTTCGTGCCGGCCTCCGGGAACAGCAGCGGCGCGTCGTCGCGCCGCGCGTCATCGACGCCGACGACCGCAGGTAGAGGCTCGTAGTCGACAATCACTGCCTCGGCCGCGTCGACGGCCGCCGCGCGCGTCTCGGCGACGACGGCGGCAACCAGCTCGCCGACGAAACGAACCGTGTCGGTGGCGAGCAACGGCAGCACCATCGCCTCGGGCACGCGTGCCATGTCCACACGCTTCGCCGGCAACCCGACGTCGGCCGCGGTGTACACGCCGAGCACACCGGGCATCGCCCGCGCGTCGTGGGTGTCGATCCCCGCGATGTGCGCGTGTGCCACGGTGGCGGTCACATACACCACGTGCGCAGCACCGTCGACGTCGATGTTGTCGATGTAACGGTCGCCGCCGGTGAGAAAGCGCCGGTCCTCCGCGGCGCGCAGAACCCTCGTTCCCAGAATGCTCACACTGTCTCGCTTTCAGTGGCGGGCGGCGACGGCTCGTATGTGATCGCGCCAGTGGTCGAGGCCGGGCACCACCGCGCCGGCGACCTTCGCACCTTCGTCGGCCATCCGTAGCTCGACCATCGCTTCCCAATGAGCTTGGGCTTCGAAGTCGCGCACCTCGGCGTCGGACATCGCCCCGCCCTGAGCGCGGAGCGTCATCACGCTGTCTTCGGACAGCAGCGCGAAGTAGTCGGGGTTCACCGCCACCAGATAGCGCTTCGCCGGCACATGCCCGCGCACGAGCGCGGCGACGCGCTCGCCGAGCACATCGCGCACCGCTGCGGCGCCCATCGCCGCGTGCCGCGGTTGTCCGGCCTCGTCCCAGGGGTGCGCGAGATCGTGCACCAGCCCGGCCACGTGCAGCTCCACGTCGTCGGGGCGAGCGCGTTCGAGGAGCGCCGCGCACTGCAAGCCGTGGTCGAGCTCGCTGCCGCGTTCGATGTCGACCGACTGCATGGTCGCGAGCTGGTCGAGGTGAGCGAGCAGCTCGTCGACGTGGTGGAAGGTGTGCACGTTCGCCATCGGTGAGCCCAAGCGTCAGTACGAGCGCACCGACGCGGGCTCGCTGGCGATGTACGACGTGATCGCCGCGCGCCGGTAGCACACGTGCATATCGGTGTCGGCGAACTGGACCGTGCGGTCGCCGTCGATCGTGAATTCCGCAAAACGCTCGGCGAACGCAGTGCGGGCCTCGTCGTCGAGCGGCTCACGCAGTTCGATCTCGAAGTGATACGGCGGCGCGTACTCCGGTGTGGAGATTTCGCTCGCACGCCGCACTGCGCGTTCGGCGGCCTCTCGGATGATTCCGTGGGCGCGCGCCGGCGGCACGATCACGCCGGCGGTGCGGGAGAGCGCGCGCTTGACGCACGCCGTCTCGATGCCGGGCACGAACTTCTCCATTCGCGCGCACACCACGTCGTCACCGGCGATGAGCGCGGTCGGCACTCCGTGCGCGGCGGCGACCGTGGCGAAGATCTCGCCTTCGCTGATCGGCTGCCCGTTGCAGCGCACGACCTTGTAGCCGCCGTAGCTGATCGTGTGCGCGCAGATCCCGGGATAGTCGCCGGCAGCCGCGTGATGCCCGACGAGCAGCATGGCGTCGAACGACTCGTCGAGCCCCGCGATCGTGGTGGCACCGCCACGCGGCAGGCCGCGCACCACCTCCACATCGGGGTCGATCTCGTCGAGCACGAGGTTGCACAGCATCTCGACGCCGTGGTTCTCCTCCACCACGATCTCGGTGGCGCCTGCGGCGCGAGCGCCGGCGACGGCCGCGTTCACGTCGGCGGTCATCCACGACCGGGCCCGCTGGTAGTCCTGGCCCCGAGTCGACACGTCCTGCCAGCGGGTGACGCCGCTGACGCCCTCCATGTCGACGGAGATGAAGATTTTCACGGGGCGAGTCTCGCGGGCCGCTGGAGGGGTGTCCAACGGTACAAATTGGGTTAAGTCGGGCGGCGGTTCACTCCGATAGCTCAACCGGGCCCGGGCTGGGCCTTTTGGGAGCACCGT
>DASXZO010000057.1:0-12396 GCA_036501845.1 Acidimicrobiia bacterium | reverse complement strand
GGTTGCGCGCCGGCTGAACCGGCGTCAGGCGTGCTCGCCCTCCGGCGCAACGAGGGCGCCGGCAATCGCCTCGGCGGCAGCCAACGGCTTGGCGGCATCACCGGTGAGGTCGTAGCGGCGCTCGAGGTAGCTCGGCGCGTTGTAGCTCACCCACACCGAGCCCTCGGTGTCCTCCCACACGAGGATCTTGAGCGGAAGATCGAGCGCCGCGAGCGGGCGGGCAAGCATCGTCGGTGGGCGACGATACCGACGCGCACCGTCCCCAGAGCTCGCGAGGTCGCGGGCCCGCTTCCACACAAGTGGACGCTACGGAGTGAGCGGAATGATCGTGGGGTCGATGCGGTCGCAGTCGATCTTGGCGGTGAGCAGCGTCGAGGTGATCTGTGCCTCGTTGTCGGCCTGGACGGCCACGAAGAACTTGCCCAGGTCGGCACCGCAGAGCTTGTAGCCCTCGATGCTGTTCTGCAGGCCCGAACCACGCTGCTGCGCGTCGGCGAGTTGGCCGTTGGCGGTGGCGAGCGCGTCGCGTTCACGCGCCAGCGTCGCGTTGGCCGCTGTGGTCGCCAGCTTCGACGCCTTCAAGTTCTTGGCCGTGCTGTGCAGCGTCTGTTGCGTGGCGGCGAGCTTGTTCGACGTGGTGTGCGCGTCGCTACGCGATCCCAGCCAGAGGAAGAGGAACACGAGCGCCACCGCCAGCCCACACACGCCGGTGATGAGCACCGGGATCCATGTGCGAGAACGCCGCGGCGCGGGCGCGCTGACCAACGGCGCGGCCACCGGCATCGCCACGGTGTCGGGCGCGGCGCTCGCTCCGTGCGGGCTGGCCGGCGCGGGTTGGGGCTGGCCGAAGGTCGACGTCGGCGCCGGGGATGACACCGGCGAAGACACCGGGGGCTGGTCCACCCATGACGGTCTCGGCGTCGACGCGATGGTGGGCGCGATCGCCGGCGTTGGCGCCGACACGCCGTGGCCGGTGCCGTTGCCGCTCGTCTCTGCGAACGGCATTGCGCTCACCGGCGCCGAAGCCACGTTCGGTTGCAGCGAGGCGCCGCATGCCCCACAGAAGCGAGCCGCGTCGTCGTTGTAGGAATCACAAGCGCTGCATTGGCCCATCGGATCGATCCCTCACTCTCGACGTGGAGTCAGCACACGGCGAACGTCGCACACACCGTCGATGTCGGTATTGCGAACGACAACCCTTCGGCGCCGCTCGCCACCACCTTGAGCTCAGAAACGCCGATCACTGCACCGTCGGCCCGCACTACTGGGCCGCCCGAATTACCCGGACTGATCGGGGCCGAGAACTGCACGAGGTGGCGGCCGTCCTCGACTCGGCTGGCTGACACGATCCCGGCCGACACCGTGCCGTCAAGACCGAGCGGCGAGCCCACCGCATACACCGTCTCGCCGATCGCCGGCGTTGTGGTGCTGGTGTGCAAGGCGGCGAAGCGCTGCGACGTGTGGATCACCGCGAGGTCGTTGTCCACGTCGACCTCGGTCACGGTCGCTGGGTACGACTCGTCACCACGAGTGAGTCGCACCGAACGGATGCCGTCCTCGTAGTCGTCGGCCACCACGTGGTAGTTCGTGATCAGATCGGAACCGCTCGCCCCTGAGCGGATCACCCACCCGGTGCCGAGGTCCGCAGTGGTGTCGACCGTGAACACCGAACGGAGCGTCTCGCTTGCGATCGCGGTGGCGTCGGGCTTGCGCGTCAGCGCCGACAGCCGCGCCGCGGTCGCGTCGACTGCGGCTTGCAGCGTGTGCACCCGAGCGGTGAGATCGTGCGACTGCTGGGTGGCGGCGCGGTTGTCGCGCGCAAGCTCGTTCCGAAGGTTCCGGTTGTTCGATCGCGCATCGAGGATCGCCCAGCCCGCGACCGCAACGACGGCGACCACCGCCACCCCCACGAGCGGCCGACGCCATGCCCATCCACGCTTCGGTGACCCGCTCTGCGATTCGGGATCCGGAGCCGGCACGAGCGCGGCGCTCTGCAGACGTTCCGCCGGCGCCGCCGATGCCGACGGAGCTCCGTGGCCGAGCACGCAGTGGCCGGCCGCATCGAGGACGCGGCCGCACGCGGTGCAGTAGCGCGCCAGCGCGGCGGGTTCCACAGGTTCCTGTCGGCCCCGCTCACACGTTCTTGACGGTCGCGACATCAACCCAGCATCCGGCCTCGGTAAACCAGAGCGATGCGTACGAACCTCATGCGGAACATCCCCAAGGGCGTGGCCGCAGTAGCGGCCACGGTGCTGATCGCGGCGGCGTGCAGCAGCGGCAGCCGCAGCTCGGGCTCGCACTCCACGACGAAACCGTCGACGGGCACCGCGGCCGGCGCCCGGAAGCCCAACATCGTGTTCATCCTCACCGACGATCTGTCGTGGAACCTCGTCACGCCGCAGATCGCGCCGCACATCACCGCGCTCGAGAAGCAGGGCGAGACGTACAGCAACTATTACGTCACCGACTCGCTCTGCTGCCCGTCGCGATCCACGATCTTCACCGGTTTGTTCCCGCACGACACGAAGGTGCAGTCGAACATGCCGCCCGTCGGCGGCTACCAGAAGTTCCAGACTCAACATCTCGACACGCGCACGTTCGCGGTGGCACTTCACAACGCCGGCTACGCAACGTCGATGCTCGGCAAGTACCTGAACGGCTACGGCGACCCGAAGTTCACGCCGTCTGCCGCGCCCGTGCCGCCGGGCTGGACCGACTGGCACGTGAGCAACAGCACCGGCTACCTCGAGTACAACTACCTGTTGAACGACAACGGCAAGATCAACGCATACAAGAACAGCAACGACTACGGCGTCGACGTCGTCAACCGCGATGCGCAATCGTTCATCACGCAGCATGCAGGGTCGCCGTTCTTCGTGGAGGCCGCGACCTTCGCACCCCACGCGCCGTACACACCCGCGAAGCGCAACGCCAACGACTTCCCTGGTCTCACCGAGCCGCGCGACCCGTCGTACGACGCGCAGGTGGTGAACCCACCGGCGTGGTTGGGCCAGCGGCACGCGCTTCCGCCCAAGCAGCTCGCGAACCTCGACAAGAACTACCGCAAGCGCGCGCAGGCCGTGGAGTCGGTGGACAAGCTCGTGGCCGACACCGAAGCGACGCTCGCGGCGCGCCGCCTCACGAATGACACCTACATCGTGTTCAGCTCCGACAACGGCTATCACCTCGGCCAGCACCGGCTGGCCCGCGGCAAGCAGACCGCGTTCGACACCGATATCCGCGTGCCGCTGATCGTGTCGGGACCGGGTGTGCCGAAGGATCGCGTGGTTTCCCAGATGACCCAGAACACCGATCTCTACCCGACGTTCGTGCAGCTGGGCGCGGCCGCGCCGGCGCAGCCGGTCGACGGTCAGAGCCTGGTGCCGCTCCTGCACCCGGGCGGCGCGGCGCCGATGTGGCGAACCGCCGCACTCGTGGAGCACCACGGCGGCAACGACGACCCCTCGGATCCCGACTTCGAGGGCGGCGGGAGCAACCCCACCACCTACGAGGCGCTTCGCATCGACGCTGCGTCACTCCCGGGATTCTCGCGACCGGTCAACGCGGTGTACGTGGAGTACGCCGACAAGCAGCACGAGATCGAGTATTACGACATCGCTCGCGATCCCTACGAGCTCGTCAACGTCGCGCAGCAACTGACGACGGCCCAACGCGACGAACTCCACAAGGTGCTGTCGGCACTCGAAAACTGTCACGACACCACGGCATGCCGCGATGCCGCGGCGCCGTCTACCGCCACAGTGTCGACACCGATCCCTCAATGACCTCGCAGTGCAGGGCCGAGCGTGGCGTACAGCGCATCGATCTCGGTGCGAACGCGCGGCGCCGACGCGGCGGGAGTCGCCGTGACCTCGTCGACGATGGCATGCGCTGCAGAGGGATCGGCCGCCGCAGTGGCTCGCGCCACGCCGAGGCGCGCCATGGCGTGCCACAGGGGCGCGCCCATCGATTCGGCAATCGCCGCGGCCGACGCGAACGACTGCGCCGAACGTTGGTGATCACCGAGCGCCAAGTGGAGCCATCCGAGCCCGCGATCAGCCGGGCCCGCATCGACGCCGGGGCCGCTGAGTGCCACCCACTGTCGCTCCATCGGCGCGACGACCTCGAGGAGGAGCGCGGCATCCGTGGCGAGGCCAAGGCGTCCGCACGCGTCGGCGAGCAGCACCGCCGCCAACACGTGGGCCGTGGTCGCCGGGAGCCCGCACACGGGCTGGGCCGTAAATTCCCGCACCGCGTCGATCGCGTCGTCGAACCGGCCCAGGTCGTGCAACGCCAGCGCAGACGCACTCCTGTACACGCCGAGCGCGGGGTCGATGGCAGCGGCCGCCTCGGACGTCGCGAGCATGTGCTCGGCTTCGCCGTTCCACCACGCGACCACTGACGACTGCAGGCCAAACACGACGACCGCGTCGCCGTCAGGCTCGTCCTGCCAGAGCGCGAGCGAGCGAGCGTTCGCTCCCGATGCTCGCGCCAGATCGCCATCGAGCGCCGCGATGAGACCATCCCACACCGCCAACTCCCACAGCACCCGACGTTGGCGATGCTCGCCCGCCGCCACGCGATGCTCGGCGACGAGTGCCTCCGCCTCCGGCCTGCGACCCAGTTGCAACAGGTCGCCTGCTGCGCTCAACGCAACGTGCGTGCGCGCGGATGGTTCGAGCACGGTCCGTTCGAGTGAACGCAACGCAAAGGCCAGCCGATCCTCCACGTCGCGCGGCGACCACAACGCCACACGCGAGGCGTCGAACGCCGCGGCGATCGACGGTCCGCCGGACGCCCGATCGGCGAGCGCCATGGAGCGGCGCGCGTGGCCCTGGCGCGCGTGGTCGTCAGTGGTATGGAGCGCCAGGACCCCCGACAGTCGCAGCCGCAGGTCGACCTCGTCTTCCTCGAGCGCGCCGAGCGCGCGTTGCAACAACGGCACGTTCGCGGCGTCGCTGAGAACGGTGGTGGCGCCTGGTCGCGGGCGCGCCGCCCCGAGCGCAGCCAACGCCTGCGCGTCCGCGTCGTGGGCGCGGGCCGCGAGTGCCTCGGCTTCGCGGAAGGTGCCGTGCGCGCCGGCATGATCGTCGGCCCACCATTGCGCGTCTCCGAGATCGATGAGGACCTCGGCCCGCACCGCGTCCGGCACACCCGCGGCGAGGGCGCGCTGCAGGATCGTGACGGCCTCGTCGTAGGCGTACAGCCGCACAGCCTCTTGCGCGGCAGCCCGTGCGTAACGCGCCGCACGCGACTGGCTCCCCATCGTGGCGGCCTCGGTGAAGTGCCACGCCAGGTCGACGAGTTGGCCTTCTGGCTCGCTCTCGAGCGCGAGGCCGATGTTGCGGTGCGTCGCCACTCGGCGGAGCGGCGTCATGCTGTCCGCGAGCGCGGCCACCACGAGATGGTGCGCGAACCGGCATCGCCCGGGCATGTCATCGACCACGCTCACGAGTCCTGCGCGTGCCGCTTCGTCGAGCGACACCAACACGTCGTCGAGCGCGCGCCCCGTCGCACGAGCGAGCAACACCACGTCGAACTCGTGGCCGAGCAGTGCCGCGGTCTCGAGGACGCGGCGAGCGTCGGCGGGCAATCGACCGAGCCGCGCGTCGGTCATGTGCCGGATACCTGGCGACAGCAACCCGTCGACCGACGCATCGCTCAGCGCGACGCCTGTGTCTCGGAGCTGCGCCAGCGCTTCGGTCACGAAGAAGGCGTTGCCGCCCGTCGCCGCGTGCAGGGGTGCAACGGCACCGAACGCCTGAGGCGCGCCGCACATGCACGCCGCGATCTCTCCCACGGCATCTACATCGAGTCCTTCGATCGGCATCTCGTCGAGTACGCCGGCTCGGCGCAGGTCGGCGAGCAGTTCCACGAGCGGATGGCCCAGAGTCACATCGGCACCGCGATAGGTCACGAGCATGCCGAAGCCGTACTCGGGTTGCGTGCGCAGGAGCCGGCGGATCGTGATCAGCGTCTGCGGCGCGGCCCAGTGCAGGTCGTCGATCACGAGCATCGCTGTGTGCTCGTTGGCCAGCGTGCTCAGCCAACCGGCGACGGCATCCAGCGCGCGGTTGCGAGCATCGGGGTCGTCGTGATCGAGCATCTGCACCGAATCGTCCGCGGAGTCGGCGCGCAACCACGGCGGCACCGCGGTGTGTCGCGCGAACGCGGCCACATCACGGAACGGTTGCAGCGGGATGCGCCCGCCTTCGTCGCATCGTCCGTAGAGCACCGTGGCGCCTTGCGCGATCAGACCCGTCGCGAACTCGTCGGCGAGCCGCGTCTTGCCGATGCCGGGCTCGCCGGAGAGTGCCGCCACACGCACCGACCGTCGCGGCACACCGCTCCACCAATTGTCGAGGCGTGTGAGCTCCTCCGACCGTCCGGCAATCGGTATGTCGCTCCGCGTTCCGGTCACTCCGTGCTCCAGCGCGGGCGCTGCTCCGAGCGCTTCGTGATACACGGCCTCGGTCGCGTCGCTCGGGTCGATCCCGAGCTCAGTGCTGAGCTGTTCCCGGGCGCGGCGGTACACGTCGAGCGCGGCGGCGCGCTCGCCCAACGCGAGATGGGCCTGCATCAGCGCGCGATACGCCTCTTCGCGAAACGGGTCGGCGGCGAGCACCCGCTCGGCGTGCTCGATCGCGACGCGCGGCCGCGTTGCCACCGCCGCGCGCATCGCTACTTCCAGGGCCTGCGCGCGCAGTAGATCCCAGCCGCGCCGGTGGTCCTCCAACCACTCACCATCGAGCTCGGCAAGCAATGGCCGTTCGACCAGCTCCACGAGCACCGCGGCAAGCCGGTCGGCCGTGGCGTGATCGCCCGCGACGAGTGCTCGCTCGGCCCGCTCGAGCAGTGGCTGGGCCTCGTCGATGTCGACCACCACGTCGTCGGTGAGGCCGAGCCGCACATGGCCTTCACGCGAATCGAGCCTGACTCCCTCGATGCCGGCGGTCTGCAGACCGCGCCGCACTCGCGTGAGTGTGTTGCGCAAGCCTGCGAACCAGGTGGACGGTCGCTCGCCTTCCCACAGGACGGTCGCGAGCCGCTCGGTGTCGACATCGACATCTCGGTGCAGCACGAGAAAGGCGAGTGCGGCGCGCGCTCGCGTGCCGCCGAGTTCGGCCGCATCGACCGATTCGTGGGGTCCGACCAGGCGCAACCGCCCGATCAGCTCAATCCGCGCGTTCATCTTCCCCGCCACCTCGGGTGGCCGAGTGTACGCACCGAAGAGCGACGGCGACCTTGCCGACTGGTGACCGGCCGGTGAACGGCACGGCTCCGGCGCCACGCCGGCATCGGCGAGCTTTGGCAGACTCGACGATCGTGTCGACGCAGAGCACAGCCGAACCCGCGCCGACAACCACGTTGCGACGCACGAGTGGGCTCGACCTCGCAGCGGCCGCCGTCGCGATCGCCTACGTGGCGTATCGGGTCGCGCTCACCGTCGGCACGCGGATCGTGGTGGGGAGCGACTCCCGCGACTACCTCGCCGCGGGTCGTGCACCGCTGTGGTCGAGCATCGTGTGGTTCGGCAGCCGGCCACCACTGATGGCGCTGTTCATCAAGACGGTCGGGCACTCGCTCGGCCACATCGTGTGGACGCAGACCGTTGTGAGCGCGATCGCGTGGACGGTGCTGGCCTACGCGGTGCGGTCGACTCTGCGGAACCGCGCTGTCGCGTTCGTCGGTTTCATCGCAGTGCTGCTGTTCGGCCTTTCCACCAACGTCGTGCAGTGGGACTTCGTGATCGGCACCGAATCGCTCAGCGTGGCGCTCGCCGTATTACTCATCGCCGCACTGCTCTGGTTCGCCGCGAGCCCGACCCGGCCGCGGGCGATCGCGGTGATCGCGGTCGCCGTGTTCTTCTCGGCCATACGCGACCCGAACGGTCTGCTCCTCGTGTTCGGCGCCGTGTGTGTGGCGTTGTGGTGGTGGCGCCGGCGCGACGCGACGATCGGCGCAGTTGCGATCGCGATGGTGGTGCTCGGCGCGATCACTTCGTTGGGATCGTCGGCGGGGCACCGATTCGACGAACCGCTGCGCGACATTCTCGGATACCGCGTGTTTCCGAGTCGTGACGCGACTGCGTTCTTCCGGTCGCACGGTCTGCCCCTCACCGAGGCGCAGATCGCAAGTGCCCGAGGACAGTGCTGGGGGCCGACCCCGCGAGCCGGGTGCGTGGTGGTGCACAACCGCGCCGCGTTCACATGGCTCGAGCACAACGGCACCGAGGTGTACGCCGAATATCTCGCGCACCACGCTCGTTCCACATTCGCCGATCCGGTGAGCAACACCGCTGTGGTCGTGGGCAACGTCACTCCGATCGCTGCATTCGAGCGTTTCGGCTCCCCGCTCACGCGTGCCGTCGAACGCTGGCTCACGCCCACCCGCCAACTCGTGTTCTGGCCGCTGACGTTCCTGGCCGCAGCGCTCCTCGTAGGGCTCTGGCGCACGCGCCGCGAGCGGCGCGCGATCGTCGGCCTCACCGCGGCGCTACTCGCGTCGCTGATCCCGCACATGTTCGTGCTGTGGAACGGCGGCGCGATCGAACAGACCCGCCACGCGCTGACGGCCACGATCATCCTGCGCATCGCGATCCTGCTCACGTTCCTGCTTACGCTCGACACCGTCCTGCCGGTGGACGCGAGATCTTCTCGACCCTTGACAGCCTATCGCTGATAGGTAATACTCCTATTACTGATAGGCAGCTCGGGAGAGGCACCCTCGTGGTCGGCACGGTCACACAGCGTCGCGAGGCGAGGATCGCCACCATCGTCGATGCGGCGTGGGCGCTCGCACGCGAACATGGCATCGCCGGTCTGTCGCTGCACGCCGTTGCCCGCGAAGTGGGGATCCGCCAGCCCTCGCTGTACGAGTACTTCGCTTCGAAACACGCTCTGTACGACGCGATGTTCGCGGCGGGTAACCGCGAACTCCTCGACGAGTTCGACCGCGTGAAGCTTCCTTCCGACTCGCGCGCGGCACTGAAGAAGGTGCTCGGGATGTGGCTGCGCTTCGCGCTCGCCGACCCAGCCCGCTGCGAGCTCTTGTTCGAGCGCCACGTTCCCGGTTTCTCGCCGTCGCCCGAGTCGTACGCGCTCGCCGAGCAGGCGCTAGGGCGCGCCGTCGCATGCATGCACGCCGCGGGCGTGAGCGACCAGGACGACATCGACTGCCTCGTCGCCATGACGGCGGGGCTGCTCGAAACGCAGATGGCCAACGATCCCGGTGGCAATCGATGGTCTCGTCACCTCAACCGACTCGTCGACCTCCTGGTCGACGACGCAATCGCAAGGAGCACCCGATGAACGTCGAGCAGATCGACCGCATCGACCGGGCCGAGGCCCGACGGCTCGCCGAAGAGGAGTTCGTACGCTTCGCCGACACCGTCGCATCACTGAGCCCCGACGATTGGACCACGGCTACTGACTGCACCGGCTGGGACGTCCGCAAGGTCGCGTTGCACGTGCTGGGCAGTGCCGATGCGCAGGCGTCGGTGCGGGTCTTCCTGCACCAGCTCAGGCGCGGCGTGCCACTCAACAAGCAGATCGACTCGCACCACTGGGTCGACGGTATGAACGAGCTGCAAATCCGCGAGCGAGCCGCGCTGTCGAACGACGAGATCGTTGCCGAACTCAAGGCTGTCGGACCGAAGGCGGTGCACGGCCGGTGGGCGACACCGCTGCCGGCTCGGCACCTCCCGATCCCGTTCGGACCACCCATCGGATGGGCGCCGCTGAAGTATCTGCTCGACGTCGGGTTCACGCGCGATGTCTGGTGCCACCGCATCGACATCCACCAGGCAATCGGCCGGCCGATGCACCGCACCGCCGAGCACGACGGCCGGCTCGTCGCCGACATCGTGCGCGAATGGGCGGAGATTCACGACGTGCCGTTCGATCTCGACCTCACCGGCATTGCCGGCGGAACCTTCCGCAGCGGCACTGGCGGCGAGCACGTCGAGATCGACGCAATCGATTTCATTCGCACGCTGTCCGGCCGTCGGGCGGGCACCGGCGTGCTCACCAAGCCGCTGCCGCTCTGAGCAGCTCACTCGAATGGAGACGATCACATGAACACTCGCGTGGACGAGATCGCTGACAGCATCTATCGCCTGTCGACCTTCGTGCCCGACATCGGGCCCACCGGTTTCACGTTCAACCAGTTCCTCATCGACGCAGAACAGCCGGCGCTGTTCCACACCGGCCCGCGCGCAATGTTCCCGTCGGTGAGTGCTGCCATCGCGACAGTCATGCCGCTCGAGAGTCTGAGGATCATTGCCTTCGGTCACCTCGAAGCCGACGAGTGCGGCGCGATGAACCTCTTCCTGGCGGCCGCGCCGCACGCCGAAGTCGCGCACACCGCCACCGGCTGCATGACGTCGGTCAATGATCTCGCCGATCGCTCACCGATCGCACTCGTGCCCGACGCGCGCGTGGATCTCGGCGGCCGCGTGCTGCGCAGTATTCCCACACCACACGTGCCCCACGGATGGGATGCCCACGTGATGTTCGAAGACAGCACACGCACGCTGTTCTGTGGCGACCTGTTCACCCACGTGGGCGACGGGCCCGCGGTCACCGGTGACGACGTCGTCGGGCCGGCGATGGCCGCCGAAGAGATGTTCGGCGCGACGTGCCTCACGCCGGCGACGGCACCGACGATCCGCGGCCTTGCCGATCTCGAGCCTGCGACGCTCGCGATCATGCACGGCTCGTCGTATTCCGATGACGCCGGCAAGGCCTTGCTCGCACTGGCCGCCGAATACGCCGGCCGCCTGCACGCCGGGACCTGACGAGCGCCAGCCAGCGTGACGTCGCGCCAGCCGGCTGGCAATCTGCGCGTATATGACACCTGAAATCGTCACCCGCGGGATCCGTTTCGGCGAAGGACCGGTCTGGTGCCCGGCCGGCACCGACCGGGACGTCGACTCGTTGATCGTGACGAGCGTGGCCGACGGAGCGCTCTTCCGGGTGTGGCCCGAAGCGCAGCGCCACGAGCGCTTCGCCGTCACTGGCGGTGGCGCGAACGGCGCGGCGCTCGCCGCCGATGGATCGGTGCTTGTCACCCAGAACGGCGGCATCGACTTCGCCGCGCTCAACGTGTTCGCCGCGCCGCCACCGCCAATGGTTCCGGTTGCGCCCGGGCTCCAACTCGCGCGTACCGACGGCGCTGTTCACTATCTCGCGGGCGGTGATGCAACCGACGACATGTTTCACGCACCGAACGACCTGTGCGTCGATGTCGACGGCACCGTTTACTTCACCGATCCCGGGCACCTCCCACCGCCCGACGAGGACATCGGGCGCGTCGTCGCGTATGCGCCCGACGGTTCCACTCGCGTGGTGGCTCGCGACTTCCACTATTGCAACGGGATCGCGCTCGATCGCGACGGTGAGCTCGTGGTGGTGGAGCGGGCCGGTTTGCAGCGCGTGCACGCCGACGGCACGCGTGAGTGGGTGATCGAACACCTCGGCACGGGCGGCGGCGACGGTTTTTGCCTCGACGTCGAGGGTCGCTTCTACGTGGCGTCGACGGTGGAGCACGGCATCCGCGTACTCGATGCCGACGGCAGCTACCTCGAATTCCTCGCCGTCCCCGGCAACGGAGTGACCACCAACTGCTGCTTCGGCGGCCCGGAGATGCGCTGGCTCTTCGCCACCGACGCGATCCCCGGCGATGTCGTGGTGTGGCCCGACATGCCGACACCCGGACTGACACTGGCGGTCGCCCCCGCGTACTGAGATCATGATCACCGTTGAACAGCGATGCACCCCGTCGTGTCGACAGCGGACGCCTCTGGTCCGGCGCGTGCCCGGCGCTCGTCGAGCGTGACGCGCAGCTCGAGCTCTTGCGGCGCATCACCGACCGGGTCGCCGCCGGTGAGGGTCAGTGCGCGGTCGTCACCGGCGAAGCCGGCACCGGCAAGTCACGCCTGTGCCGCGAATTCGTCACGTCGCTCGGCGACGATTGGCTGCGCGTCGCGGTCAGCGCCTCGTCGGGTGGTGCGAGCCCGTTCGGAGCATTGCTCGACGAGGTGCCGGCCGGCGACGCGCCCGTTAGCGCGATCGGCTCGGCCCTCGGGCACGCGTTGGCGCGGCGAGCCGACACCGCTCCGCTCGCCGTCGTGATCGAGGATCTCGAGCGTGTCGACCCGGTGCTGATCGCCGCGCTCGGAAGCGCGCTCGACACCGTCGTGGCACCGCGGGTGCTCATTGTTGCGGCGTTCCGGATCACCGGCACGTCACGTGTCGACGAGCGCGCCGCCGCCGTCGCCGAAGTGCTGCGATCGGCCCGCGCGCACGAGGTGCGCCTCTCGAGCTTGTCGCCGTCAGGGGTCATACAGATGGCCGCGCTGATGGCCCAACCGATCGCCGGCGACGCCGCGGCGGC
>DASXZO010000056.1:0-9932 GCA_036501845.1 Acidimicrobiia bacterium | reverse complement strand
GCCTCGCGCCGAAGCGCGGTGCTGCGCACGTGTGTTCAGGTCGGCTTCGCGCCCCCAGGGGCTTGGCCACCCCCGCTCGCCTCGCGCCGAAGCGCGGTGCTGCGCACGTGTGTTCAGGTCGGCTTCGCGCCCCCAGGGGCTCATAGATCACTCCGCATCGATTCGTGGAGAATGTGCAGCTCGTTGTTCATGGCCGACGTCATCAGCTGGTACTGCAACGCGGTCCCGGTGAGCGACACCGACTGCTCGTCGACGCTCACGTTGTTGCCGTCGACGTTCGCCGGGTCGGTCGACGGCGTGGTCGTGATCGAGGTCTTGGTGGGATCGCCCTTGGCGATCGCGCTACGCAGGGAGTCCTCGAAGTTGACCTGTCCGGCGGTGTAGCCGGGCGTGTCGGCATTGGCGAGGTTCTGGGCGATGATCCGCTCTTGTGCGGCCAGGCCGTCGAGCGACGCGCTGATCGCGCTGATCGCGAGGTCGCTCATCGTGATCGCGTCACGTTCGGCACGGGAGCCTCCGCCAGCCCCGCCGTCCCTGGTGCGAACGCCGGCGTTCCCTCGCCGGAGTCGGCCGCATGCTGCGGCTGCGGGACCCACGATCGGTCGCGGCGGGGTGCAGTTGAGCCGTCGAGACCCCGTGCAGCGATCTTGAAACAGTCTTGAGTCCGTCCCTCGCCGCACCGCCGCGCCCGCCGATCAGACAGCGGAAGAGTTCGATCGGCGTACCCACGAGGAGGGCAGCAGTGAGTGATTCGGGTGATGCCGATTTCGATCGCGCGCTGCAACTCCTCGCCGACAAGCGTGAGGACGAAGCGCTCGACCGGTTCGAGCTCGCGAGCGAGCATGCCTCACAGCGAGTGGTGCGCGTCAGCGCGTCGGCGCACATCGCCGCGCTGCTCCTCGGATTCCAGCGCCCGTGGGAGGTAGCCGAGTTCACCGGCCGGATGCGTCGCGACAGCGGCGACGAGGCCCTCGCCGCGCTGCTCGACGCGTCGGCGTGCGTGCAACTCGGTGATGCGGTGGGCGCGCTCCAGTTGACCGGCGACTCCGACCCCGTCGCGACGCCGTGTGATCCGTGGTTCCCGTGCTCACAACCCGCGTTGTGGTCGGTGCGTATCCGCGCGCTGCACGAAGCGGGTCGCGACCGAGATGCGATCGCGCAGCTGCACGCCGCACTCTCGGCCGCGCCGTTGGCCCCACCACTCTGGGAAGCCACCGCCATGCTCGCGGCGGCTGGTGCATTCGCTCCCGACGACGTGCTCGACTATCTCGAGCCGGGTGCGGTTGCGGCGATGTTCGGATGGATCGCGGGCGCGCCCGTGGAGGGCATCGACGCGATTGCCGAGGCGATCTGGGCCCGCCGGCCCGCCGACCGTGCGGTGCTCGCCGCGGCGACGCTCTTCGCCTGGCGGCTCGACGCCGATGCGGCACTGCGGTGGAGTGTGCGGCTTGCTTCGACTGGCGCATCGGCCCGTTCACCCGTACACGAGCGTGCCGAGCGCGCCGGCATCCCCCCGACCGAGCGCGTCGAGGCAGCAATGGTGGCCGCAGCGCTCGATGCCGATCGGTCGCGTGCCGCGCTCGCCGGTGCGGTGCCGCTGCTCGCCGACGACGACCTGCTGCAGATGCTCGAGTTGTGCGCCGAACGCGCGCCGATTCTGTCGGACACGTTCGTCGTGGCCGCAGCCACCTCCACGGCGCGTTGCCTGACCCTCGCCTCGGAGCTGGTTCGGCGCGGTCACGACGATGCCGGGTTCGCAGTGCTCGTGGCCGGGCTCACGCTGCCCGCAGCCGACCACCTCACACGCGACAACTTCGTTGCGCTGGTTCCGGATCGCGAACGCGACACGCTCGCCACCGTGGCGCGCCGGCGCGGCGACACTCAGGTGGCGGCGATCCTCGCCTCGGTTGCATCGGGCGCGTGAGCGGAGGCCTTGGTATGTCGACGATCCAGCTCGGTGACCGCCAGGTCGGTGAGGGCCACGCCTGCTACGTGATCGCCGAGGTCGGCGCGAACCACAATCGCGACCTCGACGTTGCCCGCCGCCTCATCGACGCCGCGGCCGATGCCGGCGTCGACGCGGTGAAGTTCCAGACCTATTCGGGGCGCGCGCTCTACTCGTCTCGCACCCCGCAGTTCGACTATCTCCGACATCTCGACGAGCACGGCACCAAACCGGTGCACCAGCTGCTCGACGAGCTCGCCCTCCCGCGAGAGTGGCACGAATTGCTGGCGCGGCACTGCGCCGACCGAGGTGTGCATTTCTTCTCGTCGCCATTCGATCGCGCCGCCGTCGACGAGCTCGACGCGCTCGGCGTGGTGGCGTTCAAGGTCGCGTCGTTCGAGATCGTCGACCTCGACTTCGTGCGCTACATCGCGTCGAAGGGCCGCCCGATGATCGTGTCGACCGGCATGTGCACCCTCGGTGAGATCGACGACGCCGTTACCGCAGCCCGTGAGGGCGGCACCGAGGCGATCGCGCTGTTGCAGTGCGCGTCGCTCTATCCGGCGCCGCCTTCGGTGATGAACTTCCGCTCGATCCCGGCGATGGCCGCAGCGTTCGGCCTTCCCGTCGGGCTCTCTGACCACACCACCGGCATTCACCTGGCGCCGGCCGCAGTCGCGTTGGGTGCGCGCCTGCTCGAAAAGCACGTGACCCTCGACCGGTCGATGTCGGGACCCGATCACCCTTTTGCGATCGAGCCCAAAGAGCTGGCCGAGCTGGTGTCGCATGTGCGCGACGTGGAGCAGGCGCTGGGCGACGGCGTCAAGCGCGGACCGTCGGATGAGGAGGCGGTGGAGATGTACGCCAAGGCCCGGCGCTCGCTCGTCGCCGCGGTCGCGATCCCAGCCGGCACGGTCGTGCGGCGCGAGATGCTGTGCGTGAAGCGCCCGGGCTTCGGCATCGCGCCGAAGATGATCGACGCCGTCGTCGGCCGCACCGCGCGCCGCGACATCGATTTCGACGACGTGGTCACCTGGGGCGCGCTGTGAACGCTGAAGTGCTGCTCTGCTGCGACGAAGGCCCGGGTGCCGGGCTCGGTCACCGCGCCCGCTGCGAAGCCCTCGCCCGCGCGCTGCGCGCGCTCGGCCAACGCGCGATCGTCATCCCCACTGGAGACGGCATCGTCGCCGCGCCGGTGATCGTGGTGGATTCGTACCGTCTGCGCGCCGACGATCGTCATCACTTCGTGCCCGACGTGGTGGTGGCGGTAGAGGATCTCGAGCGTGATATGGCGGTCGATTGCATCGTTGCGCCGTCACCGGGTGCGTGCGGCGACGTGTTCCACGAGGCGGCGCGTGTGCTCGCGGGCGCGCGCTACGCGCTCATCGACCCGGCGCACACTGGCACCTTCGAACCGGTGCCCGAAGCCGACTGCCACCGCGTACTTGTGGCCGCCGGGGCGGCCGACCACGACGGCATCGGCGCTGGTATCGCCGCGGCGATCCGCGCCGCGCGCCCGGCGCTCGACGTGCAACTCGTGGTGGGACCGTGGGGGAGTGATGCAGTGCCCGATGGCGTGACCGCGCTCACCGGTATGCGTTCGCTCACCGCGGCGCTGCGGCACGCCGACCTGGTGGTGACCGCCGGCGGGGTCACCCTCCTGGAGGCGCTGCATCTCGGCCGACCGTGCGTGACGTTCGCGATCGCACCCAACCAGCAGGCGAGCGTGAACGCGGTCGCACGCGCCGGTGCGGCCGTCGTGAGCAACGTCGAGCACGCCGCCGTGGTCACCGGCGCGCTCGTCGACGATCCCGCTCGCCGCGCCGTGCTCTCGGCCGCCGGAGCTGCGCTCATCGACGGCGAAGGCGCGAACCGCGTCGCCCGCACGATCGTGGAGCTCGCCGCGCCGTCGCGCACTCACACGCGCTCGCGTGAAGTGGTGGGGTCGGCGCCGTGAACGTGGCGCGGGGTACCGCGGTGCTGTGCGTGGTGCAGGCTCGCACCGGTTCCACGCGGTTGCCGGGCAAGGTGCTGCGCCAGCTCGGCGAGGTGTCGATGCTCGAGTTCCTGTTGCGGCGGCTCGAGCGCTTCGGGCCACCAGCGAGCGTGCCCACCTGGTCGTCGCTCGGCGTGGTGGTCGCTACCACCGACGGTGCGGCCGACAATGCCATCGTCGAGGTCGCAGAGCGTTGCGGTGTGGGCGTCGTACGCGGCGACGAGTTCGACGTGCTCGGCCGCTTCAGTCGCGTGGTCAACGACTACGCCGCTGACCACGTGGTGCGCATCACCGCCGACTGCCCGCTCACCGATCCGCTCATCGTGGAAGCTGTCGTCACCAAGCATCTCGAGCGCGGCGCGCACTACACCACGAACGTGTTGCCGCGAACCTTTCCGAAGGGCCTCGACGTCGAGGTGATCGACTGCGTGGAGCTCCTCGAAGCGAACCGGCTGGCACGCGACGCCGTGGAACGCGAGCACGTGACACCCTTCCTTTACCGGCGGCCCGAGCGTTACGTGCTCGCGAACCTGCGCAGCGGTCGTGCCCTCGGCCACCTGCGGTGGACTGTCGACACCGCCGACGACCTCGAGGCCGTGCGCGCGATCGTGCGACGGCTCGCGGCACACGGAATCGATTGGCGCACGGCATCGTGGCTCGACGTGCTCGGTCTCGTCGGTGCGAGTGCGCCGCATCCCACTGCCAGTGTGGTCACGTTGCGCCCGGCCACCATCAACGACGCGGCGCGCGTGCTGGCGTGGCGCAACGACGCCGAAGCGGTGCGGTGGAGCACGCGCAGTGGCGGCGTCGATCGGGCCGAGCACGAGCGCTGGTTCGCCGCGATTCTCGACGATCCGGGCTACCGGATGATGATCGCCGAGTTCGACGGCGACGCGATCGGCTCGGTGCGCGTCGACGTGAACGACGGCATCGGCGTGGTGAGCATCGTGATCGATCCCGAGTGGCGGGGTCGCGGGTACGGCCGCGCCGTGCTGCACGCGCTCGAGGACGAGCTCGCGGCGGACTGCCAGGTGCGAGGCCTCGAAGCCGTGGTCCATCCCGGCAACGAGCGCAGCCTGCGCGCGTTCGAAGCCAACGGGTTCGCCGAGGTCGCCGCGGCCCGCGACGACGGAATGCGAGTGCTCCGGAGAGCGTCGTGAGCGCCGATGAGACCCGCATGGCCCGGCGTTCGATCCGCTACTGCCGGCGTTGCGTAATGCCCGACACGCGACCCGACATCATGTTCGATGCCGATGGCGTGTGCAGCGCGTGCCGCCACTTTGACCAGCGCCCCGAGATCGATTGGGACGCTCGCCGCGCCGAGCTCGACGAAGTGCTCGACCGTTACCGGTCGGCCGACGCTTCCAACTACGACTGCGTGGTGCCGGTGAGCGGCGGCAAGGACAGCACCTTCCAGGTGCTGAAGATGCTCGAGCTCGGACTCACGCCGCTGTGCGTCACCGCCACCACATGCCACCTCTCACCGATCGGGCGCCGCAACCTCGCCAATCTCCAGGCGCTCGGCGTCGATCATGTCGAGGTGACGGTGAACCCGCGCGTCCGTCGCGCCATCAACCGTTTCGCGCTCACACAGGTGGGCGACATCTCGTGGCCGGAGCACGTCACGATCTTCACGGTTCCTGTGCGCGTCGCCGTGCAACATCGCGTGCCCCTCATCGTGTGGGGCGAGAACAGCCAGAACGAATACGGCGGCCCGGCGGGCGCGGCGGACGGGCGCGTGCTCGACCGGCGCTGGCTCGAGGAGTTCGGCGGTCTGATCGGGCTGCGCGTGAGCGACCTCGTCGGCCGGGACGGCATTGAGGCGCGCGACCTCATCCAGTACGCGTACCCGACCGACACCGAGCTTGCCGATGTGGGCGTGTCCGGCCTGTTCCTCGGTTATTACCTGCCGTGGGACGGCGCGTCGAACGCGTTGCTCGCCCAGGCGCACGGGTTCGAGTCGTGGGGCCGCACCGTCGAGGGCGCGCTCCTCGACTACGAGAACCTCGACAACCTCTTCCATGGCATCCACGACTACTTCAAGTTCTTGAAGTTCGGCTTCGGCCGGGCCACCGACCACGCCTGCATGCAGGTTCGGCGCGGTCGTATCTCGCGGTCGGACGCCGTGGAACTCGTGCGCAAGCACGACGGCAAGTATCCGCACAGCTATCTCGGCACGCCGCTCCATGAGTTGCTCGCCGAACTGGGCATGACGCGTCCGCAGTTCGACGACGTATGTGATCGCTTCACGAACCGTGCGTTGTTCCGCACCGCGCGTTCCGGTGAGCTGCTGCGCGACGAGCGAGGGAACCTCACCAAGGTCAACGACGACAACGTCTTCGATGGTGCTCCCGATGCTCGCGACGCGACCGGACCGTCGGGCGAGGCGCGCGCCGTCGATCGGCCCGCGGCCTGAGGCCGGAGGCGCAGGCATCGTGCAGCGGATCGCAATCGTCGACACCGGTTTGTGCAACGTCGACTCGATGTGGCGCGCGGTCGACGACTGTGGCGCCAAATCCGTCGTCACCGATGACCCCACCGACCTCGCGCTGGTCGACAAGATCGTGCTGCCCGGTGTGGGCGCGTTCGCCGACGCGATGGACGCGCTCGACGACAGCGGCATGGCCGAAGCGATCGTCGAGAACGTGCGCGACCACGAGGTGCCGGTTCTCGGCGTGTGCCTCGGCATGCAGCTGCTTGCGACGCAAGGAAGCGAGGTGCGCGACACCGCCGGGCTCGGTCTGATCGATGCCGAAGTAAAACGCCTTGTTTCCAACACCGCGAATAGCACTGGGCGTGCACAGGAGCGCATCCCGCACGTCGGCTGGAACGAGGTTCACCCCCGCGCCACCTCGCCGTTACTTTCCGGCATCCCGGATGCGACCGACTTCTACTTTGTCCACAGTTTCCACATGCAGTGTGTGGACGAGCGCGACGTCGTGGCCACCACCCCCTACTGCGGCGAATTCGCGTCGATCGTGGCTCGCGGGCACGTGTTCGGCACGCAATTCCACCCTGAGAAGAGCCAGGCGATGGGCCGTCGGCTCCTCCGCAACTTCGTCGACCTGTGAACCCTGATCCTGTGAATCGCGACGCATGTTGAAGCTGCGGGTGATCCCCACCATCCTGTCGAAGGGTTTCACCCTCGTGAAGGGTGAGCGCTTCGATGGCGCGCGCGCGGTCGGCAGCCCGATGCAGGCCGTGCAGGTGTACAACCTGCGCGACGTCGACGAGCTCTGCTTCTTCGACATCGCGGCAACGAGCGAAGGCCGTGGTCCCGACCTCGCGCTGATCGACGAGCTCGCCGACAAGTGCCAGATGCCCCTCACCGTCGGCGGCGGGGTGCACAGCGTTGACGACGTGCGCGCGCTCCTCGCGGTGGGTGCCGACAAGGTGGCCGTCGGCAGTGGGCAGTTCGACAATCCGAGTCTTGTGCGCAGCGCGTCGGAGCGCTTCGGCGCGCAGTGCGTGGTCGCGGTAATCGACGTGTGGCGCGGTGGCAACGCCGACGGGGTGCCCACGGTGTGGTCGCACAACGCCACGCGTGACACGGGTTTCGACCCCGTCGAGTGGGCCACCGACGTGGCGGCGATGGGCGCGGGTGAGATCGTGCTGCAGAGCGTCGACCACGACGGGATGATGGATGGCTACGACCTCGCCGTGCTCGCCGCGGTCACGAGCGCGGTCGACGTGCCGGTGATCGCCAGCGGAGGCGCGGGAACGTTCGAGCACATGGTCGATGCCGTCCGCATCGGCGGTGCGAGCGCGGTGGCCGCCGCGGCGATGTTCCACTTCACGCAGCACACGCCGGCCGAAGCGCGCCGCCACCTCGCGGCCGCCGGCATCGCAACCCGGAGCTGAACTCGTCGGGCCGCTCACCCGTATGGCCGGGGAGCGTGGCGCCGAGCGCGTGCACGGCAAGCGCCCGTGCGAGAGTGGTTGCGTCGAGGAGGTCGGTGATGGCCATCGAGCTGGTGCATCTGTGCGACGCGTCGCTCACCCTGAGCGGCCCGATGGCGATTCCGGATACGCCGCTCGGCAATCGCATGATCTTCGGCGTCGACCACGGCGAGCTCGAAGGTGAACGGTTGAAGGGCACGTTCAAGGCAGGAGGCGCCGCCGGCGACTGGGTGACGCTCGACGCACGTGGCATCGGCACGCTCGACGTGCGCGCCACGCTCGAAACCCACGACGGCGCGCTCATACTCACCACGTATCGCGGCCGCATCGATCTCAAGGCCGGCACGATGTACATCGCGCCGCTCTACGACACCGGCGACGAGCGCTACCTCTGGCTCAACTCGATCCAGGCCGTCGGCAAGGGCAGCCTCGACGGCATCGAGCTGACTTACGAGATCTACGAAATGCGCTGAGCATCGCCGCCTAGTTTCGGGTGATGCCGAGCACACGGGTGGGCGTGCCGGCCGCGGCGCCTGAGACTTCCCGATTCGCGATTGCGGTCGTTCTCGTCACTGCCGTCGCGGTCGCGGTGCGGGTGTTGTACGTGGCGTTCGTGGCGCAGCATCACGCGCCGCTCGGCTTCGACTCCACCGCGTACTACCTGATCGCCGGGCCGCTCGCGCGCGGGCACGGCTACAGCGACGGCGTGATCGCGTTCTCGCACCACTACGTGCCGACGGCGAACTATCCGCCGTTGTACCCGCTGTTCCTCGCCGCGCTGCAGCGAGCCGGGCTCAAGTCGGTGTTCGAGGCGCGCGTCGCGTCGAGCATCGCGGGCGCGGCCACCGTGCCGCTCGCTGCCCTCGTCGGCCGGCGCCTCGCCGGAGCTCGCGTCGGGATCGTGGCAGCCGCGCTTGTCGCGCTGTGGCCGTTCCTCGTGGCGACCGACGGTTCGTTGATGTCGGAGACGATCGCCGTACCGCTCGTGACGGGCGCGCTGCTCGCAACATTGTGGGCTCGCGAGGCGCTCGGGCTCTGGCGATGGGCAGTTGTGGGCGCGCTGTTCGCGCTTGGGGCGCTTGCTCGGGCCGAAGCGCCGCTGTTGATGGTGATCGTGATCGGCGCCGCGCTGCTCGCCACCCGCGAGCTGAGCGCCCGCACGCGCATCCGCGCCGGTGCGGCTGCGCTCGCCGGCTTCGCGGTGATCAGCGCGCCGTGGGTGGGCTACGTCGTGCACGAGGTCGGTGCCGGAGGCCTCTGGGCCACCGACAGCGCCAAGACTCTGGCCGGCGCGAACTGCCCGTCCACGTACTACGGCCCGGGCATCGGGTTGTGGGACAGCGCGTGCACGGTGCCGGTCGACTGGCCGAGGCGCACCGAGCGCGAGGCCGCGGCCGACAACCGCGAGCGGGCGCAGCACTACGCGCGAGCGCACGTGGCGCGCGCCCCGCTGGTGGCGACGGTACGCGTGTTGCGCACGGCCGGCCTCTACGCGCCGCGCCAGCAGCATGACTTCGAGGTGATCGAGTCGCGCAACGCGAAGTGGCAGACGCTCGCCTGGTGGTGTTATGTCGCGGTGCTGCCGCTCGCGGCGTACGGCCTCGTGCTGCTGCTGCGACGCCGCCGCGGTGCCGCGGTCATCGTCGCAGCGATCGTGGGCGTGGTGGTCGCGAGCGCGATCAGCGACGGCAACGAGCGCCTGCGCATGGTGGTCGAACCGCAGATCCTGGTGGCCGCCGCAACCGCGTTCGTCGCGCTCGAGGCACGTCTGCACAGTCGGAGTCGCAATAGGAATCACGACCCGAATCACAAGGTGCCCGAGCAAGCCGCGTCGAGCTGACCTCGCGCGCATCTCAGCTCGTTCGGATGGGTGGTGGTCGGCTTGGTGGGTGCCAGGTGCCGTAGTGCTGGTGGTTGGGTCGGTACCAGTCGATGCCGCGGTCGGGTCGTCGGGTGATGGTCCAGCGTTGTTCGTGGACGAGTTTGTGGTGGGCCCAGCAGAGCATGCAGCCGCGGTCGAGGTCGGTGTTGCCGCCGTCGGTCCAGGGGTCGATGTGGTGCGGGTTGCATTGGCGGACGCTCCGTGAGCAG
>DASXZO010000055.1:0-4493 GCA_036501845.1 Acidimicrobiia bacterium | reverse complement strand
CCCTTCGAGGACGAGCACGCGCCGGCCAGCACCACGACGCATGCGAGAGCGAGCGTGACCCGCCGCCTCACCGTTCCCACCGTCGCAAGGTACCGACATCGATCAGGTGCGCGCAACCAAAGGGCGGAGTCTCACGCGCGATCTCTCACGCACTCGCGCGGTCGCGCCGTGCCGTGCTCAGGTCGGTTCCGCCGCATGCGCCGGGCATGGGTACGCGTGTCACAGGGAAGTCACAAATCCAAGCGCATCAGTGGGATGAGGGGCGATCCATGACCTGAAGCGGCGCTAGACGACCGGGCTACCGGGGGGCGAGGGGGATGCATGACCACTAAACAACACATCGCGCGCCAGAGTTCGATTCCCGTCACCCGCTCTCGCTGCAACGCTTTGACCTGCGAATGCGTCGCCGCGTTCAGAGTGCCGTTACCACAAGCGCTGCGGCCACGGACGCTACGAGCGCTGCTCGATCAGGGCATGCGGTTGGATTCCCTGGCTGTAGTACGAGCCAACTGCGACGCAACCGCCACTGGGCGAGCAGGCGACAGCGGTGAGACTGCTCACTCGCCGTTGCGCTGCGTCTGGGCTCTGCACGACCGACCAGGTGTGTCCGTTCCAGTGCTCGATCAACGTGACGCCGCGTGAGCTGGGGTCGACGGGCGGAATGGTTGCGCCGCCGACGGCCCAGCAGTCGCCCGCGGTCGCACAGCTGATCGCGCCAATCCCGCTGCTTGCAGCGCCTGGCTTGTTCGGGCTGGGTTGGATCGACCAGGCGTGGCCGTTCCATCGCTCGACCAGCGTCACGCCCTCGCCGAATTGATTGGACGTCACGCCGACTGCGATGCAATTGGCGGCGCTCGTGCACGCGACGCTGAGCGGCTGGTTGTCGTGCGGACCGGGTCGATTCACCATCGACTGCGTCGACCACGCGTGGCCATTCCAACTTTCCGCCAGCGACTGAAAACCTTCGCCCTGATCACCGACCGCCATGCACGCCGCGTGCGTCGAGCATGCGACGCTCGCGAGATTGTCGTAGTCGCTATCCGGGCTCGGGCTGGGTTGGATCACCCAGGCGTGCCCGTCCCAACGCTCGACAAGACTCCGGCTGTACGCCGAATAATCGGGCCGGACGAAGTTCGAGGTCCCGACTGCGACGCAGTCCGTCGCGGTGACGCACGCGACCGAGTTCAAGTTCGCGCTTGCAGCACCCTTCGGAACCGGACTCGAGTCGACCGACCACGCGTGACCATTCCACCGCTCGATAAGTGCTCCACCCGGGTCCGAACCGACCGCAACGCAATTCTGCGCGGACGGGCATGCAACGCCCGCCAAGTAGCCCTGAACTCCCGCGGCGCCGAGCGACGGGCGCCAACGCGTTCCGTCCCACATGTCGATCAACGGTCCGCTACGCGATGCCTTCGGGAACGCAACCTCGCCAACCGCGACGCATTCGCTCGCGGCTGGACAAGCCACACTGCTCAAATCAGTCCGCTCGGAACCCATCGGGGCCGGGCTGGATACCAGGTGCCAACCGGGTGTCGCAGCACGAACGGGAGCGGCACTCGCCGCGACCCCAACCAACGTCGACACCAACACGCACAGACTCGCCCGAACGCCCACGCTCACATCATGCCAAGAACGTGTGCGGTCGGCAACGCGCCCACTGTCGGCAGGTCGCTGGCCGAGGCGGCAGACTGGCGGTGTGGCCGAGGTGCTTTCGTATTGCCGTATCTGCGCGGCGTCGTGCGGCATCGTCGTGCGCAGCGAGGGCGATCACGTGATCTCCGTACGCGGCGACGCCGATCATCCGGTGTCGCTTGGCTACACGTGCGCGAAGGGGCGGGCGTTGCCCGCACTCCACCATCATCCGCAGCGCCTCGACGAGCCGGAGGTGCGCGGCGTCGCCCAGTCGTGGGACGACACCCTCGACGATCTCGCACGCGAGCTCGAAACCGCGATCGCCGCGCACGGTCCGGACGCCATCGGCGCGTACCTCGGCACGGGCCTCGCCTACGACACCGCGGGCTTCGTCGCCGCAACGGCATGGCTTGCGGCGATCGGATCGAGCCGCCTGTACACGCCCGCGACCATCGACAACGCGCCAGTGTTACGGGCCGCCGAACTGATCGCGGGGCATCCGCAGGCCAATCCCATCTGCGACTTCGAACGGGCGCAGTGCGTGGTGATCGTCGGTTCGAACCCAGTCGTGTCGCATGGTTACGGCACCGCGATTCCCGACCCGATCAAGAATCTCCGCCGCGTGCGCGAGCGCGGCGGTGCGGTGTGGGTGCTCGACCCGGTGCGCACCGAGACCGCGGCGGTCGCTGATCACTACCTCGCCGTGCGGCCGGGAAGCGACGCCGCGGTGCTCGCGTGGCTCGTGCGCGAGCGGCTCGCCGAGCCAGTGTCGGAGGCTGCGCTCGCGTGCACAAGTTCGATCGATCGCGACGCTCTCACGAGTGCGCTGGCTCCGTTCACGCTCGAAC
Source organism: Acidimicrobiia bacterium (assembly GCA_036501845.1). Lineage (GTDB taxonomy): Bacteria > Actinomycetota > Acidimicrobiia > IMCC26256 > PALSA-610 > JBBREP01. Next base: position 2,010 of record DASXZO010000055.1, on the reverse strand, counting down.
GAGCCGCGCGCGCCGCCGGCGTCGACGCGCGCGATCTCGGCTCCCTGCGCGACGCGGTGTTGACGGCCGACGGCGCGCTGGCGGCATGGTGCGGCACGGGCGTCACGACGAGTCGCGACGGTTTCGTCGCCGAGGCCTTGCGGTGGGTGCTGCTGGCCTTGAGCGGTTCGCTCGACACGACGAATGGCATGCGCTTCCATCGCGGACTGGTGTTCCCGCTGCGGCGGCCACGCGCCGGATCGGGACGCGCTCGACAGGCGACGCTCGCGCCGACGCCGGTGTCGCGCCCGGAGCTCCGACACTGGCTCGGCCAGGACCCGTGCGTGTCGTTCGCCGACGAAGTGGCCAGCGACGGGGTCCGTGCGCTCGTGGTCGCTGGGGCGAACCCGATCACGGCGTTTCCGCAACCCGACGCGACACGCGCTGCGCTCGCGCGGCTCGACACGCTTGCAGTTGTCGACGTGTCGCGCAGCGAGCTCACCGCCACGGCGACGCATGTGCTCCCGGCCGCGGCGCAGCTGGAGCGGGCCGACATACCTATGCACGAACTGGTGTCGGTGCGTGGCGGTTCGTGGCATTCACCGGCCGCGATCCCGCGCTCGGCCGGTCGCCGCCCGGCGTGGTGGATCTTCGCCGAGCTGAGCCGGCGCATGACCGGCAACCGCCTCTTCGGCGTGGAGTCGACAGCGCTCGACGACGACGGCGTGTTCGCGCTGCTCGCCGCCCGCAGTTCGATTCCGTTCGACACCATCCGCGCCGCGGGCCCGCATGGCGTCACCGTCGAACCCGAAGCCGGCTGGGCCCGCGCCGAGCTGCTCGACGGCGGGCCGTGGAACATCGCGCCCGACGCACTGCTCGCTCGGCTCGCCCACCTTGGCGTCGACGACACGCCAGACGATGCGGCGAACGATCTCGTCCTCGTGCCGCGCCGGCGTGCGCGCGCGAACAACTCGGTCGACGATCCGATCGAGCGCCGGCGTGAGCCCCTCCTGTTGCTCAACCCGAGCGACGCGGCGGATGCCGGCGTCGTCGACGGTGACGAGGTGCGCGTGACGAGTGCGCACGGAAGCATCTCGACGAAGGCGCGCGTCGACGCGCGAGTCCGCCGCGGCGTGGTGTCGATGAGCCACGGCGACGCGGGCGCGAGCGCCGGCGCGCTGGTGAGCGCGCACGAACATGTCGACCCGGAGACCGGCATGCCCCGCGCATCGGGAGTGCCCGTGGCGGTCGAGCCCATCGTCCGGCGACCCGGTGTCTGAGACCATTTCCGTGCGGCGCCCGGTCACAATGCCGCACACCGTCACCACCGGCGCGACGTGACGGACGCCATCGATCGCGCGCTCCACAGCAGCGCCGCCGTCACCGATGCCGTTCCCGTGCGATCATGTGCCGTGCCGGAGGGTGAGGCGGCGAGACCACGCAACGCCGCGCTCGATGGCGTGCGCGGTGTCGCCATCGCGGCCGTGCTGCTGTACCACGGCGACGTCAAATGGGCAGTGGGCGGCTACCTCGGCGTCGACATGTTCTTCGTGTTGTCCGGCTACCTCATCACCGCCCTGCTGCTCGAAGAGTTGGACCGCAACCGGCGGCTCGACCTCGTGGGTTTCTGGGACCGCAGACTTCGGCGGTTGCTGCCCGCGGTGTTGCTGCTGTTGCTCGGCGTCGCGGCCTACGCGCGTTGGGTCGCGCGGCCGGGCGACATTGACGCCATTCGACGCGACGCCTTCGCGACGCTGTTCTACGTGCAGAACTGGCACATCGCGTTTCCCACCATCGGGCACATCGCCTCGACCGGCAACTTCTCGCCGTTGCAACACACCTGGTCCCTGGCCGTCGAGGAGCAGTGGTACGTGGTGTGGCCGCCCTTGCTCTGGTGGCTCTACCGGCGCGCTCGAGGGCGGCGGTCGCCAATCATCGGTATCTCACTTGCTCTGATGGTCGCGTCGGCGGCGTGGATGATCGCGCTCCATCTCGTCGGTCGCGACGTGCACGCCTATGTGGGCACCGACG
>DASXZO010000054.1:0-7584 GCA_036501845.1 Acidimicrobiia bacterium | reverse complement strand
CTGCCTGGTCATCAATCTGACCGGGGCCGTCCTGATTCTGCTGACCGCGCTCTACACCACCGAGCCGCTCCAGTTCTCAGTCTTCCCGGCCCTGTTGCTGGTCACGACACTCTTTCGACTGGCCCTCGAAGTCTCGGCGATGAAGCTGATTATCGGCACAGGCAGCGCCGGCCATGTCATCGCGACCTTCGGCCAGGTCGTCATCGGCGGCTCGTTCGTCGTCGGGATTATCGTCTTCCTCCTGCTGGTGATCGTCAACTTCGTCGTCATCACCGCCGGTGCGGGCCGCGTCGCCGAAGTCGCCGCGCGTTTCACCCTCGACGCCATGCCCGGCAAGCAGATGGCCATCGACGCCGACCTCAACGCCGGCACGATCGACGAGGTCGAGGCCAAGCGCCGCCGCAAGGAAATCGCCGACGAGGCCGACTTCTACGGCGCGATGGACGGTGCGTCGAAGTTCGTCAAGGGCGACGCCATCGCCGCGATCGTGATCGTGTTGATCAACCTGGTCGGTGGCTTCGTCGTCGGCGTGGTGCAGCACCACCTCAGCGTGTCGCAGGCAATCCAGCAGTACTCGCTGCTCACCGTCGGTGACGGCCTCGTCGCCCAGATCCCCGCGCTGCTGATCTCGCTGTCGAGCGGCCTGATCGTGACCCGCGCCGCCACCGAAAGCGACCTCGGTACCGACCTGCTCACGCAGTTGACGAGCCACAAGCGCACGCTGCAGATCGCCGGCGCGTCGGTCGGCGCACTCGCGATCGTGCCCGGGCTGCCGAAGCTGCCCTTCCTCATCGTCGGCTTGTTCTTCCTGTTCCTCGCCAGCCGCATCCCGAGCGACGCCGAGCGTCAGGCTGCGGCCGACGAAGCCGCGGCCGCCGCGGTGCCGCAGACCGAAGCGAACGCCGACTCGCCCGAGCAGATCGCGCACGACATGCGCGTCGAGCCGCTCGAGCTCGAGATCGCCTACGACCTGATCGACCTCGTCGACACCGCGCGCGGCGGCGACCTCCTCGACCGGGTGCGCGCGCTGCGCCGCAAGCTCGCGCTCGAACTCGGCATGGTGATCCCGCTCGTGCGCACGCGCGACAACCTCGACCTTCCCGCGCACACGTACGCGATCAAGGTGCACGGCGTGGAACTCGGTCGCGGTGAATCGCCGCCTGGCCACGTGCTCGTGCTCGGCGACGAGCACACCCAGGGCGCGCTGCCCGGCATGCTCACCAAGGAGCCCGTGTTCGGCCTGCCGGCCACGTGGGTGCCGCTCGAGTTCCGCCACCAAGCCGAGGTGCTCGGCGCCACGGTCGTCGACCGGCCTTCGGTGATCACCACACACCTCGCCGAGATCGTGCGCCGGCACGCGTCGCGCCTGTTGTCGCGTCAAGACGTGAAGACGCTGGTCGACCTCGTGAAGCAGTCCGACCCCGTGGTGATCGACGAGATCAACGCGGCAGGCGTCACTCACGGCGACGTACAGCGGGTGCTGCAGTCGTTGCTCGAAGAGGGCGTCGCGATCCGCGACTTGGTGCCGATCTTCGAGGTCGTCTCCGAGCGCGGTCGCGCCACGAAGGACCCCGAGGTGCTCTCGGAAGCGGTGCGCCTCGTGCTCGGCCCGGCGGTGTCGGCGCCGTATGCGCGCGACGGTCGGCTGTCGATGGTGACGCTCGAGCCGATTCTCGAGCACGCACTCGCCGACGCGCTGCGCCACGGCGACAACGGCAGCTTTCTCGCGCTCGACCCATCATTCGCCGAGCAACTCGCCCTCGCCATCGCGCGCGAGGCCGAGCAGGCCGAAACCAAGGGGATCGAGCCGGTGTTCGTGTGCGCCGCGCAACTGCGCGCCGCACTGCGCAAATTGGTTCGGGGCGCCGCGCCGCGGCTTCCCGTGCTCGCCTATACCGAGCTCGGTGCATACGAGCTCGACACGATCGGGGTGGTGAACGTTGTCCAGCCAGCGACGGTTTGAGGGAACGAATCTCGAAGCGCTGCTCGACGAAGTGCGCGAGTCGCTCGGCGACGACGTGCAGATCGTCGCGGCCAACCGGGTGCGCAAGGGCGGCGTCGGCGGCTTCTTCGCGCGCGAGTACTTCGAAGTGATCGCCGAGGAGCCGGAGACGCCGATCGATCTGCGCCCGCCGGTGCGCCTCGGCCGCCATCGCCGCGAGGCCGAGAGCGCGCCGGTCGACCACAGCCGGTCGGTGCCCCGGTCGGTGCTCGACCTCGTGGAGGAGCGCAACGAGGAGGAGCGGCGCTTCGGCGCCATGGACCTCGGAACGGTCGACGTGGCGCGCGATTTCCACGACGTGCGCGACCTGCACTCGATGGACCGCGGCGAGCTCTACGTGGACGACCACGGCGTGTTCCGCGCGTCCGACAATCCAGAGACGTGGTCGCACAGCCGCGACGTTCCTGTCGACGCGCTGCCGCCGGCGCCGCCCGCGCCGGTCGCGCCTGCAGCGCGTGCGGTGCACGACATGGCGTTGCCCACGCGCTACGAACCGCAGCCGTACGACCAGGCCCGCCACGACTTGACTGGTGGCGAGCAGTTCGAGCCGCCGATCGTGTCGACCGAGACCGAGCGCTTCGCGCAGATTCTCGAGCGCTTGGCGCACAGCACCGAGCACCAGAGTGCGCCGGTCGCGCCCGCAGTCGACCTCACGGTGCCGATCTCACCGCTCGCACCGATCGCGCCCCAGCCTGCCTCCGTACCGGCGTCGATCGTCGACACGGAGCGGCTCGCGCCGGCCGCGGCCGCGCCGGTCGCCACCGCGCCCGTGATGCCGACACCCGTGCCTGCGCCGGTGGAGCCGACGTCGCGTTCCGGTGCCGAAGAAATCATCGAGCGTCCCGAGCAGAGCCTCGTGCGACTCGGCCTCCCCGCGCGCTTCGTGCCGCGCGGCATGGCCGGTAACGCGCTGCGCGACGCGCTCACCGATTCGCTCGCTCGACTGCCGCAGGCCGCGGCGCTGCCGTCCACCAAGGGTGTCGTGGTTGCGATCGTCGGGATGGGCGCGCGCCCGTTGCTGCTCGGCCGCGCCGTGTCGGAGGAGCTCGGTCTCGACCCCGAAGAGGTGGTCGTGGCGACGCAGAGCGAGATCGACGGCGTGCCTGCGTGGCTGCAGATCACCGATCCCGAAGCGGCCGACGAGCGGCGCCGGAGTTGGCGCCGTCGTGATCACCTCACGTTCGTCGCCATCTCGCAGCCCGCGCTCACCACGGCCACCGCGTGGGCGAGCGACATGCTCGACCGGCTCGAGCCGACCCAGCTCTGGGGGCTCGCGTCAGCAGGGTGGAAGCCCGAGGACGTCGACGCCTGGTCGCGCCGGCTCGGTGGTTTCGACATGCTGGCCCTCGACCGCCTCGTCGACACCGTGAGCCCCGCGTCGATGATGTGCCTCGGCCTGCCGATCGGGCGGCTCGACGGAGACGACGCCACGCCGCAGCGCTGGGCCGATGAGCTGCTCGAGCGCATCAGCACGCCCGAGTCCTCGAGTACCACGACGGCCGTTCCCGTCGCCCACGCATGAACCCTTCGCGGCGCGTCGACCCGCACCTCATCTTCGGCATCAGCCTGTTCCTCGCGCTCGCAGTGTCGTGGCCGGCGCTGTCGGGCGCGATGCACGGGAGCGTCGACATCGTGCAGGCGGGTGTGCACCTGCTCGTGGCGCTCGCAATCGCGTGGGCCGGCTGCTACGGCATCGGCTCGCTGCTCTACAGCTACTCGCACACCGGCGACGACCAGCACGCTGGCGAAGCGACGGCCGTCGGACCGCTGCGGCGCGTGGCCGACGCACCCCTCGTGGTCCCGTCGACGAGCACCACGATGCCGCTGCCGGTCACGCCGGAGATCGAAGCCGGCGAAGCCGACGCGGCCTGACTTGCTCGGGCAGGCGCGCGCGTGATCGCAGCGCGGGTCAGCGCGCCGGTTCAGTTCGCCGGTTCTGGGCGGAACACCCAGGTGGGCAAGAGCAACACACGCGCCGCCGTGGCGATGCCGCCGGCCAGCACCAAGGCGACCGTCTCGTCGAGCACGGTCGGTGAATCGGCCACACCGTGCACCAGCAGGAGCGCGAGCGTGGTCACCACGAGCGCGCCAGCATGCAAGGAGAGCGAGCGGAGCCACGCACGGCTGCGTCCACCGCGACCTCGGTGGCCGAAGGTGGCGCGCCGGTTCAGCGCCGTGTTCGCCACCACTGTGCATGTGAGCGCGATCGCGTTGGCGGCGTAGGCATTCGTCGCGCCGCGCAGCAACGCGAACAGCAACACGTAGGCGATCGTCGAGGCCACACCGATCGTCGCGAAGCGCACGAACGCTCCGCCGGTGGCCGTCGGTGCTTCGGGCCGCGCCGCGGCGCCGAGATCGATACGGCCGCGGCCGGTCCAGCAGCGCCGCGCGACGCGCAGCATGCCTTTGAGGTCTTCCTTCGCGGTCGGCACCACGTGCACCCGCGAGTCGGGATCATCCACCCAGTCGACGGGAACCTCGCTCACGCGCAGTCCGTTGTGCTCGGCGAGGAGGAGTAGCTCGGTATCGAAGAACCAGCCCTCGTCCTTGATTTCGGGAAGCAGGGCGCGGGCCACATCGGAACGCAGGGCCTTGAAGCCGCACTGCGCGTCGCGAAAGCCGTTGCGGAACGTGGCGCGCAGCAGCCCGTTGTAGGTGCGCGAGATCAGTTCACGTTTGGTGCCCCGCACCACCTTCGCGCCGTTGGTGAGGCGCGAACCGATCGCCACGTCGGAGTGACCTGACACGAGCGGCGCCACCAACGGCAACAGCGCGTCGAGCCCGGTCGACAGATCCACGTCCATGTACGCGACGACCGCAGCATCGCTTCGCGACCACGCGGCGCGCAGTGCTCGTCCGCGGCCCTTCTCGTCGAGGTGGAACGCCACCACATTCGTCAGCTCGTCGGCGAGACTGCGGGCGATCGCCCACGTGCCGTCGGTCGACGCGTTGTCGGCGATGGTGATGCGCCACTCGAACGGGAACTGTTCGCTGAGGTAGTTGTGCAGCCGCTCGATGCTGGCTTCGAGCACACCGGCCTCGTTGTACACGGGCACCACGATGTCGACCGTCGGCGGGAACGGGCCGCCGGGCGCCTCCTGCTGGTCGGGGATTGCGACCGTGCTCACGCCATCAAGTATCGGTCGCAAGGCTGGTGCGCACCTCGGCTCGCGCTTGGGATTTGCTGAGAGGTGAGGGCCGTCACAGGTACGTGTCCATGCGCACTCCGCTCGACGCGAGAAACGGACGTCGGGACGGGTCCGCTCCGTTGCTGGGCGAGCTCGCTCGCTGGCGCTCGCTCTCCGCGTGTACGGCGCTCCTGTACGTTCGGCGTCATGGACGGCATTGCCACCCGCTCTGCGACCGTGCTCGCGGCAGCGATCCGCAGTGGCGAGATCTCGAGCCGTGAGCTGCTCGACGGCTATCTCGACCGTATCGATCGACTCGGCCCACCGGTGAACGCGGTGGTCACGATCGACGCCGAACGAGCGCGGGCCGAAGCCGCGCAGGCCGACGACGCCGCCGCCCGCGGCAATTGGCGCGGTCCGCTGCACGGCTTGCCCATCACCATCAAGGACGCGATCGAAGTGGGCGGGATGCGTTCGACGGGCGGCGCGGTTGAACTGCGCGATCACGTTCCGGCGGCGGATGCGCCCGCGGTCGCGCGCTTGCGCGAGGCCGGTGCGATCGTGTTCGGCAAGACCAACGTGCCGCGGTGGTCGGGCGAAGTGCAGACCTTCAACGAGATCTTCGGCACCACGAACAACCCATGGGCACTCGATCGGGTGCCCGGAGGATCGTCGGGCGGCGCCGCGGCCGCGGTGGCCGCTGGCTTCACCTCGTTCGAGATCGGCACCGACATCGGCGGTTCGGTGCGCATCCCTGCGCATTGTTGCGGGGTGTTCGGGCTGAAACCCAGTTTCGGCGTGGTGCCGCAGCGCGGTTACCTCGATCACGTGGGCGGCGGGCTCACCGACGTCGACATCAACGTGTTCGGGCCGATCGCGCGCAGCGCCGACGATCTCGAGTTGCTGCTCGGTGTGCTCGCGGGGCCCGAACCGGAGCGAGCGTTGGCGTGGCGGCTCGAGCTCCCACCACCGCGGCGCACCGGCGCGCGCGACTGGAAAGTGGGAGTGTGGTTCGAAACCCCGGGCGTTCCCATCGACCGCGAGGAACTGGCGCTCCTCCGCAACGCGGCCGACCGGCTCGCCGACGCGGGCGCGCACGTCGAGGACGCACACCCGCCGATCGACTTCGACGCGCAACGCGACCTCTTCTTCACGATGATCACCGCCGCGATCGCGCCGAGCATGAGCGACGACATCGCCGACGCCGCGGCCGGAACGCATCGCAGTTGGCTGCGCGCCGACGACCAGCGCGCGCAGCTCGCGGCGCGCTGGGCCGAGTGGTTCGAGGAGTACGACGCGCTGCTCTGCCCGGTGCTGCCGGTGCCGGCGTTCCCGCATCAGCAAACAGAATCGTTCCTCGAGCGAACGTTGCTCATCAACGGCGAGGTGCAGCCGCACATGCTGCTGGTCGGCTGGCTCGGCCTCATCGGCATCGTCGATCTGCCCTCGGCGGTCGCGCCGATCGGCCGCACGCCAGAGGGATTGCCCGTCGGTGTGCAAGTAGTGACGCCGTTCCTGCGCGATCGCGACGCCATCGCGTTGTGCGCGGCAATCGCCGAAGTCAGCGACGGCGGCTACGCGGTCCCACCAGGCTTCTGAGCGAACGTCGTTCACGTCTCGCGTCACACTCGCGTTGCATCAGAGTTACCCACGTTTGCGTCACGGGTACACCCTCACCCCGTCCGCAAATGCAAGGAGGCTCCCGATGCTCACCCGACGAAGCACGGTGCCGGTCGATGACGTCGCGTCCGAACGGTACGAGACGTACGAACGGCGCTCGAGCCGTATCCCGCAGCTCATCGGTTTGGTGATCGGTGTGGCATTCATGGTGCTCGGCATCGCCGCCGTCGCCCGCACGAGCGTGAACACCGACCACATCTACGACCCGCACATGTTCGTGTGGCACCTGTGGCAGAACCCGCTGATGGGCCTGATCGAGATCGCCTTTGGTGCGCTCGTGGTCCTGAGTTCGGTGCAACCGGGCGGCACACGAGCAGCGCAAGCCTTCTTCGGCGTCGTGGCGTTCGCCTTCGGCCTGATCGTGGTGCTCAACGTCGCGCCGAACCACCTCTACCACTGGGTCGCAGTGACGCACCGCAACGGTTGGCTGTTCCTCATCGCCGGCCTCGTGCTCGCGATCCCCGCGCTGGTCACGCCCAATGTGGTGGAACGCCGCGTCGAAGGCGAACGCCCCGTCAACCGCCGCTTCGTGCGCACCACCACTGCGCCCGAGTAACCACACCGCCCGCGACCGGTCGTCTTTGTTGCGGTTCGATAGTCCCTACGTCGATGGAACCGCAACAGTCGAACCGATCGCGCCCACGGTTAACGTGGCGGCCTTCGGGCCGCTAGCGCAACTGGCAGCGCGTCGGACTTTTAATCCGCAGGTTCCGGGTTCGAGCCCCGGGCGGCCCACTCACCAGTCTTCGTCGTAACCCAGGTGCGCCAGGAGGG
>DASXZO010000053.1:0-38322 GCA_036501845.1 Acidimicrobiia bacterium | reverse complement strand
ACGACGCATAGGGCGTTAGGCGCGGAGGGTTGCGGCGTGCGCGTGTTCGACCGCGGTGATGCACGAGGTGCGGAGTTCGGTGATCTCGGCGTCGGTGAGCGTGCGGTCGGACGCGCGGAAGCGCAGCGTGAAGGCGAGGCTGACGCGCTCGGGGCCGAGCTCGTCGGAGCGATACACGTCGAAGAGCCGCACCGACTCCACCAGTTCGCCGCCCGCGGTGCGCAGCGTGGCGATGATGTCGGCCGCCGTGACGTCGGGAGCGACCACGAACGCGAGATCGATGTTGGCCGGCGGGAACGTCGACACGGGCCGGAAGATCGCCGAAGTACGCGTGCCGGCGCCGAGCGCGTCGAGATCGAGCTCGAACCCGACGACCGGGTCGGTGATGCCGAGCGGGCGTAACACCTCGGGGTCGCATTCGCCCACCACGCCGATCGCGGCGCCGTCGACTTCGACGCGCGCAGCTCGAGCCGGGTGCAGCCCTGGGATCGACGAGTCGGGCACGATGCGCACCGATGCCAGCCGCATGGCCGTGGCGATCGCGTGCACGGCGTCGACCGCGTCGGCCACCTCGACATCGCGCGCGTCGCGGCGGGGCGGGAGCCGGAAGCGGCCGGCGCGCAGACCGGCCACCAGGGCGCGCTCGTTCGGGAGTAGCTCGTCGTCGATGGGCGCGTCGAACACGGTGCCCATCTCGAACAGCGCGACATCGGCGTTGCCGCGCGCCGCGTTGCGCGCCACCGCCGCGAGCAGCGCGGGGCGCAGGCTGGCGCGCAGCACCGACTCCTCGGCACGCAACGGGTTGGCCACGCGCACCGCGCGTTCGAGCGACACGCCGACGGCCGTGAGGTCGGACGGCGCCACGAGGGGCATCGTGAGTGCCTCGGCGTAACCGGCCCCCGCGAGCACATCGGCCACGAGCCGGCGCTCGCGCTGCTGAGGCGTGAGCCGGCCGACGCTTCCCGGCGGCGCCGACGCCACCGTGCGGCGAATGTTCTGCAACCCGAAACGGCGCGCCACCTCCTCCACCAGGTCGATCTCGCGCTCGAGGTCGGGACGCCATGTGGGGCACACGGTCACTGTGGTGTCGGGCTCGGCGGCCGGCTCCACGTCGATGCCGAGCGGCGCGAGCAACTCGCGCACACCCGCGGTGTCGAGCTCGGTGCCGAGCATGGCGTTGACACGCGCGGTGCGCACCGTGACTCGCGGCCGCTCGACCGGCTCGGGATAGATGTCGATCGCGGTGTCGGCGGCGTCGGCCGACGCGACTTCGCGCAGTAACTCGATGGACCGGTCGGCACCGGCGTCGCAGCCGTTCGGATCGATGCCGCGCTCGAAGCGCGCGCTCGCTTCCGAACGCAGGCCGAGGCGCTTGCTCGACCGTGAGATGCCGCCGGGTGAGAAGTAGGCCGACTCGAGCAGGATCTCGGTGGTGCGCTCGTCGACTTCGCTGTCGCGGCCACCCATGATGCCGGCAATGGCTTGCGGCCGGCGCTCGGCGTCGCAGATCAATAGCTCGTTCGCGGTGAGCGTGCGGTCGATGCCGTCGAGCGTGGTCATGGGTTCGCCTTCGTCGGCGAGGCGCACCACCAGCCCACGACCGGCGAGACGGCCGAGGTCGAACGCATGCAGCGGCCGGCAGCGTTCGAGCAGCACGTAGTTCGTGACGTCGACGACGTTGCTGATCGGGCGCATGCCCGCGAGCGTGAGCCGCCGCTGCAGCCACTCGGGCGACGGGCCGATCGCGACGCGCGCAGCGCGCAACACGAGGCGCGGGCAGCGCTGCGGTGCCTCGACCACTGCAGTGATGTCGTCGATACGGTCGGGAACTGTCGCAGCCGCCCGCAGCGGCTCGGGCACGCTGAAGGGCAACCCGAAGTGCGCAGCAAGCTCACGCGCTACGCCGACCACGCCCATGGCGTCGGGGCGGTTCGTGGTGACCGACACGTCGAAGATCGTGTCGTCGAGGCCGAGCACCTCACGAACGTCGCGTCCGAGCTCGGTGCCGCCGTCGAGCGGGAGGATGCCGTCGTGATCTTCGCCGAGGCCCAGCTCGCGCGCCGAGCACAACATGCCTTCGCTCACCACACCACGGATCTTGCGCTTGGTGATCTTGAAGTCGCCGGGGAGCACCGCACCCACTTGTGCGAACGGCACCACCATTCCGGCCGCGATGTTCGGTGCGCCGCACACGACGCGCTTCTGGCCGCTGCCGTAGTCGATGTCGGCGAGGCGGATCTTGTCGGCGTCGGGGTGCGGCAACACGTCGAGAATGCGTGCCGCGATCACACCGTTGATCTCGGCGCCGGGTTGTTCGATCGCCTCGACTTCGAGCCCGAGCTGGTTCAGGGCGTCGGCGATCGTGGCCGCGCTCGCGACCGAGTCGTCGAGCGGTGTGAAGTCACGGATCCAGGAAAGCGGTGCGCGCATGTCGATTCGTGTGGTCGAGCCGTCTTGGAGTGGTCGGTCAGAACTGCGTGAGGAAGCGGATGTCGTTGTCCCACAGCAAGGTGTGCAGCGTGTCGATCTCGTTGCGCAACAGTGGGATGCGGTCGATACCGAAGCCGAACGCGAAGCCGCTCCACTCCTCGGGGTCGAGACCGACGTTGCGGAACACGTTGGGATCCACCATGCCGCAGCCGCCGAGCTCGATCCATCCGGTGTGCGAGCACACGCGACAGCCTGCCTTGTGGCAGAACGGGCACGACGTGGTGAGCTCGGCCGACGGTTCGGTGAACGGGAAGTAGCTCGGCAGGAAGCGGGCCTCGACGTCGCCGAACAGGGCTCGGAAGAACACGTCGATCGTGCCCATGAGATCGCCCATGGTGATGTGCCGGTCGACCACGAGCGCTTCGATCTGATGGAACACCGGCGAGTGGCGCGCGTCCAAGGTTTCGCGCCGGAACACGCGGCCCGGCATCACCGCGTAGATGGGCGGTTCCTGCGTCTCCATCAAGCGGATCTGGCAGTTGCTCGTCTGCGTGCGCAGCATCACCTGCTCGGCCTCACCGAGGTCGACGTAGAGCGTGTCCTGCATGGCGCGCGCCGGGTGGTCGGGCGGGAAGTTGAGCGCCTCGAAGTTGTGCCAGTCGTCTTCGACCTCGCGGCCGTAATACACCTGGTAACCGAGCCCGATGAAGATGTCTTCGAGCTCGCGCCATGCTTGGGTGAGCGGGTGGAGGTGGCCCCGCTCGTACGACGACCCGAGCGCGGTGAGGTCGGCCCGATCACGTGCCGCGGCCTCACGCGCGCCTTTGGCGATGTCGGCCTTTCGCACCTCGATCGCGGCGCGCACCCGTCGTTCGGCCGCGGTGAGCGCCTGGCCGACCCGGGCTCGATCGGCCGCGTCGACGGCTTTGATCGACTTCTTGATGTCGGCGAGCGTGCCCTTCACATAGGTGCGCTCCACATCGCCGAGCGCGGCGAGATCGCCCGCATCGGCAACGGCGCGCTCGCCCTCGGCGGCCGCCTCGTTGGCCCGCGCGATCAGCTCGCCGGCACTGTTCGGGGCGTTCACGTGTGCACCTGAGCCCTGCGCCGCGCCACTTCGAACAGCAGCACCGTTGCGGCCGCGGCGACGTTCAACGACTCGGCCGCGCCGGCCATCGGGATCGAGACGCGCTCGTCAATGTCCAAATGGTCCAGCCCGCGTGTCTCGTGGCCGAGCACGAGCGCGACTCGTGGCGCGAAGCGGCACGACCAGGACGCCACGCCACCACGGGCGACCGCGCCGACCCGCTGCACACCGTGCGTTGCGAGCTCGCTCAGCACCGCCACGATGTCGTCCTCCAGCACGGTGATCCCGAACACGGCCCCGGCCGACGCGCGGACGGACTTCGGATTGTAAACATCCGCCGATCCGGGCCCGATGACGATTCCCGCCGCGCCCGCGGCCTCGGCCGAGCGGAGGAGCGCGCCGAGGTTGCCGGGGTCGCCGATCTCGGGGCACACGAGCCAGCACGCACCGTGCGCGAGCGCGGCTCGCGTCGGTGGAACCGGTCGGCGCGCCAGCGCGATCAGGCCCGCGTTCGTGCGCACGTCGCCGGCCCGTTCGAGCGCGCCCGGCGCCACCTCGCGCACGCGCGCACCGCTGTCGGCTGCGCGTCGCGCGACGTCGGCCGCAGCGCCGTGCGCGTCGGCGTCGACGTAGATCGTCTCGATCGTCGCGTGACGCGCCAAGGCGCCGTCGACCGCGCGTGGCCCGTCGATCACCACCAGGCCTGCGTTGTCGCGCTCGCCGCGGTCGCGCGCGAGCACCCGCAGGCGCGTCAGCTCGCGGTGACGGGCGCCGAGCGCGGGCGCGGTCAAGCTGCGGTGAGTGCCCCGCGAGCTACTCCGACGAGCTGCGCAAACACCTGCGGCTCACGCACCGCGAGGTCAGCCAGCATCTTGCGGTCGACGTCGACCTCCGCGGCGCGCAGGCCGGCGATGAACCGCGAGTAGCTCAGGTCGTGCTCGCGGCAGGCCGCGTTGATGCGCACGATCCAGAGCTTGCGCATGTCGCCCTTGCGGGCCCGGCGGTCGCGGAACGCGTACTTGCCGGAGTGCATGACCTGCTCGTTGGCGGCACGCAGGTGACGGCTACGCGAACCGTTGTAGCCCTTCGCCGCGGCCAGGATCTTGCGGCGACCCTTCTTGCTGTTGACGGAACGCTTGACGCGTGCCATGGGTATTCGTCTCCTTCGAAGCCGCGACGTGGCGTCCGGCGGGTGGGCGCGAGCGTCAGTTGCCGAGCAGCTTGTGGACGTGCCGCCGGTGCTTGCCCTCGACGGTGCGCTCACCGTCGAGACGGCGTGCGCGCGTCGTGGGCTTGTGCTCCATCTTGTGGTGGCGGTTCGCTTGGCGGCGCCGGATCAGACCGGAGCCGGTGAGCTTGAAGCGCTTGGCCGCGCTGCGGTTCGTCTTCATCTTGGGCATGGGACGGCGCTCCCGGTCATCGGTGAGTTGGCGTCGGTGGGCGGGCGTGAAGTGTGCGGTTGTGGGTGGTGCTCAGCCGGTGGCGGCTTCGGGCGCCGGTGCCGCCGCGGCGGCTGCGGGTTCCGAAGTGGGCGCCGGAGCCGCGGCTGCGGCTGCTGGCGCTGCGGCCGGTTTGGCTCGGCGCGGCGCGGGCTTTCGGATCGGGTTGAGGACCATCGTCATGTTGCGGCCGTCCTGGCGTGGGTGCGCCTCGATCATGGCGAATTCCTTCACCTGGTCGGCAACCCGCTCGAGGATGCGGCGACCGAGGTCGGGGTGCGCCATTTCACGACCGCGGAACATGATCGTGAGCTTGACCTTCGACCCTTCTTGCAGGAAGCGCTCGACGTGCTTCATCTTGGTCGTGTAGTCGTGCTCGTCGATCTTGGGCCGGAACTTCATCTCCTTGATGATGACGTTCGAGGCCTTCTTGCGACTCTCCTTGCGCTTTTGGTCCTGCTCGTAGCGATACTTGCCGAAGTCCATGATCCGGGCGACCGGTGGCTCGGCATTGGCGGCCACCTCGACCAGATCGAGGCCGGCCTCACGGGCGATCGACAGCGCCTTCGGCGTTTCCACGACGCCGAGTTGTTCTCCGGCGCTTCCGATCAATCGGACCGAACGGGCACGAATCCGTTCGTTGATCCGGGCATCCTCTGCAGCGATTGCGGCATCACTCCCTTGGTGTCTGGCCGCCGTCGCGATACGACGGCGGGCTCGTTGGAAAGCCCACCGTCGTCGAGGTACCGCGGCCGAATCGAACTCGCTCGGCCGTGGTGTCAAACGGGGTAGACCCGCCGCGGCACGCACACTGGGTGTGACCGGACGGGTGGGGTCGTAGTGACCCGCTTCCCTCTCGATTGTCAGATCTCAGGCTACCAGGGCCGTAGGGGCGCACTCGTTAGCCTGGCCCGATGAGCAGCATCTGGACGCCGGGCGGCGAACATCGACTCCCCGACGACGACCCACGGGCCGGGGCTGCGGCTCCCGCGCCTGCGCCTGCGCCGGGGCCCGAGCTCGAAGACGACCCGGGTGGCGTGCCGGTGTCGGCCGAGGAGCTCGAAGCGATCCGTGAGGTGCAGGCGCAGATCCGGGCCACACCGGCGATCGACATCGTCGCCAATCACGCGGTGCAGCTGTTCGAGCTCTCGCTCGTGTACATGGGCGTCGCCTCGCCGCCCGACGCGCAGGGCCGAGTCCCCTCGGCCGACCTGGTGCAGGCCGGGGTGGCGATCGACGCCATGGCCGCGCTCGTCGACGGGCTCGGCGCACGTTTCAGCGAGCACGAACAAACCCTGCGCGACGCCCTGAGCCAGATCCAGATGCTCTACGTCCAGGTCGCCGACAGCTGACCCACCTTCATTGGGGGCGGATTTGGGCGGCTTCCCATTGGCCGAGCGGGCCTGGGACCACCGCGAACTCCACTTCGGTGCCGACGGCGATGGCGCGCGAGCCGTCGGCGATCTGCACGCAATGGAAGCCGTACTGCGTGCCGTTGGCGGTGACCACCACACCGCGGCCGATGTGGCCGTCGAATTGTGTGACTACCCCCTGCACCGCGTCACGCGACGATCTTGGCGATGGGCAGCTCGAGGATGCCGGTGGCGCCGGCGTCCTTGAGCGCGGGAATCAGCGTGTTGATGTCGGCCTTCGCCACCACGGTCTCGATGGCGTAGCCGTCCTCGCCGTAGAGCTTGCTCACCGTGGGCGACTTCAACGCCGGCAACAGGTCGATCGCGCGCTGCAGGTTCGCCTCGTCGATGTTGAGCTTCACGAGCACGCGCCCGCGCGCCTCGAGCGCACCCGACAGCAGCACCTGCAACTGTTCCATCGCCCTGCGCTTTTCGGGATCCTCGTACGCGGCGCGGTTGGCGATCAGCTCCGTGTACGACACCACGATCGTGTTGAGCACCTTCAAGCCCGCGGCGCGCAGTGCCCGGCCGGTCTCGGTGAGCTCGACGATGGCGTCGGCGATCTCGGGGATCTTGGCCTCGGTGGCACCGTACGAGAGCGTGACGTCGGCGTCCACGCCGTGTTCGGCGAAGTAGCGCTTGGTGAGACGTACGTATTCGGTGTGCACGCGCACGCCGTTCGGCATGTCGGCGGCCGACGTGAACGGCGAGTCGGCGGCGACGGCCACCACGATGCGCGTGGGCTGCGCCGACACCTTCGAGTAGCGCAGCTGCGACAGGCTCACCACGTCGGACTCGGTCTCTTCGATCCAGTCGCGCGCCGTGATGCCGAGATCGAACATCCCCTGCTCCACATACGACGGGATCTCCTGCGGGCGCAGGATCCGCACCTCATGCACACGGGGATCGTCGATCGAGGCCTTGTAGTCGACGTCGGATGCCCGGTTCACGCTCAAGTCGGCGTCGTCGAACAGTTGCAAGGTCGCGCGTTCGAGCGAGCCCTTCGGCAGGACGAGTCGGAGCACGGCGGGCGAACCTACTTCGGGTCCGGCGCGCGGCCCGACACGATTCGGTAGCCGAGGTCGATCTCGTCGAGCTCCCGCAGGTGTCCCAAGCGCTCGTCCCACCGACCGGAGTCGAGGTCGCGCGCCAGCCGTTGCGCGCCCTGCTCGAACGTGGCTGCGTCGAGCTGCGCGAACGACGACATGCCCTGCACGAGATCGGGGTCGAGGTAGGCCTCGGGCCGGCACCAATAGGCCCCGCCGAAGTGGTCGGTGCAGTCGGCGGGTACGGGCACCACACCCACCGATTCGACGTCGAGGTGGGCGCGGAAGAAGGCCTCGCCCGGAGGCTCGCGCTCGCTGTGCAGGTGGCGGATCTCGGGCCAGTAGTCGTACATCCACAGCGCGTCGGCCATGTCGCCCTCGAAGAACAGCACGATCACTCGCTCGGCGACGCGGGCCATCTCGGCGATACCGAGCGCCCGATCCGACCAGTGGTGCACGGTGAGGATGCCGAACGCCACGTCGAACGCGTCGCTCGCGAACGGCAGGGCCTCGGCCCGGCCACGAACCGCCGGCGCGCTCTCCCGGTGGCGTTGCGCCAGCATCGTCGGTGACGGCTCCACCGCGATCACGTCGCGGTCGCGTGGCTCGTAGTTGCCGGTGCCCGCGCCCACGTTCAAGACGGTGCGGGCGTCACCGATCGCGGTGTGGAGCTGCGCGGCGATGCGCGGGTCGGCGACCCGATGCGTGGCATAGCCCACACCGATGCGCGCGTAGTCGGTCATCGCGGCCTTTTCAGAGCTGCTGGAGCAACCGCACGGTCTCGATCGCGGTGTTCGCAGCCTCTTCGCCCTTGTGCCCTTCGGAACCGCCGATCCGCGCCAGCGCCTGCTCGCGCGAATCGACGGTGAGCACGCCAAAGATCACGGGCACTCCTGTGGACACCGCGGCTTGCACGAGGCCCTGCGTGGCGCCTCCAGCCACGTATTCGAAATGCCCGGTGTCACCGCGGATGACCGCGCCGAGACAGATCACCGCGTCGACGCGCCCGCTGTCGGCGAGCCGCTTCGCCACCACCGGTAACTCGAACGCGCCCGGCACCCACCACACGCTCACGTCGTCGTCCGACGCGCCCGCGGCCTTCAGTGCGCGCAACGCGCCGTCGAGCAGCGGTTCGGTGATGTCGCGATTGAAGCGAGCGACGGCAACCGCCACGCGCATCCCCTTGGCGTCGAGCGCGCCCTCGAACGCGGCGTAGTCGCCCACGACTAAGCGTCTCCACCCCCGCTCGCCTGCGGCTCGCGCCCCGGGGGGCTGCCGACGCCGAGCTCGTGGTCCTCGACGTCGTCGATGTGGAGCAGGTGCCCGAGCTTCTGCTGCTTGGTGCGCAGGTACGCGATGTTCTCCACGTTCGGCTTCGGCAGCAGCGGCACCCGCTCGACGATCTCGAGCCCGTAGCCCTCGAGGCCGCCGTACTTGCTCATGTTGTTCGTCATGAGGCGCATCGTGGTGACCCCGAGATCCACGAGGATCTGCGCGCCGATGCCGTACTCACGCGAGTCGACCGGGAAGCCGAGGTCGAGGTTGGCCTGCACCGTGTCGCGGCCCTGCTCCTGCAACGCGTAGGCGCGCAGTTTGTGGCCCAACCCGATCCCGCGTCCTTCGTGGCCGCGCAGGTACACCACCACACCTTCGCCCTCGGCCGCGACGCGCGCCATCGCCAAGTTGAGTTGCGGCCCGCAGTCGCAGCGCAGCGAGTTGAACACGTCGCCGGTGAGGCATTCGCTGTGCACGCGCACGAGCACGTTCTCGCGCCCGGCGACGTCGCCCATCACGAATGCGACGTGCTCGGTGTCGTCGATGATCGATTCGAAGACGTGCGCGGTGAAGTCGCCGAAGTCGGTAGGGATGCGCGCCTCGGCAACACGCCGCACGAGCTTCTCGGCCCGCCGGCGGTGCCGAACGAGGTCGGCGATCGAGATCAACACGAGGTTGTGCTCGGCGGCGAATGCTTCGAGCTGCGGGAGCCGCGCCATCGTGCCGTCGTCGTTCACCACTTCGGCGAGCACACCGGCCGGGTAGAGACCGGCGAGGCGCGCGAGGTCGACCGACGCCTCGGTGTGGCCGGCGCGCTTCAGCACGCCACCGTCGCGGTAACGCAGCGGGAAGATGTGACCCGGGCGCGCGAAGTCGCCGGCGCGCGACGCGGGATCGAGCAGCGCGTGCACCGTGGCGCAGCGATCGGCCGCGCTGATGCCGGTGGTGGTGCCGCCGCGGAAGTCGACCGACACCGTGAACGCCGTGCGCTGCACCTCGGTGTTCTCGTTGTTCATCACCATCAACGGGATGTTGAGGTCGTCGAGGCGATCGCCTTCCATGGGCATGCAAATGACGCCGCTCGTATAGCGGATCATGAACGCCATCTTCTCGGGCGTCATGTTCTCGGCCGCGATGATCAGATCGCCTTCGTTCTCGCGGTCTTCGTCGTCGACCGCGATCACGATCTCGCCGCGACGGATCGCGGCGATGGCATCTTCGACAGGTGCAAAGGGCATCAGGTTTCCCCGCTTCCTACGAGCCGTTCCACATACTTGGCCACGACGTCGATCTCGAGATTCACCACGGTGCCGGGCGTGGCGTGTCCCAGCGTGGTCACTTCCTGCGTGTGCGGGATGAGTGCAACCGACAAGAGCGTGGGCGTGACCTCGGTGACCGTGAGGCTCACACCGTCGATCGTGATCGAACCCTTCTGCACCACATAACGCATCACCTCGGGCGTGGTGGTGACCGAAACCAGGCACGAACCGTCGTCGAGCGGTCGGGTGGCACTGACGGTGCCGGTGCCGTCGACGTGACCCTGCACGAGATGACCGCCGAGCCGGTCGCCCAGGCGCATCGGGCGCTCGAGGTTGACGCGTGCGCCCGGGGTGAGCGCGCCGAGGTTCGTGCGGGTGATCGTCTCCACCACGGCATCGGCTGCCCACCAGCCGGCATCGGCGTCGAACGCCACCACGGTGAGGCAACATCCGTTGACCGCGATCGACGCACCGAGCTCGGCGTCGTCGAGCACGGTGCGCGCCTCGATCTCGATGCGAGCGCCGCCCTCGTTCGGCGTGATCGCGCGCACCGTGCCGAGCTCCTCGACGATTCCCGTGAACATCAGGACCGCTCCTGCGGGTCGAGCGCGTCTTCGGGTATGTAGTCGAGACGCACGTCGTTGCCGAATTGCTCCACGGCAACGAGATTCCAGCGCGGCGCACCGTCCATACTTAGCGGACCATCGTGCGCGAGCGCGGGAATGCCGTGCACGCCGAGCATCGTGTTGCCGAGATACACCACGAGGCGATCGACGAGCCCCGATTGGATGAGTGCGCCGTGCACCTCGGGGCCACCTTCGACGAGCGCGGTGAGCACGCCACGCCGGCCGAGGAGCTCGAGCACCGCGCCGAGGTCGACCCCACGACCAGTGGACGCGCTCGCGGTCTCCACCACCGACACGGCGGCGCCGGCTTTGGCCCACATGTCGATGCGTTCCTGGTCGGCTTGGTCGGTGGTGACCACGAGTGTGGGCCCGAGGCTCGTATCGAAGAGGGGGCCGTCGGCATCGACGCGACCGTGCGCGTCGAGCACCACGCGCAGCGCGGGCGGTCCGAGCGGTGTGTCGTCACCATCGGGGAGCTCGCGCACGGTGAGGCGCGGTCGATCGGCGACGGCCGTGCCGACGCCGACGATGATGGCCTGGGCGTCGGCGCGCAGCGACTGCACGTTGGCGCGCGCCTGCTCACCGGTGATCCAGCGCGACGAGCCGTCGGCTGCGGCCACGAGCCCGTCGATCGAGTTCGCGCTCTTCACCACGCAACTCGCGCGGCCCGTGCGCCGGTGCACGAGGTAGGGCGCGAGCTGGCGGGCGACTGCTGCGGCACCCACACCGCACACGACGTCGATGCCCGCGGCCCGCAGCCGCGCCATGCCCTTGCCGGCCACGCGCGGGTCGGGGTCTTCGATGCCCACCACCACACGGGCCACCCCGGCTTCGATGAGCGCGTCGACGCATGGTGGCGTGGTGCCGTGGTGATCGCAGGGTTCGAGCGTGGCGTACACGGTGGCGCCGCGGGCGTCGGTGCCCGGCGCCAATGCGGCGAGCGCCACCCGTTCGGCGTGGGGCGAACCCGGACCGCCGGCCGTGGCCCCCGTGGCCAGCACCGTCGCGTCGCGGACGATCGCACAGCCCACCCACGGGTTCGGCGCGGTGATGCGCCGTGCCCGTGCTGCGGCGTCAATCGCCGTGGCCATGGCTTCGTCGTCCCTCACCGGCCCAGATTACCAGCGAAGACCCGAAATTGAAACAGGTTCTATTTCCATTGGCGGCCGCCGACCATGGAGTACGAAACCTGCTGCTGCGGTGGCCGGCTAGTGCGGGTGGCCGCCGGCGAGGAGGTCGAGGGCGTGAGCGACGGCGGGCTCGATCGCGGTGAAGGCGTCGAGCGCCCCGCCGCGGCTGCCCGGCGCGTTCACGATCAACGCTGCGCCCCGGGTGCCGGCGACGCCGCGTGACAGCAGGCCAAAGTTCTGCCCGTCGCGGTTCGAGAGCTCGCGCACCGCTTCGGCGAGCCCCGGCGCCTCGCGCTCGATCGCGGCACGGGTGCCCTCGGGCGTGAGGTCGCGCGGCCCGAAACCGGTGCCACCGGTGGTGATGATCAGGCCGGAGAAACGTTCGCTCATGGCGACGAGCGCGCCGCGTACCGATTCCACCCCGTCGGCGACGACGCGATGCTCGTCGACCTCGAAGCCCGCTTCAGTCAGCCGCTCCACGAGCGCGCGCCCCGACCCGTCGTCGCGTGTTCCGGCGACCACGCCGTCGGACACGGTGAGAACCTTCGCGTGGTTCATCGAGCAGAACTTGCCGCGGCGCGGATCGCGGCCGCGGCCGCGTGCGGGTCGGGTTTGTGGAAGATCGCCGTTCCGGCAACGAAGATGTCGACGCCGGCCGACGCGGCGAGCGGCGCGGTGTCGACGTTGATGCCGCCGTCGATCTCGATGTCGACGGCAAGGCCGCGCTCGTCGATCACCGCGCGCGCGGCGCGCACCTTGTCGAGCACTTCGGGAATGAACGGCTGGCCGCCGAATCCTGTGTGCACACTCATCACGAGCAGCGTGTCGACCCGATCGAGCCACGGCTCGACCTTGTCGAAGGGCGTGTCGGGCTCGAGCGTGATACCGACCCTGCACCCGAGATCCCGAATGCGACCAAGCAACGCGTCGGTGTCGCCCACTTCCACGTGCACGGTGATTCCGTTCGCACCCGCGCCGGCGAAGGCATCGAGCAGCTCACCGGGGTTGGCGATCATCAGGTGGCAGTCGAGATACAGCGCCGTGGCCGCACGCAGCGCCTGCACCACCGGCGGCCCGATCGAGAGGTTCGGCACGTAATGACCGTCCATGCAGTCGACGTGCAAGCGATCGGCTTCGTCGCCCACCCGCGCGATGTGGTCGGCGAGGTGCGCGAAGTCGGCAGCAAGTATCGACGGCGCGATCTGAACTGGCATCACGCGGACAATACCCAGCGCGCGCGGGTCAATCGGGCGGCAGGGCGCGACCCATCTCGTCGCCGTGTTCGGCGGTGCCGGGTACGCCGTCGCGACCCTGCACGAAGCGTTGGACGATCATCGACTGGCCCGGCGTGAAACCGTTCGAGAACGCCACTTCGCCGGCGTCGGGGACCGACCCGATCTGCTTGTGCGGGATCCCGAACGCCGGCCCGTGGCCGAGACCTACGCCGATCACCGCGCCGAACCCGTCACCCGCGCTGATGCCCTGGTGGAGTGAACTCTCGTCCAGCAGCGTGGTGTCGGCCCCGTCGTAACCGAGCGTGCCGGTGTTGAGCTCGAACGCGTACACCTGACCGGCGGCCTTCGCCGCGCCCACGTCGGCACCGGGTGCGCCGGCAAAGAACGAGAGGTTGCCAGGGCCGTACAGCGCCGCGCCGAAGTGCGCGTACGACTGGCGACGGCCGGGCATGAACACGCCAGGTGTGAACTCGCGGAATTGCCCCGCACCCTCGAGCGGCAACACGGTGACCGTGCCCGCGTCGACAGCATTGCCGACATCTTCCATCGGCGCACCGATCACCAGATTGCCCCCGGTGCCTTCGGTGAGCGCCGACCCGAACGCGTTGCCCGCGCCCGGCGAGTCGGGCACTCCGCCGGATCCTTGCACGATGACTTGCTCGGTTCCACCGCAAGGAAAGCCGCCGTGGCCCGGAGGTCCCTTCGGCCCGAGCAGGTCGACCTGGCCGGCACCCGCCGCGGCACCGACGTTGTGCCCAGGAAGCCCGACCGCCAGCGAATACAGCAGCGGAGACATCGCCGCGCCGAAGTGATCGCCGGCTTGCGGCGTTCCCGGCGCGCAGTGGCCCGCATACAACGTGACGCTCCCCGGGCCGAGGTCGAGCGGCATCACCACCACATCACCGGCGTCGTCGGTTGCGCCCACGTCCTCGTCGGGCACACCGATCGCGAACCAGGGAACCATGTCGGTATGACCGACTTCGAGGCTTGCACCGAAGTGGTCGCCGGCCTCCGACGAGCCAGAGATGCCGTCGAATCCCTGCTCGATCACGTGGCGGTGCGCGAAGTCGAACGATGTGCCGTCTGACGTCGCGCGGATCACGTATACAGCCCCCGAACCGCTGTTCCGGCCGGGCGCGCCGACGATCAGGTCGGGGTTGCCGTCACCGTTCGTGTCGGCTTGCAACACACTGGCGCCGAACTCGTCGCCCGAATGCGGCGTCACGTGGAGCGTCGCCTCGGTGATCGCGATGCTGCCCGCGCTCGTGAGGCCATTGACAGAGTCGTTCGGCGGGAACACGTACACAACACCTGCGTCAACCGCGGATCCGACATCCTCGCGAGGGTCGCCCACGACCGAACCTCGCGACAACGAGCCGTGCGTCGTCGCGTGCGCAGGCGCTGCCAACATGACCGCGGGTGCGGCACTGACGACGAATGCGACGAAGATTCGAGCGTGGAGCACACGCATGAGCACCGTCCCCGACGAATCCCACCGCGAACTGCAAACGTGCATGGTAGGAGCGCGTGCACACCGCGCTGACCAATGGCGCGGTCATCGGCACTCGGTTCACACAATGTCGGCGCGGCGCTGCAGCACCAGCACGAACATGCCGTCGGTGCCGGCGTCGTGGGGCAGCAGCAACGCGCCTCGGCCGTGCGGGCGCCACGGTGCGGCGAACACTTCGACCGCCGTGAAGTCGGCGAGTTCCTGTGTGGCCCATTCGTCGACCTCGAGCGTCTCGGCGCGCGTCAGCGTGCACACCGAGTAGACGAGGCGCCCGCCTGGGCGAACCTTCGTGGCCGCGTGCGCGAGCAACGAGATTTGTAACGCGGCGAGTTGCGTCACCTGTCGTGGTTCGATGCGCCAACGCGCCTCGGGGCGCCGCCGCAACACGCCGAGACCGCTGCACGGCGCGTCGAGCAGCACGCGGTCGAAGGTGGCATCGGCACACGGCAGCGCGGTGCCCGCGGCGACGAGCGCATGGATCGACATGAGCTGTAGCCGGCCACTCGCTTCACGCACGAGCCGCAGGCGGCTGGCGTGCAGGTCGGCCGCGACCACGACGCCGTCGTCGCCCATGCGCTCCGCGATCGCGCTGGTCTTGCCACCCGGCGCCGAGGCCACGTCGAGGACGCGCTCCCCCGGCTGCGGGTCGAGCGCGATCGCCACCGCCTGGCTCGCTTGGTCCTGCGGCGTGACCCGCCCTTCGCGCACGCTGCGCAGCCGTTCGAGATCACCCGTGCCCACCACCACGATTGCGTCGGGTATGAGCGTGCCCGACGTGGTGGATGCACCGCGCAGTTCGAGCTCGCGCAACACGGCCGCGCGATCGGCGCGCAACGGGTTGACGCGCAACGTGACCGCGCCCGGTTCGTTCATCGCTTCGAGCGCAGCACGGCCGTCGGACTCGCCGAAACCATCGACCAGTTCGTCGACGATCCAGTCGGGATACGACAACCGCTGGCCGAGTCCGCTCGGCTCGGGCCACGGGCGACCATGACGGTCGAGCGAGCGCAGCACGCCGTTCACGTAGGTGCGAGCCCGTTCGGGCGCGGCACCGACCGTCTCGCCCACGGCCGCGTGCGCGGCGACGCCTTCCACCAGTTGGTACGCGCCGAGACGCAACGCGGCGCGCACCGCCGGTTCGAGTTCGCCGAGTGCGCGCTTCGAGTGCGGCGCGATCAGGTCGTCGAGATAGCGCTGGCGGCGCAACGTGCCGTAGACCGCGCCGGTCACCCACGCCCGATCGCGATCGGAGAGCTGCGTGCGGCCCAAGCGCGCGGGCACGTCGAGATTCGCGAACCCACCCTGCTCGGCGCGCAACAGCGCGGCGATCGCCACGCCACGCGACGACTCTCGGCGGCGCGGCGGTCGGCGCACACCCGCGTCCCCACGACCCGAGGTCTTGCGCGGCCCGCTGTCGCGGCGACGGTCGGAATCCTTGCGGGGCGCGCGGTCGCGCCGTGGTTCAGCCATCGACGGTCACTTCGCCGCGCTGACCAGCCATCCACGCCACTCCCGCCATCGACCGCTTCCCCTCGGGTTGCACCTCGTCGAGCATCAGCCCGCCCTCGCGACAACTGAGCACACCAGTATCGGAAATCGTTCCCGGCACGCGCTCGTCGAGGCCGACGTCGGCTCCGGCGACAGGCCGGGCGCGCAACACCTTGAGCCGACGGCCACCGACCGCGCACCATGCACCCGGCGCCGGGTTGCCGGCGCGCACCAGGCGCGCCAGCTCGACCGCCGGTGCGTGCACGGGATCGAGTTCGAACTCCGACACCTCGAGCTTGGCCGCGTACGTCTCTTCGCCCACCTGGGGCGCAGGCGTTGCGCCTGGCACGCGATCGATCTCGCGCACGAGCAGTTCGGTGCCGAGCGCCACCAGGCGATCACGGAGCTCGCCCGCCGTCTCGGCGTCGCCGATCGGCGTGCGCACCTCGGCGAAGATGCCGCCGGTGTCGAGCGTCTCCTCCACCGCCATCACGGCCACACCGGTCTCATGGTCGCCGGCCAGGATGGCCCGTTCCACCGGCGCCGCACCGCGCCAGCGCGGCAGCAGCGAAAAGTGCACGTTCACGAAGCCGTGCGCGGTGGCGTGCAGCAACGAGGCCGGGAGCAATTGCCCGAACGCAACCACCACCCCGAGCGCGGCCTCGAGCGCCACGACCTCGTCCACCACTTCACGCGACCGCTGCGGCGTACGCACCTCAAGTCCGAGTTCGAGCGCGCACCGCTTCACCTCGGTGGGCTCGAGCGCGCTCGTGCGGCCGCGCCGGCGGTCGGGCTGGGTCACCACGAGCGCGATGTCGTGGCCCGCGCCATGCAGCGCCCGCAACGGCGGTACCGCGGCCGCGGGTGATCCGAAGTAGACGAGACGCATGCTGATGTTCGGCGACGAACCGCGGCGCTAGAGCGCGTGACCCGCGGCGCTGCCCTGCGCGCCCCGCTCGCGCCACTCCTTCAGCGCAGCTTTGCGCACGTCGCGCTCCATGCGGTCGAACATGAGCACGCCGTCGAGGTGGTCGATCTCGTGCAGGAGGCATCGTCCGAGCAACTCGTCGCCCTGCACGACCACCTCGTTGCCGTCGAGATCGGTGGCCTGCACGGTGACGAGCTTCGGCCGCACGATCTCGACCGCGAGGCCCGGCATCGACAGGCAGCCCTCCTCGTAGTTCCACTCGCCGTCGGTCTCGACCACCTGCGGGTTCACGAGCACGTGCGGACCGTCCTCGTCGGCCACGTCGTACACGAAGAAGCGCTGGCCCACGCCCACCTGGGGGGCGGCGAGGCCGACACCGCGCGCGTCGTACATCGTGTCGAACATGGCATCGACCAGCGCGACGAAGCGACCGTCGATGTCGACCACGTCGGCGGCCGGGTTCTTCAGTGCGGGATCGCCGAAGAGACGGATGGGATACGACGCCACCCGGCAATCGTAGTGGCAGGCGAAAGTCGTCAGATCCGAGGCGGGTCGGTGGCCACCCGCACCCCGCCGTGCGCGCGCCCCGCGTCGACGGCACGCTCGAGCGCCCGCGCGAGCACCTCCGGCTCCTGGGCCCGCACCATCACACGCTTGTCGGTCACGTCGACCGTGATTCCGGTGCCCGGCTTCTCGATGGCGGCGAGCGCGTCGGCCGCGGCGGCGAGCGCCTCGCTCGCTCCACGCACCTCGGCGAGCGCGCCGAACGGCGGCAGGCCGAACGCGGCCCGGCGATCGAGCTCGTCGGCGGCCACGAGTTGCGGCGCGCCACGCCGTGCGGCTTGCACCACCACGTGATCGGGGTCGTGGGTCTGGATGAGCACGCGGCTTTCGGAACGGTCGCCCGCGGCGAGCACGCGCGCCGCGCGCACCACCAGCCACAGCGCCTGTTCCGCGGCGCGGTAGCGCGGCGCGCCGAGCTCGGCGTCGAAATCGACGAATGCCACCAGACCAGGACGCCGGCGCCGCACCTCGTCGCGATGCAGCACCGCTTCGGTGCCCACCACCACGGGCACGTCCGGCACATGTCCCACTGCGGCGTCGACCACCGCGACGTCGGCCTTCGGGACGCGAGCCGAGAGCGTGGCGGCCAAACGCTGCACCCCGCCACGCCGTTCGACGAGCCGCGTTCCACCGCAATGCACGCAAAACCTAGGGCGCGCACCAGGCGGCACAGAGGCTGAAACACCAGGCTCGTCGGCGAGCAGCACGCGGCCGTGCGCGTCCCACCGCGTCAGTTGATGACACGTCGCACAGCGGAGTAACCGCACTCCGCCCCGGCGGTTGAGCACCAGCACCGAGAGTCGCGAGCCTGCGAACGTCGATTGCACCGCGGCCACGAGCGGGTCGCTCAGGAGCCCGACCCCCGGCGGCTCGTCGCGCTGGTCGACCACCTCGACGCGCGGCCACCCGCTGCTCTCGACGGTGTCGAGTGGCGCGGCCACCGTGACCGCGGCGCGCACCGCCACCGCAGTAGGTGCGGGCGTCACCACATACGTGGCTGGCGAGCGCTCGAACAGCACGTCACGCGCGTGCCATGTGGGCGAGCGCTCCTCTTGCAACGCCTCGTCGCCCTCGTCGAGCAGCACGGCACATTCGAGGTCGGGCACGGGCGCGAACGCCGCGCTGCGCCCGCCCACCACCACGCACCCGCCGCCCGCGGCCACGCGCCAGGCGTCGGTGCGCGCCGCGGCCGAGACGTCGGAGTGCAACAACACCGTGCGCGTGCCACGCGCTGACAGCCAACGATGGAACGCCGCGGCGCGTGTGCCGTCGGCCGTGAGCACGATCGTCGACCCGCGCGCCGCGAGCAGCGAGGCGACGAGGCGGCGCCGATCGAACAACGGCGGCCAGCGCACCACGATCACCTCGCCCTTGCCCAGGCTTTGGACGAGCGCGTCGGCGGCGCGGTCGGTGTCGGACGCAGGCGAATCGAGATCGAGCGGGCCGGCCTCGGCGCCGGCACGGGGCGTGATCGAACCGGGCGCGACGTTGTTCGGCGGTGAGGCGCTGCGCAGCACCGCGGCGAGTGGGCCCGCGCAGCGGTACGCCACCGATCGGCAGAGCGCGACCACCTCGGGCGGCGGGCCGGCCGACGACACCGCCACCAATGGCTGCAAGCGAGCCTCGTCGACCTCGCTGGCCACGTGATCTCCCACCACCCACCCGCGCACCCGCCGGCCGTGCAGTCGCACGCGCACGATCGCGCCCACCGCCACCGAGGCTGCGAGCGGGTCGGGAACGAGATAGTCGAACGGTCGCTCGACGGCAGTGATGTCGGGAAGGACTCGGCAGATTCGCCGGCCCAGACCAGCGAGCGTCGGGCCTGGGAGTGTCAGGCGAGCGCCTCGGCAGCCTTGCGGAGGTCCGACGCGTAGGGCTCCACGTTCTCCCACGTGAAGCCGCCCTTGTCGTCGGTGCGCCCGAAGTGGCCGTACGCGGCGGTGCGCTGGAAGATCGGGCGCCGCAGGTCGAGACGCTCGATGATCGCCGCGGGCCGCATGTCGAAGAGCTCGCGCACGAGCGTCTCCACCTTCTCGGGCGCGATCTCGCTCGTGCCGAACGTGTCGACGAAGATCGACATCGGCCGGGCCACGCCGATGGCGTAGGCCACCTGCGCCTCGCAGCGCTGCGCGATACCGGCGGCCACTACAGCCTTGGCGATCTGGCGCACCGCGTACGCAGCCGAACGGTCGACCTTGGTGGGGTCCTTGCCACTGAACGCGCCGCCACCGTGGCGGGCCATGCCGCCGTAGGTGTCGACGATGATCTTGCGGCCGGTGAGACCGCAGTCGGCGTGCGGGCCGCCGAGCACGAACGCGCCGGTGGGGTTCACGTAGATCATGAAGTCGTCGTCGGCGAACTGCTGCGGCAGGCACGGCCGGATCACGTGCTCGATCAGCGCCGGACGGATGTCGCCCTCGATGCTCGCGGTCGGGTGGTGCTGGGTACTGATGAGCACCGTGTCGAGGCGCTTCGGCACACCGTTCTCGTACTCGATCGTCACCTGGGTCTTGGCGTCGGGCCGCAGGAAGTCGATGGTGCCGGCCTTGCGCACCTCGGCGAGCTTGGCCGCCATCTTGTGCGCGAGCCAGATCGGCATGGGCATGAGGTCGTCGGTCTCCGCGCACGCGTAGCCGAACATCATTCCCTGGTCGCCCGCGCCGACCTCGTCGTAGGGGTCGCCGGTGCCGGCCTTCTGCTCGGCGGCCTTGTCCACGCCCATGGCGATGTCGGACGACTGCTCGTCGAGGCTCACGATCACACCGCACGTACGGCCGTCGATGCCGTAGGCCGCGTCGGTGTAGCCGATGGCGCAGATCGTGTCGCGTGCGATGCGGGCGATGTCGGGGCGCGCCACCGTGGAGATCTCCCCGGCCACCACGCACAGACCGGTGGTCACCAGCGTCTCGCACGCCACCCGGCCCACCGGGTCGTTGTCGAGCACGGCGTCGAGCACCGAGTCGCTGATCTGGTCGGCCATCTTGTCGGGGTGACCCTCGGTGACCGACTCCGACGTGAAGAGATGTGTGCTCACCGTGCTCCCAGGTGCTGTGCAATCACGCGTCGGGACGCCCCGCCGCAGGAAGGAGCAGAATACCGACGGCAGCCGCGGGGCCGCCATTGGGCGTTGTCCTAGCCGAGCCTCGCCTCGACGAGGTCGAGCAGCACGGCGGCGACGGCGTCCTTGGTCTGGAGCGGCACGTCGCGGTGCTCGCCGTCGGCGCTGAGGATCACCACCCGGTTCGTGTCGACCTCGAAACCGGCGTCGGCGCACGACACGTCGTTGGCGACGATCAGGTCGAGCCGCTTGCGCGTGAGCTTGTCGGCGGCGTTGGCCACGAGGTCCTCGGTCTCGGCCGCGAAGCCCACGAGCACCTGCCCGGCGGGCTTGGCCGCCCCGAGGTCGACGAGGAAGTCGTGGGTGGCCTCGAGCTCGATCGGCTGAGGGCTCCAACCCGGGGTGGCCTGCTTCTTGGTCTTGTTGGCGTGCGGCGCGGCGGGACGGAAGTCGGCGACCGCCGCGGCCATCACGATCACGTCGGCGCCGGGCGCGCGCGGCATCACCGCGGCCTGCATCTCGGCCGCGGTCTCGACGCGCACGACATCGGTGATTCCGGGCGGCACCGGACGCTCGACCGTGGTCACGAGAGTGACGTGGGCACCGCGCGCCGCGGCAACTGCCGCGATCGCGTAGCCCTGTTTGCCCGACGAACGGTTTGTGATCACGCGCACCGCGTCGATCGGCTCGCGCGTGCCGCCCGCGGTCACGAGCACACGCCGGCCCGCCAAGAGCCCAACGCGTGTGGTGTCCATCGGCTTGTCGCCGAGCACCGCGAGCACCGCGTCGACGATCACGGGGATCTCGGCGAGGCGGCCCATGCCGACGTCGCCGCTCGCCAGATCGCCGGCCTCGGGATCCACGACGTGCACGCCGCGGGCCCGCAGCACCGCGAGGTTCTCCTGCACCGACGGCTGCTCCCACATCTCGGTGTGCATCGCCGGGCACACGATCACAGGGGCGCGGGTGGCGAGGAGCGTGGCGGTGAGCAGGTCGTCGGCGATGCCGGCGCGGTACTTCGCAAGAAGGTTCGCGGTGGCCGGCGCCACGACGATGGCGTCGGCACGCTGACCGAGATAGGTGTGCGGGCTCGGCTCAGGGCTCCCGAACAGCTCGACACGCGCCGGTTCCGAACCCAGCGCATCGAAGGTGGTCTTGCCCACGAAACGCAACGCGTCGGGCGTGAGCACCGGCGACACGAAGCAGTCGGCGTCGATCAGGCGCCGGCAGAGCTCCACCGCCTTATAGGCGGCAACACCGCCTGACACGCCGAGCACTACGCGCCTCACCCCCGCTCGCCGCCGGCATCGAACGCGTGGGCATCAGCGGAGGTTTGCGTGCCGTCGGCTCGCGCCCCTAGGGGCATACAGCCTCCCGTGTTCAGGCGGGCGCCGGGTCCTCGTTGACTACGTCGCCAACCCCATCGGCGGCTTCGGCTTCGGCGTCGGCGTCGGCCTCGGGGTCGATGCGCTCCCACTGGATCTTGGATGCCTCGACCTCTTCCAGCGCGATCGACAGCGGCTTGCGCGACACCGAAGTGACCTGCGGCGGCACGATGCGGCCGAGACCCTCGCCGAGCTGGTTGTAATAGTCGTTGATCTCGCGCGCCCGCATGGCCGACAGGGTCACCAGCGTGAACTTCGAGTCCACCTTGTCGAGGAGCTCTTCGAGCTTGGGCTGCATCAGCGACGCGCGGCGTTCAGGCATCCGGTGTTCCGCTCCAAAAAGAGAGACCTCGTCAGCTGCGAATCAGCTTCGACGGCGGGTGTCGATGATAGACGACACCAGGTCGGCCACTTCGCTCACGGCCGTGTTGGTCACAATGCGGAGTCCCCGGCCACGGGCCTCGGCCTCCTCGGCCGTGGCTGCGGCCAGCCTGCGCTCGATGTCGGCGTCGGCGTCGGTGCCGCGGTTGCGCAGCCGCTCCTCCTGCACGTCGGGGCTGGGCGCCACGAGGAACACCACCTCGGCATCGGGAAAGTGCTCGAGCACGCTCTCGACGCCCTGAATGTCCATCTCGAGCAGCGCGTCGCTTCCGGCGTCGAGCGCGTCGACAAGCGCTTGACGGGGCGTGCCCTTGAGCACGCCGTACACATCGGCCCACTCGAGGAAGCCGCCGGCGTCCCGCAACCGTTCGAACTCGTCGCGAGACTTGAACCAATAGTGCTCGCCGTCGCGCTCGCCGTCACGGGGCGGACGCGTGGCCCACGACACCGACCACCACAGCTCGGGATGCCGTGCGCGCACGGCGTCGACCACACTGCCCTTGCCCGCTCCCCCGGTGCCGGAGATCACAACGAGGGTGCCGCGACGACTCGGACCCACCAAGCTGGCTGTCGCCCTGGCGGCGGATCAGTCGGGGAAGCGCTCGAGGAGCGCCTTGCGCTGGTTCGCGCCGAGCCCGCGCACGCGCCGGCTCTCCTTGATCTCGAGCTCCTCCATGATCTTGCGGGCGCGCACCTTGCCCACACCCGGGAGCGACTCGAGCACGTTCACCACTTTCAGCTTGGCGAGCATCTCGCCGGCCTCGTCGCCGTGCGCGCTCGCCGCGAACAGCTCGTTCAGGTTCAGCGACCCGATCTTCAGCTTCTCTTTGGCCTCCGCGCGCACGCGGCGAGAAATCGCCGCCTTCTCCAGTGCGGCGGCGCGGGATTCGGGGGTTTGCGGCGGCGGAGTCGGCATGGACACTCCTTGCGTTCTCGTGCGGTCGGTTGGGTGTTCCCGCGCTCCGGGTGGCTGGTTCGGCACCGGTGCTGCGAGATCGATCTCGTGCCTCTTTGGGGCGAGGCGACCGAGGATAGCGACTCGGTCCGCGAATGCAACGAGTGGCGCGTTTGCAACGAACTGCGAGGTGAGCTATTTGGGCACCTGGTGCGATTTCGGGCCGCTGAGCGATGCGTGCACACCTACGGTCGCCGTCGTGACGATCGTTCCCGACACAAAGGACTGGACATGGGTACACAGCGCTACGCCGAACAGCAACCGGATCGCGTCGCGCTCGAACTCAGCGACGCGGCACTCACGGTCGCGGCTTCATTCGACGCGGTGCACGGCGACGAGTGGTTGCGTCGCGGCCGGCGGAGCGACGGCGCGTCGTTCACGATCGACTCGTTCGCGCGCTATTTCATCCACGACCCGATCCACCACCTGCACGACGTGGGCGGAGCGGGCGGCGCCGACCGTTAGCGGTGGAGCGCGGCTTCCACCTCGTCGTACACCTGCTGCGCGGCGGCGAGTGGGTCGGGAGCGTTGTGCACCGTGCGCACCGCGATGACGATGTCGCTGCCCATGCGAATCGCTTCACCGGGCGTGGCGACGCGCGACTGGTCGTCGCGGCTCGAGCCGGCCAGTCGGATGCCCGGCACCATCGTCACGAACGTCGGCGCGGCCCGCTTCACCTCGGTGGCCTCGTGCGCGCTGCACACCACGCCGCCGAGACCGGCGTCGATCGCCGCCTGCAGGCGCGGGCTGAAGGCGCGTGTGTCGCTGTCACTCGTGAGCACCGTCACCCCGAGCAGGGTCGGCGGCGCGACGCCGGCGGCGCTCGCACCCTCGTTCGCGCCAGTCACGGCCGCACGCATCATGTCGACACCACCGCACGCGTGCACGTTGAGATAGCCGACGCCATAGCGCGCGAGCACGTAGGCACCGCGTTCCACGGTGTGGGGGATGTCGTGCAGCTTCACGTCGAGGAACACCGAGTAGCCGAGCTCGCGCAACGCCACGAGAATCGACGGCCCGGCCGCGCCGTAGAGCTCGTAGCCGACCTTGGCGACACCGAACCACTCGCGCAGCGCCGCGGCGCGTCCGAGCGCGTAGTCGGGATCGTCGAAGTCGAGTCCGAGCGCGAGATGCGATGTGACGTCGCTCACCTGAGTCCTCCTGTCAGCTCACAAAGCTTGTGCACATCGTGGCGCACGCACCAGCGTGCGAGATCCTGCGCGATCTTGAGCGGCGCGCGCGGGTCGGCGAAGGTGGCGGTGCCCACGCCCACTGCATGCGCACCAGCCAGCATCATCGCCACCGCGTCGTCGGCGGTGCGCACACCACCTGTGCCGATGATCGGCACACCGGGAAGCGCGTTGGCCACCACGTACACAGTGCGGAGCGCGATCGCGTGCAGCGCGGCACCCGACAGGCCGCCGGTGCCCGCACCGAGGCGCGGCGCGCGCCGATCGACGTCGATCGCGATGCCCGGCATCGTGTTCACGAGCGTGAGCCCGGTGGCACCGGCGTCGACCGCAGCACGCGCGATTGCAACTGGATCGGCCACTTGCGCGGTGAGCTTGGCGAACACCGGCAGCGGTCCCCTCGTCGCCTCCACCACCGACGCCGTGAGCTCGGCCGAGTGGGCGAACATGCCCGCGCCATGGCCGCCCACGTTGGGGCAGCTCAGGTTCAGCTCGATCGCAGCCACGCGTGCGCCGAGCGCGTGCACGGCATGTGCCGCGGTGGCGTAGTCGTCCACCGTGCGGCCCCACACCGACACGATGATGGTGGCGCCGGTGTGCTCGAGTGACGGCAGGTCGCGGTCGATCCACGCGTCGACACCCGGGCCGGCCAGCCCGACACTGTTCAACATGCCGTCGCCGGGCGCCGCGCAGGTGCGCAACGGCGGGTTGCCGGCGTGCGCGAACGGCGCGAGCGATTTCACGGTGACCGCGCCGAGCGCGTCGGCCGGGCACACACGCGCCACCTCGTCTCCCACGCCGAACGTGCCCGACGCCGCGACGATCGGGTTGCGCAATTGCAGCGGACCGAGATCGACCGTGGTGTCGACGTCGGCGGCGACCCTGGTGGCGCCCCTAGACATCGAGCTTGAGCTGCCCGTCGCGGTGATACTCCTGGAGCGAACGCACCGCGGGCGCACGCTCGGCCAGTTCGGCGATGCCCTGCGCCGCCGCGATCGCCGCGGCCACCGTGGTCACGCACGCGACGCCGTTGGCAATTGCGCTGCGGCGGATGTGCATGCCGTCGGCGCGCGGGCCGCGACCACGCGGCGTGTTCACCACCAGCTGCACCTGCCCACTCGCGAGCAATTCAACGGCGTCGACTGCTTCTCCACCCCCGCTCGCCTGCGGCTCGCGCCCCGAGGGGCTCCCGGACGCTCGCTCCGCTCGCACGCCACCGGATCGCTCCTTCGTCGCTCTCGGGACGCTGAGTTCCTCACCAACCTTGGCGACCACCGTCTCCACGCCGATGCCGTGCTCGCGCAGGTATTCGGCGGTGCCACTCGTGGCCGCGATCGAGAAGCCGAGCTCGGCGAAGCGCTGCGCGGCCCGCAATCCCGCGGGCTTGTCGCGGGCGGCGAGCGAGAAGAACACCGCGCCGCGCTTGGGGAGCTGGTTGCCCGCGCCGGCCTGACTCTTGGCGAACGCCAGGCCGAAGCTGCGATCGATACCCATCACCTCACCGGTCGAGCGCATCTCGGGCCCGAGCACCGTATCGACGCCGGGGAAACGCGCGAACGGCAACACCGCTTCCTTCACCGCGATGTGGCCGCCACCGGCCGGCGGGTGCACGAGTCCTTCGTCACGCAGTTGCGCGAGCGTCGCGCCGAGCATGAGGCGGGCCGCGATCTTGGCGAGCGGCACACCGGTGGCCTTGCTCACGAAGGGGATCGTGCGGCTCGCGCGCGGGTTCGCTTCGAGCACGTACACCGACTCGTCCTTCACTGCGAACTGCACGTTGATCGGGCCCCGCACTTCGAGCGCGTCGGCGAGCTGGCGTGTGTGGTGTTCGAGCGCCTGGATCACCTCGGCCGACAATGTGGGCGCGGGGATCGCGCACGCCGAGTCGCCGCTGTGCACACCGGCCTCCTCGATGTGCTCCATCACACCGCCGATGAGCACCTCGCCTTGGTAGTCGCGCAGCGCGTCCACGTCCACTTCGATCGCGTCCTCGAGGAAACGGTCGACGAGCGCGGGCCGTTCGGCCGACAAGCCACCTTCGCGGCCGAGCGAACCCGTACGCGCGAGCTCGCCCATGGCGCGGCGCAGCTCGGAGTCGTCGTACACGATCTCCATGGCGCGGCCGCCGAGCACGTACGACGGTCGCACGAGCACCGGATAACCGATCTTGCGGGCAATCGCCACCGCCGCGTCGGGCTCGTTGGCGGTGCCACCGGGGGGCTGCGGGATGCCGAGCTTTTCGCATACCGCGTTGAAGCGCTCGCGATCCTCGGCGAGGTCGATGCTGTCGGGTGACGTGCCGAGCACGGTGTAACCCGCGGTCTCCAAACGCTGCGCGAGCTTGAGCGGAGTCTGGCCGCCGAGCGCTACCACCACACCCGTGAGCTCGCCGCGCTCCTGCAGCCGTTCGCACACGTTG
This sequence comes from Acidimicrobiia bacterium, assembly GCA_036501845.1. Lineage (GTDB taxonomy): Bacteria > Actinomycetota > Acidimicrobiia > IMCC26256 > PALSA-610 > JBBREP01. Next base: position 11,505 of record DASXZO010000053.1, on the reverse strand, counting down.
AGCACGTCCTCGCCCGTGAGCGGCTCGAAGAAGAGACGATCGCTCGTGTCGTAGTCGGTGGACACGGTCTCGGGGTTGCAGTTCAGCATCACCGTCTCGTAACCGGCATCGGAGAGCGCGAAGGCGGCGTGCACGCAGCAGTAGTCGAACTCCACACCCTGGCCGATGCGGTTCGGGCCGCTGCCGAGGATCACCACCGCGGGCCGCGTGAGCGGTGCCACCTCGTCGGTGTCTTCGTACGTGCCGTAGTGGTACGGCGTTTCGGCCGCGAACTCCGACGCGCACGTGTCGACGGTCTTGTACGTGATCGCCACGCCCGCCGCGAGCCTCGCGTCGCGCACGGTCTGCTCGGTGACGTCCCAGAGGTATGCGAGCTGGATGTCGGAGAAGCCCATGCGTTTTGCGGCTCGCCAGCGCGCTTTCGACATGCCGGCGAAGCCAATGCCGGCGAGCTCTTCGCGCTGCTCGACGATCTGGAGGATCTGATCGCAGAACCACGGATCGATGCCGGTCATCTCGTGCACGCGATCGATGTCGATGAACGACCGCAGCGCGGCCTCCACCTCGAAGATACGGTCGGGAGTGGGCACGGCCGCACGGCGCAGCAGCTCGTCGGGCTCGACGTCGGCGTACACGGTCTCGGCCGGATCGCAGTTCAAACCGGCACGACCGGTCTCGAGCGAGCGGATCGCCTTCTGCAACGACTCGGTGAACGTGCGTCCGATCGCCATCGCCTCGCCGACCGACTGCATCTGCGTGCCGAGCACCGGTGCTGCGCCCGGCAGCTTCTCGAACGCCCAGCGCGGGAACTTGGTGACCACGTAGTCGATGGTCGGCTCGAAACTCGCCGGCGTGACGCGCGTGATGTCGTTGCGGATCTCGTCGAGCGTGTAGCCCACCGCGAGCTTGGCCGCGATCTTCGCGATCGGGAACCCGGTGGCCTTCGACGCGAGCGCCGACGACCGCGACACACGCGGGTTCATCTCGATCACCATCATCTCGCCGTCGCGCGGGTTCACGGCGAACTGCACGTTCGACCCGCCCGTGTCGACGCCGATACGACGGATGCACGCGAACGCGGCGTCGCGCATGTGCTGGTATTCCACGTCGGTGAGCGTCTGCGCCGGCGCCACCGTGATCGACTCGCCGGTGTGTACGCCCATCGGGTCGACGTTCTCGATCGAGCAGATGACCACGCAGTTGTCGGCGTGGTCGCGCATCACCTCGAGCTCGTACTCCTTCCACCCGTAGATGGAGCGCTCTACGAGGATCTCCGAGATCGGGCTCGCGGCGATGCCGCGCTCGGCGATGCCCAGCATCTCGTCGGCGTTCGTGGCAATGCCCGTGCCACCGCCGCCGAGGATGAACGCGGGCCGCACGATGAGCGGGTAGCCGACGCGCTCGGCCACGAGCATCGCCTCGTCGACGGTGTGCGCGATGCCCGAGGGCGGCACATTCAGGCCGATCTCCTGCATCGCCATCTTGAACAGTTGACGGTCTTCGGCGGTGCGGATTGCGTCGATGTCGGCGCCGATGAGCTCCACGCCGTGCTCTTGCACCACACCGGCGTCGTGCAACGCGACCGCGAGGTTCAGCGCGGTCTGCCCGCCGAGCGTGGGGAGCAACGCCTGCGGGCGCTCCTTCGCGATCACCTGCGCGAGCGTCGGGAGGTCGAGCGGCTCGATGTAGGTGGCGTCGGCGAATTCGGGGTCGGTCATGATCGTGGCCGGGTTCGAATTCACGAGCACCACGCGGTAACCCTCCGAGCGCAGCACCCGACACGCCTGCGTGCCCGAGTAGTCGAACTCGCACGCCTGGCCGATCACGATCGGCCCGCTGCCGATCAGCAAGATCGTCTCGATGTCCTCGCGTTTGGGCACGTCAGCCGGCCCTCATCAGTTCGACGAAATCCTTGAACAGGTAGCGCGCGTCGTGCGGGCCGGGGCCGGCCTCGGGGTGGTATTGCACCGAGAACGCACGAAGGTCGGGCGCCCGCAGGCCTTCCACGTCGTCGTCGTTCAAGTTGATGTGCGTGAGGTGCGTGCCCGCGGGCAACGACGCGCGATCCACCGCGTAGTTGTGGTTCTGACTCGTGATCTCGACGCGCCCGGTGGCGAGATTGCGGACCGGGTGGTTACCGCCGTGATGACCGAAACGAAGCTTGAAGGTGGAGGCGCCGAGCGCGTGCGCCATCACTTGGTGGCCGAGACAGATGCCGAAGATCGGGACCCTTCCGAGCAGACCGCGCACGGTCTCGATACCGCCGGTGACCGCGGCCGGGTCGCCGGGGCCGTTCGAGAGGAACACGCCGTCAGGCTCGCGGTCGAGGATCACCTCGGCGGATGCCGACGCCGGCACCACCTCCACTTGCACACCCTCGTCGGCGAGCCGGTTGATGATCGACGCCTTGATGCCGTAGTCGATGGCCACCACGAAGTAGGGCGAGTCGGGCCGGCCAACCGTGTACGACTCGGTAGTGGTCACCTCGCTCGCAAGGTCTTTGCCGTCGGTGCCGCCATCGCGACGCGCCGCCGCGAGCAGTTCGTCGGGCGGCGCAGTGCCGAACGCGCCGGGAATCGCGCCGACCTCGCGCACGTGTCGCGTGAGGCGGCGCGTGTCGATACCGCCGATCGCCGGCACGCCGTGGCGCTGCAGGAAACCGTCGAGATCGTCGGTGGCCCGCCAGTTGCTCGTGCGCCGCGAGAGCGACCGCACGATCACCCCGCGACAGCGCGGGCGGGCGCTCTCGTCGTCGTGCGGGTTACAGCCGTAGTTGCCGATGTGCGGGTAGGTGAACGTGATCATCTGGCCCGCGTAACTCGGGTCGGTCACGATCTCCTGGTAGCCGGACAGCGCGGTGTTGAACACCACTTCGCCGGTTGCGATCCCCGACTCGGGCACGTGCCCCACGAGTTCGCCCTCGAACTGCTCGCCGTCGGCGAGTACGAGCATCCCATCTGTGGTCAACGCTGTGGCTCCCCGTGAATGACGGTGGGCGTGCCCGCGAGCACGGTGTGGCGCACCCGACCGGTGAGCTTCACGCCGTCCCACGGATCGTTGCGGCTCTTGCTCGCGCTTGACGCGGCCTCGCGCACCCACACGACCGACGGGTCGACTACACACAGGTTCGCAGGCGCGCCCGGCGCGATCGGCATTCCGTGCACGCCGTCGAGCCCCGCGATTGCCGCGGGCTGCCACGACATGCGGGCCAGGAGCGCCTGCAAGTGGAGGTGGCCGGGCGCCACGAGCTGGGTGATGGCGACCGCGAGCGAAGTCTCCACACCGAGCATTCCGGGCGGCGCTTCCTCGAATGGTGCGGCCTTCGACTCCGGTGAGTGGGGCGCGTGGTCGGTGGCGATGGCGTCGATCGTTCCGTCGACGAGTGCCGCGAACACGCCCGCCCGGTCGGTCTCGTCGCGCAGCGGCGGGTTCATCTTGAACGTGGCGTCGAACTCGCGACACATCTCGTCGGTGAGCGTGATGTGTTGCGGCGTGCATTCGGCCGTCACGCGCACGCCTTCGGCCTTCGCCTCGCGCACGAGCGCGGCCGCGCCCGCAGTGCTGAGGTGCAGCACGTGGTAGCGCCCGCCGGTGAGGCGCGCCAGCTCGAGGTCGCGAGCCACGATCGTGACCTCAGCGGCCGCGGGACGCCCGGCAATGCCGAGCCGCGCCGACCACGCACCTTCGTGCATGTGCCCGCCGCGCACCAGCGCGGGATCCTCGGCGTGCTGGGCCACCACCGCGCCGCGCAGCGCGCTCGCATACTCGAAGGCTCGGCGCATCACACCGGCGTCGGCCACACAGTCACCGTCGTCGGTGAACACGCGCACGCCGAGGTCGTGCAGCTCACCCATCGGGGCGAGACGCTCGCCCGATCGGCCCATCGTGATGCACCCCGCGGGCCGCACGTCGACCAGACCCACCGAACGGCCTCGGGCGAGCACGGCTTGCACCACTGCGGCGTCGTCGAGCGGCGGATCGGTATTCGGCATGCACACCACCGCAGTGCATCCGCCGAGCGCCGCGGCACGCGAGCCGGTCTCGATCGTTTCCGCTTCTTCGCGGCCCGGTTCGCGCAGGTGCACTTGCAGGTCGACGAGCCCGGGCGACACGACGGCGTCCGACGCGTCGAGCACGAGCGCGCCCGCCGGCTGGTCGAGCGCGGGGCCGACCGCCACGATGCGGCCGTCGGCCACGAGCACGTCGGCCCGAGTGCCTTCGCTCGGCGTGGTCGCGTCGATCACCGTGCCGCCGCGCAGGAGAAGGTGATCAGACAACGCGACCTCCCGTGCCCAGCAGCTCGTAGAGCACGGCCATACGTACCGCTACGCCGTTCGCCACCTGCTCGATCACGAGCGATCTCGGCGAGTCGGCCACGTCGTCGGCGATCTCGATGCCGCGGTTCATCGGGCCGGGGTGCATCACGACGGTGTCGGGCTTCAGCCGAGCCGCCCGCTCACTCGTGAGGCCCCAGCGCGCGGTGTACTCGCGCAGCGTTGGGAACAGCGCGTCGTGAATGCGTTCGCGCTGGATGCGCAGCAGGTACACCACGTCGACCTCGGCGAGCACGTCGTCGAGATCGTGATGCGTGGCGACGCCCCAGCCCTCGACCGATTCGGGCAACAACGTCGGCGGGCCCACGAGCGTGACCTCGCAGCCGAGTCGAGTCATCAGCTTGGCATTGCTGCGCGCCACACGCGAGTGGCGGACGTCGCCCACGATCGCGACTCGTAATCCGTCGAGTGCGGAGCCGTAGCGACGGTGCAGTGTGAACACGTCGAGCAGCGCCTGCGTGGGGTGCTCGTGACAGCCGTCGCCGGCGTTGATCACTGCCGCGTTCGACCATTCGGCAACTTGGTGCGGCGCGCCGCTGGAGCGGTGCCGCACCACGATCGCGTCCACGCCCATGGCTTCGATGGTCTGCACGGTGTCGAGCAGGCTCTCGCCCTTGCTCACCGACGATGTCGACACCGAGAAGTTCATCGTGTCGGCCGAGAGGCGCTTGGCCGCGGTCTCGAACGACAGGCGTGTGCGCGTGGAGTCCTCGTAGAAGAGGCTCACCACGGTTTTGGCTCGCAGCGCCGGCACCTTCGGCATGTCGCGCCGCGTCACCTCGAGGAACGAGTCGCTCTGGGCGAGCAGCTGTTCCACCTCGGCGCGCGTGCCGAAGTCGTCGACCGAGAGCAAGTGCTTCATGCTCATGTCATGGCCCCCAGAGCTCGACTGCATCGTCGCCGCCGTCGTGTTCGGCCAGGCGCACCCGAACGTCCTCGGCCACACTCGTCGGCAGGTTCTTGCCCACGTAATCGGCACGGATCGGCAGCTCACGGTGGCCGCGATCGACGAGCACCGCGAGTTGCACCGCACGCGGGCGCCCGAGGTCCTTCAAGGCATCGAGCGCGGCCCGGATCGTGCGGCCGGTGTAGAGCACGTCGTCCACGAGCACCACCACCCGCCCCGACACGTCGGGCACCTCGGTAGGACCGAGCGGCAAGATGCGGCGCAGGCCGATGTCGTCACGGAAGAACGCGATGTCGAGCGCCCCCACCGGCGGGCGTGTGCCCTCGAACGACTCGATGGCGGCGGCGATGCGCTCGGCCAGCTCGACGCCCCGCGAGTAGAGGCCGACGAGCACGATGCCCTCGCCGCCGTTGTTGCGCTCGACGATCTCGTGGGCGATTCGAGTGAGCGAGCGTCGCAGCGTGTCGGCATCGAACACACTCGTGCGCAACGTGGGCGCGGCGGAGGGGTTGGCGTCGGCGTCAGCGGACGCGAAAACGCCGCCGGAACGTTCGGCGGCGTGTGATTCACGGTCTGCGCTTGCGGCAGCCTTCGGCATCAGTTTTCCCTCCGTAGAGATCTCACAGGATCTCCTTCACGGTGCGGTCGCGTCAGTGTAGCGCGCGCCGTGCCGTGAGCCATGTTCGACCAGCGTCATGCGTGGTAGTCCGCGCGCAGCAGCTCGTACTCCACCTCGCCCAGCTCCGCGCCTTCGATCGGCTCGTCCCAGTCGAGGTGGTACGTGCTGGCGTAACGCAAGCCGCACTTCTCCATCACCCGCCGCGACCGCTCGTTCACCGTCATCGTGTTGGCGCACACGCGCGCGGCGTCGAGCTCGGAGAACGCGAGGTCGATCAGCACTCGCGACCCTTCGCACGCGAACCCCTGATTCCAGTGCCGCTGGCGGAGCCGGTACCCGAGCTCGTAGGCGCGCTCCCCCGCGGGTTTCATCCCGAACCAGCCCACGAAGTCCTCGTCGGACCGGACATACGCAACCCAGCGGTACCCGATGCTGGCGCGCACCCTCGACTCCACGTACTCGCGCGTGTTCGGCTTCCCGCCGTTGAGGTAGCGCATCACTTCGGGATCGCTGTCGAGATCGATCAAGCGGTCGACGTCGTCGAGCGAGATCGGCCGCAGCACGAGACGCTCGGTGTCGATCGCTCCGAACCGATCCCACTCCGACATCGACCAGCAGTATTCCAGCCCCACGCTCGCACCCGGCTACGGCGGACCGGTGCTGCGTTGTGGGCATCGGTCGAGGCGGGTGCCGCGGTCGTTGGTGATGGTGTAGGTGGTGCCGTCGAAGGCGTTGGTCCAGCCTTGGCGGTGTACGACGTGGTGGTGGAACGGGCAGAGCAGGACGAGGTTGTCGAGGTTGGTCGGCCCGCCTTGCCACCAGGGGATCACGTGGTGGGCTTCGGACCAGCTCGCGCGACGGTCGCAGCCGGGGAAACGACAGCCGCGGTCGCGTTGGGCGATGGCGCGGCGTAACCAGCGGGGCGCGGTGCGGTGTTCGCGGCCGACGTCTAAAGGTTGACTGTCGGGTCCGAGAATGATCCGGGCGATGTTGCAGTCGCACAGGATCTGTTCGCGGTCGGCTCGGGTGAGGAACGCGGCGAGGTCGGCCGGATCGGCCGGCAGGGCTTTGATCGGCAGGCCGTCCATGATCATGTCCCACGGGATGGTGAGCGTCACGTGCGGCCGCTCACCACCCTCGATGCCGAGGTCTGCGTGGTCGAGGAAGAACTGCGCCATCCGTTCGATCGCGTCGGCACACCGTTTCGCCACGCTGCGCGTGTCACCCTCGGTCGGCTTGTCGAGCGCGGCGTCGATCGCGGTGCTGATCGTCTTGCCGGCCTTGGCGTCGAAATCACCGTCGAGTGCGTAGCGGTCACCGACTGGCGAGATTTGTGCGCCGTTGCGGTCGGACGGTTCGCGGTCGTCGAGCTCGTCGGCGCATTTGCGGTAGTAGCGGATGAGGCCATCCAGCTCGCGGAAATTGCGCTTGACGGCGCGAGCCATGAGTGCCGCTTCCATCTCGACGTACACGTCTTCGTGGCCGGCTTTGATGCCTCGACAGATCGTGCGCGCGGCCGACGCTGAGATCGAGCCGTCCGCCCATGCCTGGTGCGTCAACGGCAAGAGGTCGCGCAACCGGCCGGCGTCCAACGACGTCTTGGCCTCTTGCCAGCGTTGCCCGGTCTGCCATTGCGCCCACGCCGGCGCCGAGCTCGCGCCGTCCGCACACGGGATGCGACGCCCGTCGATCGTGGCGAGCAGCCCGGCGGCGACCGACTCGAGCCGGTCGATCTCACGGCGCACATCACAAAACGCGTCCGCCAACGCCGCGTCCGCCAACGCCGAGAAATCGTCGGCGTCGCCGATGAGCCGGTCGACCAAGCCACGCAGTTCGTAGAGATCCGATCCCACGATCACGACCACAACTCTATCCGAACAAGTGTTCGTTACCAAGCGAATTAGGCCTGGTATCACTCATCCATTCGGATGATTTCACGGTCTTGTCGAGCGCGCACGCCCCGGGTGGGTCGACGCGTCACAGCGCTGTGCGCCGCGCGCGAGCGAGGTCACGGCCTCAGCGCTTCGGCGGCAACGATCGGGCATAGGTGACGCCGCGCGCAGCCCATGTTTCGAGCTGCCGCTTCGTCCGCACGCCCTCGGGCGCGACACGCAACCAACCGTCCATCTCACGTCCGCCGAACTGGTCCGTGACACTGCAACAAACGCCGCTATTTCTCCTGACAGAGTGCAACCGGGTTGCCGTCCGTATCGGCGACAGCCGCGATCCGTTCTCCCCAAGGCATGTCTTCCGGCTCACGCAACACCTGCACACCTGAGCTTTGGAGCTCATCGAAGAGCAGGTCGAGGTCGGGGACGTACACATACATCTCAACTCTCGGGCCGGTGCCGACGCTGATGCCATAGCGCTCGACCGCCCAGTCGGCGCTCGTGACCGCCATCTCTGCCGCTCCGGAGCGGAGTCCGATGTAACCAGGCTCGCCCTCCGCCGGAAGTTGATAGTGCCGCTCGAATCCCAACTTCTCCCAGAACTGGCCTGCTCGCTCCACATCGCTCGAATAGAACACCGCGAACGCACGCGAGACCATGCGAAGAGCAGTGTAGGCACCAAGCTTGCACGGCGTTCCGAGCAGAGGTCGAAGAGCGCATCACGGCGGTTCGGGGTGGCGAACGCGAGTCGTGCGCGTTCGGTACGTTCGTGTGCGTGGGTAAGCGGTCGATCGCTGTGGGGCTCGCGGTGCTCGTGCACGACGAGCCGTGGGGGTTGCGAAAATCGCGTGATCGTTCGATTACGTCAAGGTCCCACACCCACGCCATGACACGACGGGCGGCGCGGATTCAGCCACCACGAGATTCGTTGTCGGGCCTTCGCAGAGAACGCTCATGCCGCGGTCCGCGAGCGTTGTGGCGAGAGCGCTAGGGCATTCGGACCGGCCCGCCGGAGGTCAGCGCTCGACGGCGCCGATGTCGCAGCGTTTGATGCCGTCGTGGTTGCCGTCACGCGGCCTCGCGACGCCGCGCTGGTCGAGCAGCGGGCAGAGCGCGGGTAGTTGTCCGGGTGCGGCCGGGTTGCCTTTGTCGATCGCGGGCGAGCCGGGGAGCGGCATCATCGTCTGCGTCGGGCCGCCGTTGTTGGCGAGCGCGCCGAGCTTCGGAGCCGTGCCGGTGATGTCGCCCTTCAGCGAGCCGGAGAGCGTGCAGCCCTTGGTCGAGCCGATCAGGTTGTCACCCAGCGAGCGGAATTGGCCGTAGCTCGCGCAGTCCGGCGCTCCGCCCGGATCCTTCAGCAGCTTGTTGCCGGCGACGATCGAGTTGGCGAGCTCGACGGTGCCGCCCTCGTCCATGACCCCGCCGGTCTGCCCGGTGTTGTAGCTGCCGTCACCGATTGCGGTGTTGTTCGTGATTGTGAGGTTGCGGCCGCGGAACGTACCGCCGTTGCGATTCTGAAACGCTCCACCGATCGGTCCCGAGGTCCCCGGGCCGACCGGCCACTGCCCGGTGTTGTTCGTGAACGTGTCGTTGACTGCGATCACCGAACCGCGGTCGTTGAGTATCGCGCCGCCGCTCCACCCGCGGTTCTGGGTGAGCGTGCTCATCACAAGCGTGAGCGTTCCGTCGTTGCGGATCGCGCCGTCCGCCCCACTCATGTTGCGCAGCGTCATGTTGGCGACGTTCAAAGTGCCGCCCAAGTTTTCGATGCCCAACCAGCCGCCGTCGAGTGTCATCGCGGAGATCGTCAGCACTCCGGAGTTAGAAACGATGACGCCTCCCCCCGGGTGCACGAGCGTCGACGGTCCGGAACCGACGATCGTCATCGTCGTCGTGATCTCGGGCAGCGTTTCGCCGGACATCGCTGTGTACGTACCTGCGGGCACGATGATGGTGTCGGCGCCGGATCCGGCCGGACACGTGTCGACGGACTTGTCCGTGTTGGCGGCGTTGATCGCGTCGCGCAGCGTGCACTTCCCGATGGGGCCGCCGTTATCGTCGGCGGTCGTGTTGACCGTGATCGTCGTTCCTGCGTGCGCCGGCGACGAGGCGGCGCAGACCGCTACACCCGACCCTGCACACGCAGCCGCGACGGCCACTACGACTCTTGCTCGCCAACTCATGAGTGCCCCTCAGTACGAGTTCCACCAGCGCGCTTGCCGCACCCCTCGGCACAAGTGTGCGTCCGACGCGCTTGTCGGTCAAGGCATCGCCACATCGAATATGACGACCGTGACGCCAAAGCGCCGGCGCGCACCGGCCGACGGGTTACTGCTCGGACCGTCGTCGGACGCGGTGACCTCACATCGCAAGTACACGCGTGCGCGAACGAATCGTTCCACTACTCGAGCCGATCTGCACACGATCTCCACCACTCCAACCGCCAGATCTTGCGTGCCCTAGCGCGCGTCGACCGACGGCACGGACCGGCAATTATGCGCTCGGCTCGACGCACGCCCAGAGCATTCGCGCAATGCGCACGTTCGACCCTGTCACGAGGTTCACGAAGCGAAGGACGACGTAGGTGTTGATTGGGTCGGTTCCCTGCTTACCGACACTGACATCCCGAATCTAAGCGGCGGGGGTTCAGCTGGAGCGCAGCAGATCGCGGATCCAGTCGCTGGCAGCTGCGGCCGCGACGGTTTTGCCGTGCTTGTCGACGTCGGTGGGACTCGCGCCGTACGCGAGGAGCATGCCGATGATCCGGGCCTGTTCGTCCTTTGCCCGCTCGGAGCCGGAATTGCTCTTGCCGGTGTTCTGCACCGCGAGGTGGAGCGGCGTCGAGCCCGTCTTGTTCATCAGCAGCGGATCGGCACCATGGTCGATGAGGGCACTGACTGCCTGCGAGCAACGATCTCGAACCGCGCGATGCAGCGGTGCAACGCCGCTCTTGTCGAACGCGTTCGGGTCGGCGCCGGCTTCGATGAGGTAGGTGATCACGGCAGCCTGCGCCACGGGATCCCGCCCGTTCGCGGCGGCATGGCCGTCGGCTGCGTAATGGAGCGGCTCGGCTCCGGTTCGGTTACGAGCACGAACGTCGGCGCCCCGCGTGACGAGCGACTCGGCAAGTTCTTGTTGATGCGCGGCAGCGCTGATGTGCAGCGCGGTGTCGCCGCTGTAGACGTAGTGATCAATTGCAGTCAGGAAGTACGTCTGCGCGTCATCACGGCTCGCCCCGGTATGGATCGCACTGATCGCAAGATCGGGCGATGCGTGCAACTGCCGCGCGATCGCGTGGTCGTCGCGCGACGCGATCGCGCGGAACAGCGCCAAGAGCACATCGTCGTCAGACCCGTCGCGCGGCATCGGCTACAAATCAGCGCGGCGACTGCGTGCGACGATTCTGGTTCCGTATGCGCCGGAATCGCGACGAGGTCGAACGCTGCCGCTTGACGCGCGCTGCGGCGGCGAGGGCGGCGTCGAATCGTGAGCGCAGGTCGTCGGCGAGTGCGCCGGGTGGGCCGTAACCGGAACGGTCGATGGCTTCACCGACCCCCACGAGATCGGGTACGCCGACAGCGATCGCCAGCACCGCGCCGTAGGCGCGCGGTGTCTCCGACGCACCGCGCGGTCGTAGGTGGTTCCGGCCGACCGCCTCGAGTCGATACAGCGCGCCGGTGGCCCACGAGGCGCGAGCCGCACGCGTGCGCGCCCGGCGCCACGCCAACCGCGGCCACGTGAACAGCAGGAATGCCG
>DASXZO010000052.1:0-50546 GCA_036501845.1 Acidimicrobiia bacterium | reverse complement strand
CGATTATCGAAGTCAAACGACGCCCGTCACCTTGGTCACTGGTAGGGGTGGAGTGTGGGCGGGAGCTCGGCGCGGCCGATGGCGTCGGCGCGGGCGTGGAGCAGTTCGGCGATCTCGTCGAGGCCGTAGGAGATGATGTAGCGGCCTTCTTGGATCGCGTCGACGGCAAAGCGGCCGAGCTCACCCACGTCCATCGTCTTCAACGGTGTGCCCGCGGCTTCCATCGCGGCCTTGAAGTCGGCGATGGTGGTCATCGGCGCGGCCGGTCGAGGGCGCACGCGTGCCAGGTCGGCCGGACGGTTGCGCTGCGCGGTCCACAGTCCGGTCTCGAGCAGGCCACCCGATGGGTAGAAGACCGCGGCGCGCAGATTCGTGCCCTCGTTGACGAAGTTGTGCGCGAGTGCCTCGGTGAAGCAGCTCACCGCCGCCTTGCTCGCGGCGTACACCGACGCGTTGAGCACGGGCGCGAAACCACCGTCGCCCGACGACGTGTTCACGATGAGTCCTTCGTCGCCGGTGGCAAGCATCCGCGGCACGAACGCGAGCGTGCACATCGCGGTGCCGAGCACGTTCACCGAGTGGCACCAACGCCAGTCGTTCGGCTCTTGCTCCCACGGCAGTCCGCCGCCGCCGGAGGTGACGCCTGCGTTGTTGCACAGCACGTTGCACGTGCCGTAGCGATCGAACACCGCCGCCGCGAGCGCCTCCAGCGACGCCTCGTCGGCCACATCGGTGCGCACGCCCCACACTTCACCGCGACCCTCGAGCTCATCCACCGTCGCGTCGAGCACGGGCGCTTCGATGTCGGCGATCACGACCTTCGCGCCCTTGTCGAGGAAGGCTTCGACCAGCCCGCGGCCGACACCCGCCGCGCCGCCCGTGACCACCACTACTCGATCGCGCAGTTCACGCATCGTTGCTGTGCTCCTCCATCCGTATCGGATGTTCGGCGTCGACGGCCACGAAATCGGGCGTGCGCCGCTCCGCGAAGGCGGCGAACGCTTCCATGTTCGCCGGGGCGCCCAACAGGCGGCGGAACGCCTCGTTCTCGCGGTCACGCGCCGCGGCCAACGCGTCACGGGCGCCCGACACGATCGTGCGCTTCGTCTCCATGAGCGACGCGATCGGCTTGCTCGCGAGCAGCCGCGCGTGTTCAAGCGTGGTCTCGAGCAACGCTTCGGGCTCACACACCTTCCACGCCAGGCCCATGCGCGCGCAGTCGTCGGCCGAGAACCACTCCGAGCTCATCAACAGCCAGACGGCGTCCTGGCGCCCGAGCAGGCGCGGGAACGTGTACGAGCTTCCAGCCTCGGGAGCCACAGCGAGGTCGGTGAATGGGCAACGCACGCGCGCTGCGGTCGACATGAACACGAGGTCGACGTAGCCGAGCAACGTGGCGCCGATCCCGAGTGCCATCCCGTTCACCGCGGCGAGCAACGGCTTCGGGAAGGTGGTGAGCAGGTCGACGAAATCGATGAAGCCGTGCCGGGCACCCGCCTCTGTTCCCGGACCCGACCCGCTTGCCGTATCGGCCATCTCGAGCACGTCGGCGCCCGCCGAGAAGGCCCGGCCCGCACCTGTGATCACCACGACGGCAACCCCGGGATCCTCCGCGGCGGCGCGCAAGGCGTCGGTGGCCGCGAAGTAGAGCACGTTGTTGAAGGCATTGAGCTTGTCGGGACGGTCGAGCGTGAGAATGCGGACGCGACCGTCGTCGGCGGTCTGGATCACGAGGGCGCGCCCTTGCGGCTGTTCACGATGCGCTCGCGGTACGCGGTCATGAACTCCCGCACGTCGGCCGCGTGGCCGGCGAGGTTCTGGTTGCGGTTCTCCATGGCGATCGCGGCATCCATGCTCGTGACCTCGACGTTGTGCCAGAGCACTTCTTTGGTGAGCGTGAGACCGGTGCTCGTGTAGCCGGCGATCACGCGCGCGTAGTCGAGGGCCCGGTCGAACAGCACGTCGTCGTCGACCACTTGCGACACGAGTCCGATGCGTTCGGCTTCTTCGGCAGCGATCTCGCGGCCCGACACGATGAGATCGAAGCCGCGCGACACGCCGACGAGGCGCGGCAGCAGGTAGCTGATGCCGATGTCGGTGCCGCTCAGCCCGGTGCGGATGAACGCCGAGCAGAAACGAGCCGAGCGCGCGGCAATGCGCACGTCGGCGGCGCACGCGAGTGAGAGACCGCCGCCGAACGCGGCGCCCTGCACCGCGGCCACGATGATCTGCGGCGTCGCGCGCATGTGCGGCACGAGCGCGGAAATGAACTCCTGGCCACCCATCCCGGCGCGCATGTGGCGGTGCGCGCCTGGTGCCGGCACGCTGCCCCAATCCTTCAGATCGAGGCCGGCACAGAATCCCTTGCCGGCGCCGGTGAGCACGGCCACCTTGCACGACGCGTCAGCACCTACCTCGTCGAGCGCGTCGTGGAGGTCGCCGACGAGGCCGAAGCTCATGGCGTTGCGCCGCTCCGGACGGTTCAGCCGGATGACCGAGATGTGCGGTTCGACCTGCTCGACATCGACGGTCGTCACGTCCTCCACCCCCGCTCGCCGCCTCCGAACCAGAGGTGCTTCGCACATCTGGTGCGACCGGCGGACTCGCGCCCCGAGGGGCTCACCTCCACCCCCGCTCGCCGCCTGGGAGGAGTTGGGCATGACCGCGGCCTTGTTGGATCGCCGGCACGTAGTCGTCGAGCTCGGCGCGCGTGTGCGCGTCGGTGAGATCGATCACGCGGCCGCGCTCGGCCGACAGGTACGCCGCCATTGTGAGCCGCACGATTTCGAGACCGTAGTCGAAGTCGAGCAGCGCGCTCCGGCCGTCGCGAAACGCCGCGAGCGCGTCGACGTTCTCGTCGGTGTAGCCGTAGAGGTCGGGTTCGTTCGGCTGGATCGCGAGCAGGCCTTGCGATGCGGTGGCCTTCTCCAGCGCACGCTCGGCATCGTTCACCGATGCGGCTGCGGCATCGCCGATGAACACTTCGAGCGGCGAACGCAGGCTGTTCGCCTCGAGCGCGTAGCCAGGACCGAGCCCGTCGGTGAGCAGCCGCAGTCCCTGCTTGTCGTACATCCACGACACGGTGAACTGCGCCTTCACGCGCGCGTCGGTGTCGGGGTTGCGGTACGTGACCATGCCCGTGGCGAAGTCCTCCGCCGGCGTCTGCGCGTAGTCGACCCCGTGGCGCTCGAGCAGCTCGGCGCGCCAGCGCGGCTGGCCCCATTTCAAGAGCCCCACATCGGCCGACACGCTTTCTGGAACCAGGTGCCGCGGCGGTGCGCCGTTCGGTGTGAGGAGATACCAGCCCACCGCGATCGAGTGGCAGCCCATGTCGGAGAGCACGCCACCGCCCTGGCGGGTGGGGTCCCAGAACCACGGGCTGTGCGGGCCTGCGTGTTCCTCGGATGAGCGTGCGAGCACCAGCGGACCCATCGCTGCAGCGGTGGCTGCGAGCTGGGCGCGCGCCTGCTGCAACATCTTCATGTGGATCTGGTTCTCGAAGTACGCGGTGGGCGCGCCGATCTCGCCGGCGAGGTCGACCACGCGGCGCGCCTCACCGAGATTGCGGGCGAGGGGCTTGTCGCAGATCAGGCCGCGCAGCCGCGCGCCGTCCCGAGCGGCGGCCGCGAGCTGTTCCATCACGGCCACGCGCTCGAAGTTCGGGCTGCAGATCACCACGACGTCGACGTCGCGGGCCATCGCCGTGACGGAGTTGTAGACGCGTGCGCCGCCGAGACCGCGATCGCGCACCGATTGCGCCAGTGCTTCGGGTGGCCGGCGCGACACCAAGCCGGCCACCTCCACGCCGCGCACCTGCTCCAGCGCGCGCAAGTGGAACTGGGTCATGAAACCCGCGCCCACGAAGCCGTAGCGCAAGGTGTCAGTCATCGAACGTGCCGGGCGCGAGATCCAACGGAAGCGGTGCGGCGCGCTCACACGTGGTGGTCAACGCGACGCGCCGGCCATCGGTCGACGACGTGAGTGCGCCGTCCATGATCTCGAGCACGTGCAGCGCGAGGTCGCCCGACGCCCGATGCGCGCGCCCGGTGCGGCTCGCCCACATCATGTCGGCGAGACCGATCCCGCGCTGCTGCGGCAGCGTCGCCGGGAGCATCTCCACGTCGTGCCACCACTGGTCGCGCAGGCCGCGGCGCAGTACCGGGCCGCGGAACGTGTTCGGATCGGGAAGCGCGAGCGTTCCTTCGGTGCCGTAGATCTCGATGCACCGGTAACGGCTCGCGGCCACGTCGAAGCTCGTCACCAACGTGGCGATCGGGCCGGCCGCGAACTCGATGGCGAGGCTCGTATGGGTGGGCGCCACCACGTCGATCAGCTCACCGCGCCGAGGCTTGGAGTGGATCGTGCGTTGCGGGCGCGAGATGCGACCGGTGCCCATCACCGACACCGCGGGACCGAGCAACTGCACGAGCGCGGTCAGGTAGTACGGCCCCATGTCGAGGAGCGGGCCGCTTCCCCTTGCATAGAAGAAGGCCGGATCCGGGTGCCACCATTCGGGGCCGGGCGCGAGCATGAAACCGTTGGCGGCGAGCGGTTCGCCGATGTCGCCGCGATCGATCGCCGCACGGCAGGTTTGCAGGCCCGCGCCGAGGAACGTGTCGGGCGCGCAGCCGAGGCGCAACCCCCGATCGTGGGCGAGGTCGCGCAGCGCGAGCCCGTCGGCGAAGTCGATGCCGAGCGGCTTCTCGCTGAACGCGGCCTTGCCCGCGTCGAGCACCGAGCACGTCACCGCGGCGTGCGCCAGCGGCGGTGTGAGGTTCACCACGGCGTCGATCGACGGATCCTCGAGCACGTCCTCGAACGAAGTCGGTGTCGCGCCACAGGTCTGGGCGAGCGCCTCGGCCTTCTCCGCCACCTGGTCGGCGCACGCCGCTACCACGACATGTTCGAGCTTGCCCAGCGTCTTCACGTACGCCGGACTGATCACGCCACATCCGACGATTGCGACGCGACTCGGTCGCACGGCCGTCGCCGGATTGTTCGCGGGGTTGCTCACGCGACGCGACCGGTCGACAGGCCGTTGCCCACGAGGTACTCGCAGCTACGCCGCACCGCGTCGGCCATGTCGCCGTCGCAGCGGTCGAGCTCCACGATGTGCCATGTGGCCGATGGTGCGGCCGCGAGCACACCCGCAACGTCGATCACGCCGTCGCCGACCGCGAGCATCGAGCTGCGCGGCTCGTCGGCCGGGCCGTCTTTCACGTGCAGCAAGCGCACACGATCACCCATCTCGGCGACCAGCGCCGCGGGATCGACGCCGCCCACCTTGGCCCAGTAGATGTCGACCTCGGCGACGGTCTGCGGATCGAGCGCATCGAACAGATGGAGCAGCGCCGGCTTGCCGTCGAGCTCGGTGAACTCCCAGAAGTGGTTGTGGTAGCCGAAGGTCATCCCGTGGTCACGCGCGATCGCTCCGAGCTCGTTCAGGTGATCGGCATTGGCACGGATGGTGTCGAGCGCCGCGAACTGGTCGGGCGCCAGCATGGGCAGCACCACGGTGTCGCAGCCGACGGTGGCAAAGACGTCGAGCTCGGCCGCGAAGTGTTCGCGGTCGCCACTCGACGCGTGCGCGCTCGCCACCGCCAGGCCGAGTTCCTGCAGGAGCGCGGCCACTTCGCCCGGCGAACGATCGTGAAAGCCGGCGAGCTCCACACCCGCGTAGCCCATGTCGGCAACTTCGCGCAGCACGCCGGGGAAGTCGACGTTGGCGGCGTCGCGCATCGAGTAGAGCTGCAACGCCACGGGCGGGGCGACGGATGGTGCGGACGGCGAGTGAGTGGTGTCGGGCATCATCTCCGAGTTTCGGCCACCCGCGGCGCCCGATGCAACGCCGCCGCTCCACAACGGCGCAGCCAGTACCAATCGTGGTGAGGAGTGGATACTGTCGGCCGCGTGATCGACCTCAGCGATCCCGACACGTACATCGACGGCCCGCCGCACGAGGTGTTCGCCGAGCTGCGCGTCAACGACCCGGTGCACTGGCAGGACATGCGCGGCGAGCCGGGTTACTGGGCGGTGCTGCGCCACGCCGACGTGGTGCACGTCGCTCGCGAGCCAACGTTGTTCTCGGCCGAGCGCGGCGGCGTGGTGATCGAAGACCTCGATCCCGAACGCTTGGCGATGATGCGCAACATGCTGCTCTCGATGGATCCGCCACGCCATCTCGACTACCGGCGCCCGCTGGTGCCGAGCTTCAAGGCCAAGATCATCGGCGGGCTCGAGGGCCGCATCCGCACGATCTGCAAGGAGATCATGGCCGGCGCGGCCGCCCAGCGTGATGTCGAGTTCGTGCACGACGTGACCGCGAGCCTGCCGTCCCAGGTGGTCGGCGAGCTCATGGGCTTGCCGCGCGAAGACTGGCCGCAGATCCATCGGTGGGCCGAGATGAACACGAGCGGGCAGGATCCGGAGTTTCGCGAGAGCGACGCCGGCGACCCCGACGCCGCCGGCTACAACACGAATCCTGGCGACGGCACGGTCCACATGGCGATGTACGCGATCGAGCTGGCCGCGCGCCGTCGCCGCGAGCCGCCGCGCGAAGACCTGACGTCGCTGATCCTCGGCACCGAGTTCGGCGGCTCGCTGATGACCGACATCGACTTCGCGAGCTTCTTCGTGCAGCTCGTGACCGCGGGCAACGACACCACGAAGACGATGCTGTCGTCGGGCCTGCTGGCGTTGCTCGGACATCCCGACCAGCTCGCCGAGTTGCGCGCCGATCCTTCGCTCATGCCCGGCGCAGTCGAGGAGATCCTGCGCTGGGCGAACCCGCTCCACTACTTCCGCCGCACCGCGTCGGCCGACACCGAGCTCAGCGGCACGAGGATCGCCGCGGGCGACAAGGTCGCGATGATGTACACCTCGGCCAACCGCGACGAGACGGTGTTCCACGACCCGAACGGCTTCGACATCCATCGTCACCCGAACCCGCACGTGTCGTTCGGGATCGGTGAGCACTTCTGCCTCGGCGTGCACCTCGCCCGCCTCGAGGCGAGAGTGTTCTTCGAGGAGCTGCTCGCCACGTTCCCCACGATCGAGCAGCGTGGCGAGGCGAAGCGCACCCGATCGAACCTCAACAACGCCCTGAAGTCGTTGCCCGTCACCCTCGTGGCAGCATGAGCACGTTCGCATGACCAGCGCCGACGACCTCATCCTCATCTCGGTCGACGACCACATCTGCGAACCGGCCGACATGTTCGACGCGCACGTCCCCGCGAAGTACCGCGACCAGGCGCCGCGCGTCGTCGAGCGGCCCGATGGCGCGCAGCAATGGCGCTACGGCGAGCTGTGGGGTCGCAACCTCGGTTTGAACGCAGTCGCCGGCAAGACGCCTGAATACTTCAACGTCGACCCGCTGCGCTACGAGCACATGCGTCCCGGCTGTTACGACGTGCACGAGCGTGTGCGCGACATGTCGGCCGGTGGCCAGCTCGCCGGCTTGAACTTTCCGAACTGGACGGGCTTTTCCGGCCAGGTGCTCAACTTCGGTCCCGACCACGATCTGAACCTCGTGATGATCCGTGCCTACAACGACTGGCACGTCGACGAGTGGTGCGCGACGTATCCCGAGCGCTTCATTCCGTGTGGCGTGCTGCCACTGTTCGACGTCGAGGAGGCGGCACGAGAGGTGCACCGTCTCGCGGCCAAGGGTTGCCACGCCGTCACCTTCTCGGAGAATCCCGCCGGCCTCGGCATGCCGAGCATCCACACCGACGCGTGGGATCCGCTGTTCGCGGCGTGCAGCGACACCGGCACCGTGTTGTGCTGTCACGTCGGCTCGTCGTCGCAGCGGGCGTCTACCACGCCCGACGCGCCGGCGCCGGTTGCGATGAACCTGTCGTCGGTGATGTCGATCTACACGCTCGGTGATCTCCTGTGGGCGTCGTTCTGGCACCGCTTTCCCGCGCTGCGGTTCGCGCTCACCGAAGGTGACATCGGCTGGATTCCCTATTTCTTGTGGCGAGCCGAGCACACGCTCGACCGGCACAACGGCTGGATGCGCCACGAGTTGCCGCAAGGTCGCCGGCCGAGCGAGCTGTTCCGTGAACGGATCCTGTGTTGCTTCATCAGCGACCCGATCGCAATCAAGCTGCTCGACGAGCTCAACGTCGACAACGTGTGCTGGGAGAGCGACTACCCGCACTCCGACAGCTCGTGGCCGCACGCGCCCGAGTCGCTCGAAGGACTGTTCACCGGTATCGACGACGACACCGTCGCCAAGATCACCCACGGCAACGCCATGCGCCACTACCAGTTCGACCCGTTCGCGATTCGTCCCGCGTCGCAGTGCACTGCCGCGGCATTGCGGGCCGAGGCACCCGACGTCGACGTGGTCACCCATGCAGGCAGGGCGGCCGACGAGCGCGACCTCGACGCCTGGCGCAAGCTCACCAAGCGCTGACGCCACGGCGCGCGACGTCAGGTGGGTTGTTCGATGAGCTCGATCACTTCGTGGTCGGGTCCGCGCAGGCACACGAAACGCAGCTCGGGGAGGCCCGGGCCCATCGCCATCGACACCGGTTGCGAGAGCAACTCGATCCCGAGCGCCTCGAGCTCTCGGCATTCGGCATCGATGTCGGACACGAGGAACGCGACGCGCCAGATACCCACCGCATTGGCCGGCCGCGGCGTCGCCGCGGCGACGCCGGGCGTCGTGAAACCCACCAGGATCAACGACAGGCCGCCACCGGGCGCGGTCATCATCACCTCGTCGAACACCGACGGCCCGTCGATCCGCAGATGACTGCTGTCGTCGTTCGCGCTCGCGAAGCGCGCGGCCTCACGGAAACCGATTGAGCGGTACCACGCCACCGATCGTTCGAGATCGCTGCACGCCACGCCGACGAACGATGTAGTGGGTCCACCTGCTTGCACGAGCTCGATCGCGACACCGTCGGGATCGTTGCCGAGCACGAGCCGCACATCGCCGTGGGCCTTCGGCGCACCCCAGATCTCGCCACCGTTGGCGACGACTGCGCGCACCGCGGCATCGAGATCGGGCACGAGTATCCCGACGCGTTGGAAGCCTTGGGTATGCAAGTTGGCCGGCGGCGAGCCGGCGGGCGCCGGCGTGTGCCACTCCAGGAGATCGACCACCCCGGCGTCGAAACCGTTGGCGCCAGCAAGGATCCATGCGTCCCACTGGGCTTGCGCCAGCCCGAAGGCGTCGCCCGGCTGCACAGCAACGGGCGCGGTACGAGTCGCGGCGCGCAAACCAATGGCTTCATAGAACCGGCGCGACCGTTCGAGATCGCGGCAGTTCACATTGACGTGGAACCCCTTCGCATCCCCGAGCACGCGCGCACCTTACAGAGCGGCGCGCGGCTCCGTCACTCGTCGATGGCTTGCCAGTGGATCGGCACTTCGGCGAAGCCGTCGATGATGGTGGAGTGCAGGCGCGGGAAGTCGGCCGGGTCGCCTTCGAGTGCGAGACCCTGGAAACGGGTGGCGATCGCCTCGAACATCACCTTGGCTTCGAGGCGAGCAAGGCTCGCGCCGAGGCAGTAGTGGGGGCCGCCGGCTCCGAACGCGACGTGCTCGTTCGGTGTGCGCGCCACGTCGACTGCGTCGGGATCGGCGAACGCGCGCTCGTCGCGGTTCGCGGAGGGATACGCCATCACGACGCGCTCCCCTGCGGCGATCGGTTGGCCACCGATCTCGGTGTCGCGCATCGCCGAGCGCGCGAACAGCATCACCGGTGACGTGAAGCGCAGCAGCTCTTCGATCGCGGTCGGGAGCAACGAGAGATCGCCACGCAGGCGGTCGAACTGGTCGGGCGCCTGGATCAGCGCGACAGTGCCCGACGTGATGAGGTTGCGGGTGGTTTCGCTCCCGGCGTTCTGCAGCAACATGAAGAACAGGTCGAGCTGCATCTGGTCGAGGCGCTCGCCGTCGAGCTCGGCATCGAGCAGGGCGCTGATGAGATCGTCGGCCGGATGCCGGCGGCGCTCCTCGCAGAGGGCGTCGGCGTAGGCGAACATCTCGACCGCGGCCTGCGTGCGCTCCTCGAGCGACACCGCCGGATCGAAGCCAAAGGTGCGCTCGGTGAGTCGGAAGACGCGCTCGCGGTCCTCCTCCGGCACACCCACGAGATCGGCGATCACGTGGAGCGGCAGCCACAAGGCGAGGTCGTGCACGAGGTCGCACTCGCGTCGCGTGCGGAGCGAGTCGATGATCCCGTTCACACGCGCCACCAGCGCGTCGGTGAGATCGCTGACGCGGCGCGGCGTGAACCCGCGGTTGATCAGCTTGCGTTGCTTCACGTGGTCGGGCGCGTCGAGTGAGATCAGCAGACCCGATGTGGCCGACTGGTCCTGGCCCGCTTCTTCGAGGAAGGGATGCGGTGCGTTGCGGAACGTGGTCGCGTCGCGCGACACGCGCTGCACATCGGCGTGGCGTGCCACCACCCAGTAGCCCGACGCGAAGTCGGGATGATCGTGGTGCGAAACCGCGTCGTGGTCGCGGAGCGCTCGGAAGCGCTCGTGCGGGAAACCACGCGCATACGTAACTGGATCGTGCAGCGGTCCGGCCGTGGTGGTGCTCGTGGGCATCGTCGGTCAGCTCCCGGTGAAGGTCGGCGGTCGGCCCTCGGCCCGAGCCGCGCGTAGCTCGGCCGTGTCGTCGCTCTTGTTCACGAACGTCTGGTAGATCATCTCGTCGGCCATCGAGGTGCGGATCTGCGGGATCGCGAGATGCCGGATCACCTCGCGAGCCATACGCACGGCCACGAACGATTGCGACGCGATCTGCTCAGCCATCTCACGCACCGTGGCGTCGAGCTCTTCGGGTGCGACGACGCGACTTACCACGCCGTGCGCGAGCGCCTCCTCGGCCGACAGCACGCGGCCGGTGAGCACCATGTCGCTCACCACACCGTGCCCGCACATCTCGTAGAGCACCGCGACACCTCCGGTGTCGGGGATCACACCGTACGTGACCTCGGGGAGACGGAAACGGGAACCAACGGCGGCCACTCGCACGTCACACAGCAGTGCGCGCTGGAACGACCCGCCCATGACCCAGCCCTTGCAGGCAACCAGCACGGGCGCGTCGAGGTCCCACAAACGCTGGATGCCACGGTGTCCACGGCGCATCAGCTCGTGGTGCGACAACGGCACCTGCAGCGTGCCGATCGAGCCGACGTCGCGCCCCGACGAGAACGACTTGCCCTCGCCCCGCCAGATCACCGCACGCACGTCGTTGCGGCCGGCGAGCTCGTCGACGATGGCGAACAGCTGCGCGTCCATGTCGTCGTCGAAGGCGTTGTGCTTCTCAGGGTTGTCGTTCGTGATCGTGGCGATCGCGCCGTCGATTTCGAGGCGAACCGATCCGGGGCTGGGCATGCGGCCATCCTCGCACAGACTCAGAATCCGCTCAGTCGCCGCCGCTGACAGGTCGATGTTCACACCGGTACGCTCAACTCGAGGAGCGGGTGCGTGGGGGACGGCGGTCATGGATGGTGACGACAAGATGCCGCGCCGCGAAGCGTTGACAGCGCGCGGTCGCGGCGCGCTGCCCGTGCGCGTGGTCGCGGCGGTCGTCGTGCTCGCGCTCGTCGCGGCCGGTGTCGTCGTGGCCTTCCATCGCTCGTCGCACCATCTCGCGTCGCTCCATCACGACGCGGCGGCGTCGAGCGACCGGGTGTCGACGCTCACGTCGCAGCTCGCCACCGCCACGAGCCAGCGCGACCTGTCGTTGAAGGAAGCCGCGGTCGCGCGCGCCGCGCTCGAAGCGGCGCACGCCGCGCACCTCCACAGCGCCGCCGCGCTGCGCGACGAGCGGGCCGGCCTCCTGGCTGCGCAGCGTGCGGCCTACATCAGCATCGTCGACACGAACTCGCGCGCCACCCAGCTCGCGGCGTTGCACACGTGTCTCGACGGCGTGTCGCAAGCGCTCGACATGTTGGGCGCCGGTGACGTGAGCGGATGGCAGAACCGGCTGCAGTCGATCGACGCCGTGTGCAAGCAGGCTCAGGCGGCGGCCGCATGATTCCGCTGATGCCGTTGATGACCGACCGGCCAGCCACGCGCCGGCTGCGGATCACGATCGCAGCCGCGCTCGTGATCGGGTTGGTGGTCGGCTCCGTGGTGACCGTCCGTGCGTATCAGCGCGACCAGGCGAAGGTGCGCGCCGCAGGCCGCGCGCTCGACGCGTCGCTCGCGCACGAGACCCAGCTGCACGATCACATCACCGACGCCAACGAGGCCGCGCAAGCTGCACGCGCTGCAACCGCCGACCACCAACGCGGCACGCGCAACGAAGACGTGTCGAAGCGGCACGACGACACGCTCACCGCAGCAGCCTTCGCCGCCACCGCGAACGCGCAGCAGTCGCTCAAGACCTCCACCCAGCTGAGCCTCGCGCTCGGTTCCGCGGCGGGTCAGGCGCAGAAATGCCTCGCGGGTGAGCAGTCGGCGATGCACAACGTGCAGTCGGGGAACTCGAGCGCGGCGATCGCGGCACTGAACTCGGGTGCGGCCGCGTGCTCGAACGCGCTGGCCGGCGCCACCGGCGCACGGTTCCCCTACGACTTCCCCGACCCGTTCGTGCTCACTGTGGGCGGCCGCTATTACGCCTTCTCCACGAACTCCGGCGCCGGCGACGTGCAGGTGATCACGTCGACCAACCTCGTCAACTGGTCGTTCGTGGGCAACGCGCTCGCCGGCCTGCCCTCGTGGGCGAACAACGGGTCGACGTGGGCACCAGCGGTGTTGCACCTGGCCGCCACGCCGGCCACACCCGGAACCCCAGCGGCGCCCGGCAAGCCGGCAGTGCCCGCAACGCCAGCCCAGCCCGAGGCGTACGTCATGTACTACACGGTGCGCGACCGTGCATCCGGCGACGAGTGCTTGTCGACGGCCGTGTCGGCGGCGCCAACCGGTCCCTACTTCGACCGCACGCAATCTGCGCTCGTGTGCGAATCGTCCGACGGCGGGTCGATCGACCCCACGCCGTTCGTCGACAGCGACGGCTCGATGTACTTGCTCTGGAAGCGCGAGCGCGCCGTGCAGCCCGCAACGCTGCAAATCCAGCGCCTCACTGCCAATGGCCGCGCCCTCACCGGACCTTCGTTCAACCTCCTGCAGAGCGACCGTGCCTGGCAGCACGGCGTCATGGAGGCACCCTCGATGATCCACGCCGCGGGCACCTACTACCTGTTCTTCGCGGGCGGTTTCTGGAACACCGCCACGTACGCCACAGGGGTGGCGCAGTGCGACACACCGATCGGGCCGTGCCACGAGCTGCCGTCACCCGTGATGGTCACGAACAGCACGGTGGTCGGCCCTGGCGGCGCGTCGGTGTTCACCGACAACGGCGGTGCGGTGTGGCTCGCCTACGCGGGTTACGCGAATCCCTTCGTCGGCTGGCCCTTCAGTCGCACGCTCCGCTTCGCGCGGGTCACGTTCAGCGCGTCCGGCGTTCACGTCATCCCTGCCTGATCGGCGGCGGGCCGTCATGGCCACACTCGTCGCGACCGCCCTCGGGCGCGAGGCGCAGGCCGAGCGGGGTGGAGTGGGTAGGACGGTTCGTGGCGAGGCTGGGCCCCGCCGGTTACCGTTCCTGCTCCGATCGAGGGAGAACCCGACCATGTCGCACACCAACCGGCTGCTCATCGTGGGCGCCGTGATCGCGCTGTTGCTCGGCGCGTGCACCGAGAGCTCCACCACGGCTACGTCGAACAGCAGCAGCGCGGGCAACACGCCGACATCGGCGCAGGGGCCGACGACCACCGCGAAGGGCTCGTCGGCCGACACCGACTGGGCGCTGCAGTACACCGGCGGCAAGGCCGGCACCGCGAGCGGCACGCCGTTCAACATCGGCTATGCGAACCAGGAACAGCTCTTCCCCGAGGCGACCATCGGCCTCGACGCCGCGGTGAAGTTCGCCAACGCCGAGCTCGACGGTGTCGACGGCCACCCCATCGTGGTCGACAAGTGCACGATCACCGTCGAGGAAGACGGGCAGTCGTGCGGCACGCGTTTCGCCAACGACCCGAAGATCAAGGCCGTGCTCACCGGGACGCTGCTCGTGGGCGCGCAGGGTCTGTACGCGGCCCTCAATGGCAAGAAGCCGGTGCTGATCGGCAACGGGCTCACCACCACCGACTTCACGACCACGGCCGGCTTCTCGTTCACGGCGGGCGCGGTCGGCGTGGTCACCGGCCTGGCGATGTACGTGGCCGACACGTACAAGCCGAAGCCGAAGAAGGTCGCGGTCATGTACGGCAACAACGCGTCGGCCCAAGGCGCGTACCAACTGCTGATGCTGCCGGTGTTGAAGAAGGCCGGGATTCAGGTGTCGGGCGTGGAGGTGACCGACCCGGGCGGCACGTCAGCACAGGTACAGTCGGCGATCCAGAACGTCGGTGCCGACTCGGCCGGCGTGTTCATCACGCTCACCACACAGCCCGAGTGCCTCGCCACCTACGACGCGATCCAGGCGCTCAACATCCACCCGACCGTCATCACCACAGGCCTGTGCTTCGGCACGCCGATGACCAAGCACATCCAGGCCGCGGGCGAGAAGGGCGTGATGCCGAACGGCTGGTACTTCGGCGACTACGGGTACCACTACTACTTGCCCGACGTGAAGTCCGGCATGCAGACGTACCTCGACAAGGTGAAGCAGTACGGCGTCCCCGCGCCGGGCGAAAGCACCCTCGAATACACCGGTTTCGCCGGCCCGACGTTCGCCAACGTGATGACGCTGAACAAGTTCGCCAACGCGCTCGGCTACACGAACGCCACCTCGCAGAACCTGTTCACTCAGATTCGAGCGTTCAAGGGTCCGATGATGCTGCAGGTGGGTCCGATCGACTGTGGTCACGTGACCGTCGCCAGTCAGAAGCTGTTCGTGTCACTCTGCGCCTCGCAGATGGGGATCATCCTCTACAAGGATCTGAAGTGGACGGAGATCGCCGGCGGCCTGAACGGCAACCCGATCGACGCGTCGAAGGCCAAGACCTGATGAGCCGGACGGGCCGATCGTGACCGAATCCAGCTCCGCCGACGTCGCCGCGCCGGCGTCGGCGGCGGCGCCGGCGTCGGCGCCTGCGTCCGAGCAGTCCGGGCGGCGCGCTCGCCGGCGCTTCACCAAGACCGACTTCGGTTGGATCGCGCTCGCCGTTGGCGTGGCGCTCCTGCTGCGCGTGCTGCTCACGCGCGACATGCGCCTGCACTTCATCACCGGCGCGAGCCTCACCCAGGGCGCGCTCATCGCGGCAATCGCACTGGGCGTGGTGCTCACCTATCGCGGTTCGGGCGTCGTCAACTTTGCCACCGGCGCCACCGCGATGTACGCCGCGTACGTGTACACCGACCTGCGGATCAACGGACAGCTGTTCATCCCTCCGCTGCCGAATCCGCTGGTGCTGATCGAGGCGGTCGCGCACCACCTCGACAAGAAGTCCACGCTCACCGTGCCGCACTGGCCCACCGAGATCAGCTTCGGCGGACGACTCACACTCCCGTCGGCCATCCTGGTGGCGTTGATCTTCGCGGTGGTGTTCGGCCTCGCGCTGCACTTCCTGATCTTCCGCCCGCTGCGGAACGCTCCACCTCTCGCGAAGGTCGTGGCATCGGTGGGCGTGCTGTTGCTGCTGCAGGCCGTGGTGGTGCGGCGCTTCGGCAGCGGCGCCCAAGCGACGCTGCTCAACAAGGGCGTGGCCAAACAGGTGAAGTTCCCGTTCGGCGTCACGATGAACACCGAACAGGTGACGGTGATCGTGATCGTGATCGTGTTCACCGTGTTGCTCTGGGGCTTGTTCCGCTTCACGCGGTTCGGGCTGGCGACGCGCGCCGCGGCCGAGAACGAGAAGGGCGCGATGCTGCTCGGGTTCTCGCCCGACTTCCTCGCCGGCTCGAACTGGGTGCTGTCCACGGGCATCTCGGCCCTGCTCGGCATCCTCGTGGCCGGAAACCAGAAGTCGGTCGACCCGCTCACGATCACCTTGCTCGTGATCCCGGCGCTGAGCGTGGCGCTCGTGGGCAACCTCACGTCGTTCGGGATCACCACCGCGGCCGCGTTCGGCCTGGCCATGACGCAGGCGTTGATCGGTTACTTCGGCGTGACGCGCACCTGGTTCCCGCAGGCTGGCGGTTCGACGCTGCCGGGCGTGGCCGACCTGCTGCCGTTCCTCGTGATCGTGGCGGTGTTGATCTGGCGCGGCGACGCCTTGCCCACGAGAGGCGCGGTGTCGTCGGGGCGCCTGCCGTTCGCGCCCAACCCGAGCCGGCTGAGCACGCACATCTTCGCGCCGGTCGTCGTGGCGATATCCGCGGTGCTGTTGATGTTCGTGGCCACACCGAACGCGCGCCTGGCGATTATGACCACGCTCATCGGCGTGGTGATCAGCCTTTCGTTCGTGGTGCTCACGGGCTACGTGGGCCAGATCTCACTCGCACAGATGATGCTCGCCGGCATCAGCGGGTTTGCCTTGTCGCACGCGAGCGAGCAAGGCATCCATCTCTACAAGCACACGCTGATCCCGTCGCTCCCATTCCCGCTCGACATCTTGTTCGGCGCGCTCGTCGCGATGGTGGTGGGGCTGATCGTGGCGCAGCCGGCATTGCGCGTGCGCGGCGTGAACCTCGCCATCATCACCTTTGCGTTTGCGGTGGCGATGGACTCGTTCCTGTTCCAGAACCCCGGTGTCAACGGCGGCTTCGCCGGCGCACCCATCCGCGTGCCCACCGGGCTCAACCCCGTGAAGACTGCGGTGATCGGCAACGGCAACGGTGCCAACGTGTGGTTCGGCGTGTTCTGCCTCGCGGTGGTGGTCGTGATCGCCGCCGCGGTCGTGAATCTGCGCCGTTCCGCGACCGGCCGGCGCCTGCTCGCAACCCGGTCGAACGAGCGCGCGGCCGCCGCGGCGGGTGTGGACGTGGCCGCCACGAAGCGCACCGCATTCGCGATCGCCGCGTTCATCGCCGGCCTGGCCGGTGCACTCGTGGGTATCCGGATCGGCAAGGCCGACCCGTCGTACTTCGGTGACCTGCCGCCTGCCCTGGTCCCGCAATCGCTCGCGGTGTTCGCCTTCGCGTATCTCGGTGGCATTGCGTGCGTCAGCGGCGCGGTCACCGCAGGGCTGCTCGTGCCCGGCGGCATCATCTTCTACATCCTCGAGACCGACCTGCACATCTCACCCGATTTCACGTTGATCCTCGGGAGCCTCGGCGTGATCGTGACGGCGGTATTGAAACCCGAAGGCATCGCCGGAGCCGTCGGCGCGTCGTTGCGCGACCGAGCGCGGCGGCGCGAGCACCACGCCACGTTGAGCGCCCGCGCCGACCGCGAGCTCGCAGCAAGCGCGACCCCGGCAGAGAGCGGAGCCGCGTCATGACCGCGTTGCTCGAAACCACCGAGCTTCGCGTCACGTTCGGCGGCCTGCGCGCGGTCGACGACCTCAACCTGCGCGTCGAAGCCGGCCAGCTCGTCGGGCTCATCGGACCCAACGGAGCGGGCAAGACCACCACGATCGACGCCATCACGGGGTTCGTGCCGTCGACCGGCTCGATCTCGTTCGACGGCGACGAAGTCGACCGCTTGCCGGCCCACCGCCGAGCCCGGCGCGGCTTGGTGCGCACGTGGCAATCACTCGAGCTGTTCGACGACCTCACGATCATCGAGAACCTGCTCGTGGCGTCCGAACAAGCGTCGTTGCGTGACGTGTTCGTCGACCTCGTGGCGCCGCGGCGCCGGCGCGACGACTCGGCCGCACTCCACGCGCTCCACGTGCTCGGGATCGCCGAGCTCAGCGACCGGATGCCCACCGAGATCAGCCAGGGTCAGCGCAAACTCGTGGGCGTTGCCCGCGCGCTCGCCGCGGTGCCGAAGCTCGTGTGCATGGACGAGCCTGCCGCGGGGCTCGACAGCCGCGAATCGATCGAACTCGGCGACCGCCTGCGCACGGTCGTGGATTCGGGCGTCACGATCTTGCTCGTCGACCACGACATGGGGCTCGTGCTCAACGTGTGCGACTACATCTACGTGATCGAATTCGGCAAGAAGATCGCGGAAGGCACCCCGTCGGACATCGTCCACGACGATCGCGTCATCGAGGCCTACCTCGGAGCGGCCCATCGCAAAAGCGACGCCGAATGACCGCACTGCTCGAACTCGACGAGCTGTCGGGCGGCTACGGCGGCATCGCCGTGGTGCGCGACCTCAGCCTCACCGTCAATGCCGGCGAAGTGGTGGCCCTTCTCGGGCCCAACGGCGCAGGGAAGACCACGACGCTGCTGACCATCTCGGGCATCCTCCCGGCGATCGCCGGCGACGTGCTCATGGAAGGCAAGAGCATCCGCAAGCGGCCGCCGCACAAGATCGCCCGTCTCGGTATCGCGCACGTACCCGAGGACCGCTCGTTGTTCTTCCAGCTGACTGTGGCCGAGAACCTGCGGCTCGGCGCGTCGCACGGCTCCTCCGATGTCGACCGCGCGCTCCACTATTTCCCCGCGCTCGAGCCGCTGATGAGCCGGCGGGCGGGGCTGCTCTCCGGTGGTGAACAGCAGATGCTCGCCATGGGCCGAGCGCTGACCGTGAAGCCGAAGCTCTTGATCGTCGACGAGATGAGCCTCGGCCTCGCGCCGATCATCGTCGAGCGCCTCCTGCCGGTGCTGCGCACCGTGGCCGACGAGACCGGCGCGGGCGTGCTGCTCGTAGAACAGCACGTCGACCTCGCATTGGAGATCGCCGACCGCGCCTACGTGCTGTCGCACGGGGATCTCGTGCTCCAGAACGACGCCGCGTACCTCCGCGCCAACCGCGAGCTCCTCGAGTCGAGTTACCTCGGCGGCGCTGCTATACCCGGGGCACACGAACAGTGATCCCGAGTCGCACCATCGCTCGAACGGGCGCGGCGAACGGAGCAGCGCAGGAGCGACGAAGGAGCGAGATGCGTGCGCAGGGAGCTCGCCGCGGCCGACGGAGTCGCCGCAATGGATAACGACGAAGAGCGCATTGCGCTGTTTCTCGACTACGAGAACCTGGCGATCGGCGCCGAGGAGCAGCTGCATCTCGAACGCCTCGACTTCGGGCCGATCGCCGACGCGCTTGCGGAGCGCGGACGGGTGGTGGTGCGGCGGGCCTACGCCGACTGGGCACGATTCGAGGAAGGACGGCGCGAGCTCACGCGGCACAACATCGAGCTCATCGAGATCCCGCAGCGGATGGGATCGGTGCGCAAGAACGCGGCTGACATCAAGATGGCCGTCGACGCCGTCGAGCTCTGCTTCGAGCGCGAGTACATCACCACGTATGTGCTCGGCACCGGCGACAGCGACTTCACACCGCTCGTGCACAAGCTGCGCGAGCTGAACCGCAGAGTGATCGGCATCGGCGTGGAGGCATCGACGTCGGCGCTGCTTCCCGGGGCGTGCGACGAGTTCCTGTTCTACGAAAGGCTCGACGGCGTCGACCTCGACCGCACACGGCGCGCCACGAAGAGCACACGAGCGAAGAAGACCACACGCGCGGCCGACGTTGCGGCCGAAGCCGAAGCCGAGGCCGAACAGGCCCTACGAAGTCACGGCGACGGTGACGACGAAGGCGCGCTCAGCGCGCTCGTGGCTCGCACCCTCGCCGGACTCCAGCGCACCGCTGGCGGGCCGGTACTCGCGTCACAGCTGAAGCGCGCGCTCTTGCGCAAAGACCCGACGTTCAGCGAGACCACATACGGCTTTCGCAGCTTCGGTGAACTGCTGCGGCACCTCGAGGCGCGTCACGCCGTGTCGGTCGGCGCGGCGGGCGCGACCGGCGACCCGGAGGTTGCACTGCACGCCGGGGCCGGTGCTGAGCAGGACTCGTTCGAGCACCTGCGCGAAGTCGTGAGCAAGCTCACGCGCAAGTCGGGCCCGCCGCACCTCTCGGGGCTCAAGACCCAACTGCGAAAGGTCGACCCCGACTTCTCCGAGAAGCGCTTCGGCTACGGCGGCTTCCTGCAGTTCTGCAAGGCAGCACGCGCGCGCGGCGTCATCGAGATGGAATGGAACACCGAGGCCGACGATTACGTCGTGCGCCCCGGTGGCGCTTCAGCGCCGGAGAGTTGACCCCACACCGGGAGGTTGGCAGCCGACCCGCAGGCCGGCTGCCTCACCGGTTGTTCAGATCACGCGGACGTTCTGGGCTTCCTCGCCCTTACGGCCGGGGGCCGTGTCGAACTCCACCTTCTGCCCTTCCTCGAGCGTGCGGAACCCTGATCCCTGGATCGCCGAGTAGTGCACGAAGACGTCATCTGCGCCCTCGCGTGAGATGAAGCCGAAGCCCTTCTCGCCGTTGAACCACTTGACCGTACCGGTTGCCATTACAAATTTCTCCAAACCACTGTGCTTGCGCGCGCCGCACCTCGCGACGCGCTGGGCGGGATCGTAGCGGGCGTCGTGCCTCTACGTCAGTCTGGAGCGGGGTGTTGGAAAGGTTTGCCACAGGTCGCCGTGGTGGCTTCTCGCGGCGCGTAGCTTGCCGCGACATGCATACCGTCAGGGCAAGCGACCTTCGCCCTGCTGGTTCGCGCCGCGCTTGGCCATCTCGTCGTAATGGGCGCCGGCGTCCTTGTCCCGGGGCGCGTGCTCGGCGTCCTCGGTCTCCTCGTCAGTGGGCGCGCGGTCGGGCACGTGGGCACGCTGCGACTCGGCCTCTTCTGCAGCCCGAGTCGCGTCCGACGGTTTCGTCTCATGTCCTTCATCGGCCATGGCAAATTCCCTCCGAGACCTTCGAGTGTGGTCGGCATCGATCGACACCGGGCGCGGCCAGCGTCACCACGCCAGGCCGCGTCGCCGCGGGGCTACCCCCGTGCGAAAGTCGGCAAACGAGCACGCCATGGGTAGGGAAACCAGATGTCGGTCAACGGCGCTGACCCCGGGCCGTGGGCCGCGGTTCCGTGGCGCACCATCGTCGCCGCCACACTCATCGTCGGCGCTGCGGTGGGCGCGGTCGCGTTGGTGTTCGCCGCGATCGGCGTCATGTACCTCATTGCCCTGTCGGGCTTCATCGCCATCGTGCTCGCGCCGATCGTGCGCGTCGTGCAGCGCCGCATCGGCGGCCACCGCGCGATGGCAAGCGCACTCGTCGTACTTGCGACGGTCGTCGTTGCGATCGGCATCGTCGCGTTGTTCCTGCTCCCGTTGCGCCACCAGATCGCTGAGATCCTCACCGATCTTCCGGGCACCGTGCGCGACGCGGCACGCGGCCGAGGCGCGCTCGGCCCACTCGTGCGCAAGCTCCACCTCCAGAAAACCGTGCAGGACCACGAGAAGACGCTGCACGACTGGGCGGCGAACATCAACAAGTCGTCGCTGAGCTACCTCGCGACAGCTGGCGAAGCAACGATCGGCGTGATCACCGTGATCGTGATCGCGTTCTTCATGCTCGCCGAGACGAAGAACATCGCCAACGTCGCCACTGCGCTCGTCACGCCGGCGCGTCGCGAGCTCGCCCGCCAGATCGGGCACGACGCGGCCGCGGCGATCAGCGGCTACATGATCGGCAACCTGCTCATCAGTCTGGTGGCGGGCACCGCCGCGTTCCTCATGTTCCTCATCATGGGCGTGCCGAACGCGGCCGCGCTCGGAGCGTGGATCGCGTTCACCGATCTCATCCCACTCGTGGGCGCCACCATCGGCGCGGTGGCGGGCGTGATTGCCGCGTTCTTCCACGGCAACGTCGCCGGCATCGTGAGCATCGTGTTCTTCGTGGTGTACCAGCAGTTCGAGAACAGCGTGCTCGCGCCGCTGGTGATGCACCGCACCACGCGCATCAGCCCGCTCACGGTCCTCATCAGCGTGCTCGTAGGCGTCGAGCTGATCGGCTACTGGGGCGCAGTGTTCGCCATCCCAGTCGCCGCGAGCCTGAAGGTGCTCGCCAGCGCGGCCTGGCAGGAAACCCACGGCGGCCACGCCATCACCGACCCCGCCGACGACGAAAGCACCCCCGTAGCCGACGCTTCTTGATTGCTGCGCTTCGGTCGCGCACCTTTCTGGCGCTGCTCGTCGCCGGAGTTTGCTAGCCGGCGATGTCGTGGAGTTTGTCGCGGGCGGCTGCGACGGGGGCCGGGAGGTCGGCGGCGTCGATCTTGTCGGCTGCCGTGTGTGCTGCAGCATCGACCTTCTCCGCGGCAGTGTGCGCCACCTCGCGACCGCGCTGGCCGGCTTTGCGGCCCACAACGCGGCCACGCCGCCCTGCTTCGATCGCTCCGTCGAGCCCGGCACCGATCAGGGCACCCACAATCATGCCCTTCCAGACGTTGCGCATCGCTCGTGCCTCCTCGTTCGCGGTTCGAAAAGGCGTTCTACCCAGTCACAGGCTGTGGCATGCCCGGTGACGCCTCCCCGTGCGGGGCCGGCGCGGCGTCGACGGCGCCCGACGCGGGCGCGGCGCCATCCGACGGCGGGGTCACGAGGCTGCGCGGCCACAAACGTCGCGCCCGCACCACATTGATCTCGGCTGCGTAGAGCACCACCTGGGCCTGCAGGTAGATCCACGTGAGCATGCCGATCACGATCGCGAACATGCCGTAGGTCTGGCTCATGCCCTTCAGCCCGTGATTGATGTACACACCACCAAACGTCGCGAAGAGCTGCCAGATGATGCCCGCCGGAATCGCACCCGGCACGTGCGCACGCCAGCCGATGTCGGCGGTCGTGAGCATGTTGAACGCCACGACGAACAGCGCGATCTGCGCAACGATCACCGCGATCACCACGAGCACGCGCCCGATGGGTCCGAGCGAGCTCAGCACGCCGCCTGCGGTCGCGATCAGCGTGGTGACGAGCACGCCGAACCCGATGGTGGCGACCAGACCGAGGCTGCGCGTGACGCGTGGCAAGAAGCCGGGCTGCTCCGCCACGGGCACGTCCCACACGCGGTTCAACGCAGTTTGAGCGGCGTTGGCCACGCCCAGGCCGCCCCAGAGGGTGCCGAGCAACCCCACGACGAGGGCGGCCACGGTGCCGTGCAACGACGACACGTTGTGCGCGATCTGCGACCCGATCACGGGGAAATCGGCGAGCGCCGAGTTCACCACGTCGTGCTGCAGACCCGGATGGCCGTGCAACACGTAGCCGAGCACCGTGAGCGCCACGAGCAGCAACGGGAACAGGCTCAAGAAGCCGTAGTACGCGAGTAGCGCGGCGAGGTTGCCGCCGTTGTCGTCGCCGTACTTCTTCACCACGCCCACCATGAACGCGGTGAAGGTGTGCCGCTGCTGGAAGCGGTCGATACGTTCGACGACGCGGCGCGGACTCATCGCCGGAACGGATACCCCGGCATCGCCGCACAAACACCGCGGCACACCACCGGATCGGCAACACGCACACGCTCAGCGGCCCGTCCGTCTCGCTCAGCCCGGCGATTCGGGCTGGTCGGTGGGCGGCGGCGCCACGTCGGTGGCGGCCCGCTGGTAGGCCGTCACCGAGCGATCGCCCATCACGAGGTCGGCGACGACTGCGGCCAAGAGGCCGGGCACCACGAATCCGGGTCGCCCCGACACCTCGGCCACGAACGTGATCGCCGCGAGTGGCACGCGATAGCCCGCACCGAGGAACGCCGCGACGCCGATCACGGTGAACAACGTCGTGTCGAGCATGCCGAACGCACCACCGGTGACCCGACCGGCAAGCGCGCCGGCCACCACGAGCGGCACGAACAGCCCGCCGACCCCGCCGCCGGCAACCGCAGTCGACGTACCGACCAGCCGCAACAGCAGCACCGCGAACACGAGCCAAGCGCCATGGCGAGGATCGAGCGCCCACGCGATCGTCCCGTAGCCGGGTCCGGTCGTCACGTCGGTGCCGGTGCACACGCGAGCGAGCACGAACAGCCCCACCAGCACCCCACCCGCAAGCGGCACACGGAGCCAGTCCGGGTACGAGATCGCGATCCGCTTCGCCGTGCGCAGCATCCACGCAAAGGCACGCGCTCCGAATCCCGCGAACACACCGAGCAGCAGTGCGGCCGCTACGTCACCGAACGAGAAGTTCGGGCTCCCCGTCACCCTCACCAACGGCGCGGTGCCGTGAATGGCTACGAACACGAGATAGCTCGACGCCGCGCCCACCAGAGCCGGCCCGAGCATCCGCCGCGCGAGGTCGTCTTGATACGGCACCTCGAGCGCGAACACCGCGCCCGTGGCCGGGGCCTTGAAGATCGCGGCGACGCCGGCGGCCGCGCCCGCCACGAGCAGCGCGCGTCGGTTGCGTGCCGACACGAGTCGCGGGAACCGTCGCTGCACGAGGTCGCCGATGCCGGCACCGAGGTAGAGCGAGGGTCCTTCAAGACCCATCGGCGCACCGCTCGCCAGCGTCGCGATGCCGCCCATCATCCGTGCGATGAGCGGGCGCGGTTCGATCTCGACGTCCGGATCGTGGAACGCGCGCAGATACTCGTCGGCGGTCGAGGGCGTGCAGCCCTTCCCCACGAAACGCAAGCAGAGCGCCGCGACTGCGAGCCCGAGCATCGGCGCCACGGCCGTGACCCAGAGCGGGGCGCGCTCGACCGCGTCGACACCGCGGTTGACGACACTGTCGAAACCGGCGACGCCCAAACCGGTGAGCAGGCCGACGAGCGCGGCCAGCAACAAGACCTCCTGCGACCGCACCGCGAACGCACGCAAGCCCTTGCGCCGCGGGTCCGAGCTGGGCTGCGACGGCGGTCTGGGCACTGGACCAGCACAGTAGGTCACCTTCACTGCAGTCGCGGGCTACGCGCGCGACCATGCACCGATGTCCACGGGCGCTCGGCGGCGGTTCGCCGTGATCACGATCGCGGTGGCGACGCTCGCCGCGGTCGCCATCACGCGTGGCGGTTCGAGTCACTCGAGCCGATCAACACGCGACGTCGCGGAGCGCGCCACCACGATCCCCCGCCCCACTTCGACGGCTGCGGCCAAGTCGTCGACTTCGGTGTCGGCACCGACACCGACGACCAGGGCCGCACCCAAAGGCACCGTCACCCTTGCATTCGCCGGTGACGTGCACTTCGAGGGACCGTTGCGAACGGCACTCGACGCCAATCCGGCCACGGTGCTGAGCGCGATCGCGCCGGTGCTGAAGTCGTACGACATCACGATGGTGAATCTCGAGACTGCGATCACCGAACGCGGCACGCCCGCTTCGAAGCAGTTCACGTTCCGTGCACCGCCGAGCGCGCTGACCGCGCTCACGGACGCGGGCATCGACGTCGCGACCGAAGCGAACAACCACGGCGAGGACTACGGACCGGTGGGCCTCGCGGATTCCTTGGCCGCTCGCGCCCACTCACCTGGTGTGCACGTGATCGGCATCGGCAACGACGCCGACGACGCGTTCTCCCCCTACCGCGCCACCGTGCACGGCGACCGCGTGGCCATCATCGCCGCGACCCAGGTGATCGACGACTCGGTGGCGGCGGCCTGGACGGCAACCGACAGCCATCCGGGTCTGGCGTCGGCCAAGGACCTGCCACGGTTGCTCGGCGCAGTGCGTTCGGCGCGCGCCACGAGCGACACCGTCGTGGTGTTCCTGCACTGGGGCGTGGAAGGCACGCATTGCCCAAGTGCCGATCAGCGCGTGATCGCGAAACAACTCATCGCCGCGGGCGCGGACATCGTGGTCGGGAGCCATTCGCACCAGCTCGAGGGCGCGGGCTTCGACCGTGCCGACAACGGCAACGACGGTTTCGTCGACTACGGACTCGGCAACTTCGCGTTCTACACGGGCACCACGAGCGGCGTGTTGACGCTCACCGTCTCAGGCCGTCACGTCGAGCACTACGGCTGGGTACCCGCGGCGTTGCGCGACGCGCGCCCCGAGCCGCTCACCGGTAGCGACGCCACCCAAGCGATCACCGCATGGCAGTCGTTGCGCTCCTGCACCGATCTGGCGGGGTAAGCGCGCGGTTGTGCGCATGTTGACACACTGCTTGCACGGGTACTGCGCGCGTTTGCCATCGCGAGCACTCGGGTAGCGCGAATGAGTTCGCGGCGCCCGAGGGAGATGATCCGCCGATGACTACACGTACACCGATTGCCGAGCGCCTCACCGGCGCGGCGAAGAAGTTCGCCGGCCGGGTGCTGGGCAAGCCCGAACTCGAACGCGAGGCTGAGTTGCACTCGCAGAAGGCTGACGCACTCGATACCGCCGACGAACTCGGCGCCGAGGCCGAGCGGCGCGCGCATGCCGCCGATCTAGAGGCCCGCTCGCAAGCCGTCGATCGCGAGCGCGAGCAGCTCGCCAACGACGAATTCGTCGAACGCAGCGAGTCCGACATCGAGCGCGCGCGGCAGGCCGCGGAGCAAGGCATTCAGGGCGAGACCGCGCGGCGCGCGGCGGCTGCGAACGTCGAGCTCGCGGCGCGCGAGCACGCGGCCGACCACGCTGACGCCGAAGCGGAACGAGCTCGCGACGACGCGAGACGTCTCGCCGCGCGGCTGCGCGATGAGGCGGAACACATTCGCGACGGCGGCAACGACCGCTGAACCCGCCACGCCACTGACGACAGGAGAACATCGATGCAGGTGCAAGAGTTGCCGACGAAGATCGTCAGCTCGGCCTTCGAGCTGGTCCGGCTACCCGTGAACGTAGTGGGCGACCACCTCGGACCGCTCGCGCCGGCCGACGTGGATTGCTGGCCGCCGCGTCTCGGCATCGACGCGCTCGAAGGCACGTTCAAGGAGACCGTAGGCACGCTGTTGCGCGACGACCACATGCGCGAGTCGGGACGGGCGGCGCGCGAAACGGTTGCGCGCCGGCGAGCCGCCCGAGCGGCCGACGCCGCGGCCGAGGAGCTCGAGACCCAGGCCGACGCCGAGCTGGAAACCCGTCTCGAAGCCACCGAGTCGCAGCGGAATGCAGCCGAAGCCCGCACCGCGAGCCGCAAGCGCAACATCGCGCAGGACGGCGCGACACGGACGCGAGCGGTGCGCTCGCGCGCTCAGCAGCGCGAGCAATCGGTGGAGCGCATGTCGGAGAAGGCCGAAGTGGCGAGCGAGCATGAGGCTCGTTCGCGGCGGCTCGATGCACTCGACGCCGAAGCCGGCGCGCTCGCGGCCGAACAGGCCGCCACCGCGGCCGAGCGCGTCGCCGACGAGGCCGACGCGGCAATCGAAGCGTCCCGCGCCCAGCGCAAGCGCAGCTGACCGCGCTCTACGTTCGGCTCAGGCGAAGCGGATCATGCTGACCGCGCCGAACGCGAGGCAGTAGATCGCGAACGGCACGAGGTTGTTGGTGGCGAAGTAGCGCACGAGGAACCGCACCGACACGAAGGCCGCGAGTGCCGCCGCGGCGCTGCCCACGAGCACCTGGCCGCGGATGCCGTTGCCGAGGTGACCCATCAGGTCGGGCAGCTTGTACACGCCTGCCGCGAGGATGATCGGCGTGGCGAGCATGAACGAGAACCGTGCCGCTTCCTCGTGGTCGAGGCCCTTGGCGAGGCCGGCGACCATCGTGATCCCGGATCGGCTGATGCCGGCGAACAGCGCACCCACCTGGGCCACACCGATCGCCACCGCCGTACGCCAGGTCATGTCGTCGACCGTACGCACCGTCTGCGTGCGCTCCGCGAGCGCGTTGATCTCCGCCTCGCTCGCACGCACCGGCACGGTCTCGCGCGCGAGCGCTTCCGAGATCCGCCGCCGGCGCAGCCACTCGCCGAAGAACAAGATGATGCCGTTGATCGTGAGGAACAACGCGGCGGCGAACGGCTTGGCGAACAACGTGCGGAGCGCATGCTCGAACACCACACCCATGATCGCCGCCGGAATCGTCGCGACGATCAGGAGCCACGCGAGGTGCTCGTGGCTGTCGGTCACCTTGCGCTTGCCGATCACGCGGAACGCGGCAGGGATCACGTGTTGCCATTCGCGCCAGTAGTACACAAGCAGCGCGAGCGCAGTGCCCACGTGAAGCCCGACGACGAACGCGAGATAGGGCGACTCGCCCGCCGACTCGCCCTTCACCAGCGCGTTCCATCCGAGCCACCCGGGAATGAGCACCGAGTGACCGAGACTCGAGATCGGGAACAGCTCGGTGATGCCTTGCAAGAGCCCGATGATGATCGCGCGCAGCATCGTGAGCTCGTGCGCGAACGATTGCGTGGCCGGATGGCCTACAGCGAGGGCCGACAACAGATCAATGTGCACGCGAGCTCCGGTTTCGAGCGGTTCGGCGGTGCCGAGCGACGCGTTCTGCATCGGCAACGGAAGCGCTGATTTTACTGACGACGCCGAGTGCATCGAACCGTCGTGCGCCTCGTTACCGCACGTCACACCATGAGATCTTCACATCCCGGTTGATTTTGCCGACGGTTTGCCGGCCCTTTGCTCCACGTACGTTCCCAGCGCGAAGCGGCTTCCTACGCTCCCGCGCACGGTTGCCGAACTCTCGCCTGGGCTGCGCCCACGCCGCACCGCGAGGACCGTCGACCTCGGTACATCGCACCGATTCACGGCGGCGCTCGCGTTCTTCGTCGCGCTCGCAGTGATTTGGAAGCTGACGCGTTGGATCCGGCCTTGGGACGCGCTCGTGTTGCTGCGCGCCGGTCACGACGTGATGCGCGGTATCTCGCCGTACCCACGCAGCGTTCACTCACCGAGCGTGTATGGCGGTCAC
Organism: Acidimicrobiia bacterium; assembly: GCA_036501845.1. Lineage (GTDB taxonomy): Bacteria > Actinomycetota > Acidimicrobiia > IMCC26256 > PALSA-610 > JBBREP01. The sequence goes on along the minus strand of DASXZO010000052.1, from coordinate 21,948 downwards.
GCATTCGTGTATCCGTACGCGAGCGCGTGGGTGATGGGACCGCTCGGCGCACTACCCACGTTCGTGGGCCAGACCGTGTTCCTCGGCACCTCCATTGCCGCACTCGTGGGCGCGTGGCGGATGTCGCGCACTCGATCGACCATCGTGCTCCTGGCCCTGCTGCTCAGTTCAACCACGGTGATTGCGCTCCAGATCGGCTCGATCGAGCCACTTCTCTTGCTCGGCATCGTCGCCGCGTGGCGCTGGCGCGACCGGGCGTGGATCTGTGGGGCCTGCATCGCGACCGTGGTGGTGGCGAAGGTGTTCCTGCTGCCCCTGCTCGCATGGCTCGTACTCGCTCGCCGCTGGCGCGCCGCCGGCGTCGCGGTTGCGGTGTCGGCCGCACTCCTGCTCGCCGGTTGGTCGCTCGGACCGCTCGGAGCGCCCGCCTACATGCACATGCTCGGCGCTTTGAGCCGGCACGAGTCGCGCCAGGGTTGGTCGTTCGTCGGCTACATGCTCCGTCACGGGATGGCGCCCGCGGCCGCGGATCATCTGGCGATCGCCGTCGCCGGACTCACGATCCTCGCGGCGTGGGCGGTGCATCTGCAGAGCGGATCCGACGAGACGTTGCTCGTCGGTTGCGTCGCGGCCTCGCTGTTCGCGTCACCAGTGGTGTGGGCGCACTACTTCGTGCTGCTGTTCCTTGCCCCACTGATCATTCGGCTGCCCCGTCTCGTGGCCGCGACGTTCGCGGTCGTCACCTGGCTCGTCGTGCTGCCCCACAAGGTCGTCGTGCCGCACCTCGGTACGTGGCTCACGGGCAGCGAGCGCGCAGTGGCTATGCAGCTTCTCGTCGTTGCCGTGTTCGCGGTCGTCGCGCTGCGCGAACTGCGAGACGCCTCACCGTCGGCGCGGTCACACCAGCGTGAGCTCGAACGACGGCTTCCCGTCGCGGCGGGCGAAGCGCAGCTCCGCACCTTCGGCGTGGGCGAGCGCCATGGCCAGTTGGAGGCCATAACCGTGGCCGTCCGTGGGCGACTCGGCGACGAGCGTGTCGAGATCGGTCGCGATGCCGGTGCCTTCGTCCTCGACGGCCATCACCACTCCGCCACCACCGCCGGCGCGCACCACGACCGTGACCGCACCATCCCCGTGCACGAGCGCGTTGTCGAGCAGCACGTCGAGGATCTGTGAGATCGCGACGCTCGACCCGTTCACGCTCACGGGGGCGTCAACCCGGTTGAGCACGTGCGCGCGCAACGGACGACGCGACGCGTTGTAGCGCTCACGCCAGCGGTCGACGGCGGAGTACGACACCGCAGCCGGCTGCATCGGTCCGCGGTCAGCCGTGCCTCGCGCGAGCGCGAGCAGCTCACGGATGGTGCCTTCCAAGCGATCGACCTCGTCGAGCAACTCTTTCAGCGCCGTACTTGGTTCTGCGCGCGGCTGGGCCAGCTCAGCCTCGATGGCGAGCCGCAGTGACGTGAGCGGCGTGCGCAGCTGATGTGACGCGTGGGCACTGAACGAACGCTCACGTTCCACGAGGTCGGCGAGGCGAGCGGCGGTGTCGTCGAGGGCCTGAGCCACGTCGTCCACCTGGGAGATCCCCGAACGCGGCGCGCGCACGGTGAAGTCGCCGCTGCCGAGGAGACCGGCCGCACCGCTGAGGCGCGCCAGCGGCCGGGCCAGGCGACTCGACAGCCACAGGCCCACCGCGGCCGCCATCACGAGCGCGGCCGCGGCGAACAACACGATGTTCAGGCGCTGGCGGCGCAATTCGGAGTCGACCACGCTCACCGGCTCTTGCGCGCGCACGGCCGCAACGATGTCGAGACGGCGCACCACCGGCACGGCGACGACGAAGAAGCCTGCGTGGCTCCCACCAACGGTGTGACCCGTGAGCGCGCGCCTCGTGCTCGCGTCGGCCGTGATGGGGCCCTCGCCGCCGATCCGGCGCGCCTGCGTGTCGTACACCGACACGTCACCGCCCGACGTGAGGTCGGGCATCGCGACGCGGGTTGACGGGCTCACCGTCTGTGGCACCCGCTGGCTCGCGTTGTTCGCCTCGCGCTCGAGACGAGCGATCACCTGCGTACGGTCGTCGCCCGCAAGCCGGACACTCAACGGCACGGCCAAGGCCGCCACCGCGAGCAGCGACACTGCGATGATCGCGGCGAGGATGCGCGCCCTCACGGGCGCTCGAGCCGGTACCCGACGCCGCGCAGGGTCGTGATGTTCACCGCGCCGGGGCTCACCGCCTCCAGCTTGCGGCGCAGTGATGCGATCGTGACGTCGAGAGTCTTGGTCGAGCCATACCAATGCTCGTCCCAGATCGCGCTCATCAGGTCTTCGCGCCGCACCGCCGATCCGGCGACGCTCGCCAGCGCAGCGAGCAGGTCGAACTCCTTGGCGCGCAACGCCAGGTCGACGTCATCGAGGGTTGCGACCCGACCTCCGAGGTCGACCACGAGCGCGCCGATCACGAACCGCTCACCGCGCTCGGCACGGCGACGCATGTGGGCACGTACGCGAGCCGACAGCTCGGCCAACCTGAACGGCTTCGTCACGTAGTCGACGGCCCCGCTGTCGAGTCCGACGACGATGTCGATCTCGGCATCACGCGCGGTGAGGATGATGATCGGGAGCGCGGGTTGGCGCGCAAGCACGGCCTGGCACACGTCGAGGCCGTCGGCATCGGGCAATCCGAGGTCGAGCAGCATGAGATCGGGCGGTTCGTTGACCGATTCGGCCAATGCCTCAGCCGCGGTGCGCACCCACTGCACCTCGATCTCGTCGTTCGCGAGGGCGCGCTGCAAGTTCGCGCCGATGCCCTCGTCGTCCTCGACGATCAACACGCGTCCCGGACGCATGGACCGGAGCGTAAACGCACGGGCGGCCACGATGTTCACAGAGCGTCAGCCGTCACCCGAACGCCGTGGTCCGCCAGCCGATTTTGCCTCGGTTTTGCCGCCCTTCTGTCGCTCCTTGGTGCGGCGCTCCATACCGTCCAGTCGACGAGCGCGGCGCCATGCCGTTGTCGAACCATGCTTGCGAAGACGGGAACGAGTTCGCAGAAACAGCACGAACGCTGCGCCCGCGCGGGCGGCGTCGAGTGCACACAGGTCGCGCTCGACGCGCTGCTCGGAGCGCAGGCGGCGGCAACACGTCGGCCGCCGTTCCGAGTGACACCCGCGCACGTGATGGTCGGCATCATGCGTCAGCCACGTTCGGGCGCCGGCGAACTCCTCACAACCAGTGGGCTCACCGAGGATCGCGTCTGGGCCGCGATCGACTATCGCAAGTGGGGCTTCCACGGCATGCGCAAGCTCCGCGATCCGATACTCGGCAGTCGACCGCGTTGGAGCCGGGTCGCGCGCGACGTCGTGGCGGCTGCGGCGCGCGAGTGCCGCCGCCGCGACACCTCGGTGGTGGACACCTTGGATCTCCTCGCGGCGATCGGCGCCGTCGGCGACGCCTTTGCCGAACACCTTCTCACCACGGCGCGCGTCGAGGTCGCGAATCTGTCATCCGTGGAGCGTGAGGCACACCTCGTGGAGCTCGAGCGCTCCCCCACCACCCAGCTGCCCAGCTTCACCACGCTGCGCAAGCTCCACGTGTAGCCGCGCGCCCGGCGTGAGCCCAGCCGGCGCACCATCGAGCTCACTCACACGTGCGCCGAGTCGCGCAGACTTGCCACTTGCTGCACCGACGGAAGAACCGGCACACCGAGCATCTCCTCCCATGTGTGCAGCGCGGCGGAGTGACTCGCGACCATCGACGAGATCGGTCCGGGTCGCGCCGTCGGCGCGACCACCAGATTGGGTACCGGTCGATCCTCGTCGTAACAGACGAACACCGCAGTGGTGCCGGCGCGATAGTCGGCGCCGCGCAGGATTGCGGCAAGGTGCACCGACAGCCAGGAATCGACATTGCTGTTCCCACAGTCGTGCCCGTCGTCGCAGAGGTTGGGCGTGATCATTGCGAAGGTCGGCAGGTGGTCGACGTCGAGCTCTGTGAGCGGGCGCACCTCCATGTCGCAAAACGAGCGATCGTCGTTGCCGAAGTAGTAGAGCGCGGGCACGTGTTTGACCGCGTTCCCGGCCGCCGAACAACCGGAGGTCGCACCTTCGACGAATGCGCGCGCGGCGCCGTGCGACGCGCGGACCTGTCGAAAGATGTTGTCGTCTGTCGAGCGGCAGGAGACGGAGGGGCTGCAGTCGTTGACCGTCGCCGGATTGTCGACACCCGAAGTGATGCCGATGTACTGCGTGAGGCTGCTCTGCGCCGCGTTCGTCTCGTTCCACTGCGTGTAGTACGCGCACGATCGCGTCAGCGAATGCAGGTACGGCATGGCGTTGAAACCCGGACCGCCGACGTCGGGCCAACGCCGGTTCTCCTCCATGATCACCACTACGTGCGCGTAGTGCGCGGGTGGCGGGGCGGACGAGCCGCACACGCCCGGGTGCCGTGGCGTGTGCGGCTCCGTCGACGAGGTCGCGATCCCTGCGGTCGCCGTAACGACAGGTGCAGGTTTCGTGGTGCGGGCCGCGTGGTGCGCGCCGCTCGCGCAGGCGCCGGCCAGCACCGTTGAGGCGATCGCCAACGGAAGGCGGCGCATGGACGCCACCGTACGCAAAACCGAAGCAAAACATGGCGCGCCGCGGTGCAATACGCCCGATTCGGGGCGATCATGGCGCGCACGGCGCCGTACGTTGCGTTCGCGGCGACACCCTGCAGCAGTGCCCCCACCACAGCGCGGGGTGTCGCCGTGTCTCCGTTCCGCAGTGCGACTGGCCTGGCGCCAAAGTTGCCCTCCGCCGCGACGCCTCGTCCGCGATCTATCTTTGCGACGCTTCACGGACGGGGGAGACACCCATGCGACTGCACTTGACCACCAGCCGGGTGGGGACCCGCACCATCGCCGCGGCCTGCGCGTTGCTGCTGCTCACCGCGGCGGCGTGCGGATCGTCGTCGTCGAAGAGCTCGTCAGGTGGAGGCGCGAGCACGTCGACGACGTTCGCCAAGCTGCCGGCATCCACGAAGCTCGGCGACGGCGTCACCGCGACCACGATCAAACTTGGCGTGGCGCTCGTCGACTTCTCGCAGATCCGTCAGTACACCGACACGATCCGCACCAACGCCGAGCAGAAGAAGATCTACGGCATCTACATCAACTACGTGAACAGCCACGGCGGCATCGCCGGGCGCAAGATCATCCCCGACTACAAGTTCTACAGCCCGCTCGGTACCGCGTCGATCCTCACCGACTGCACCGCGTGGGCGCAGGACGACCATGTGTTCGGCGTGGTCGGCACGTTCATCGACTTCTCCGGAGACGCGCAGACGTGCATCGCCCAGCAGCAGAAGCGCGTGCTGCTCACGTTCAACCTCACCCAGGCAATCCTCGACCGTTCGCCGGCCGGTCTCATCGTCACGCCCGGGCTCCTTCCGGAACGCACTACCGGCATCCTCGTGTCGCTCCTCGAGAAGAAGAACTTGCTGAAGGGCAAGAAGATCGCCGTGGTCGGCGACCAAACCGAATCGACCGTGGTGAAGAACTACGTGGTACCGGCGCTCAAGAAGGCGAACGTTCCGCTCGGCGCCACCGCCGTGCTCAACGTGAGCACCACGGGCGACACCACCGCGTCGCAGCAGCAGCTCGACAGCTTCATCGAGAAGTGGAAGACCCAGGACGTGAACACCATCTATCTCTCGGGCGACCTCGTGTCGTCGAAGCAGTTCGTACAGAAGATCAAGGCCGAGATGCCGAAGGTGTCGCTGCTCACCGACACCACCGACGTGCTCGACCAAGCCCAGCAGCTGCAGCAGGAGCACCTGACGTCGAACCCGTACGAGGGCATCACCACGGCCGCCGGCCCCACACCGCACGAGTACGACAACAGCCCGAACTGGACGTACTGCAAGGGCATCTACAAGGCCGCCACCGGCAAGACGCCGGAGAATGCCGAGCAGACCATCAAGACCAAGGATGGCAAGATCGACGACACCTACGGCACGATCAACGACGCCTGCCAGGTGATCACGATGTTCCACGACATCGCAGCGAAGGTCGGCAAGTACCTCAACAACGACAACTGGATCAACACGGTGAACAACTTCGGGCCGATCGCGAACCGTGGCTCCGGTCCCTACTCGTCGCTGCGGGCCGGCAAGTACTCGGCTGACGACAACTGGCGGCTCGAGACGTACGACTCGAAGCTCGGCGCGAGCGGCAACTGGAAGCCGATCACACCGGTGCAAGACATCAGCAGCTGACGCACCCCGCTACGCGCGGCCGAGTTGTTCGGCCGCGGCGCGGAGTTCGGCGCGATAGTCGGGATGCGCGATCTCGGCGAGCGCGCGGGCGCGCTCGCGCACGGTCTTGCCGCGCAGGTCGGCCGCGCCGTGCTCCGTGACCACCACGCCGGTGTGGTGACGAGGCGTCGACACCACCGCGCCCGCCGGGAGCTGCGGAAGGATCCGTGAGTGAGCGGCACCGCCGACGAGCGCGGTCGAGGGGAGACACACGAGCGAGTGCGCGTCGGCGTGCAGTTCAGCACCGGCGACGAAGTCTTCGTGGCCACCGACGCCCGAGATCTGGCGCCCGTCGATGCTGTCGGCCACCACCTGGCCGAACAGATCGACGGTGAGGGCGCCGTTGATCGAGACGAGCTTCTGATTGCGGCCGATCATGGTGGGGTCGTTCACCACGTCGACGGGCAGGAACGCAACGTCGCGATTGCCGTCGAGCCAGTCGTACATCTCGTGCGTACCGAGTGCGAACGTGGTGACCGACACGCCGTCGAACACACCCTTGCGCGCGTTCGTCACCTTGCCCGCTTGGTGCAGCCGCATCAGCCCGGTCGTGAACATCTCGGAGTGCACGCCGTAGTCGCCGCCACTCCCCTCGGCCAAGCGGCTCGCCACCACGTTCGGCACCGCGCCGATCCCGGTCTGCAGTGTGCTGCCGTCGACCACGAATTCGAGTGCGTGCGCGGCGATCGCGGCATCCACGTCGTTGGCTGCGACGTCGTCGAGCGCGAACGGCGGCGCATCGGTCTCGATCACCACATCGACGAGATCGAGCGGCAACGTGTTGTCGAACTCGGGTGGCAGCGAGCACGTTCGTGGGAGACGGTGGTTCACTTCGACGATGAGGAGCCGGTTCGGATCGCGCCCCGCGCGCACGAGTTCGTCCTTGGTGGCGCCGTAGTGAAGCGACAGGTTCAGCCGGCTGTCCGACTCCGGTGCGGCCAGCGCGATCATCACCCGCGGCGCGAACTGTTCGAGGATCGGCGCGAACTGGCGGAAGCCGCCCGGCACGAGCTCGATGTCGTGGCCTTCGGCGAGGAGCACCCGCTCCGCCGGGCCGAAGAAGCCGCAGCGGTACGACACGCCGGGCTTGGTGAGGAACGTGTAATAGCCGAGCAGCAACGCGCCACCCACCACGAGCTGTTCCCAGTCGTCGCGGGCACCGAGCGCGGCCAGAAAGGAATCCGGCGTCGCGGGTCCGAGGCCGAAGCCGATCGTGTCACGCGGCCGCACGAGCGCAACGGCCTCTTCGGGGGTACAGGTGCGCGTCACACGGCGATCCTGCCAGATCGCCGCAACAGCTCGCTCAGGCGTGCACAGCCACCTTGAACGCAGGTGTGCCGAGACGTTTGCCGCCGTCGTGGTGCCAGCTGTGCACGCTCGATTGGATGAGCACACCGCCGGCGATGCCAACAACGATCGCGACGGCAAGTACTGCGCGGCGCACTCCGGCGCGCCGCAGCGCTGCCGCGCGCGTGTAGTCGAGCGGGGCGATCCGGAGGGTTTCGACGATGTGGCCGAGCACGTGCACCGTCATCGCCGCGAACCACAAGATGAACGACGCCTTGTGCACGAAGAACCACTGTCCACCGTGGCCTTCGACGATGAGGATCACACCCGACGCGAGTACGAGCACCGTGAGCAACGACACGAACGGGCCGAGGACGCGGAGGATCAGATGCGGCGGACCTCTGCGCACGAACGCAGGATCGCCGCGGTAATACGCGACGAATCGACGGCCGGTCGACAGAAGCTTCACCAACGCGAGCGGGATCAGCAGGACACCCAGAAACGCGTGCCAGGAGAGCAGCTGGTCGACGCGCAGGATCGTGATTCCCTCGGCCGCCAGCACCACCAACAACACCGCGCCGGTCGCCGCGGTCAAGCGCGTGTTCTCCTCGACGAGCGTGTCGTCGGTGTCGATCGGTGTGCTCGTTGCCCTCATCGTCCATGATCCGTTTCGGGTGGCGTCGTTCACAACAGCATCGGCATAGATGACATAAACACACAGCGCGCATAACGCGCGGCAAAACCCACGCAAAACCGGGCGCGACGTGCCCCAAACCAAGTGGTCTCCAAGGGTTCACTGAGATTCGCTAGCGACACTGGAAGCCTCGGTCGCCGAACTCGGATGTCGGCGAATTTCGCAACCTCTACGACAGGGCCATGACCAGCCAACGCAGGATCCGGGCGAGGAATGCCGGTCTCAACAAGGTGCGGCGCGTCACGATGCGGGTCGCCGGCGGCGGCCTCGTGCTCTCCGGCGGCATCGCCGCGCTGGCGTCGGCTACCTATGCAGGTACTCATCACAAAATCGCCACATACGCGCGTGCCGGCGCGGTCACGAGATCTGTGCCCACCAGCAATCGTGTAGCGCCACTCACCGATCCGACGTTGCCACCCACGACGCTCGCGCCGGCGAACACGACCGCGACCAGCGCGACACGATCGCCCACGCCCACGTCCGCCGCGCCCGCCACCACTCCTCCGCTACAAGCGCCGGCGACCACTCCCCAGACGCAACCGGTGCACACGCCGCCGGTCGTCGTCACCGGCGGCACGTGAGCGCGACAGGGCGCGTCGAGTTCCACGCCCTCGGCACCGGATGTGTCGTTGTCACCTCTGATGCTGCGGCTGTCTCTCTCGCGCATCACGCAGTTGTCGAAGAGCTCGCGCAGATCGACGCCTCGTGCAGCCGCTTCCGGCCCGATTCCGATCTCGAGCGGGTGAACGACAACCCGGGCCGCGCCATCGGAGTGAGCACATGCCTCCTCGACGCGCTCGATATCGCTATGCGCGCGGCGCGGATCACCAGCGGCGACCTCGATCCCACCATCGGCAGTGCACTGATCATGCTCGGCTACGACCGCGACTTCGCGGCGTTGGGAGGCACCGCGGCGGCCGGTCGCATCCGGGTCGGCCGCGTGCGTGGCTGGCAGTCGATCCACGTCGACCGGCGGAGCGGCACGGTGTCGGTGCCCGTTGGCATCCGCCTCGACCTCGGCGCAACCGCAAAGGCCTGGGCGGCCGACCGCAGCGCGTCGGCAGCGGCGCGGTTGGTCGGCTGCGGCGTGCTGGTGAGTCTCGGTGGCGACATCTCGGTGGCCAACGAGGCGCCGGCCGAGGGTTGGGTCGTCGCGCTCGCCGACCGCCACGACTCGCCACCGCGATTCGGCGATCCCATCGTGGCAATCCGTGACGGTGGGCTCGCGACGTCGTCCACGACCGTGCGGCGGTGGCAGGTCGCCGGGACCGCGGCGCACCACATCCTCGACCCAAACACGTCGCAACCCGCGCCTGAACATTGGCGCACCGTGAGCGTCGCGGCGGCCAGCGCCGTCGACGCGAACATCGCGTCCACCACGTGCATTATTCGTGGCGAGCGCGCCCTCGATTGGCTCGCCGAGATCGGCCTGCCGGCCCGGCTCGTCCACGTGTCGGGTGCCGTCACCGCGGTGAACGGCTGGCCAGTCGATCGAACCGCCGTAGCGATGCACTCATGATCGCCGCGACGGGCGGTAAGGCGTTGTGGTACGCAACGCGCGGCACCGGCGTGGTGTCGATGATCCTCCTCACCGCCTCCGTGATGCTCGGAATCATCACCAGCATCAGGCTCGAGACTCGCACGTGGCCCCGCTACGTGATCGAGCTCGTGCACAAGAACGTGTCGCTGCTCGTCGTGGTGTTCGTAGCCCTGCACATCGCCACCACCGTGCAGGACGGCTACGTGCCAATTCACTACATCGACGCGGTCATCCCCTTTCGATCGCCGTACCGCACGTTCTGGCTCGGCATGGGCGCGGTCGCGTTCGATCTATTGGTCGCGCTCGTGATCACCAGCTTGTTGCGTGTGCGGCTGGGCTATCGGTCGTGGCGCTTCGTGCACTGGTTCGCGTACGTGTGCTGGCCGGTCGCTTTCGTGCACGCGCTCGGTACCGGCAGCGACTCGCGATTCGGTTGGTCGGTGGTGCTGGATATGGCGATGTTGCTCGGGGTCGTCGCGGCTGCATGCTGGCGGGTGGCCGTCGATCGCGAGCACGTGCGCCCGATCGGCTGGGCCGCAGTCGCCACTACTCCCGTACTCGTGATGGCAATCGTGGTCTGGGCGATCCTTGGCCCGCTTGGTGCGGGTTGGGGCCACACGACCGCGCGGCGCACGGCGCTGCCGACGACCACGACCACCGCGGCCACGCGGCACGCGCGCGTTGTGGTCGCGCAACCAGTGGAAGCCAGCGGCTTTCGCGGCGCTCTTCACGGCGTGCGCCTCGTCGGGCCGACCGCGGCCAACGGGCGACGCGTCATTGCGATCCGCGGCACGATCCACTCGCTTCCGCTCCTCGCGCTCGACGTCGAACTTCACGGCCTCGCGTCGGGCCCAGGGATCGTGCTCGACACCGGCGACGTAGCGCTCGGGCCCGCCGGCGCCACGCATCGATGGAAGGGCACGGTCACAAGCCTGGTGGGGACGCGCCTCGCCGCGACGCTCACCGATCGGACCGGCGCCGTGCTGCACCTGGTCACGCGACTTCGCATCGACCGTACGACCGGATCAGTGAACGGCGCGGTGACGGGCACGGCTGGAGGCGCGCAATGACGAAAGCCACGGTGTCCGAGACGCCGACCCGGCAAGGACCATCAGGCCCACGCCGACTCTTCGGACTCATCGGATCCGAAGGCCCGACCGATCTCGCCGAGCACCGGCGGCACTACACCGCGCCAGACGCTCACCGTGACCGCGCGGCCGGGCTGGTCGCCCGCGCTGGGCGCGCGAGGTTGCGGGGACGAGGCGGCGCCGGCTTTCCCACCGCCACAAAGATGCAGGCGGTCGCCGCGCGGCGTGGGCGAGCGGTGGTCGTGGCGAATGGCACCGAAGGTGAGCCGCTCAGCCGCAAGGACGTCACGCTGATGATGTGGCAACCCCACCTCGTGCTCGACGGCGCCGAGCTCGCGGCGATGGCCGTCGCCGCCGACACGGTGTACGTGTGCATCGAGCGCACCCAAACCGCCACGATCGCAGCGATGGAACGGGCGCTCCAGGAGCGAACACGTTGCGAGAGTCCGTCGCTGTCGATCTCGCTGCGCACGAGCCCGCCGCGTTACGTCGCCGGTGAAGAAAGTGCGTTGGTCCACTGGTTGAACGGTGGTGAGGCGCGCCCCACCAATACGCCGCCGCGACCATTCGAGAGCGGCGTCGGCGGCCGGCCCACGCTCGTCGACAACGTTGAAACGCTCGCCCACTTCGCCCAGATCGCCGCGTTCGGCGACGAGTGGTTCCGTCAAGTCGGCACGCAGGCCGAACCGGGCACCGCACTGCTGTCGGCGAGCGGCGCCGTCGAGCGGCCGGCGGTCTACGAGACGCCACTCGGTACGCGCCTCGCAACGCTCATCGACCACGCGGGGCCGACGCACGGCATCGGTGCGGTCCTCGTGGGCGGCTACTTCGGCGGGTGGCTCGACCCGGCAACCGCAGCGCGCGTTCGCGTGTGCGACGAGGACCTGCGCCGGGCGGGATGTGGCGTGGGATGCGGAGCGGTGGCGGTATTGCCAGCGGACGGATGCGGCGTCATGGAATCGGCGCGCATCCTCACATGGATGGCACACGAGACCGCGGGGCAGTGCGGGCCGTGTGTGAACGGGCTCGCAGCGATCGCCGGCACCTGGGACGCGATCGCCAGCGGCCGCGCCGGCACCGAACACATTCGCCAGCTCGAGCGCTGGGCCGGTCAGATCGAAGGGCGCGGCGCGTGCAAGCTCCCGGACGGAGCGATCCGCTTCCTGCACAGCGCGCTGCGCGTATTCGCCTCCGACCTCGAACGCCACGCGCGCCGAGCGCCTTGCCTCGGTGCCCGGCGGCCCGGGCTACTTCCGGTGCCGCAGAGCCAGGACGTGTGGAGGTGACCCGCCGCATGATCGCCGTCGACATGGTGAAGTGCGCCGGTCACGGTGTATGCGCCGACCTGTTTCCCGAGCGGATCACGCTCGACGACTGGGGCTATCCCATGATCGATCCGACAGAGATCGGAGCCGACATCGTGATGCACGCGCGGCGGGCGGTCGAGTCGTGCCCGATGCTCGCACTGCGACTCGTCAAGAGCGAGCGCTGAGGGGCGACTTGAACGCCCCGCGCATTGACGCGGTGCCGTGCGACGCGCCAGCCTGGTGCCGGGTGGACTCACGGACAGGAGGCGAGACGTGCGGCTCGCGAATCGTGCACTGATCATGTTCTCGGCCGCGGCCATTGCGCTGCCGGCCTTGCTCGCGGCACCGCAATCGGGCGCGGCCACGCAACCCGTCGGCTACGCAGGACCGGCGCGTGGCGTCGTGCAAGTGGGTCCCGACGTCTCTTCCTCGGCGACCCAGCACGCCCAGTCACGCAACTGGGATGGTTACGTCACCTACGTGTCGCGCCAGGCCGACTTCAACTTCGTAAAGGCCACGTGGGTGCAGCCGGTGGTGCACTGCCAGGCCGCGCAGGCATGGACCGTGTTCTGGATCGGACTCGACGGCTGGTTCGACGGCACCGTCGAGCAGGGCGGCTCCTCGGCGTACTGCCCCACGAAGAACGGCGCCCCGCAGTACACGCTGTGGTGGGAGATGTTCCCGACGAACTCGATCCAGAGCGTGATGGCCACCAAGGCCGGCGACACCATCACCTCGACCGTCACTTACAAGCCCGCAACGAAGAAGTTCGTGATCTTCGTGAAGGACGTGACCACCGGGAAGTCGTTCACCAAGACCGAGGCGTGCGGTTCCGGCCAGACCTGCAACCGCAGCTCCACCGACGTGATCACCGAGGATGTCGGCCGCTTCGGCTCGGGCAACTACTTCCCGCTCGCGAACTACGGCACGATGCACTACACGCAGGCCGGCGCCACCGACATCGCCGGCCACTCGGGCTCGCTCTCGTCGACCCACTGGACCAACGCCGCGATCACCGAGGCGGGCGGCGGCATCACCTACGCCACCGTGTCGGCCCTCGCCTCCGGCGGCACCAGCTTCGCCACCACCTGGAAGCACAGCTAACTACTGCTTCGCTTCAATCACGGCTACCAGCAGCTCCGCTGGCGCTCCGCTTGCTGGTCCCGCTCGTTCAGCTCCGCTGCGAACTCACTCCACTGCTCAGTCGCTCGTACCTCGCTTCTGCGCGGCTTCGCTCGCCGCCTGGCACACGGGCGCGTGCTCCGCTTCACTCTGGCTGCGCTTCGCTCGCCGCCCACGGGCAGCCAGACATCGACCGTCGCCCTTCGCTCGTTAGGGGCGGAAGATGACTTTGATCGCGTGGGCATTCTTGCGGTCGATCGCGGTCTCGACGGCTTCGCGGTAGTCGTCGAGCGCGAACTCGTGGGTGACCACAGCGGTGTCGGGCAGTAGTCCGGCGGCGAGGATGTCGAGCGCGCGGTCGACGGAATGCCGGCCGGGTCCACCTGCAAGCCCGGGTGCGGCGCCCGCGTCGACCGTGTGATCGATCGCGCCCACCAGCGCGATCTCCTTGTACCAGATCGGCGTGAGATCCACTTCGCTCACGCCAGCAGCCCCGAGCAGCAGCACGGTGCCGTGGTGCGCGGCGGCGCGCAGCGACTCGGTGACCGACTGCGGCGCGCCCACGGCCTCCACCACATATGGGAACCCGCCCATCAGCATGAGATCCTGCTTGCGGCCGACGATGCGCGCGCCTGTGATCTCGGCGAAGTCTTCGAAGTGCGCGCTCGCATCGCGGCTGCGCACCACATGGTCGGCGCCGCACGCCGCCGCGGCGTCTGCCTGGTGTTGATGTCGGGCGAGCACGGTGACCGGGCACGACGGGAACAGCCCCTTGATCGCGGCCAGTGCGGCGAGGCCGATGATGCCGGCGCCCACGACGAGCACAGGGTCGCCGTCGACGGGCGGCGCACGCAAGATGCCATGGCACGCGATCGACACGGGTTCGTGGAGACTCGCGCCCCGGTCGCCGACGGCTTCAGGGAGGGCGTGCAGCATCGAGGTGTGGGCAAGCGCCTGCTCGGCCCAGCCGCCGCCGAGGTCGCGCGTGAATCCGAGCGACCGACCGCCGCTCACGATGCGGCTGTCGAGATTCAGGCACGACGACGTCCATCCACGCGCACAGTTGGCGCACAACGGATCGATACCGCGCGCCGCGCACGGGATACACGGGTCCACTGCCACTCGGGTGCCAACTGCGAACGGACAGTCGGCACCAGCCTCGATCACACGCCCGGCGATCTCGTGTCCGAGCAGGAACGGGAACACGCCGGCCATCCCCATCAACGTGGGTGACGGGCCTGTGTTGTGGGCAAACAGGTGGAGGTCGCTGCCGCAGATCCCGCCTACCGCCACCGCGACGCGCGCCCACGCCGAGCCCGGAAGTTCCGGTTCGGGAATCTCGACGAGCGACGCAGGGAACGCCGGGTCGGCCATGTCGAATTGCACTGCTCGCACGTCGTACCTCGTGTTCGTTGCGCCGCCCCGACGATACGCGTTCCCGTACAGTCCGGGTTCGTGCGAGTGTCCGACAACGCTCTCGGCGAGCTGCGCGAGCGCGGTTACACGATCGTCGAAGGCTTTCTCGGCCCCGACGAGCTGCGCGCCGCCCAAGACGCGCTCACGCTCCACTACCCCACCGCCGACGACTACTTCGCCGAACCCGGTCGCTACGCGAACTTCACCGCCAGCCAGTTTGCCGGCGTCGAGGAGTTCCCGTATCGCTCGTGGGCGATCAATCGCCTCGCGTTCCACCCCGATCTCGTCGACGCGGCCGAGCGATTCCTCGGCACCATCGAGCTGCACCTCTACAAGGTGGAACTGTGGGCGAAGTACTCGGGCGCGATCGACTACACCCAGCCGCTACACCGCGACTACGGCAGCCACAGCCTCGTGGTGCCGCGGCGTGACGGCGCCTACATGAAGATGACCACGTTCATCTTTCTCTCCGACGTCACCGAAGACGACGGACCGACGCGACTCGTGCCCTACGCCGACGGCCTCGACGTGCCGTTCACACCGCTGTACCTCGGCTTCGGCGATCTCGCCGAGCGCGAGGTGGCCGCCACCGGCCCCGCGGGAAGCCTGTTCGCGTACCGCAGCGACATCCTGCACCGCGGCTCGAACTTCGCCGCGCCCCGACGTGCTCGCTTCTCGATCCTCGCCGACTACCAGCAACGCGGCATCACGTGGGGCGGGAAGATGGCGTGGCCGAAGCAGGCGCCGAACCGGTGGGCGAAGTTGATTCCGGCCTGCACGGTGCGTGAACGCGACCTTTTCGGCTTCCCGCGGCCCGGCGATCCGTACTGGAACGAGCAGACAGTGGCCGACGTTGGCACGCGGTATCCGGGGATGGACATGAGTCCCTACGCGCCCGAGTGACGATCGCCACGCCGGACCTCCTCAAGTAAGGCCGCCGAGCGCACGACATTCTCGGCGCATGAACCCGTTGATGATCTTCACGACGTGGCTCCGGGCCCGTACCCGCACGAACGAGCGCGGCGCGAACCTGGTGGAGTATCTGCTGCTGTTGGCGTTCATCGCGATCATCGTGATCGTGGCCTTGCAAACACTCGGTGGCACGGTGTCGAACCACTTCTCGTCGGCGAACAACGTGGTCGGCAGCTCGATCGGCTGACGCGCCAGCGACGCCCCGACCGACCCGGACCGCTCGTCAGATCAGATCGGGAGCTCGCGCCGGACGCGGCGCACGGCCCGTTTGCCAGTGTCGCGAGCGCGGTCGACCACAGCCGCCGCGCCGCCCACGATCGCATTCCCGGGCGGTTCGTCGGGTGAGCGAGGGTGCGGCCGAGTCGGCGCGGTGCGCTTGGCTTCCCGCAGCGCATCGCCGAGCTCGCGAAGGCGCTCCCGATCGAGGTGCTTGCGAACCTCGGGAAAGAGGTCTCGCTCCTCCTCGCGCACGTGATGGCGCACATTCTCGATCAGCACCGTCATCTTGGCGGTGAAGCGCTCGGCGGCCGGGTCCATGCCGTCCAACTCGCTCAGCAACCACTTCACCACATGGTGCTCTTCGAGCGATTCGAGCACATCGGAGTCGGCGCCACGCACCTCGCTGCGGACCGCCGGATAGAACACGGTCTCCTCGATCGCGGCGTGTTGCGACAGCGCCGCGACGATGCCGTCACGCAGCTGCTCCTTGCGCCGGATCGCGCCGCTCCCCGCGCGCTCGAAACGCTCGAACATCTCGTCGACGTCCCGGTGCTCCTGCTTCAAGAAGGTGAGGGCATCCGGCCGTGCCGGACCGTGGCCGTTGCTCCGGTTGCGTGGCGCGGTCGTGGCCTTACGCGTCGTGTTCGTGGCGCGCTTGGCGGTGCTCCGCGTCGACTTTGCCACTCGCTTTGCGGTGCGCTTCGCAGTGGTGCCGGTCTTCTTCGCGGCGCGCTTGGTGGTGGTGCGCGCCTTCTTCGCCGCGGTTCGAGTTGTCTTCTTCGTCGTTGCCATACGACACGGACTACCCGGCGACGCAACACGATCAAACCTCACGCGCCACAACGTCACCGCGTCGAAGCATTACGCCGGCCGCGCGTGCTGACGTTGATAACGATCGCGACAGCGATCGGAGCAGAACCACACGTCGACACCATGGTCGACGACGTGCGCAGGTGCATGCGCCTTCTCCACTTGCATCCCGCACTCCGGATCGGCCGCGTAGGCAGTGCCGGCCCCGAACTTCGCTCGGTTCCGATGCAGCCGGTACAGCAGTGCGAACACCGCGAGGAACATGATGTTGAGAAACGTCGTGTAGTTCCACTCGAAGTGCTCGCTGACGATCACCGTCGGCCGCGACGTGGGAATCGCACCCACCACGTGGAAGATCCCTTCGGTGACGAGTCCGGCCACCGCCATCACCGCGTAGAACCACACGAACAACCGCACCGCGATCGGGCCGCCGTAGTACTTGCGGTACACGAGTAGCAGCGGCAGCGCGATCAGGTCGGCGAAGATGAAGCTGATTACTCCGCCGAAGCTGATGCCACCGTGCCAGAGCGCGGCTGCCATGGGCACGTTGCCGATCGAGCACACGAAGCTGATGCACGCGATCAGCGGCCCCACGAGCGCGTTCTCGACGCTCGTCCAGAAGCCGTGACCGTGCAGGAAGATCTCGTTCCACCACGTGGTGGGCACCAGCACCGAGAGGAAGCCGGCAACGCCGTAGCCGATCACGAGCTCGCGCCGCAGCATCGTGACGTCGGCCATCGTGTATCCCGCAGCGTCCGACCACGCCGCGGCGCTCCTCGCCTTGATGCGCCACGATGCCTGCTCGAGCTCGCGCCCGTTCGCATCGGTCGCACCCGCCATCGCCCCGTGATCGTGGTCGTGATCGCGGCCGTCGGTGCTCTGGTCGAGCCGCCGGCGGGCGCGGTCGGCGCGCAACCGATTGATCGCGAAGCCGCCCGTGAGCGCGAGCAGCACGATCATGATCGGTCCGCCCACGAACTCGGCCGCCGCGAACTGCCAGCCCATCAGCACCACGAGCACGATGCCGAGCTCGACCACGAGGTTCGTCGACGCGAACATGAACACCATCGCGGTCACGAAGTCGGCGCCTTTCTGGAACAGCGACTTCGACATCGCCGACGCGGCGTAGGAGCAGCTCGACGACACCATGCCGAACGCGGTGGCACGCGCCACCGCACGCGGGCCGTGATCGCCGAGGGTGCGGCGCATCTGCTCGCGCGACACGAACGCCTGCACGGCGCCGGACAGCGTGAAGCCGAGGACCAATGCCCACAGCGTCGCCCAGAACATGAAGAACGCCTCGCGCAGGCTGCTGCCGACATCGCCGGCGCTCACGAACGCGACCACAGCGTTCACGACCGAACGAGCCTCGCGATCGCGTCGGACGCCTCGGCCATCTTGTCGCGCGCTTCGTCGCCGCCGGCCGCGGCCGCGTCGAGCACGCAGTGCGCGAGATGTTCGTCGAGCAACTCGATCGCGACACTCTGCAGCGCACGCGTCGCCGCCGAGATCTGAGTCAACACGTCGATGCAGTACGCGTCCTCGTCGACCATCCGCTGCAGGCCCCGCACCTGCCCTTCGATACGCCGGAGCCGCTGCTGCACCTGAACCTTCCGGTCGCTGTAGCCCGCCATTGCCTCACCTCTCGCCGCTCGCAACCTTCGTTACTACTCTACCCCCCTACTGTATGGCGACCCGTGACCGGGACCGCCCCGTTCGCCGTCACGTTGGGCACCGGTTCCTCGTCGACTGGGCATCACACCGCGTTGCCGAACAAGGGGATCTCGTCGCCCGGCGGCCGAGGTTGGTGCGCAGCGCGCGGCGCGTGTCACAGTGTGAGGCGATATGGGCAATCCGCGTGCGAGTCGCACGTGGACAGTGGAAGGAACACCATGACCGATCTCCATGCGCGGACCCGACGCCGGGCCGCCCTTCCGATTGCCGTGCTCGTCACCGGCACCTTGTGTGCGGTTGTGGGTGTGTCGGCGGTGTCGTCAACGGCCGCGTCGACGAAGGCGGCGACGACCACCACCACCACGGCGAAGACCACGCCGGTGGTGAGCCACGTGTTCCAGATCGTGCTCGAGAACGAGGAGGAGACGGCTTCGTTCCCGAACACCGGCACCGAGCTCGACAAGCTCGCGGCCCAGGGCGTGTTCCTGCCGAATTACTACGCAACCGGCCACAACAGCCTCGACAATTACCTCGCCATGATCTCGGGCCAGGCGCAGTTCAGCTCGACGAGCCAGGACTGCCCCGTGTATCACGACACGGGCGGCACGGTGGACGCCAAAGGCATCTACCACCCGGTGACACCGCAGGACTCGGGTTGCGTGTTCCCGACAACGGTGAAGACGCTCGCCGATCAGCTCGGCGCGGCGAAGAAGTCGTGGCGCGGCTACATGCAAGACATGGGCAACACGCCTGGGCGCGAGACGTCGCCCTGTGGCCAACCCGAGTCGAACGGTGCTGCCATCAACCCAGCCGTCGGGGCAGTCGATTCGGCCTTCGCCGCGACCGCGACCGACCAGTACGCCACCCGGCACAACCCGTTCGTCTACTTCCACACACTGATCAACAAGCCGGCCACCGGCAACTCGAAGTGCGTGAACAACGTGTTCCCGTTCGCGCGCATGGCGTCTGACCTCTCGAAGAGCACCTACGCGCTGGCGTACACCTTCATCACCCCGAACCTGTGCAACGACGGCCACGACAAGCCGTGCAAGGGCCCGGGCGCCGAGGGTGCGAACCCGGGCGCGGGCGGGCTCGTGAGTGCCAACGCCTTCCTTGCCAGCGTGGTGCCGATGATCCAAGCCTCTGCGGCATACAAGAACCACGGGCTGATCCTGATCACCTTCGACGAAGGCTCCGACAGCGACACCACAAGTTGTTGCGGTGAGAGCGTGTTCTCGACCGGCGGCGGCAAGATCGGCGCGGTGCTGCTCGGCCCCGGTCTGCACGTACACCGAAGCACCTGCACCTACAACCACTTCTCCGAGCTGCACACGTGGGAGGACTTGTTCGGGCTCACGCCCGCGGTGACGAAGATCAACGGCAGCGACGGTAAGGGGCACCTCGCGCACGCCGGCGACGCCGCGATCGTGCCGTTCACACGCGAGCTCACCGCAACCAAGAGCCCCTGCTGATCGGCTGACGAGCGCGGGTTCAACCGCGCACACGATCTCCACAGCTGCGAGGATTCGAGCGTTGACGGCGCGCCTAGCGTCGACGCGCATCCGGTCCGAACTGAACGAAATGGTGACGGACGACCGCGGCGCGACGCGGCGGTTGCGCGCGCTCGAGATCACCGAGGCGGCGATCCTCGCCGACATCAGCGTCGGTCTTTGCCTGCTCGGCCAGTTCGTGCCGGCCGGTGGCGTGCTCGTGGCGTGGTCGGTCACTCCGTACGCAGCGGTGGCCGCACGGCATCGCTTGCGTGCGCTGCTCGCGGCGGCAGCAACCGGCGCGATTGTGGGACTGCTCGCCGGCGGCACCGGTCTCGCGATCAACTCGGTGGTGTGCGCCACCCTCGGTGCTGTTGTGGGTATCGGCCGGCGTCGCGGCTGGAGCCTCGCGCGCACGCTCGGCATCGGCGCCGCGGTGCTCTGGCCCGCCGCGAGTGCCGTGGTGGTCGGCGCGTTTGCAATCCTCAACTCGTCGCGCAACCTCGCGCTCGCGCAGGTGCGGAACAGTTGGCGCGGTGTGGCGAAGATCCTGCGCCGCTTCGAGCTCGGCGCGATCGCGCACGCCGGCGACACGACGGTGAGCTGGCTCATCACGCACTGGTGGTTCACGGTCATCGTGGTGCTCCTGGTGGCGATCGAGGGCGCCCTGGCGGTCGCGTACGTGATCGCCAAGCCGGTGGTGCACGCGCTCGAGCACGCCGCGCCGCTGCGGCCCAGCACGTACGTGCACGACACGCGACCCGCGGCGCCGGTACCCGCCCATCTCGACGACGTGTCGCTGCGTTACGACGGCGCCGCGACACAAGCACTCGACCACGTCAGCGTCGACGTGCCCGAGGGCCGGCTGGTGACCGTCGTCGGTCCCAACGGATCGGGCAAGTCGACCCTCGGCCGCGTGCTCGCCGGACTCCTGCCAACTGCCGGACGCGTCGAGCGGGCCGGCGCGCCGGGCCTCGGCGAAGCGGGTGGCACCGCGATGATCTTCCAACGCCCCGAGGCCCAGGTGCTCGGGATGCGTGTGCGCGACGACGTGGCGTGGAGCGCGCCGAATTCTTCGGCCGCCATGATCGACGACGCACTCGAGCGCGTCGGACTCGCAGGTTTCGACGATCGCGACACCTCGACGCTCTCGGGCGGGCAGCTACAGCGCCTGGCGGTTGCCTCCGCGCTCGCGCGCGAGCCGCGCCTCATCGTGTCCGACGAGTCCACGGCGATGGTCGACCACGAAGGCCGTGCCGAGCTCATGGCGCTCTACCGCCGGCTGGCATGCGGAGCCACCACTGTGGTGCACATCACCCACGACGAGGACGAAGCCGCGCAGGGCGACGTGACGATCGCGCTCGATGCCGGCCGGCTGAACCGCGGTGCAGGCGCCACGCGGAACGCGCCGGCGTCGCGGCCTCGCGCGTATCTCGGTGCCGCTGCGCCGCGTGCTGGTGCCGCCGTCGATCTCACCGGCGTGGGTCACGTCTACGACGCAGGCACACCGTGGGCGCATCGCGCCCTCGACCCGCTCGACCTGCACATCGATCCCGGCGAGACGGTGGTGATCGAGGGCCCCAATGGGTGCGGCAAGAGCACACTCGCATGGATCATGGCCGGGCTCCTCGTTCCGTCGGAGGGTATCGCGGCGGTGGCGGGCACGCACGCGCGCGCCTCCACCCACGCTGGGCTGTCGTTCCAGCACGCGCGCCTCCAGTTGCAGCGCGCGTCCGTGCGCGACGAGGTCACCGATGCCGCGGCTGTGACTCCAGCCGAAGCCGATGCCGCGCTCGCCGCTGTGGGGCTCGATCCTGTGGTGTTCGGCGCACGGCGTATCGACAGCCTGAGTGGCGGCGAGCAGCGCCGCGTCGCGATCGCGAGTCTGCTCGCGCAGCAGCGCGGTCTCGTGGTGCTCGACGAGCCGTATGCCGGACTCGACGCGTCGGGTGCCGAGGCGCTGACGAATCTGCTCGCCGGTCTACGGGCCAGTGGTGTGACGATCGTGGTGGTCACCCACGATCACGAGGGC